>DATHES010000131.1:0-226955 GCA_035318465.1 Polyangiaceae bacterium
CCCGACACGGGCGGCGCCGCGGAGGGCGGCATGGACGGGTCCCGGCCGGCGGGATGCAGCATGACCGTGCCGGCGGTCGCCGATTACGGCGCCTTAGGCCCCTTCACGCCGCTGACCGTGAACAACACGGGCCCTGACGGCCAATACACGATGTTCCGCCCGCAAACCCTGGGCGAGAACGGTTTCAAGCATCCTCCGGTCACATGGGGCAACGGAATCACCACCACGCCCGCGCAGTACCCCGCGCTGCTCAATACCATCGCCTCTCACGGGTTCGTCATCATCGCCAGCAACAGCGCCACGGTGAACGCGCAGCTGATGACCTCGGGGCTCGATTGGCTGATCGCGCAGAACACTGTTTCGGGCGATTTTCAAGGCAAGTTGGCGCCCACTTGCGCGGTCTCCATCGGATATTCGCTGGGCGGCGGCGGAGCCGTCGACACCGGCAAGCACGCCAGCGTGGTCACCACCGTTTCGTTTCATGGTTTGCAAGGAACGGCCGAATTGCTGCACGGGCCCTTGCTGCTCCTCACGGGAACGGCGGATAACTTCGTCTCCGCAGCCGGATACGTCACGCCCACCTTCAACAGGTCGACAGTGCAAACCTTTTACGGGACGCTGACCGGCGCCAACCACCTCAAGCCACTCGGCGATGCCGGCGAGGAGCGCGCTCCGGCAGTGGCTTGGCTTCGTCTCTGGGTCTATGCCGACCAGGAGGCCCGGAAGTTCTTTTACGGGGATGACTGCACGCTGTGCAAGGCCCCCTGGACGAGCCCTCAGCGAAAAAACTGGCGCTAGCCAAGCGCGGGCGCGCGACGCAGGGACCCGGGTCATGCGACCAGTGCTAAACTTGGCGACGTGGTCGTTTCAGGAAGCCCGAACGGCGTCCCTTCGTACTCCGCCGCTCTCGTTCGCGCGTTCGTCGGGTACCTGCCCAATCTCGTTCCCCCCGGCGGCCCGCTGCCGGCGTTCGATCCCGACGACCGGGTGCCGATACCCGTCGCTCACCAGCTCCTCAACGCCGTCATCGAGCAAACAGGAGACCTGGACCTCGGGCTCAAAGTAGGTCGGACGATGTCCGCCGGGGACACGGGTGTGGCCGACTATGCCATCCGCTCGGCGGCGAGCGTCCAGGACGCGATCGAGGTGGCAGCTCGCTACATACGTCTGGTCAACGATGGCCTCGAGCTGCGACTGCACCACGAGGGCGACCGCATCGTCCTGCAATGGGAAAGCATGGTCGTCATGCCGAGAGGGGCCGAGGACTTTCTCATGTCGGCCATCTATACGAGTCACTTGAAAATGCTTCTTCGTGACGCGCCCGAGCTCGAGTGCTGGTTCAGCTATCCCGAGCCGAGCACGATGGTCGAATACGAACGCACCTTCGGCGCGGCGAAGCTCCGCTTCATGGCCCCCTTTGCTGGATACGCGTTCGCCCGTGCTCATTTGCAGAAACCGGTCGAAAGCGCGGATGCCAAGCTTCATTCTGTCCTGCGTCAGCACGCGGAAGCGCTCCTCGGCGGTCTTCCCGCATCGCGAACGTTCACCGATCTGGTGCGACATCATCTTTCGAGCGGCTTGTCTCATGGTCGCCCGGCAGCCACCAAACTGGCTCGGCAGCTGCACATGAGCGCGCGTACGCTCGAGCGCCGATTGGAATGCGAAGGAACGACGTTCGGCGCAGTGCTCGACGAGTTGCGGCGCCGGCTAGCGCTGGACCACCTCGGCCGTCGCGATGTCAGTCTCTCCGAAATCGCGTTCCTTTTGGGCTTCTCCCAGGTGGGAGCGTTCCATCGAGCTTTCAAACGATGGACGGGGAGCACGCCACTCGAATACCGTCGCCAAAGGCGTCCGGCCGAGGTTCCTCGTTGAAGCATGCCCGGCGCCCGGATGCGCTCGACGCCACGACCTGATGCCTCTTCTCGATCGACTTCCCCAGCGACGCCCCGAACTATGGACGGTCACCTGGCCTCTGCTTTTCAGTCTGGCGCTCACGCTCTCGCTCAACTTCGTCGACGCCTTTTTTCTGAGTCGAATTTCGGACGGAGCGGCCGCTGGAGTCGGCGCGCTGTTTCCCATCATCGGCGCGACGCTCGTCGTCTTCTCTGCCTTCGGTCAGGCCGGCAATAGCGTTGCCTCCCAGCTCATCGGTGGCGGGCGCGATTCCGAGGTGCCGGCGACCTACCTGGTTTTGGTCGGCTTCAACCTGCTCGTCGGCCTTGCGGTGAGCACTTGCTTCGTCGTGCTTCATCGACAGCTCCCGGCCTGGCTCGGCCTGAGCGGGCCGATGTTGGAACACGCGGCGAGCTACCTGGGCGTCTATGGCGGGTGCCTGTTCCTCAAGGCTGTGCAGATGGCTTACGGCAGTATCCTGAACTCTCGCGGTCAAACGCGCTGGTTCCTGGCGGAGGCTCTGCTCACCAACCTCTGCAACGTGGCGCTCAATGTTGCGTTTCTTCGCGGCGTGATGGGTTTGCCGCGCCTCGGCGTGACCGGCGTGGCACTGGCTACCGTCATTTCGCTGGGCGTCGGGCTTGGCTTCACGATGTGTGTCGTGCACTTGAAATTCCACGTGCGTTTTCCGGTGACGATCGAGCGACGCGAGCTCTACGGGAGTCTCGAGCGCATTCTCCATATCGGGGTGCCGTCCGCCATGGAGCCTCTTTCCTACCAAGGCATGCAGATGATCATCAACGGTCTCATCGTTTCCTGGGGCCCTGTCGCGCTGGCGGCGCGGGTGTACGTCCTCAACTTGGTCATGGTCACGACCATTCTTTGGGCGATGGCATTCGGGATCGGAACGCAGATCGCCGTCGCGCACCGCGTGGGAGCGAACGATTTCGAGGATGCCGACAGGCAGCTACGCCGGGCGGTGCTGTTCAGCATCCTGGGCAACCTCGTGCTGAGCTCGATCCTCGTCCTTTTCCGCCATCGGCTCCTGTCACCGTTCACGTCGGACCTTCGCGTGCAGCATCTGGCGTCTTCGTTGTTCGTGGTGGGAATCTTGGTCGAGACGGGACGTGCCGGAAACATCGTGGTGGGCGGCGCGCTGCGTTCTTGCGGCGACGCACGCTACGCATCCACCGTCGCCATCGCGGCGATGTGGTGCATCGGATTGCCCGCCTGTTTTCTCTTCGGCAAAACGCTCGGTCTCGGCCTGGTGGGCGTATGGCTCGGATTCGCGCTCGACGAAATAACACGCGCCATCCTCAACTATCGGCGATGGCGCACGGGACGCTGGCGCGCGCTCGGTATCGCGGCGCGGAGCCGCGCGCGACTGAACCAGCTTCCTCTCCAGGAAAGCGCCTAGCGGGTTGCTGAACAGGCGACCGCTTCGCCACCGGATCGTTCCGGGTCGCTCATTCTCCCCCCGCCGCCGGCTCCCGCCGTCGGCACGCCCCTCACGAGTGAGGGGGGCTGGGGGGGAGAAATAGCAGCAACGACCCTTCGGCGGCCTTTTGCAGCAACGAGGCTAGGGCCGCTGATCGGTGCTCGGTTTTCGCCACAGATTCACGTTGCCCTCGTGCGCGTGGCGATCGATCATCCGAAGCTCGTCGGCGCTGAAGTCGAGCTGCTGCAAAGCGGCCACGTTCTCGCGGATCTGCGCGGAGCTGCTCGCGCCGATCAGTGCCGAGGTGACCCGCGGGTCGCGCAGCGTCCAGGCCAGTGCCATCTGCGCCAGACTTTGCCCTCGCGCTTTCGCGACGCCGTCGAGCGCGCGGACGCGCTCCAGGTTCTCGGTACTCAGGTGCTCGCGCGACAAGCTTCCCCCGCCGGGGCGGTTGACCCGGGCGTCCTCGGGAATGCCGTTCAAGTACTTGCTGGTGAGAAGACCCTGGGCGAGCGGCGAGAATGCGATGCAGCCCATTCCCTCCGCCGAAAGGGCGTCGAGCAGCTCGCCTTCGATCCAGCGATTGAACATGCTGTACGAGGGCTGATGAAGCAAGCACCGGACCTTGAACGAGCGCAGCAGGTTCGCCGCCTCCCTGGTTTTCTCGGCGGAGTACGACGAGATGCCCACGTAGAGAGCCTTGCCCTGCTGCACGGCGCTGGCCAGCGCTCCCATCGTCTCTTCGAGTGGGCAGTCGGGGTCGAAGCGATGCGAGTAGAAGATGTCCACGTAGTCGAGGCCCATGCGCAAAAGGCTCTGATCGAGGCTGGCCAGCAAATGCTTGCGCGAGCCGCCGCCGGAACCATAGGGGCCTGGCCACATGTCCCAGCCGGCCTTGGTCGAGATGACGAGCTCGTCGCGGTGGGCTGCCAAGTCCTTGCGCAGCAGCCGACCGAAGTTCGACTCGGCGCTGCCGTAGGGCGGGCCGTAGTTGTTGGCCAGGTCGAAATGCGTGATTCCGAGATCGAACGCCGTGCGCAGCATGTCCTGCTGGGACGAGAGCGGCGTGGCCTCGCCGAAGTTGTGCCAGAGCCCGAGGGACAGAAGCGGGAGCTTGAGACCGCTCGCGCCCACCGGCCGGTACATCATCTTCTCGTAGCGATCGGGCGCGGCGCGGTAGCTCATGTGCTTCGTGCCGCCATTCAAACATCGCGGCCTCCGTCCGTCGAGCCCTACGTGCCTGGCGAGCCACCTCGATGCGACGTCCACGAAGAACTGACAGCGTCGTTCTAGGGCGGCGTGCCCCACACCACCGTGCCGTTCTGAAGGAGCACGACGTGCTGCCAGATCGACGGCGTCGTTTTGGAACTGTCGAAGGAGTAGTCGTTCGTCTGTGTATAGATGTCCGTGGATGGATCGGGACCTTGCATCTGAAACGCGAACTCGGCGGAGTCCCCCGTGCCGAGCGTGGGATGGTTGCTGGAAAAGCCGAACTCGAGGTAGGTATCGGCTCCCGTCGCCGGGGGGGTGAGCGCATGGACGGTGAACGTCACCGCCAGCGTGCTGGCGCAGTTTCCTGGTACGCACACGTGCGACCAGTTGATGGCGATCTGCGGCGTCTTCATGACCTCGTCGGTGAAGTAGTAACGGAGCTTGAGCTCCGAAATCGGAACGGACGACGTTCCTGTGTTGTCGGCGTGGAGCTCGCACTGCAAGTAGGCGCTGGAGGCTTGCGTTCTCAGCGCCCCATACCGCACGGAAAGGCCTGTGGAAGCGGCGTCCTGGGTCGTACCGCCGGACCCTCCAGCACCCGATGCTCCCGCGGTTCCGCCGGCGCCGCCGCTGCGATCGTTGCCGGCGTCCAAACCCGTGGTACCGCCGCTTCCCCCGGCCCCGGACATGCCTCCTCCGCTGGCTCCCGAGGATCCGCTTCCCGACGCTCCCCCGCTGCCTCCCGACGATCCGCCGCTCCCCGAGGACCCGCCGCTCCCAGAAGATCCACCCGCGCCGGCAGACCCGCCGCTCCCCGAAGATCCGCCCGTTCCCGACGATCCGCCGCTGCCGTCGGAAGATCTGCCGCTGGCCCCATCGGATCCGTCACTGCCGCCAGTCGATCCTCCCTCGGTACCTCCGGTGGATCCGCCATCGTCCTCTCTACCTCCGGCGCCGCCGCTGGAACCGCCCGCTCCTCCGATGCCCGAGGCGCCCCCTGTCGTTGCACTGCCGCCCTCCCCTGCCCGTCCACCCGATCCGCCGCTGCCCGCGGTGCCACCACCGGTTCCCGCTGAATCATGGCCATTGCCTCCCTCGGAGGTGCTGCCCGCCGAGCCACCGCGGCCGACGGTCGATCCTTCGGTGCCCGTTTCGTAGACGGAGCAACCCCACGCCAACGTCGCGCAAAGCAACAACGCAGCGCCGCTTGATCGGAACACCGATGGATGAGAGCGGCGGCCCAAGCTGCTGCATGAGGCAAACGACTGCATGCGCTCCCACATTGGCGTCAGCAGGGACCGCACGCGAAGCGGGCGCCCCCGCAGTCCTGGGCAGGAACCGGAGGGCCGCTCGGTGGCACGCAGGTGACATTGCAGCGTCCAGCGCGCTCGCAGACGACCCAGCCTTCCGTCAACCTCACGTTGCAGCTCGAGACGTCGCGGCACGTCACGTGGCATCCTTGCCGACAGTCGACATTGCAAGCACTGGCGCGGCTGCAATTGACTGCGCAATCATCGCCGCATGTAAGTGCGCAACTCGAAGTGTCCTGGCATGTGAATGCGCAATGATCGACGCATTGCCCACCGCAGCTCGACGAACGTGCGCAATCGACGCGGCAGCCAGGCTCCCGGCAGCGAAAATCGCAAAAGTCGAGATCGCGGCAGATGCACGTTCCCACCGCGCAACCGTCGTCCCACCCGCTGTCGTCGTTGCATCCGGGCAAGAGCAGAAGGTGGGCTCCCGTCAGAACGAACGGAACCCATCGCCACATGGTCTAATGATATAGGCAAGAATCGGCCAGGGGGGAACTCCCATGATTCTGGCAGTAAACGCGCTTATTTGACTAGTGCCGCAGCCCCTAGGAATGCGGGGGTCTCACCGCCTCCATGCACGGCGAGGCACGCGCCGCTGACGTAACGCGCGAGCGGCGACGCCAAGTAGAGACATGCGTCGGCCACGTCGTCGGGTTCCCCCATCCGCCCGAGAGGCACCGTGGCCGACACCCTGGCCATCGCCGCTTCGTCACCGTAGTGAAGGTGCGCCTTCTCGGTTCGAATGATGCCCGCCACGACGGCGTTGATGCGCACCTTCGGCGCCCATTCCACCGCCAGCGACTGCGTCAAGTTGACGAGCCCCGCTTTGGCGGCACCGTAAGCGGCCGTACCCGGGGAAGGGCGGGTGGCGCTCACGCTGGCGATGTTGACGATGGATCCACCTTCAGCCTGCTTCTGCATGACGGCATTGACGCGCTGAGCGAAGACGAGAGGGGCCACCAGGTTGAGCTGGATGATCGACGCCGAAAAGCGCGGTGACGCCGTGGCGGCGTCCGCGGGCGGGCTCCCGCCGGCATTGTTGACGAGAATGTCGATCTGGCCGAAACGCTCGAGCGTTTGCTTGACGACGGCGTCGACTTGATCAGGTTCGCGCACGTCGGCGGCGAGGAACGCCGCCGCGCGTTCTCCACTTGCCACGGGGGAGGTGGGCGGGTGACGGGCGCAGATGACGACCTCCGCCCCCTCGCGCAGGAACGCCATCGCGATGCCGCGGCCGATGCCCTGGCATCCCCCGGTGACGATCGCGACTTTACGAGACATGTCGAGCTGCATGGCGAACCTCGTGGGGAGATGGCTGGCGTGGATGAGTACGTCCCTGGACAGCGCGGATGAAACATGTTCTACTTTGTCCGCGCCCGCGGTTCAATCCGGCTCGATTGCCGCTCGGGTGGCGTCATTGTATCGGACTGCTCATGCCCATCAGCCACGCCATCGACGCCGGCATCGCCGAGATCGTCATGAACAACCCGCCCGTCAACGCGCTCGACGTGGCGGGTTGGCACGATCTCGCCTCCCTCCTCCGTAAGCTCGGAGCCGACCCCGCCGTTCGCGTCGTCATCCTCCGCGCCGAGGGTCGCGGGTTCAACGCCGGTGTCGACATCAAAGAGATGCAGCGGACGCCCGGGTTCGAGGCCCTCCTCGGCGCCAACCGCGGATGCGCTGCTGCCTTTGCCGCCGTCTACGAATGCGAGGTTCCGGTCATCGCCGCGGTGCACGGGTACTGCTTGGGAGGCGGCATCGGGCTGGTCGGCAATGCCGACATCGTCATCGCCTCGACCGACGCCACTTTCGCACTGCCCGAGGTCGATCGCGGCGCACTGGGAGCCGCCACCCATCTCGCGCGCCTCGTGCCCCATCACAGGATGCGGGCCATGGTGTACACCTGCGCGCCGGCCACCGCGGCGGAGCTCCACGCCTACGGCTCGGTGCTGCGCGTCGTCCCGGCTGCCGATCTCCGCTTGGCCGCGCGCGAAATCGCCGCCGACATCGCCAAGAAGAGCCCCAGCGTGATCCGCGCCGCCAAGCAATCGCTCAACGGCATCGATCCCATCGATGTGAAGCGAAGCTACCGCTACGAGCAAGGCTTCACCTTCGAGCTCAACTTGTCGGGCGTGGCCGACGAGGCACGGACTGCCTTCGTCACCAAAAAAGACCCGAATTTCTCGAAGTGAGAGGAGCTCATGGCCGACAAGCGGATGACCGTCGATGACGTCGTGGCTGAGCTCCGAGACGGAATGACCATCGGCATCGGCGGTTGGGGCTCGCGCCGCAAACCGATGCTCCTCGTGCGCGCCCTCGCGCGTTCGCCCCTCAAAGACCTCACCTTGGTGTCGTACGGCGGCCCGGACGTGGGCCTGCTCTGCGCCACGGGAAAGCTGAAGAAGATCATCTGCGGTTTCGTGTCGCTCGATTCGATACCCCTCGAACCGCATTTTCGCGCGGCGCGGCAGAGCGGAACGGTGGAAGTGGTCGACCTCGACGAAGGGATGCTGCAGTGGGGCCTCTATGCGGCCTCCCTCCGTTTGCCTTTCTTGCCGACGCGCGCCGGGCTCGGCTCCGACGTCATGAAACTGGTACCGGAATTGCGCACCGTGAAATCGCCCTACGACGACGGCGAAGAGCTGGTGGCGATGCCCGCCCTCGCCCTCGATGCTGCGCTCATCCACATGAACCGCGCCGACGCGCGCGGCAACGGTCAGTTCCTCGGCCCCGACCTCTACTTCGACGATCTGTTCTGCATGGCGGCGAAACGTCGTTTCATGTCCGCGGAACGCATCGTCCCCACCGAGCACTTGCTCGACGAAGGGAGCGTCCACACCTTGCGGATCTCGCGCATGATGGTGGACGGTGTCGTCGAAGCTCCAGGCGGAGCACGGTTCACCTCGTGCGAACCCGACTACGAACGCGACGAAGGGTTGCAGCGCGAGTACGCCGCCAGCGCCGCCAGCCCGGAAGCGTGGAGCGCCTTCCGCGCCAAGTACCTGGGGGCCGCGTCGTGACCGACTATTCCCTGGACGAGCTGTGCGCCGTGGCATGCGCCGAAGCGTGGCGCGGCGATGGAGAGATCCTGGCCAGCCCCATCGGCGTCATCCCCAGCATCGGGGCCCGCCTCGCCAAGGCTACCTTCGCGCCGGACCTGCTGCTCTCCGACGGCATCGCTGCCCTCGTGGGAAATACATTGCCCCTCGGAGGACCGGCGCCGCCAAAAGTCATCGAAGGGTACGTCCCCTATCGGACGATTTTCGACATCGTATGGTCGGGGCGACGACACGTGATGATGGGGGCCTCGCAGATCGATCGCTTCGGCAACCAGAACATCGCCTTCATCGGCGATCCACGCCGCCCCAAGGCGCAGCTCTTGGGCATGCGCGGGGCCCCGGGCAACACCATCAACCACCCCACGAGCTACTTCATCCCGAGTCACTCCACCCGATCCTTCGTGGCCAAGGTCGATGCCGTGTCGGGCGTGGGGTACGACCGCGCCGCCGCGCTCGGCCCACGTGCGTCGCGCCATCACCACCTTCGGCGCGTCATCAGCAACAAGGGCGTGTTCGACTTCGAAACCGACGATCACGCCATGCGCCTTCGCTCGGTTCACCCCGGCGTGCAGGTGAAGGACGTCATCGCTGCGACCGGGTTTGCGCTCTCCATCCCCGGGGAGGTGGAGGAGACGCGCGCCCCGACCGCGCAGGAACTGCGTCTCTTGCGCGAAGTGATCGACCCCACGGGGCTCGGCAAAAAAGAGCTCGGCACGTGAAACAGGCACTGCACACCCGCATCTGCGACCTCTTCGGCATCACCTATCCGATCGTGCAGACGGGAATGGGATGGGTGGCCGGGCCGCGGCTCACCGCTGCCACCAGCAATGCGGGGGGGCTCGGCATTTTGGCATCCGCCACGATGACGCTCGATCAAGTCAAGAGCGCGGTGCGCGAGGTGCAGGAGCGCACCGCCCGGCCCTTCGGCGTCAACTTGCGCACCGACCAAGCCGACATCGACGAGCGCATCGACTTCTTGATCGCGGCCGGCGTCAAGGTGGCAAGCTTCGCTCAGGCGCCGGATCGCGAGATGATCAAGAAGCTGAAAGGGGCCGGCATCCTGACGATGCCCACCATCGGCGCTCGGCGCCACGCGGAAAAAGTCGCCGAGTGGGGCGTCGATGCCGTCATTGCGCAGGGGCACGAAGGGGGAGGCCACACCGGCGCCGTGCCGACGTCGTTGCTCTTGCCGCAAGTCGTCGGCGCGGTGGACATTCCCGTCCTCGGCGCGGGAGGATTTTTCGACGGCCGCGGGCTCGTCGCAGCGCTGGCCTATGGTGCGAGCGGGATCGCCATGGGCACGCGTTTCTTGCTCACCAAGGAGAGCACCGTCCCCGACGCGGTGAAGAAGATCTACCTGGAAACCCAGGTCACCGGCACGGTTGTCACGCGTACCATCGATGGCCACCCGCAGCGGGTCATCCGCACCGCGTTCGTGGACGCGCTCGAGAAGTCGAGCCGACTTTTCGCGCTCGTGCGCGCCTTGCGCCACGCGTGGGCGTTCCGCAAGCTCACCGGCACGTCGATTTTCGCCCTGCTCAAAGAAGGTCTCGCCATGAAGAAGAAACAGGAGCTCAGCTTGGCCCAAATGGCGATGGCCGCCAACGCACCCATGCTGACGCGCGCCTCGATGGTCGAGGGGCGTCCAGAGGTCGGCATTCTCCCCACCGGCCAAAACGTGGGTCTCATCGACGAGCTGCCCACGGTGGCCGAGCTCTTGGAACGCATCATGCGGGAAGCCGATGCGGTGCTCGCCCGCCTCGGGGTCCCCCCGATCTCGATCGCTAACGAAGAAACCAATCGCCCATGGATCTCGACTACACGCTGAGCGAACAGACCTTCCGCCGCGCCGCGCGCGCGTGGCTCGAAGCCAACGTGCCAAAAGCGCCGCTCCCCTCCGGCGACACCGCGGAAGGTTTTGCCCTCCATCGGGTGTGGGAGAAAAAGCTCTTCGATGCTGGCTGGGCAGTCGTCTCTTGGCCCAAGAAGTATGGCGGCCGCGAGGCGACGTTGATGGAATGGCTCATCTTCGAGGAAGAGTACTATCGGGTGGGGGGGCCGCAGCGGATCGCGCAGAACGGCATCTTCCTTCTTGCGCCGACGCTTTTCGAATTCGGCACCGATGAGCAGAAAGATCGCATCCTGTCGCGCATGGCGTCGGGGGAGGACTTGTGGGCGCAAGGCTGGTCCGAACCCAATGCCGGCAGCGATCTCGCCGGCATCAAGAGCACCGCGGTGCGCGACGACGTACGCGGCGGCTTTCGCCTGAACGGGCAAAAGACGTGGTGCACGCGCGGCGCGTTCTGCGACTTCATGTTCGGTCTGTTTCGCAGCGACCCCGCCGCCGAACGGCATCGAGGAATGACGTATTTTCTCGTTTCTCTGCGGGCCCCGGGCGTGACCGTGCGTCCGGTGGGACGCCTCGACGGCGACGCGGGTTTCGCCGAGGTCTTTCTGGAAGACGTGTTCGTCCCCGATCGCGACGTCCTGGGTGGCGTCAACGACGGATGGAACGTGGCGATGGCGACCACGAGCTCGGAGCGAGGGCTCAGCTTGCGCAGCCCGGGGCGATTTTTGGCCACCGCGGCACGCCTCGTCGAGCTCTATCGTCAATCGAAAGACCGCGCCGACCCGACCCTGCGCGACCGCGTCGTGCAGGCGTGGATGGACGCGGAGGCCTACCAGCTCTACACGCTCCAAACCGTCACCCGCGTCATGGAGGGGGGATCGATCGGCGCCGAATCGAGCATCAACAAGATCTTCTGGTCGGAGATGGACGTCCGGACCCACGAGACGGCGCTCGCGTTGCTGGGTGAAAAGGCCGAGCTCGAGACAGGAACGTCGGCCGAAAGCGGGGGAGCCTGGATGAAAGGGTATCAATTTGCCCTGGCGGGACCGATCTACGCCGGCACCAACGAGATCCAGCGCAACGTCATCGCCGAGCGCGTGCTCGGACTGCCGCGCAGATAGGAGACCGACGTGCGCTTCGCCTTCACCGACGATCAGAAGCTTTTCCGCGATACCGTGCGCGCGCTCCTCGAGAAGGCGTGCACGGCGGACGTCGTGCGCCGCGCCTGGGACGCACAGAGCGAAGGCCGCTCGCCGTCACTGTGGAGCCAATTGGCCGAGCTCGGCGTGGTGGGTCTCACCGTACCGGAAGCGCACGGCGGGCTCGGGCTCTCCGAGATCGACTTCGTCCTCTTGCTCGAAGAGAGCGGCCGTGCGGCTTTGCCGGAGCCCATCGTGGAGACGAGCGCGGTGGGCGTGCCGCTTCTCGCCGAAACGGCGAATGACGAGCTCTGTCGCGCCTGGCTGCCTCGCGTCGCTGCCGGACAGGCGCGGCTCGCGGTGGGCCTCGAGAACGCCGCTTTCGTCGCCGACGCTCACGTGGCCGATCTGCTCTTGCTCCAGTCGGGCGATGAGCTGCACGCTTTGCCTCGCGCCGGCGTGAAGCTCACGCCCGAACATTCGGTGGACGGCGCGCGCCGCCTTTTCCGCGTGGCCTGGTCCCCATCGCCGGCGACGCGCATCGCGGCCGGTCCGGCGGCACGCGCAGCGCTCGCGCGCGCCTTCGACCGCGGAGCGCTCGGCGCATCGGCCATGCTCCTCGGTCTCGCGCGCCACCTGATCGACGTCACCGTCGAGTACGCAAAAGTCCGTAAACAGTTTGGCAGCGCCATCGGGAGCTTTCAAGCGGTGAAGCATCATCTCGCGGACGCGCTGGTGAAGCTCGAGTTCGCGCGTCCCGTCGTCTATCGCGCGGCGTATTCGATGTCGCGCATGCCGGAATCGAGCCCCCTGCACGTCTCCATGGGCAAGGCGTACGCATCGGAGGCCGCGATCCTGGCGGCGCGCGCCGCGCTGCAGTGCCATGGCGCCATCGGCTATTCCTACGAGCACGATCTGCATCTCTGGATGAAACGCGCTTGGGCGCTGGCAGCGGCTTGGGGCGACGCGCCTTGGCACCGCGCGCGCGTGGGCACCCTCGTGCTCGGAGTAGCCTGACGTGCCGCGTCGCTCGCCCGTGCCTCTCCGCCGATGGCCCATCTTTCTTTGGGTCGCCGTCGCGGCAACCACGGGTTGCACGAGTGACTCCATCCCGCCCGGTGCTCCACCAACGATGGACGCGGGTGCGCGCGATGTCACTTCGATCGATGGCCCCGCGAGTGACGCGGGCCCCGGTTCGGATGTCGCGACCGTCGACGCCCGAGGGTCGGATAGCGTCGACGCAGACACCGCCAGTTCCGATGCACCGGCCTTCGACGGCTACGCCGACGGCGGCGCCGACCTTTTGGTGGACACGCGCGTCGATGCCGACATTTCCATGGACGTACCCGGCGACGATGCCGGCACGTCCGACGCCGGACCAGGAGCGCCCGACGTGAAGCAAGACTCGACCGATCCACCCCTCGACCCCCCGACGCTCACCACGCACCGGCTGACGACGCGCGGGGACGTTCTCATCGACGAGATCGGTCGCGCCGTCATCCTGCGCGGCTTCAACATCGGCGGACGCAGCAAGATGCCCCCCTTTCTTCCGTTCGAGATCGCGGACGCGGGAGAAATCCCTGCCAAGGCCGACAAGCTCATGTCCTCGGTGCGAGCGCTGGGGAGCAATGCCGTTCGCTTGACCTTCTCCTGGGAAGCGCTCGAGTCGGCGCGCGGGACGTACGACGTCGAATACCTGCGGCGCTATCGGCTCCTGCTCGATGCCGCGCAGAACGCCGATCTTCATGTCATCGTCGACTTCCACCAAGACGTCTTTCACGCCGCCTTCTGCGGCGATGGTTTCCCGGAGTGGGCGCTCGGCGCCATCGTTCACGGCCCGCCGCACTACGACTGCGCGTTTCCCTTCTGGTCGCTCCCCTACTTCGATCCTGCGAGCACCGTGAGTCAGGCTTTCGATCGTTTCTGGTCGAACCAGGACGGCCTGCTCGACGCCTTCGAGTCCATGTGGCGCCACGTCGCGCGCGAGATCGGGCGCCACCCCGCGGTAGCGGCATTCGAAATCATCAATGAGCCCGGCGCGGGATCGATGGCACTGCAGACCGCCGGCACGTCCGTGCTCCCGCCTCTTTACGATCGCATCGCCGCGGTGATCGAAGCCGAAGCAGGCGCCGCGGCCATCATCGGCGACGAGCCCGTGTCATCCACGGCAGACGTGCAATACCTGGCCCGACCGAGCCACGCCCGCTTCGCCTACGGGCCGCACTACTACGACGGCACGACCCTGCTTGGGATCGGCCCCCTCGACGCCAATCGCATTCGCACGGCCGTCAAGGCCGTCCTCGCGCGAGCCGGGGCATGGAACGCGCCCACCATTCTCGGCGAGTTCGGCGCGCCGAACTCGGTGACCTTCAAGTCCGACTACCTCGCCGCCATCTTCGACGCCCTCGACGCCGGTCGCGCGTCGGCGCTCCTCTGGGACGTGTCGATTTCCAATCAGAAATGGAATGGCGAAGACTTCGGACCGCTGCTCGCCGATGGCTCGGAGATGGCTTGGGCCGGCATCCTCGATCGGCCGGCCCCGCGCGCCATCGATGGGACGATCACCTCGTTCGTGTGGGATACGGCCGTCAAACAGTTCAACCTCGCCGTCAGCAGCGCGGGCGACGCGATCTCGCAGATCTATCTCCCCGTCCGGCACCTCGGTATGGCGCCCGACATCGCGGTGACGGGCGCGCGTTTCCGCTGGCTGCCCGCGTCGGGCCAGCTGCTCGTCGCCGCTCCGCGCGGCGCCTCGTGGTCGGTCGCGGTCAAAGCCAAGTAGTTGCGATCGCTCGGAGCATCGGTGGCTCGGCGCCCGTGCGATGCCCGATGATCAATCCGACGAGCTCCTATCCTCGGCATCAGTCGGTCGCGCTGGCATCGGACCGACCGGCGTCGAGTGGGCCCGCGTCACGGGCGCAAAGGACCCGGGAACTCGATCCCGGGCAAATCGCGGTGAGGTCGGCGCACGCTGGCATGCGCCCTGCTTGAACGTTGATCCGCGGTCCGGAGAACGGAGCAGGCTGGGTGCAAAAGATCGCGTCCATTCTGAATATTGAGCTGGAGCGCGTCGCACCAACGGGCGCCAGGGTCGTGGCATCGAAGAAATATCCATAGAAGGGGCTATCTGGAATCCCTATCTCCCAAATACCTATGAGATTACGATCCGGGTAAGTCACTTCCACGCGGTCACCACGGTACATCGGGTATTGGGGGGGAATCGGCTCGAGGCCAATGCAAGGATCAGCAATGTAGGTGGCATAGTCGTAAGGAAACGATCGCCCCTGAAAAAAACAATCGAGCGACGTCGTGACATACATGACCGAGGCATCGTCATCGGGGACAACGCACTGGCACCCAGCGTCGCTCTGGAAATCGCCAGGTGCATCATCTGCGTCATCTGCATGGGTCACATCGACGAGCATCGCATCAGCTTCGGGATTCGCGTCCCATCGTTCGCCATGTGCATCGCTAGCCACGGCAATGTCGTTGCCCCCGTCTTCAGGACGAGCATCACGGGAGACGTCGGACGTCGTTCCGGTTTCGAACGCGACGTCGTGCACGACGACGTCGTCGTCGGGTAGGACGTCAGCGGCTCCGCGGTCCATCGCGCCGTCGGCCGTGCCATCGGGGGCCGTTCCGCTCTCGATCGCGCCGTCTCCCTGGGAGCGGTCGGTCACGAGGACGTCGCGTTCGTTCCCTGCATCGTTCGACGGATCTGAGCTCGAGGCGCCACATGCTTGGAGCATCGACATCGTCGCCGCTACGCCGAGGCCCATGCCAGCAGCCATCTTCTTCGGCAGCGCTCGAAAAGGTGCGGCGGTTTCCATTGCTGCGAAGCAGCAGCAACATTCGGGCCTGGCACAGAGCCGCGCGAGGCGCGACGCGAATCGCGGCAAGAAGAAAGGGAATCGGCTCGTCTGCAGGCGCCAGCAACCTCGATGCGAGGTGTGCCAACCTGTGCCAGCCGCGCGCCTTCTAGGCCAGCATCTGCGGGACGAGGCCCTTCTCCAGCGAGGGATCGCCGAAGTCGTCGAGCGGCGCGCCCGCGGCGTTCTTCACGCCCACGGCGGCCCCGATCGTGCTCAGGAACTTGTTGTTGGTGACGTACTTGTTGCTCGCAACCGCAGCCGCCTCGACGTATTGGCCGGTCTTGAGGAAGCCGCCCGCGCTCCCGGCGCAGACGTAGGGCAGGTTGTTGCTGCCGTGCGGCGGGCCGCTGGACAGGTCGTTGAGCCAGACGGCCACGCCCTGGTCGAGGACCGTCCCAGTCGGCGTGGTGTACATCGTCAGCTTATCGAGCAGGTACTTGAAGAACCCCGCGAACTTGCGGTCGATCTCGTGGTGCTTCATGTCGGCGTTGGGGATGGGGTCGCCGCTCGATCCGTCGCTGTTGATGCGATGGGAAATAAAGTGGAACCGCTCCTGGGTGACGCCGTTGATGACATATTGCGTCTGGTCGTTGCCGTTGCCGATTTGCAAGGTGGCGCAGCGGCTCTTCCCGCAATTCATGGCCAGGGCAATGATATCGAGCTGCATCGCCACGATTTTCTCGATGTTGGCGCCGGACGACACCTGATTCGCGGGGACGCCGACGATCTCGTCGTAACGCATCTTGGGCAGCTGGCACTGCATCGTCACTTCCAGGTCGCGAATGGACTGGAAGTGCAGATTGAGGCGGTCGCGGTCGGAGCTCGACAGCTGGGGCTTGCTCATCAACGTCTGCATCTCGCCGCGCACCAGGTCGTTCACGCTCTTGCGTTGTAACGCGAGCTTGGTCGCGGCATCCGTATTGGTGTCGGGAACGCCGAAGAGGCGCCGGTAAGCGTTGGCAGGGTTGCCCTCGGCGGTGCGACGGTCCTTGGGGCCGCGGTAGGAGAGGATGTCGTCGAGATAGCCGCTCTTCGGGCCGGCGTAGAGCGTGAGCGGTTCGCTGCCCGCTGGCTCGAGCGCGCGCACGATCCGGTTGTCGATCGACTCGCCCATGGCGAGGGCCTTGTTGGAATTGGGGCCGTCCGGTTTGGCCGCGGTGAGGCACTGCAGCCCGCCGTCGGCATGGCCGCACCCGCTGGTCGAGAAGTTGTACTTGCAGCCCCTGACGAGCAGGAGCTTGTCGGCATAGTCAGCCAGATCGCTGGTAGCGCGACCGACGTCGGCCGCCATCGACGCCTTGGTGAGCGCGCCCAAGTTGGTCGGCCAAAAACGCTCCACTTCCGTGCCCTGCTTCTGCGCGACGCCGTTGGCCTGGCGCATGAAGATGGCGAAGCGGAAATCGGGCGGGGGTGCGGCCTCGGCGTTACGCGGGCGCAGCCCTTCGAGGAGAGGCAATCCCACGAGCACGCCGCCGAGCCCGCTGAGGAAAAATCGACGATTGATAGAGACGATCACGGTGAGACCTCGGTAGCGCTGCGCGCGCGGAATGGCAGGAGCCCTGTCATGTCGACCAGCAATTGGCGGGTGGGAGTCCCACCCTTGGACGTCGTGGCAACCCTGTCGACCGAGGCCTCCTCGGCCGCGACGGGCGTGCGTCCGAGGACGTACTCCAACCAGTTTTTGGCATAGCAATTGTAAAACTGGCGGCTCTGCGCGATGAGCTTGGCCAGCTCCACCGCCCCGTCATAGGTGACGGTGTTGCCGTCGAGGGTAAACGTCGCCTTGGCGTCGACGGGGAGTGTGTTGTCGACGTCGCGCCACCCTCCGACGGCGTCGTAGTGCTCGAAGGCGAATCCCACCGGATTGATGATGGTGTTGTGGCAACCGACGCCGCACGCCTTGGTGTGCGTGTCGATGCGCTGTCGATTCGTCTGCCCGGGCATTTCGGCCGGGAGCGGCGGCACCGTGTCCGGCGGCGGGTGAACCTCGTTGCACAGCAAGTTGAAGTTGACGGCCACGCCGCGGTGAATCGGGTCGGACTGCGTGAGCCCGCCGTTGGTCGAGAGAAACCCGATTTGCGTGAGGATGCCCGCCCGCTGCGCCGGATTGAGCTCGACGCGGGTCATGGTGGTTCCGTACTGCGGCATGAGACCATACAACGGCGCCGTCTGGTCATTCACGAAAGTGAACGTGGACGTCAGCACATCACCGATGCCCGCACCTTGCTTGACGAGAAGCTGTTCGATGAACATGCGCGCCTCGTTTTGCAGAACGGGCCCCAGCGCCGGCGTGAAATTGGGAAAACGCTTGGGATCTTTGGCTACCGAGCCGAAGCTGGAAACGCGCAGCAGTTGCTCGTGGAACGTGCGGATCGTGCCCTCGACGAGCGGATTGGTCGTCATGCGCCCGGCCCAGCGGGTCACGCCTTCGGGGGTATCGAGCTCGCGCGCGTCGGCCGCGGCGAGAAGCTCGTCGGATGGCATCGTGTTCCACAGCGTGTACGAAAGCCGCGTCGCCGTCTCGTAACTGGACAGCCAGATGACGTCACCCTGCGGCTGCACCGACGACTCGATGCGATAGAGGAAGTTCGGCGATTGCAGCATCGTCCGCACGACCATTTCCGCACCGCTCACCAGGGCGTCGCCACCGAGCAGCGTCACGCCCTGCTGGAAGAGCGCGACGTAGGACGTCGTCTCGTCGGGCGTCAGCGGACGGCGAAAGGCGCGCTTCCCGAAGGCACTCACGAACGCCTGCGCACGGGCGGGGTCCGCAGCGGGAAGCCCCGGCGGAAGAATGCGCCCCAACTTTGCGGCATCGTGCGTCACGGTCGCCGCGAGCTGCTCGGCGACTTCCTGGTAGTCGGCAAAGAGCGCGGCCGACACTTTTCGGTCGGCGCTCGACGTATCGAAGCGCGTGACGGGGTCGGGAGCAAAAGTCGAGGAAAGACCGCTCAGCGCATCGAGACGCAGCAGATCGCGGGTGGTGTTTTCCCACTGGACGTGCGTCAGCCGGGGATAGCGGGTCGACCAGCCGACGCCGTTCGCCAACGTGCCGCCACCCGCGCCTCCAGCTCCGCCGACACCGCTCGAGCCGCCGGTATTCGAGCCACCGGCATTCGAGCCGCCGGCGTTCGAGCCTCCTGCATTCGAGCCGCCGGCATTCGAGCCGCCCACCCCGCCTGAGGTCGAGCCGCCACGGCCGTTGGACCCGTTGTTCCTTCCGGAATCCCCGATCACACCGCCAGAACAGGCAGCAACACCAGTCGAAAGAACCAGAACGAGTGCCGTCCAAGCCGGAGGTGTCAGGCGCTGACACGCATCCAGTCGGACGGTCGGGTAGACGCGTCGGCGCATCCGGTACCTTAGTCCCTGCATGGCTGTACCGTCAAGCGCACCATTTCATACGTTGTATCCATGAGGAAGCTGGGCCTTTCGGACGAATCGATGTGGACCTTTTCGTCTACGCCTTGGGCGCGCACTTCTATGTCGCTATCTATGTCGCTTGCCGGGTCTTTCTGGCCCCTTTTCTTTGCCCGATCGCACGCGGCGCTTTTTTACGCGACGCGTCTTTTGCTGCTTCTTCCTTCTTGATTGAGCCGCGTTTGATTGAGCCGCGATGGAGGCTCGCATTTTTGATTACCCACTCTCGCAGACGAGTGAGGTAGAGTGCGCCGGCGAGCGACTAACACCGAGATGCTCTCGGACGTCGCAAAGGCGATCGAGTACATGCGACCCGATCAACTCGGAGGGAGACGAGAATGCGATCTTATCGATTCCGTATCGGTTCACTCACAGCAGTCGGGGCGCTGCTTATCGGACTACCTACTTGTTCCTCTTCACAAGAAACGCCGAAGCCGGGAGAGACTCCCGCGCCGGCGCCGGTCGGCAGTGCCGACGAGGCGACTGCCAGCGCGGTGATTGCGGCTATGCCGGTCGGGCGCGTCGCGGCCCGCGACGAGCGTGGCTTCGCGCGTACGATATTGGGCGGCGCAACAACGCCCGCTTCGACGCCGATCAGGGTGACATCCGAGACCGCGGCGCGCATGCACCTCGTCCGTAACGCGGGTTTGCTCGGCGCGAGCGAGGCCTCCCTCCGGGACGCGGTCCTCACCGGCTCCCACGACGTCGCTGGCGGTGGGGCGATCGCCCAGTTCGAACAGCGCGTGCACGGGATCGAGGTCTTCGGCGCCCGCACCAGCGTCCTTCTCGATGCCGCCAAGAATCTCGTGTCCATCTCCAGCGGGCTCGCTCCGGCCTCGGCGATGACCGGGCTCGGTAAGACGGCCTCGTTCAAGCTCGCTGGCGAAGCAGCCGTGGCCAGCGCCTACACGGCACGCGCCGGAGTCAAGCTCCCCGCCGACGCCGTGCGCGATCTCGGACCGAACGGCGATTTCCGCGGCTACGCCGTGACCACTCCCGCTGGCGCGCTGCGGATCGTGCACGCCTCGGCGAAGCAGGTCTACTATCCCAAGAGCACCAAGCTCGTACCGGCGTATTACGTCGAGTTTCTCGCGCGCGCAGCCGGTTCCAGGGAAAACCAAGGCTGGGGCCTCGTCATTTCGTCCAGCGACGGAAGCTCGCTCTACCAGACGTCGCTCACGCAGACCGAGGTGTACAACTATCGCGTGTGGGCCACTGCGGACAAGGTTCCGATGGATGGTCCCATCGTCGACGCGACGCCTTACCCGGGCCAAGTGCCGAACAAGGTGCCACCGGCCTTCGCCATGCCGGTCATGATCGCGATGGATGGTTTCAACAAGAACCCGATGAACGCGCCCGACCCCTGGATGCCCGCCGGTGGCAACGTCACCTTCGGCAACAACGTCGAAGCCTACAGCGATCGCAACCAATTCACCGACGACGGAGGAGCGACCCGCCGAGACGGTTACGACGAGGGGGGCATTCTCTCCGACGGTGGTTACGACCCGCGCTTCGACCTCCGCGCCGACACCACGACGGCGCTGACGTTCGACCGCATTTACAACACCGCGCTCGCGCCCGACGCCAACGTGAATCAGATCAAAGCGGCCGTTACGCAGATCTTCTACACGAACAACTGGCTGCACGATTACTGGTACGACTCTGGCTTCAACGAGGCAGCCAAGAACGCGCAGCGCGACAACTTCACGCGCGGCGGCGTGGGAGGCGACCCGATCCTCGCCGAGGCGCAGGACAGCGCCGATGACGGTCTCGGCAACAACGCCAACATGAGCACCTTCAGCGACGGCACCCCGCCGCGCATGCAGATGTACGTGTGGAACGGCTTGCCGAACCGGGCACTCACGACGACGCCGATGCCTTCGCTCACATTCCCCGACGGTCTCGGGGCTGCGAGCTTCGGGGCGCAGACGTTCGACTTTACCAACCAGGGAGTCGTTGCCAACGACGGTACCGCCCCGACGAGTGATGCCTGCGAGCCGCTACCGATGCTCCCTGCCAATCGCATCCTGGTCGTCGATCGTGGGACGTGCGCCTTTACCTTGAAGGTTTCCAACGCGAAGGCCGCCAATGCAGCGGGGGTCATTATCGTCAACAACGCACCGGGAAACGCGCCGCCCAACCCCGGCGCCGCTCCTGCTCCGGGCGAGGATGTCGACGGCATGCCCGTGCTCGGTGTCAGTCTCGAGAACGGAGGTCCGCTGAAGACCGCCATCGGCGCGGGCACTGTCAATATTCACATGGTGCGCGGTGTGGAATCCCAGCTCGATGGCACCATCGACAACACCGTCGTGGCCCACGAGTGGGGTCACTACTGGCATCACCGGTTGGTGTGGTGCGGCCAGAAGTCCTGCGGTGGCATGAGCGAAGGGTGGGGCGACTTCAACGCCCTCATGTTGGTCGTCAAAGAAGGGGACACCTTCGGACCCAACGTCTACCCCATGGCGCAGTACGCCATGGCAGGTCTCACCCCGAGTGCCGGCTACTTCGGTATTCGTCGCGCTCCGTACTCCGAAGCGCTCGCCAAGAATCCGTTCACCTTCGGGCATATTCGTCAGATGGCCACCCTGCCGATGACGGGCGCGCCGCTTGCTCCCGCAGGCGCCGACATGAGCGAGGTGCACAACGTCGGCGAAATCTGGACGCAAACGATGTTCCAGGCCTACATCCAGCTGCTCGCCATCGGTCCCATGCAAACCCCGCCGCGCACGTTTGCAGAAAGCAAACGGCGGATGGCCGACTACGTCGTGCAGGGGATGAAGAATACGCCGCCGGAGCCGACATTCGTCGAGCAACGCGACGCGATCCTTCGCCCCATCTACACGGCCGGCAAAACGGATCCCGGCCGCATGGCGGACTTCACCGCGCTCACCAAGGGATTCGCTGCTCGTGGCCTCGGCGCGGGAGCCATCGCGCCGCCCGTCGAGTCCGTCACCCTCAACGAAACGGTGGAGGACTTCAGCACCAAAGGGTCTCTCGTCCTCGACACCGTTACGATCGATGACAGCGTGAACTCCTGCGACAAAGACGGCGTGCTCGATGCCGGCGAGTCCGGCGTGGTCAAGCTCAGCGTCGTCAACGGCGGATGGGAAACGTTGACCGGATCGACGGTCACGGTGTCGAGCACCGATTCGAACCTCACGTTCGATAACGGTGGCACGGCGACGATAGCGTCGCTCGAGCCTTACGGAACGGCACCCATCACCATCGGCGTGACGGCAAAAGCCACGACGCCCCAGCGCACACTGGCCGCTCTCAAAATCACCCTGTCCAATCCCAATTCCGCCCGCCCCATGCCGTTCGACGTACAAACCTCGGCCCTCGTCAACTACGACGACAAGGCCGCCGTTTCAGCGAGTGACGACGTCGAAAGCAACTCCAAGCCCGACGCGTGGGCGCCGGCAGGTAGCCCCGCGCTGCCCATTCCCGTGCGCGCGTGGGCGCGCGACGGGGATGTCAAGAACCACGTCTGGCGCGGCAACGACACCGGCGCGCCCTCCGACGAATACCTCACCTCGCCGAGCCTGGTCGTGAGCACGACCACGCCCTTCGTGATGAACTTTCGCCATCGCTACTCGTTCGAGGCCGATGCACCGAGCGGCATCTATTACGATGGCGGAATCATCGAAATCTCCGAGGACAACGGCACGACGTGGAAGGACGTCGCTACCTACATGGGTGTCGACCCTGGCTACACGCAGCAGCTCAACTCGACGGCTCCGCCGCCCGTCCCCGACGCGGCGCCGACCGACGCTGCGAGCCCAGACGCCAATCCACTCGCCGGCCGCATGGCATTCGCCGGTGATTCACCCGGGTATCCCAGCTTCCTCTCCACCTCGCTCGATTTCGGTCCGTCATTCGCCGGCAAGACCGTCAAGGTGCGGTTCCGCATCGGGACGGACGAAGGCGCGGGTGCCCCCGGTTGGGAAATCGACGACTTCTCGTTCGGCGGTCCGCAGTTCAGCTGCCTCACCAACACACCGTTCGGCGCCATCACCACCAACGCCGGAATCTGCATGGACGGCGGAACGGGCGGCGACGCCGGACCCACCGTCGATGCGGCTCGCCCAGACGTCACGTCGGACGTCCGTGCCGAGACCGGAGGGCCGACGACGGACGGAAGCCGAGGCGACGTCACCGCCGATGGTACGACGCCGAGCGACGGTGCCGCCACGGACGCTCCGAGGGCCGACGTCACGACGCCGACGGACGCTCCTCGGGACACCGGCACGACCCCCACTACCACCGGTGGCGGCGGAACGACCGACGACGGCTGCGATTGCTCGGTGCCCGGTCGCAGCTCCTCAGGAGGCAAGGCTGCGATGCTGGGCGTCCTCGGCGCGCTCTCCCTCGTTCTGCGCCGTCGCCGTCGCATCACGGACTGATAATATCGATCAGAAGTACGCGAATGGCGGCGCTTCAAGCGCCGCCATTCGTCATTTCAACGGGCCAGGTGACGACTGTCGCGCTCCGCACTGCCGCGGGCGGTTGTACCCCGCGGTCATTCGCTCACGGCCGTACTACCGGTAGAACGTGCGGCCCTCCGCGGCCATTTCACGCAGCATCTCGGGGGGTGCAAATCGCAGCCCCCATTGTTTGGCCAAGCGGTCCGCCTCGTCGACGAATGCCTCGATGCCGTAGTTATCCATGAACGTGCACGGGCCACCCGTGTAAGCAGGAAACCCGACGGCCATGACGACACCCACGTCCGCGTCGGCCGGTGAAGTGATGACGCCTTCTTCGATGCAGCGCGCCGCCTCCATGCACTGGGCGAAGAGGTAACGTCTCTTCAGCTCCTCGGCGGTCGGTTGCGCGGCGCGCTTGGCGAGCAGTCCCGAAAGCGCCTCTTTCAGCCCGGGCCAAAGTCGCTTCTTGCCATCGGGCGCATACTCGTAAAATCCGGCGCGGCTCGGTGTGTTGGCCCCTTCGCGTCCGTGCCCCACCACCAAGCGCTCCACGATCGCCTGGGCAGCAGCGGAAGGACCATCGTTCGGCTCGGTGCCGCGTTCCCTCGTCGCCAAGAGGGCGATCTTGTGCATCGTGCCGAGCCCGACTTGATCGGAGATGGCGAGGGGCGGCATGGGCATCCCGGCCATCTTGGCGGCGTTCTCGATGAGAGCCGGCTCGACACCTTCGGCAAGGAGCGTCGTTCCTTCGGTGATGAAGGTACCGAAGACGCGGCTCGTGTAAAAACCGGGGCTGTCGTTGATGACGATGGCGGCCTTCTTGATCTTGAGGATGTAGTCCCAGGCTTTGGCGAGGGTCTCCTGGCTCGTCTCCTTGCCCATGATGACCTCGATCATCTCCATCCGGTCGACGGGCGAAAAAAAATGGATACCGATGAAGGACGCGGGGCGACTCGTCGCTCGGGCGAGCTCGGTGATGGGGATACCCGACGTGTTGGAGGCGAGGACGGCGCGGTCCGACAGCTTGGCGTCGGCGGCTTTGGTGACGCCTGCCTTGATCTGGCGATCTTCGAACACCGCCTCCACGACGATGTCGCACCCTTCGAGGCGGTCGTAGCTTTCCGCCGGTTCGATGAGCGACAGGATCTTGTCCACTCGCTCCCGGGTCGTCCTCCCCTTCTCGAGCTGCTTCTCGAGCGTCTTTTGGAGGGTGGCTTTCCCGCGTTCGGCCAGCGACAGATCGCGATCGAGGAGCGCCACCGCGATCCCCGCCTTGGCCGATACGCTCGCGATCCCCTGCCCCATGAGACCCGCGCCGATCACGCCGACCTTCTTGACGTCATGACGCGGCACGTCCTTCGGTCGCCGCGCACCCTTGCGCGCTTCTTGTAGGCTGAAGTAGAGCGTGCGCAGCATGCTCCGCGCGACGGGACCTTTGAGCAAAGTGATGACGTAGCGCGCTTCCACCTTGCCGGCGCGGTCCATGGGAAGCTTCATCCCTTCGTAGACCGCGGAGAGGATCGCTTGGGCGTGCGGGAAATTGTCGAAGGTGTTGGCGTGCGTCATGGCGCTCGCCCCCATGAGCGTCTGTAGGCCGAGCGGGCTTTCGATGCCGCCTCCGGGGGGCGTGTACCGCTTGTCGTCCCACGGCTGAACCCCCTTGCCGCCGCCGAGGATCCATTTCTTGGCGGTCGGCAAGAGCTCTGCGACGGGCACCACTTCGTCGACCAGGCCCTGTTTCTTGGCTTGCTCCGGTTCGACCTGGCGGGCGTCCAGCATCACGCCGAGCGCCGCCTGGATACCGATGAGGCGCGGCAGCCGTTGCGAGCCGCCCATGCCCGGCATGAGACCGAGACCCGCTTCCGGCAAACCCACTTTGGCAAAACGCTGATCGACGAGGATACGGCGGTGACACGCCAACGCAATCTCGTACCCTCCGCCGAGGGCGATGCCGTTGAGCGCCGCGACGATGGGTTTGCCGCACGTCTCCATGCGACGGAGCTGATCGAGCACCTGGTTCGTCTTTTGAAAGAAGTCGGCAGCGTCGAACGTCTTGGCGGCGAAGCCCTGGATCTGTTCGAGGTCGCCCCCGGTGACGAACGAGCCTTGCTTGCCCGAGGTGAGCACCATGCCGCGCACGTCACCGTCGGCGACCGCCTTCTTGACGGCTGCCTCGAGCTCGGCGAGCGCCGGCGCATTCACGACGTTGGTCGCGCGTTCACGTTGGTTCCAGGTAAGGACGGCGACGCCGTCTTCGACTTTGTAGTCGATGATGCTCATGGCGCGCTCACACTCGCTCGATGATGGTGGTGGTGCCCATGCCGGCCCCCACGCAAAGGGTGATGAGGGCCGTGCTCTTGTTCCGGCGCTCGAGCTCGTCGAGCACCGTGCCGAGCAGCATGCCTCCCGTCGCTCCGAGCGGATGGCCCATGGCAATGGCGCCGCCATTGACGTTGGTATTGGCGCCGTCGATGCCCATCTCCTGCATGAAGAGAAGGCAAACCGAGGCGAACGCTTCGTTGATCTCGAAGAGATCGATGTCCGACGTTTTCATCTTTGCGCGCGCGAGTGCTTTCTTGGAAGCGATGGACGGGCCGGTGAGCATGATGCAGGGCTCCGATCCCACCGACACCGACGTCACCACCTTGGCCCGAGGTTTCAAGCCGAGCTTCTTGCCGGCCGCCTTGTTGCCAAGAAGGACGGCGGACGCGCCGTCGACGATGCCGGAGCTGTTGCCGGCATGATGAACGTGCTGAATCTTCTCGACCTCGGGGTAACGCTGCATCGCTACCGCATCGAACCCGAAGGTTTCGCCCATCTGTTGAAAGGCGGGGGCCAGCGCCGCGAGATCGGCGAGGGTGGTGCCGGGGCGCATGTACTCGTCCCGCTCCAGCAAGGTGACGCCGATGATGTCCTTCACGGGCACGATCGACTTGGTGAAGAACCTCGCCTCCCAAGCTGCGGCGGCGCGCCTCTGGCTCTCGACGGCGAACGCATCGACGTCTTCGCGGCGATAGCCGTGGAGGGTGGCGATGAGGTCCGCGCTGACGCCTTGCGGTACGAAGAAGGTGGGAAATGCGACGGAAGGGTCGCTGGCCCAGGCGCCGCCCGCCGTCCCCATCGGCACCCGGCTCATGCTCTCCACGCCACCGGCGACGACGATGTCGGCGTGCCCCGCTTTGATCTTGGCGGCCGCGATGTTCACCGCTTCGAGCCCCGAAGCGCAGTAGCGGTTGATTTGGATGCCGGGGACGCTCTGATCGTAGCCCGCCGCGAGAGCGGCCAGACGCCCGATGTTCGCGCCCTGCTCGCCCGCCGGCTCGACGCAGCCGAGGATCACGTCGTCGATGAGAGCACTGTCGAAGCTGCCCCGCTCCGGCAGCGCGCGCAGCACCGTCGCCACCAAGTGGATGGGCGTGGCTTCGGCCAGGGCTCCGTCCTTGAGCCGTCCCTTGCCGCGCGGCGTGCGCACGGCGTCGTAGACGTAACAGTCGGGTACGCGACCCGACTTGGAGGCCGGAGCTCTCGAAGAGGGGGACTTGGAAGGGGACTTGGAAGGGGCCTTGGAGGGCGGGGGCTTGGAGGAGTGCGCTCTCGACGCCGGGGCTTTCGATACGGGGGGCATGGAGTGGAACTTGTTCTATATCGACCCCATCGGGCCGGCAAGACCCAACGAGGCCCGTTCGCTGACGAATGTCAGCGAATCTCGTTGACATTCGTCAGGGAAAAGCGAAACTGATTTTCGTGTCGCTCCTCGGCTTCGAAGCGCTGGCTGTGATGGGAGGGCTCGGGGTCTACTTCGCGCTCGCCGCGTATTTCGAATGGGCCTATTACCGCGGCCGGCGCAGCGATCCCACGTCGTGGAAGATCCAACCTGGCCGGTTCACCGCGCCGCGCCGGCGCCGGGCCGAAATCGCCCTCGGTGCCCTCAACCTCACGCTGGCCTCACTCTTGTCTGGCTATCTCGCCTACCGGATCGCCAACGACAACCCCACCCAGGTCTACCTCGGCCAGGAACGGCACGGCATCGCCTTCGGGCTCGCCGCCACCGCCGTCTACTTCGTGGGGACCGATCTCGGGCTCTATTGGATGCATCGCTTCATGCACCACCCCGTGCTCTTCCGCGCCATTCACCGCTGGCACCACCGTACCCTGTCGCCCACGGCTCTCACCGCGCCGGCCATGCACCCTCTCGAGTTTCTCAGCTACCAGACGGTCGCCGCTCTTCCGCTCTTTCTCTTTCCGATTCCCGCCTGGGGCATCATTTTCACGCTTTTTTATCACAACATGGTCGGGCTCTTCGATCACTCCGGCATCGACTTCGGCGCGTGGTTCCCCTGGCAGCCTCCACCGCGTTTCCACGACGATCATCATGCCCATTTCCATGTCAATTACGGGCAGACACTCGGCATCTGGGACCGGATCTTCGGCACCTGGCGGTGCGAGGGCCGCGTCTACGGCGAGCACGTCTTCGGTGGTCGCGGCGCCCCCGGCGGCGCACCCGATGGCGACCAGCCCTCACGTCGCGTGCGCTACGCCCGCGGGTTGACGTCGTGATCGCTCCCGCGCGCGACGCCGGCCTCTTGCTGGACACCGCGGCGGTGACGCTCTACACGCCGTGGTCGCGCCCTCTCGTTCACCTGGCCGTCGAGGTCGTCGTCGTCACGCTCGGCGCGCTCACCTTCGTGCATGCGTGGCGCGCTCGTCGCGAAGGCAACCTGTTGCCGCTCCTCACCTGGGCGACGATCTTCGTCTACGGCGTGGTGATGGAGCTTCTCTCTTACAACTTCGTCGAGAACTTCGTGCACGCGCAGTTCTCGGTGATGTTTTACCACCGAAAGCTCCCGCTCTACATCACCGCCGTTTACTTGGTGCTCCTCTATACCGGCATCGCGACGGCGCGCCGCTTCCATTTTCCGCTCTGGGCCGAGGGCTTCGCGGCCGGCCTTGTCATCGTGGCGATGGACGTGCCCTACGACGTCGTCGGACCGAGCCTCGGCTGGTGGCGATGGTCCGACACCGATCCGCTCCTTGCCTACCGCTGGTGCGGCGTGCCGGTGACGAGCTACTACTGGCACCTCGCTTTCGGCGGTATCCTGGCCGCGCTCACCGCCGCCATCGGGCCGCACCTGCGCACCTCGAGGCAGCTCGTGCTCGCCCTGCCGGCCGCGCTGGTGACGATCGTGCTCGGCGTGGTGGCATTCCTACCTTTGCACGGGCTCGCTGCCATCGGGGTCTCCAACGGCTTCGTGGTCGCCGGCGCTTGGGCGCTCTGCCTCGCCGTCCTTTTGGCGGCGCCAAAACGGCCCTCGGCGACGCCCGATGTTCTCCTGGCCACGTTCCCGGCAACATTCTACGTTTTTCACCTGATCGTCGCGGTGGGTACGATCCCGCGCACGCATCTCTCCTTCGTCCTCGCCGCCATTGCCTTTGCACTGGCGGTCAACGTCGCTGGACACGGGCCGGCCTTCGCGCGTCAGAGGCGCGCCGCTGCAAGCTGATGTTCGCCCCCGCCACGCGCCGCGCGCAGCAGAAGCAGGCCACGCGCGGCCATCTCTTCGATGTGGCCATGCGGCTCTTCGATCATCGAGGGTACGACGCCGTCAACATCGACGACATCGTGCGCGCATCGAAGGTCGCCCGCGGCACCTTCTATTTTCATTTTCCGAGCAAGGAAGACATCCTCTACGAAGCAGTGCGCCGCGGTGAACGGGAGATCGTGAAGCGGATGGCGGCCGTGAGCGAAGACCAGCCCTTCCGCGAGGTGCTGGCGGCAACTTGCGATGGTTTCGCAGCCACGTGGGGGGAACGGCGTGAGCTGCTGGTCGAAGCGGGCATGGTCGGACTCAAACGGACCATCAGCACCGCGCGCGCACGCGAAGAAGAACCGCTGCGGCTCGAGCTCGTGCGCCACGTGGAGCGCGCGCTCGCCAAGGGCGAGCTCGGCTCGGTGTTGCCGGCGCAGATGTTGGCGGACGTCTTTCTGCTCAATGTCTTTGCGGCGCTGATGGCGTGGGCACCCACCGGCGAGCCGTCGCTCGGCGTCGTCATGCCAGGGGTGATCGATTTGTTCTTGCGCGGCGCGGAGGGGTTCGGAGCACCGCCGCGAAGCACCCGCAGAAAGAGAAAGCTACGTTCCGCACGGCGCTGACACCGCCGCAATCCGGCGGCATGAATTTTCGCCTATCGATTGCGATTGCGCACAAGGAATGCGCATTGACGAGTCGTGCGATGGCCGGATCGGCGTCCACGACTTGCTAGCACCAACGGGCGGGGAGCATTCGCCGCACGTCGTGATCACGCCGTCCGTTACGACGTCGTCGTCAACTTTCTCTTACACGGCAGGAGCCACGATGCTCTCGTACGCCAACAGCGCCGAGGACGCGCGCGGACGGATCGCGCTTCCGGCGCGAAGCGATGTTCATATTTTGCCTCAAATCGAGGACAAAACGCGCGCAGGCTACGGCCGCCACCGGAGTCACGCCTTCGTCTCGACAATTTGGACGATCCAGCGTTCATCAGGACGAAACACTCTTGACGCGCACCACGAAGCGGAGCGATACGTACGACGCCGTACGCAGGGGCAGTCGATTTCACCATCGCGATTCGCATCATCGCTTCCGAGCGCGAGGCTGGCGCTGGGCGGGTATTGGCAATCACTGTGAGCAGTACGCGGAAGGCCGAGTCCGAAGTGACTCGGCGCGTTCGGTCCCGGTGTGTTCGCTGAACGGGACCGGCCAGGAGGAAAGTTCCAATGAGCCTATCGAGGCAGAGTCGCTTTGCGTGGACTCTGACAGTTGCACAGGTGGTCATCACCGCTCCGGCGCTGGCGCAAGTCGGCGCGGCAGTCCTGACGGGCAAGGTCGTCGATGCGACGAACCAGGCGCCGGTCAGCGATGTGGTGGTGACGGTGACGTCGCCAGCATTGCAGGGCGAGCAGGTGGCGGTGACGGATGCGACGGGTGCCTACCGGATCCCGAATCTGCCGCCCGGCGAATACGAAGTACGCGTCGAGAAGGAAACCTATCGCCCCTTCAACCGCCCCGGCATCGCGCTGCGATCGGACGCGACGATTCGTTTCGATGCCCAGCTGCTGCCGGAGGCCATCAAGGCGGAAGAAGTCGAAGTGCAAGCGCTGGCGCCGACCGTCGATGTGGGCTCGGCCAACGTGGGGCTCAACATCAATAGAGAAGCGCTGCGTCGCGTGCCTATCTCGCCGCCCACCGGAAAGGGTGGCGGGTCGAAGTCTTTCGAGAACGTGGCGGCCATGGCGCCGGGCGCCAACTCCGATCTCTACGGAACGTCCATCAACGGCGCGAGCTCGCCAGAAAACTCGTACTTGATTGACGGCGTCTCGGCCAATAGCCCCACCCACGGAACTTTGTCGGTGCCGCTGTCCTACGAGTTCATGGGCGAGGTCAACGTCATCTCGGCCGGTTACATGCCGGAGTACGGGCGCTCGACCGGCGGCATCGTCAATGCAGTGACGAAGTCGGGCGGCAACGAATTTCGCGGCAACGTTTGGGGTGACTTTACGCCAGGCGCGCTCGCAGCCAATCCCAAGCCGCTCCAATTTCTGTCCACCGTCCAGATGACGCGCAAGGTCAACAACATCTGGGACATCGGCTTCGACGTGGGCGGCCCCATTCAGAAGGACAAGCTCTGGTTTTACGTCGGCTTTCAGTACGCGCGCACTGTCTACGATCTACGCCGCACGCTCAATCGCACGTTGAGAGGCGGTGGCGGCCCGTATGAGGAGATAGCCGGCACCGAAACCACCTATCCGGCGACCAGCAAGGACTACCAGGCGATCGGGAAGCTTACCTACTCCATCAACCAGCACCATCGCTTGGTCTTGAGCTTGACCGCAACGCCGACGCGCTCCGGTGGAATCAACGGAAGCAGCGAGGAGTTCGCGATCAATCCCGACACTGGCCTGCCCTTGCTCGCCTACCTGCGCGGTTCGGATCCGCAGGGCACCTACAGCGCGATGGCCAGCAAGGTCGTCACCGATTCTTACGGAGCCGTGCTCGCCTACGCGGCGGACTTCGACAACAAACGCGTTCTTTGGGACACGACGGTCGGCTGGCGCAACCAATACGTGGGCAACCACGCCGTCGACGGATCGGGACCGACGGACAACCGCAACCCGACCACCATCGCCGGAACTCCATTCGTCATCTTCCGCCGCAATACGCCGTCACTTCACCCCATCACCGACTTCGGCAGGTACGAGCGACCCTTCGATCCCACGCTCTGCGAGGGCGCTTACAGCTGCGATGTGCCCCTCTACGTGGCAGGCGGGCCAGGCCTTTCTCTCGGGCTCGTCGATCGCTACATCAATCGCTACCAGGCCAAGAGCGTGCTCACCTACTTCGGGGAGGCTCTCGGGCATCATGTCATCAAGGCGGGGTTCGACGCCGAGTATTTGACCTGGCGCAACGTGCGCGGCTGGCCCGGAGGGCGGCGCTACCGCGAAGAGACCGATGGGGCGCACTTCAACGACTACCGTGCCTACGGCTTTCTGCGCGCGCCCGACGATCCGGTGATTCTTTACAACCTCGACTTCACGACCAAGTCGCTGTTGCTCGGCGGGTTCGTGCAGGACAGCTGGAGCGTCATGGACAAGGTGACCGTCAACATCGGCGGTCGCTACGACACGCAGATGCTCTACGGTCCCGACGGCGCGCTCGGTCTGACATTGCCCAACCAGTGGTCGCCCCGGCTCGGCGCCATCTACGACCCCACGGAATCGGGGCGCATGAAGATCTACGCCAACTACGCGCGCCTCTACGAATCGGTTCCGCTCGACATCGCCGACCGATCGATCTCGGGAGAACCGGGTCTCAGCGCTACTTACGACTGCAATGCGCTCGACCCGTCCCAGCTCCTTGGCAGGTGCGGCACCCAGGGGGCCCGAACGCGCTTCGGCGGCTCGACCACGGCATCGCCCGACAAGCAATGGTTCACGACCGGCGCCGGAAAGACGCCCATCGATCCCAACATCAAGCCGCAGTCCTCGGACGAAATCGTCCTCGGCGCTCAATACGACGTCATCGCCAACATGCGCGCCGGCATCGATTACACCCGCCGCTGGCTCAACTACGTCATCGAGGACATGAGCCGCGACGAAGCGCAGACGTATTTTCTCGGCAACCCGGGCTATGGCATCGCCTCCGATTTTCCCAAGGCCACGCGAAACTACGACGCGGTCACGTTTTCCCTCCACCGCGCCTTTCGCGAGAACTGGCAGGCGACGTTCAGCTACACGCTCTCGTGGCTGCGCGGCAACATCGCCGGGCTCTTTCGCCCGGAGTCGGAGCAGCTCGATCCCAACATCAACTCCGACTTCGACCTTCGAAGCATGATGGCGAATCGCCAGGGGCCTTTGGCGGGTGACCGACGTCATCAGCTCAAGGCCTTCGGGTCCTACGAGTTCGAGCTGCCCAACGACATGCGCCTCAACCTGGGCGGCGTCCTCATGGCCAGGTCGGGCGACCCCAGCAATTACCTGGGAGCGCACCCCATCTACGGCCAGAATGAAGCTTACCTCCTCCCCCGCGGCTCTGGACCCCGCCTACCGTGGATGTTCAGCGCGGATGCGCGCGTCGCCTACGCGGTCAAGTTCGGAAAGACCAACGCGGTCGAGCTCACGCTCGATATCTTCAACCTTTTCAACTTCCAGGCCGAGGTCCGGCGCGAGCAGGCGTACACGACTTCCGACGTGCTCCCCATCGAGAACGGGACCGTGGCCGACCTCGCCGACAAGATCCGTCACGCATCGAATGCCAACATGTTCTTGCCGGGCGAAAAGAACCCTGCTTTCGGCTTGCCGCAATCCTATCAGCCGCCTCGATATTTCAAGTTCGGTCTTCGCACCACCTTCTGAGTAGCTGCACGATGAGGCACGGAGTCATGAAGAAACTCGTTTTTGCATCGACTACATCGTTGCTCGCCCTGGGCACGGCGCTCGTCGTCTCGTCCTGCAATCAACCTCCCGTGCTCTGCACGTGCGGTCGCGGGGACTTCGCCGCTGTCTTCAGCTACGTCGAGGGGCCGACCGAATGCGGCAACCTCAAATCCGAAATCCTCGGGATGAACGCGTACAGCTTCGAGAAGGACGGCGTCGACACCGGCACGATGGCCGATTGGGGCCGCGGCACCGTCGCCATCGGCAGCGAACGCATCGGCTGGCTCATCGACCGCGCCGGCCGCTCGATGGTGAGCGATCCGAATGCCGCCCACAAGCACTACACCGTTGGCGACTTTCCCAAGGAACCCACCAACGATTTCTGCACCGTGCCCCAGATGCGGATGCCCGATGCTGAAATCGATGTGCCGCAGCTTCCCGGCGTCGTCGACGACCCGATGACCGAGGGCGACCAATCCGAGCCCCCCGTCGAAGCGACACACTACGTGTACAAGTGGAGCAACATGGAATTCCTGGTCAGGCCCGACGCCATCGGCACCCAGCTCCGGGCGGATCTCGAATTCACGAGAAACAGCTGCACCGCGAAGTACAAGGTGAAAGCCGTCTATCCAGCGCGCAACTGCGAGAGCCGGACCACGCCTGGGCAACCGGACCCAGAACTTTGCTTTCCCGTTTCGCAGCCGGACAAACGGATTTTCGAAGGCTCTGGCATCAGTCCAGACTTTCCGGTGGACTGCGTAGAGTTCGATCCCCGCTCACCCAGTGAGGCCAAGCGCTTTTTCTGCATGATCACGAAAGACGTGCCGGCGTTCAAATAGCGGGCCACCAGTGGTATCGTTTCCCCATGCACCCCGGGACCGGACCGGACATCGGGATCCGCGAGGGGGATCTACTCGCCGGTAAATACCGCGTGGACCGAATTCTCGGGGTCGGCGGAATGGGCGTCGTCGTGGCCGCGCACCACCTTCGCCTCGACGACCTCGTCGCCATCAAGCTCCTTTTGCCCGAAGCGCTCGCCGATGCCGACTCGGTGCGACGCTTCGAGCGCGAAGCGCGGGCGGCCGTCAAGATCAAGAGCGAGCATGTCGCCCGCATCATCGATGTGGGGACGCTCGACAGTGGCGCACCGTTCATCGTCATGGAGTATCTCGCGGGCGAGGACCTTGCCGACCGCATCGTGCGCACCGGGCCGCTCTCGGTGGAGGACGCGATCGAGCTGATCGTGCAGTCGTGCGAAGCCATCGCCGAGGCGCACGCGCTCGGCATCGTTCATCGCGATCTCAAGCCAGCCAACCTGTTCTGCGTGCAAGGGGCGGACGGGCGCACTTCGGTCAAGGTCCTCGACTTCGGGATCTCCAAGCTCACCCACACCGGGACCGCGAGCTCCGGTTTGGGGATGACCAAGACCAGAGCGGTGATGGGATCGCCTTATTACATGTCACCCGAGCAGATGGAATCGCCGCGCGCGGTGGATGCGCGAACCGATATCTGGTCGCTCGGCGTCGTCCTCTATCAAGTTCTCACCGGCGACGTTCCATTCAATGGAGAGACGTTGCCGCAGGTCTGCGTCAACGTCGCCACCCGACCGGCGCCTTCGCTGCGCAAAAGCCGGCCCGATGTGCCGAGCGGGCTGGAGGCCATCGTCCTGCGCTGTCTCGAAAAGGAACCGAGCAAGCGTTTTCCGACCATCGCCGCGCTGGCGACGGCGCTCGCGAGGTTCGGGCCGCGGCGAACGCAGGCATCGCTCGATCGGATTACGCGTACCTGGCGGCAAGCAGAAGCGCGCCAGCAGGACCCCGCTGGCCGACGGCACCCAAGCTCGTCCGATCGCACCGTAACGGGACCTCTTCCCTCCTGGGGCGGCACCGCCAAGTCGCTCGAAGGACGCACGCGAAGCATCATCGGATGGGGTGCCGGCGTGATGGTCGTCGGGATGGCCGCAATCACTTTTACTTTTCTCGAATCTTCGAAGCGCCCCGCACCGACGCAAGCGGTGCTGATCACACCGCCGGGGGCGAGCGAGCAGCGCGACATCGCCAAGGCGCTGCCGAGCTCGGGCCCCTTCATCAGCCCGACACCCTCGGGTGTTTCACGGGTCGAGGGATCCGTCGCTGCGAGTTCGGCATCGGTCGCGTCGTCGCTGCCGCGCGCTTTCGCGCGAGACGAGAGCCCAACCGCGGCGCCTGCCCCTGCGAAGCTTCCGTCGAGCGGACCACCCGACCTTCCACGTGCAGCAACATCCCCTTCGCCGGCCGTGGCGAATCGCGAGTCCAGCCCCTACGGAGTGGCTCCAGAAACGCCCCCATCCCCGGCAGCCGCGGCAACCTGCGTGCTCAATCTGAATGCCCTGCCCGTCGCCAGAGTGGTGCTCGATGGCAAGGCGCTCGGCTTCACGCCCACGATGGGCATCAGGGTCGTTGCCGGCGAGCACGAGGTTGTCTTTCGCTGGGACGACGGCACCAGGCGAACGAGCGTCACCTGTGCAAAAGGAGAGACCAAGACGGTCGCCGAGCGCCGGTCCGATCCCACCCCCTCCGACGATCTGCCCGAGAAAAACCCGTATCGCTGATCGAGGCGTTCGGTCTTGGCGGGCGATGGACCTTGGTTTCTCTCCCTAAATGACGAACATGTCGACGAACTCGTGCACCGGCGTCGCTTGCAGGCGACCCGCGTCGCGGCAGAGAGCGAGGATGGCGTCGCGCTGCTTGACGGGAAAACGCCGCGCGAGGTTGGTACGAAACTTCGCTTCGAGGAGAGGAATCCCTTCCGGGCGTCGCCGGCGATGACCGACCGGGTATTCCACCGGGACCTTGCGCGTCTTGGTGCCGTCTTTGAAGGTGATCTGCAGCTGGTTGGCGATCGATCGCTTCTTCGGATCGTGGTAGTCGCGCGAATATTGCTTGTTCTCGACGCAGACCATCGTCGACCTCAGCGCGTCGATGCGCGGATCGCGCGCCACCTCGTCTTCGTAGTCGGCGGCGGTGAGGTTCCCTTTGAGAAGGCCAACGGCGACCATGTACTGGATGCAGTGGTCACGGTCGGCCGGATTGTGAAGCGGCCCCTTCTTGTCGATGATGCGGATGGCCGATTCATGGGTGACGATCTCGATCTTCTTGATGTCACGGATCCGGTCTTTTACCTCGGGGTTGAGCAAGATCGCCGCTTCCACCGCGGTTTGGGCGTGGAATTCGGCGGGAAACGAGATCTTGAAGAGCACGTTCTCCATGACGTAGGAGCCGTACGGCCTTTGGAATTTGAACGACTTGCCCTTGAAAAGGACGTCGTAAAACCCCCACGTCTTGGTGCTCAAGACGGACGGGTAACCCATTTCGCCGGTGCGCGCGATGAGGGCCAGTCGCACGGCGCGGCTGGTGGCGTCCCCCGCCGCCCACGACTTGCGCGAGCCGGTGTTGGGCGCGTGCCGATAGGTGCGCAGACTCTGCCCGTCGACGAAGGCGTGCGAAACGGCATTGATGATCTCATCGCGCGAGAGGCCGAGCATTTCCGCCACCACCGCCGTGGACGCGACCTTGACGAGCACCACGTGATCGAGGCCGACGCGATTGAAGCTGTTCTCGAGCGCGATGACCCCTTGGATCTCGTGCGCTTTGATCATGGCCGTGAGGACGTCGCGCATCACGCGCGGCGGCTTGCCGCTGGCGACGGCCGTGCGCGAGAGCCAGTCCGCCGTGGCCAGGATGCCGCCCAGGTTGTCGGAGGGGTGGCCCCATTCCGCGGCGAGCCACGTATCGTTGAAATCGAGCCACCGGATCATGACGCCGATGTCGAAAGCCGCTTTGACCGGGTCGAGCTGGAACTGCGTACCAAAAACCTTGGCCCCCTGGGGCGTCGAGGTTCCGGGGACGATGGGCCCGAGCAGCTTGATGCAAGCGGGATACTCCAGCGCCTCGAGGCCACAGCCGAGCGTGTCCATCAGACAGAGACGCGCAGTGTCGTAGGCCTCGGGGCTTTTGATCGCGTACTTCGAGACGTAATCGGCGATGTCGACGAGAACGTGGTCGGGCTTGGGACGGACGTTGGAAATCGCAGATGACATGGAAGCGCTCGGTCTACGTTCGTTGTTCGATCGGGATCCACGGTCGCGGCGCGGGGCCGACGTACTCCGCGGCGGGGCGGATGATCTTGCTGTCCGCCCGCTGCTCGATGATGTGTGCCGACCAACCCGACGTCCGCGCCATGACGAAGAGAGGGGTGAACATGGCGGTGGGGATCCCCATGCGATGGTAGGAGACCGCGCTCAACCAATCGACGTTGGGGAACATCTTCTTTTCGCGCCGCATCACCGCTTCGATGCGTTCGGCCACCTCGAAGAGATTCATGTCGTTCGCTTCCCGCGACAGACGACGCGCCACCTCTTTGATGACGGCGTGGCGCGGGTCCGAGACCGTATACACCGGGTGTCCGAAGCCGATCACGATCTCTTTGTTGCGGATCCGCCGGACGATGTCGGCCTCGGCTTGATCCGGGCTCTCGTAGCGCGATTGGATCTCGTAGGCGACCTCGTTGGCGCCGCCGTGTTTCGGCCCGCGCAGGGCGCCGATGCCACCGCAAATTGCGGAGTAGATGTCCGAGCCGGTGCCGGCGATGACACGACAAGCGAAGGTGGACGAGTTGAACTCGTGCTCCGCGTAGAGGATGAGCGACGTGTGCATGGCGCGCACCCACGACGCGCCCGGCGGCCTGCCGTGCAAGAGATGCAGGAAATGGCCGCCGATGGAATCATCGTCGGTCTCTACCTCGATGCGCCGGCCGTGGTGGCCGAAGTGATACCAATAAGCGAGCGCCGACCCCAGCGATCCCAGCAACTGGTCGGCTATCTCGCGCGCTCCCGCGGCAGCGTGATCTGCATTCTCGGGGACCACCGTGCCGAACACGGACACCGCCGTGCGCAGCACGTCCATCGCGTGAGCGGTCCGTGGAAGGGCCTCGAGCGCCGCCCTGACGCTCGCGGGCAGGGCGCGGAGCCCCCGCAGCTTCGCCTGGTAGGCGGCGAGCTCGGCGGCGGTCGGCAGCTTCTCGTGGACGATCAAGTAGGCGACTTCCTCGAAACTGACCCGATCGGCGAACTCGAGAATGTCGTACCCGCGATAGTGCAGATCGTTGCCGGTGGCGCCCACGGTGCAGAGCGATGTCGTGCCTGCGAAAACCCCGGCCAACGCCACCGATTTTTTGGATTTGCCGCCCCCGGCTTCGGCCGTCGCGCCGCTCATTTGCCCTTCTCCTTCGCGAACAAGCGGTCGAGCTTTTCCTCGTAAGCGTGGTAGTCGAGATATTGGTAGAGCTCTTCGCGGGTCTGCATGGTCGACAGAACTCCCTTCTGCGTCCCTTCCTTGCGGAGCGCGGCGTAGACCTTGAGCGCCGCTGCGTTCATGGCGCGAAAAGCCGAAAGAGGATAAAGCGCGATGGCCACATGCGCCGCGCGGAGCTCATCGATGGTAAAGAGGGGCGTCGCGCCGAACTCGGTGATGTTGGCGAGGACGGGCACTTGGACGGCGTCGGCGAACTTGCGGTACGTCGCCAAGTCAGTCACGGCTTCCGGGAAGACGGCGTCAGCGCCGGCCTGCACGCAGGACACCGCGCGCGCGATGGCCGCGTCGAGCCCCTCCGCATCGAGAGCGTCGGTGCGCGCCATGATGACGAAGTCTTCGTCGGTGCGCGCGTCGACCGCGGCTTTGATGCGGTCGACCATTTCCTCTTGAGGCACGATCTGTTTGCCGGGGCGATGGCCACAGCGTTTGGCGCCCACCTGGTCCTCGATGTGCATGCCGGCCGCGCCGAACTTGACGAGCGACTTGACCGTGCGCGCCACGTTGAATGCGCTCGGGCCGAATCCGGTGTCGACATCGACGAGCAGAGGAAGCGCGCAGGCATCGGTGATGCGGCGGATGTCGGTGAGCACGTCGTCGAGCCCGCTGATACCGAGATCGGGCACGCCGAGTGAGCCGGCCGCCACGCCGCCACCGGAGAGGTAGATGGCATGAAAGCCGGACGCTTCCGCCAACCGCGCGTGGTACGCGTTGATGGTGCCCGGGATCTGGAGAGGTTTTTCCGCCTTGATTGCGGCGCGGAGTTTCGCGCCCGCCGATGTCGTGCTCATGGTCTCACTCGAAAAGAAGGCCGGGCGATGTGGCCCGGGTCAGTTGAGGTAGCCGGCCTTGGTCAGCTCGGCCTTCAAACGAGGGTGCTCCTTGATGTCGGGCTTGGCGACCTGCGTTCGAAGACGGGAGATGGTGTTGTGCGGCCAGCTCTTCTGAAACATGTTGACGATCCATTTGGCGATCGATCCTTTGGGATCGGCGTGCACCTCGACCGAAATGTGCGTCTTGGTGCCGTGCTCGATGGACGTCAGGATGAAGTAGCTCTGCATGATCTCGCCGCGAACGAAATCGGTGGGGGGCGCGAGAGGGTCGGTCGTGGAGCGCATGTTGACGGTGACCTTCTTGCCGGTGTTGTCGAACTCGAGCTTGGCGCGGGTCACGAAATCACGGTCCTTCATGACGACGGGCGTGCCGATGTGATCGTAGTGAACGGTTTCCGTTTCGCTGACCTCCCGTACCACGCGCGACTCGACCAGCCTATCGATCCATTCCGTGGCTCGTGAGGTATCGACGAGCACGCTCGCAACGCGAATGATGGACGCGTCGACGACTCCTTCGCCCTTGACGGCAATGAGGGGGCTGCCCGGCACCTCGCGGCGGTAAGCAACGATGCCATCCTTTTCGCCGATCTTCTCCCAGGCGACGGGCGGTGCCGTACGAGATGACGATGCGGGTGACGGAACGGGGGACGCCGGTGCGGATGGGGCAGATCCCAGTGCAGGCGCCGATGCCGTGGGGGCCGGCGGCTCGTCGGCGAGCGCGGGTGTAGCCAGAAGCCACCCCAGGACCAGGACGAGAACCACCCGCCACGGGCCCGCTCGCGAAAGTGAAACATGTTTCATTCTTGTAGGATCCCGATTTTTACCGGGCTTGTCAATCGCCCGACGTTCGTCCGCACGACGCCGCGGGATTCACGCGGTCCGATCGAGCGCCGAAATAACCACATGAAGGAGATCGGAGCCGGCCGCGGCGGCGGCGAAAAAGACGCCGGTTCAGCGTCGAGAGGCAGGCCGCCCGAATGGCTCACGAGGGCACGACCGTACGCCAAGCGCGCGCGATCGCTCGGTTCTCTTATCCGTCAGCCGCCCGTACCCGTGGCGGTGCCGGTACCCGTTCCGGTGCCGGTCCCTGTACCTCGGCCCGTGGCCGTGCCCGTACCCATGCCGGTATTGCCACGGCCCATGCCGGTGCCGGTGGCCGTACCGGTACCGGTGGTTCCGGTGCCCATGTTGCCGGTACCGAAGCCCGTGGCGTTGCCGATCGCGTTGCCGAAGCCCGTCGCGTTGCCGATCGCGTTGCCGAACCCCGTGGCGTTGCCGATCGCGTTGCCGAACCCCGTCGCATTGCCGATCGCGTTGCCGAAGCCGCCGAACCCGCCATCCCCGAAGCCAAAGGCTGTCGCGTTGCCGAAGCCGCCGAACCCGCCGTCCCCGAAGCCAAAGGCTGTCGCGTTGCCGAATCCGCCGAACCCGCCATCGCCAAAGCCAAAACCGGTGGCATTGCCGATGGCGTTGCCGATGGCGTTGCCAAAACCGCCGTCGCCAAAGCCGAAGCCCGTGCCCGTCGTCCCGGTGCCGGTGGTGCCCGTGCCCGTCGTCCCGGTGCCGGTTCCGGTGGTGCCCGTGCCGACGCCCGTGTCGGGCTCGGCAACGTCTTCTTGCACGCTCGCGTCGGCGATTTCCCCTGGGCCGACCCCTCCGCCATCAACGCGATAGGCCCCGAAGTCGAGCTCGGTTCTGGCTCCGCAGGATGAAACCAGACCGGCCAGGGCCATACTCAGCAGCCCAAGAGGACGCAACGCCATTGACCTACACTCCTTAAACTGAATGCAGCGATGCAGAATTTCTTGCATCTTATCATCGTCAATTTCGTTTGGAGATAATTATCTTGCCGCGATTGAAGATTTCTTCGACCGTGACCCGGCAGACGCGCGGCGCAGCAACGTCGTTGCGAGAATCGCGATGCGCTTGTAGAGGTTACTTTCCGATCCCCTTCCACCACCCACCAGGTTTTCGACCGCCGACTGCACGCGGTATCTTCCAACACGATGTCCGCACCTTCTCGTGAATCCGGCGCACCGAGTGATCCCGCCCCCCCTCGCGCGGACGAGCGGATCCGCGTGAGCTTTCCAGCTCGAAAAACGCCGGCGATTCGGGCAAGTCGTGGGTGGACGGCCGGCAAGCGGCTGTCCGATGTGGTGGGACTCGACTTGCGATCGATCGGGCTGCTCAGGATAGGCATCGCGGCGTGCCTTCTCATCGACCTGGCCGGGCGCGCGACCGACCTCGAGGCGCACTACACCGACGCCGGCGTGTTCCCGCGCGCGCCCGCCATCGAGACGGCAGACGCCTGGCACATTTCCCTTCACCTTGCGAATGGGCAATCCACCTTTCAAGCGATTCTCTTCGCCATGGCGGCTTTTTGCGCCATCTGTCTCTTGGTCGGTGTGCAAACGCGGCTTGCCGCTATCGCGAGCTGGGTCTTCATCGTCTCGTTGCAGAACCGCAACTTCATCATTCTCAACGGCGCCGACGTTCTCTTGCGAATGATGCTCTTCTGGAGTCTTTTCCTTCCGCTCGGCGCGCGGTTCTCCGTCGACCGTCTGCGCAGCACGAGCCGGCCCGCGGCAGAGACGAACTGGATCGTCACCCCGGGCACTGTCTTTTATGCGCTGCAGTTCATGCTCGTGTACATCTTCGCGGGACTCATCAAGTCCGAGATTCCCGCCTGGCGAGAAGGGACCGGCCTCGCCTACGCTTTGCGGAGCCCGGAGTTCGTCGAACCGCTCGGCCTCGCCTTCGTCGAAAATGTGACGGCCATGCGGATTCTCAATGGCTTCGTGATCTACGGCGAGCTGTTCGGGTCGTTCTTACTGCTCCTACCGGTGTGGACCGCGGCCACGCGCATCGCCCTGGTGCTCGGCTTCTCGGCGCTCCATCTCTTGATCGCGGCGACGATGAGCGTGGGGATGTTCCCCCTGGTCGCCATCGTCGCGGTGTGCGTGTTTCTGCCCTCCCCCTTTTGGGATCACGCGTCGCGCATCGTCAATCAGAGGGCGCCCTTTTGGCGGCGCGGCGTCGATCGTCTTTCTTCGTGGCTTCGGCCACCTATTCGGGCAAGGCTCGATCCGCTGCCGGAGCGCTCTCCTGCCGTGGTGCGCCGCTGGGGAACGGCGTTCTTCGGCGCCGGTTGCATCACGCTCGTCTTGCTCTGCAACATTTCGACGTTCCGCCCGCTTCCGTTTCTCGTACCGGAAAAGCTGCAGTGGATCACCCCGCTCTTGCGCCTCGAGCAGCGCTGGGACATGTTCGCGTCGCCGCTCACGGCCGGCGGATGGTTCGTCATTCCCGCCCGGCTCACCTCGGGCGCCGAGGTCGATCTCGCCACCCAGAAGCCGTCCGTCTCCTGGGACGAACCCCCGCTCGTCGCCGACACCTACGCCAACGCCCGCTGGAAAAAGTATTTCATGAACATCAGTATCCCGCCCTATTCGCACCACCGGTTGCTCTTCGGACGCTACCTGTGTCGTTCCTGGAACGAGACCCACCCGGGCGCGCAGAGCCTCGAGGCATTCAAGATCTATTTCATGCGTCAGGCGGTCGAGCCGTGGCGACCGGCGTACCCCGCGCAAAAACAGATGCTGTGGCAGCACGAGTGTCGCGACGGGCTTTTGCAGAAGTGGGGGTCGCTATTGTGATGAAAAAGATCTTCGATCGAGCGAAGCGCTCCCGGCAGAGCGTCCTCGTTGTCGCGTCGATGGCCGTCCTCGGATGCAACCCAGCGGCGCGACCAGGAGACGACGGGGCGCGCGTGCTCCAGCAACGCCACGTCGACGCCGATCGTTTGGGACAGTTGTTGAGCAGCACCCCGACCCTCACCGCCATCATGGGCAAGCTCGGCGACCCATGGACGCGTATGCTTTCCGCCGCCGAGTCGAAGGCGTTCACGGATGACGTCGGTTACAAGACCGCCGTCGGCATCGGGTTGCCCGAGCTTCTCTCGGTCGATCTCGACGTCCGGGGCTACTCGGTACAAGTCGTGGACCCGCTCCCGGGCAGCCCCGCTCAACGCGCCGGGCTCAAGACGGGCGACATCCTGGAAACGATCGATGGGCGCCCATCGGAGGGGCGTCCCTGGAAGGAGATCATGGCCGCGCTGCGCGTGCCCGAGGGCCAAACGATCGAGCTCGGGGTGCGCAACCGTCAGGAAGGTCTCCATAGCGTGAAGGTGAAGAGCGAACCGCTCGTGGCGCCGGTCCTCGTGGAAGGGCAAGCCACCGCAGCGTCGGCAGCGTCCATCCAGTTGCGCGGCTTCACCGACCGCACCGCGCAGGAAGTCGCCGGCCTGTTGGAGAGCCTTCAACCCGCCGAACTGGAGCTCGATTTGCGTGATAACCCGGGTGGCTCGGTGACATCCATGCTCACCGTGGCAGGTCTCTTCGTCGGAACGCAGGACGTGCTCGTCATGCGCGGGCCGAACGGCAAGGAAGAGCCGCTCAAGGCGGTGGGTGAGCAGCGCTTCACGGGCCCCCTCACGGTGCGCGTCAACGAAGGGTCGGCCAGCGCCGCGGAGGCCTTGGCCCTCGCGCTTCGGCATACCAAACGCGCGAGCATCGTCGGCCGTAAGACTTTCGGTAAATGCCTGGTGCACGATCTCGTGCAATTGGGTGATGGCCGCGCGCTGCTCGTGACCATCGGACGCCTGCACGCGCCGGGGAAGCGCCCGTGGTGCTCGGAAGGCGTCTCGCCCGACACCCCTGGCTAACGGACGTCATCCGCCGAGGCGCGCGACGCGTCAAAGGTACCCTTGCGCCTGAAGCAAAAAGAGTCGGGCGTAGCGGCCGTCGGCGGCGACGAGCTCGCCGTGCGTCCCCTGCTCGACGACGCGCCCCTTCTCGATGACGACGATACGGTCGGCCATGCGCACGGTCGGGAATCGGTGCGAAATGAGGATGCTGGTCCGTCCTTGGGTGAGGCGGCGGAAACGTTCGAACACGGCGTGTTCGGCCTCGGCGTCGAGGGCGGCGGTGGGCTCATCGAGCACCAGGATGTCCGCCTCTTCTCGCATGAACGCGCGAGCGAGTGCCACCTTCTGCCACTGGCCTCCCGAAAGCTCGACCCCGTTGCGGAACCACCGCCCGAGCGGCGTTTCGAGTCCGCCCTTCAGCGAAGAGACGACCTCGGAAGCGCCTCCGCTCTCGACCGCGCGCCCGACCTGGGCATCGTCACCGAGGTGTTCGACGCTGCCAAAGCCGATGTTCTCGCGCACCAAGAGTTGGTACTGGGCAAAATCCTGGAAGATTACGCCGATCCGGCGGCGGAGTGCATCTTCGTCGTGCTCGCGGATGTCCTTGCCGTCGAGAAGGACGCGCCCTTCCGTGGGATCGTAGAGGCGAGTGAGCAACTTGATGAAGGTCGTCTTGCCGGCTCCGTTCTGACCGACGAGAGCGAGGCTCTGCCCGCGCGGAATGAAGATGTCGACGTCGCGCAGCGCCCATTCCTCCTTGCCCGGGTAACGAAAGCCGACGTGCTCGAAGCGGATGCCGCGCTCGTCGCGACGGTCGATGGGGGGGACACCATTGGTGCTTTCGCCCGTGCGGTTGTCCGGCGCAAGCTCACCGGCCGCTTCCTTTGGTGCATCGATGGGCTCTTTCGCCGTCAGTTTTTCGGGGAGCGTGCCGTCGAGGAAGGCGAACAAGTTCGACATGTAGAGGTTGTCCTCGTACATGCCGCCGAGCGAAGAAAGCATCGACTGGAAGGCTTGCTGCCCCTGACGAAAAGCAACCATGTAGAGGGTCATCTCGCCGAGCGACAGGTCGCCGCGCGCCGCGGCGAGCGCCATCCACGCGTAGCAGCCGTAGAAGGCGGCGGTGGCGAGGAGGGACAAGGCGAAGCTCCACCGTGCTCGTTGGATCGCGAGCGCGCGGTCCTCTCGATAGAAGGTCTCGGCGAGCGACCGGTAACGGCCGAGCAAGAGAGGGCCAAGTCCGAAGAGCTTCACCTCCTTGGCGTGCTCGTCGTTGGCGAGCACGTGCTCGAGGTAGATGAGCCGCCGGGCGTCGGGGGAACGCCAGTTGCGGAGGCGGAAGGCGTGGCCCGAGAAGCGCAGCTCCGCGACCGTAGCCGGAATGGCAGCGAGGAGCAGCCCTCCCACCGCGAGGGCGCTGAAATGGACGAGCAACGCCACGTAGCCGAGCAGCGTCACGATGCTTTGCACCAGCTGAAAGCAGCGCATGACCACCGACAGCGGCCGAACCGAAGCTTCGCGTCGTGCCCGCGTCAAGCTGTCGTAAAACTCCGAGTCTTCGAAGTAGCGCAGGTCGAGGGCGATCGCCTTCTCGAGGATAGCGACGTTGATGTCGACGCCGAGCCTGGCCCCGATGATGGATCGGGCGAGCCCCAGGCCCTGCGATCCGAGCGCGAGCGCCGCCACCAGAGCGAGCTCGACGAGAACCCAGCGCAGCGTCGTGTCCGCGCCGTGACGGACCACGGCGTCGATGATCTGCTTGCCCGCCCAGGCAACGCCGAGGGGGATCAACGCGCAAGCCAGCGTCAGGATCCCCACCACCATCGTGCCCGCCGGGGACGAGCGCCACACCAGCCCCAAGGTCCGGGGCGTGTGCTCGAAGCTGCTTCGTAAGGAAGCGAACCAGGGCGGCTTTTGGCCGTTGGGCGTCTGTGGAAAGGGGGGCGGCACGTCGGGGCGTAGAAGCGAAGGTAAGGGCGCCACCGGGCCGCGCAAGGGTGGCCGGGGGGAGCCGAGGTGGACAGCACGTGAAACATGTTCTACTTTCCTCTGGCGGCGCTTCGGAACGTGAAAATCCGGCGGCCCGCGCGGAGCGAATCATGGCCGAGGCATTCATCGTCGACGCGGTCCGGACACCAGTGGGCAAACGCAACGGAGGGCTCGCCAAGGTGCATCCCGCCGACCTCGGCGCGCACGTGCTGCAGCATCTCATGACCCGCAATCCGATCGATCCGTTGCTGGTCGAGGACGTCATCTTCGGATGTGTCGACGCCATCGGCCCCCAAGCCGGTGACATCGCGCGCACGTGCTGGCTCGCGGCGGGGCTGCCCGACGAGGTCCCGGGAACGACTATCGATCGTCAGTGCGGCTCTTCGCAGCAAGCCGTGCATTTTGCGGCCCAGGCCGTCATGAGCGGCACCGCCGATATCGTCGTGGCCGGCGGGGTGCAGAACATGAGCATGATCCCCATCGCCGCGGCGATGATCGTCGCCGATCGCTTCGGCTTCACCGATCCTTTTTCGGGGTCCAAGGGGTGGAAGGCGCGCTACGGCGATCAACCCATTTCCCAGTTTCAATCGGCGGAGATGATCGCGGAAAAATGGAACCTCTCGCGCCAGGCCATGGAAGCCTTCGCGCTGGAGAGCCATCGCCGCGCGGTCACGGCCATCGACGAGGGGCGGTTCACGCGCGAGATCGCGCCGCTGGGGGGCATTTCCGCCGACGAGGGGCCGCGCCGCGACACTTCCGCCGAAAAACTGGCCGGCCTCAAGACGATCGCCGAAGGGGGAAGGCTGACCGCGGGCGTCTCCAGCCAGATCTCGGACGGCGCGAGCGCCATGCTCATCGCCTCGGAGCGCGCGGTGAAAGAGCACGGCCTCAAGCCTCGCGCCCGCATCCACCACATGAGCGTCCGCGGCGCCGACCCGGTGTGGATGCTCACCGCGCCCATTCCGGCAACCCAGCGCGCGCTGGCCAAAGCGGGGATGAAGATCGGCGACATCGATCTCGTGGAGATCAACGAAGCCTTCGCCTCGGTGGTCATGGCGTGGCTTGCCGACACCGGCGCCGACCCCGCCAAGGTCAACGTCAACGGCGGTGCCATCGCGCTCGGTCACCCTCTCGGGGCGACGGGCACCCGCCTCATGACGACGCTGCTCTGCGAGCTCGAGCGCACGGGCAAACGGTGGGGGCTGCAAACGATGTGCGAAGGGGGCGGGCAGGCCAATGTCACCATCATCGAACGACTGAACTAACATTTCGGCAGGACCCGCAGAGGAGCGATCGCATGAGCGGAATCTGTGATGGGCGCGTGGTCATCGTTACCGGCGCGGGGCGCGGCATCGGTCGCGCCCACGCTCTGGAGTTCGCGCGACAAGGAGCGAAGGTGGTCGTGAACGACCTCGGCGCGGCCGCCGATGGCAGCGGGCATGCCGAAGGACCGGCGGCGGAAGTCGTCGCCGCGATACGCGCCGCGGGAGGTCAAGCGGTCTCCAACGGGGACGACGTCGCCGATTGGGAAGGCGCGCGGCGCCTCATCGGAGCCGCCATCGCGACGTTCGGCCGGCTCGATGTGCTCGTGAACAACGCGGGATTCACGCGTGATCGCATGGTCGCCGGCGCGTCCGAGGAGGAGTGGGACGCGGTCATCCGCGTTCATTTGAAAGGGCACTTTGCTCCCACGCGGCATGCCGCGGCGTATTGGCGCGAGCGAGCCAAGGGAGGCGAGCGCCTCGATGCGCGGATTATCAATACGAGCTCGGGCGCCGGCCTTCTCGGCAGCGTAGGCCAGGGCGCGTATTCCGCAGCCAAGGCAGGCATTGCCGCGTTGACGCTCGTCGAGGCGGCGGAGCTCGGGCGCTACGGCGTTACCGCCAACGCGATTGCCCCTGCCGCTCGCACGCGCATGACGGAAAGCGTGTTCGCCGACATGATGAAAAAGCCCGAGGTCGGGTTCGACGCCATGGCACCGGAAAACGTGGCTCCCCTCGTGGTGTGGCTCGGCTCGAGCGAATCGCGTGACGTCACGGGGCGCGTCTTCGAAGTCTCCGGCGGTGTCATGAGCGTGGCCGAAGGGTGGCGTGAAGGTCCGAAGGTCGACCGCGGCGCGCGCTGGGACACCGGCGAAGTGGGACCCGCGGTGCGCGATCTTCTCGCCCGGACCGCGCCGGGCAAAAAGCCGTACGGCGCCTGACAGCGCCTCTTTTCGGCCGCCGAGGCGTGATAGCCTCTTCACCGATGTCGATCGCAGGCTCGCCGTGAAGATCGGCATCTTGGGCCCCATCGCCTGGCGCACGCCGCCGCGACACTACGGGCCGTGGGAACAGGTCACGAGCCTCATCGCGGAGGGTCTGGTCTCGCGCGGCGTCGATGTGACGCTCTTCGCGACCCTCGACTCCAAGACGGCGGCGACGCTCGACGGCATATGCGCCCACGGCTACGCGGAAGATCCCACCATGGACGGGCGCGTCTGGGAGGCGCTGCACGTCGCTCATGCGCTGGCGCGCTCGGGTGATTTCGATCTCGTCCACAACCACCTCGATTGGTTGCCGCTCGCCTTTGCCGCCCATTGCAAGGCGCCCCTCGTCACCACGATCCATGGCTTTTCCGGGCGAGGAATCCTCCCCGCCTACGTGAACGCGCGAGCGTCATCGTACGTCTCGATCTCCGACGCCGACCGCGCTTCGGAGCTTACCTACTTAGCGACGGTGCATCATGGAATCGATCTCGAAGCGTTGCCGTTCTCGGCCGCGCACGGGACCGACCTCGTTGCCTTTGGCCGAATCCACCCCGACAAAGGCACCGCCGAAGCGATCACCATCGCGCGGCGCGCCGGGCGGCGCCTCGTCCTCGCCGGGATCGTGCAGAACGCGGCTTACTTCCGCGAAAAGGTCGAGCCGCATATCGACGGCGACCGCGTCATCTACCTCGGTTCGGTCGGACCCGAACGGCGCGCGGAGGTGCTCGGGGGCGCCGCGGTGCTGCTGCACCCCATCGCGTTCGACGAGCCGTTTGGGCTATCGGTCGTCGAAGCGATGGCCTGCGGGACACCGGTCATCACCTACCCGCGCGGGGCGATGCCGGAAGTCGTCGATCATGGCGTGACCGGCTTTCTCGTTGACGGCGTCGCCTCGGCTGCGGCGGCCGTAGAGATGGCGGTCGCGCTCGACCGCGCTACCATTCGGCGCGTGGCGGAGCGTCGCTTCGGAGCCGCGCGGATGGTCGACGATTACTTGGCGGTGTACAAGCGCCTGATGGCCGCCCAATGACGTCGATACCGAGAGCCCAGCGCGCCTCCGCGAACCCCATCCTTACGCCAGCCATGGTCGCCTCGTCGCGGCCCGACTTTCAAGTCGTGGGCGTGTTCAACCCGGGCGTCGTTCGCGTCGGAGAGGAGACGGTCCTTCTCTTGCGCGTCGCCGAAGCGCCGCGCGACATTGCGGCCGACGAAGTCGCCGCGCCCATCTATGACGACGCGTCGCGGCGCCTCGTCATCCGGACCTGGAAAAAGAACATGCCTGGCATTGGCACGAGCGACAGTCGCGTCGTGACGGTGGGGGACGAAACGTTCCTCACCTCGATCTCCCATCTGCGGCTCGCGCGATCCCGGGACGGCATCGCGTTCCGCGTCGATCCGGCGCCCGCCCTTGCGCCGGCGCACACGCTCGAAGCCTTCGGTGTGGAAGACGCGCGTGTGACCGTCATCGACGGGACTTACTGGGTCAACTACACCGCCGTCTCGTCCGCGGGGATCGCCACGGCCCTCGCCTCGAGCACCGATCTCCGTATGTTCGAACGTTGGGGCATCATCTTCGCACCGCCGAATCGCGACGTCGCCATTTTCCCGGAAAAGATAGGCGGTCGCTTCGCCGCGCTCCATCGGCCCATGCCCCATGGCATCGGCCGTCCGGCCATCTGGCTAGCGTCATCGCCGGATCTTTTGTCGTGGGGGGACCATCGCTTGGTCGCTGCCGCCCGCCCGGGCCAATGGGACGACCTCAAAGTCGGAGGGGGCGCCGTTCCCTTTCGGGTGAACGTCGGCGGCCGAGACGCTTGGCTCGCCGTGTACCACGGCGTCACTGCCTCACCGCTCACCTACGCCCTCGGGGCGCTGCTCCTCGACGCGAACGATCCGAGCCGGGTGCTGGGGCGCTCTCGCGAACCCATTTTCGCCCCGGAAACGGCCTACGAGCGGGAAGGTTTCTTTGCCAACGTCGTGTTCACGTGCGGCCTGCTCGCCGAAGGTGACCGCGTTCGCATCTACTACGGCGCCGCCGACGGCGTGACATGCGTCGCCGATCTCTCGCTCACGTCCATCCTGGCGGGGCTCGCATGAGCCGAGCCACCGCACCCCGCCCTCGCTTCGAGCTCGGTTGCAACTATTGGCCGAAGCGGAGCGCCATGTACATGTGGCGCGAGCTCGACCTCGGCGAGGTTCGCGCCGACTTCGCGCACATGCGCGACCTCGGCTTCCGCGTCGTCCGCTTCTTCCTGCTCACGGAAGACTTTCTGCCCGCGCCGATGACGGTAGCCCGAGACAAAGTCGCGCAGCTCGTCGAGATCGCGCGCCTGGCCCGCGAAGAGAAGATCGCCATCATACCGACGCTGGTGACCATCAACATGAGCGGGAAGAGGTGGTGGCCCTCCTGGATGCTCGACGAGCAGGGCGCGCCGAAGGGTCTCTACTCCGATCCCACCATTCTTCGTTCACAGGCCCGGCTCGTCGAGACTTGTGCGCGCGCCCTCGCCGGCGATCCTTCGATCCGTGCGTTCGATCTCGCCAACGAGATCGACGATGCGCTGCGCCCGCCGAGTTGCGACGCCGGTTGGCTGTGGACCGCGCTCCTCGCCGCGTCGGTGCGCCGCGCGGCACCAGGCGTACCGGTCCAGTTCGGATCCCATCTGCCGTCACTCACCAGCAATAATCACATGCGCATCGACGATCTCGCGAGCGTCCTCGACGAAGACTGCATGCATGCCTATCCGCTTTATTGCGACGCCGCGAGAAACTTTCTCGACTCGGAGCTGGTCCCGTTCTCGTGCGTACTCACTGCGGAACTGGCAGCCACCGGTCGCGCGCCCCTCATGCACGAGTTTGGCATCTGCACGGCTCCGCCAGGCAGCCCGGGGCTCACCATCACCGACGACTTTTTGGGTCAACCGCTCCCACAATACCTCGCGTCGGAAGAAGAGGGCGCGCGCTACTACGAGGAAGTCTTGGAGCGCCTCGCCGCCACCGGCGCGGCTGGCGCCTATGCTTGGTGTTACGGCGACTACCACCCGACGCTTTTCGGGCGCGCTCCGTTCGACATTGCCGTGCGCGAACGCTCCTTCGGGCTCGTCCGCGCCGACGGCACGGACAAGCCTGCTGCCGAGGTCGTGCGGGCGTTTGCGGCGCGACTCGAGCGCGGGGAGGTCACCTTCGGCTCTGCGCCCAAGGTGCTCGACGTCACCGCGGACGCTTATTACGCCGCGCCGGGACGTCATTTTCGCCGGCTCTATGAGCAGTGGGTCGCGGGGGAAGCAACCTCATCACGCGCGGAGAAAACATCATGACGCTCGAACTCACCTCGTTCACCCGCATGGATCAGAGCACGCAGGACGATTGGATGAAAATTGCGCGTGCCACGCTGGCGGAGCAGGCCCGTACCGCGCAAACAGTGCTCGCCATGCTGCAGAGCTTCGCCACGCTCCACGCCGGTTTCGGCGTGAGCCAACTTCACCACGCACTGCAGACGGCAACGATGGCAAGACGTGCCAACGCCTCGGACGAGCTCGTGCTCTGTGCGCTCTGTCACGACATCGGCAAGTACGTCTCCATCGCCAATCATCCGGCGATCGCAGCAGAAATCCTGCGACCCTATGTTTCCGAGGCCGCTTATCGCATCGTGCTGACGCACCAGGATTTTCAGGGCCGCCACTACTACGAGCACTTCGGCAAGAGCAGCACGCTGCGCGAGCGACATCGGCAGGAGCCCTGGTTCGCCGCAGCCGAGCAGTTCACCGACGAATGGGACCAGGCCGCGTTCGATCCGAAGTACCCGGTCCTGCCCCTCTCTGAGTTCGAACCCCTGGTTCGCAGCGCCTTCGGCCAATACCCAATGAGTTTTTGAGGACGACTGCATGGACGCAGCGTGAGGCGTCGATGCGGACGCTCGTCTCTCTGTCTCTCGCCGCTCGGGTTGCGCCGCCGCGTGCCGGCGACGCTTACTTGAACTTCTTCACGGCCGACGGCGAGGCCTGATTCGTTACCTTGGCAGCAGCTGCCACCTTCTTCTGGTTCTTTTCTGCTGCGTCTTGTTTCTTGGCTTTGTCTTTGTTCTTGGGAGATTTGTCGCCCATGGATCACCCCTGCGGTTGGAAGGAACCTTAGATCATCCGCTCTTCTCGAGCACATGTCCAATCCCAAGCGAGGTTCGGCCCGAATGCCGAGGCGCGAAGCGTCTCAGTTATCGACGCACAAGTTGCTGGCCGCGCTGGTCACGATGGGCCCGATGATCGGATGATCGAGCGCATGCGCAGGGTACGCATAGAGAAAGTCGTAACACATCTCTTGCGTCGTGCTCGGGCCGAACCCGATCGAGCCGCTGGTCGTGTTGTCGTAGTAACAAGTCGTTTGCAGCGTGTCGCCCGGGTTCAACATCGCGGGCGTGTCGTAGCTCAGCTGGCTCGCGAAGCTGAACGGCTTGTCGATGAGGAGCTCTTGCCCACCGGCCACGCGGTTGATGACGGTCGACATGCGCGTGCCCGTCTTGTGCATGTGCGGCCACGCGGAAAAGATGTGGATGGGGTCGGTAGGGCCCATGTTGACGCGACCGGGGACGCACTTGCCGCTCGCGCTGCCGCTCGCGCGCGCGGGGATGTTGATTTTTTCGGTCCCCGTCCAAGTGATCGACGCCGTCTTGGGCCGAAACTTCGTCGACGCGCAAATGCGTACGCCGCTTGCGTCTTTGAACACTTTGCCCGTTGGATTGCTGTAGTGCAGCTCGAGGACGTAGTTGCCGGTGGGCGGAGCGAGCTCGAGGCCCACGTCATCCGGCAGTTTCAAGTCTTGGTTGCCGGGGGCCCACCCGGTCACGAGTGCTTGCAACGGGTGCTGCCCGTCGCACATGGAGAACGTGCCATCCGTTACCGGCAATGGCGTCTGGTAGAAGAGCCAGTGATGCAAGGTCTCCGAATTGTCGATAATGGTCGCGAACTGCAGTCCTTGCACCGCCTGTTTCCAAGGCGACGTGAAGTTGAAACAGGCATAGAACTCGCTCGGCGGCAGAAAGACCAAGCTCGTATCGAACGGTGTTTTGTCACCCGAAGTCTGTTGCCCGTGCGCGCGAAACTCGACGCAGGTGGTGTCGTCGTCCGTCGGTGCGTCGGGGAGTGCGCCATCGCGGACGATGCCGCCGTCCCTCGGAGGCGGCGTCACCCCGCAGTTGTCGCCCGCGGGGGCGCCGGCCGCGATCCAGTCGTCGAGCGTGCGCATTTCGGCCGTGCTGAGCGAGCCGTTCTCCGGCATACGTCCGGTGCCAGTGCGATGGATGCGGTCGGAGACCGACTGGGTGATGCGAATCGAGCCGTCCTTGGGCGCCGGGCGCTGAAAGTCCTGCCACGTGACGAGCGACATGGGAGCACCGAACGCGGGAGGCGCGCCGTGACACGTGCCTGCGCATCGCGCGTCGACGACGGTTTTCACGTTACAGGGGAGGCCGTTCGCGACAGAGCCACCGCCGTCACCTCCGCTGCCACCCGTGGCACCCGTACCGCCGGTGCTACCGCCCGTGGCACCCGTACCACCTGTACCACCTGTACCACCTGTACCACCTGTACCACCCCATGCGCCCGCGCCGCCCGATCCACCGGACGCGCTGCCGCTACCCGCTCCTCCGCTGCCGCCGCTACCGCTCAAACGCGGCGTACCGTCAGCCGTGGAACAGCCGAGAGCCACGAGGGCTAGGCCCGCGAGAAGATGGGTTGGCTCCGACCACACACGCATGGGCTCTCCGCATCCCCGCCGTCTACTGCGTTTCACATAGCACGGGCTCGGCACTGCGACCCGATGAATGCCGCGACGACCGACCATCGCCCGCAGTCAGGATTGAGTCACCCGTGACGACCTCGATGAGCGATCGGACGCCGAGAGTCTGAGGCGGCAATATCGCCAACTACTTCGTTCCCATCGACTCGAGCCGCCGCCGCAGCACTTGAGCGTCGGGACCTTCCGGATGAGCGACAAGAAATGACTGAATTGCCGCTTTTTCCGACTCGTAGCGGCCGAGAGCCCGCAGGGCGCGAATTCGTCCAAACTCCGCTTCTTGCGCCAAGCCACCTTTGCGTTCGCTCAGGTACCCGTCGAAGGCCGCGAGGGCGCCGGCCGGATCGTTGAGCTCGGAGAGAAGAAGGCCGCCGAGCGCCACGAGCGCCGTGCGCCCCTCCGCGCCATGCGGATCGCTCGCGTAGGCCGCGCGGTAGGCGTCGGCCGCCTCGCGAAAGGCCCCTTGCGTTCGCAACGCGCGCGCGCGGCCGAGAAGATCGCGGACCGGCCCTCGCGCACTCGGTTCCGCGGCGCGCGGCGGGGCCGGGGCGGGCGTCGGCGTGGCCGTAGGCGCGGTCATCGTCGCGGTGGGGCTCGGCTCCCCCGCGCTGCGCGCCGGCTCGCCGAGACCGCGCGGCGACTCGGCCGATTTCTCGTTGCGCGCCGTGTCGTTGCGCGCCGTGGAACGCTCCTCGCGCTCGGCGATCTCGGACGGTCTCTCGCCGCGTCCCGCAGGGCGATCTTCGCGGTACGTCAAGAGCGCCAGATCGCGTCGGCGATCGTGCTGAGCAAGAGGAGCGGCCGCGCGCGCGTCGCCGATGCGGAGCTGCTCGCCCGCGAACAAGTGCTGTTCGGCCGAGCTGCCCGTTGCCTGCACGACGACCTCGCCCCGTTCGCAGCGAGCGATGGTGTCGCCATTGGCGAGCATCTCCACGGAGAAGATGGTGCCGACCGCGGTCACGGTCCCCGCCGGTGTCGCGACGCCGAAGCTCGTTCCGGGGGCCTGCGGAGCCAGCGAGACGACGACGCGGCCCCGCACGAGGTCGAGCAAGCGGCGCGGCGACACGAGGCGCGCCGTCGCGACTTCCGATCCCGCACCGAGGCAAGCCGTGGCGCCAGGCGCAATCATTCGGCAGGTGGGGGAGGGGCCGGCGGCGATGCGCGTTTCGGTCGACGGTGCGAGCGGCGCCGGTCCGGGCGACGCCGTTTCCGAAGGTACGATGGCCGGCGCGGTCGTTTTTTCACTGAACGCCGCCACAGGCGGCGCGACGTGCGGTCGCCGCGCCATCATCAGGATGGCAGCGGCAAGAGCGCACGCCCCGAGGGTGGCCCCCACCAGTGTCCTGCGCCGCGTCGGCGATGCGCGCCGGATCGACAGCGGAACATCGTCGACCCGAGGAGCCCGCGCCGCGAGAAGAACTTGCTCGAGGACGCGATCGTCGAGCATCGTTTCCAGCGCCGCGCCGTCGAGGCTTCGCCAGACGGCGGCTTCGTCCGCGCATGCCTTGCACGTCGCCTCGTGGGCGCGCTGATAGCGGCGCTCTTCTTCGGTGACGACCTCGCCGATCGCTTCGCGATCGGAGATATCGATCCACGGCTGACATTCGGGCCGGTTCATCGTGCCCCTCCTCGACCAGACGCTACTTCGAGTAGCTGTTCGCGCCGAACGATGCGCCGGATCGCTTCGCGCGCCCGAAGGAGGCGATCCTTGACCGTGTTGGGAGACACGCCGGTGAGCTCGGCGATCTCCTCGATTGAATATTCGAAACCGTGACGCAAGACCAACACCGTTCGCGCGGGCTCGGAGAGACGATCGAGGTACTCGCGCACCATGACCGACGGGTCGCTCGACCCGTGCACCGCCATGTCGATGTCGTCCCACATCGTGGTGCCCTCTGCGCGCCGCTTGGCGGCGGAGCGCAGAGCCGTCCGCACGACGATGCGATCAGCCCATCGCTCGAGCGAGCTCTCGCCGCGAAAGGTGCCTGCCGATTTCAGGATCTCGAGCAGACTGGCCTGGCTCGCGTCGCTGGCGTCGGCGTTGTTCTGCAAGAGGGAGCGGGATAGCCGCTGGACACGTTCCATGAGTCTGGTTGCGATGAGTCGTTGTGCGGTCGGATCGGCGGCTGCTGCCAAAGCCATGAGCTGCAGATCCTCGGCGGTGTGCGAAGATGCCGGCACGGAAGGAGCCGGTCCTTGTTTTTCTAGTGCATCGGACGCGCCGACTCGGGCGGAACGAAAAGCACTCACCTGGGATTCATACCACATGCGCGTGCCGGATGAAGGACCAGAGGTCCGCCAAAGGGGCGCATTTCAGAGGCTCACGGGTACATCCGCCCAATTCGACCGAACCCGGCCACTTAATCAAGAATCGCTCGAAACGCGAGGTAGAACCAGTGTTTCGACGCACCGCATCGAAGGCCCGTAGGCCCTGGCCGAGCCAGCCCATCCCCCCCATCCGTCCTCGTAAAGGAGCTCAATGAACAAACGGCCCCCGGTAACTGCATTGTTCCCAATGCTGGTCGGTTTCAGCGTCTGGGCAGCATGCTCGGGCGACGGAACGCCTACGCGCCCCGGTGCCGGGGGATCGGGCAGCGGCGGGTCGACCACGTCCGGCGGCACGACCACGGGAGCAGGCGGAAATCTCACCACGAGCGGAACCACGGGCGGCCTTCCACCCGGCACTGGAGCCGGCGGCGGTGGCTCCGGGGGTGGGGGCGCTGGCGGGACCGGCGGTGTGGACGCGAGCACGACGCTGCCACCCCGCATCATCGATCACACCGTCGGCAAACTGCCCCCCGACATCGTTACCAAGATCACCGGCGGCGGCCCGAAGGGGGCGATGGCGTTCCTCTATCCGTACGATCAGACGGTCTTTCCGGGCGGCATTTTGCCGCCGCTCCTCCAATGGAAACCCGCAGCAGCGGGTGCCATCGATGCCGTCTACATTCACATTTCCTCGAAGTTCCTCGACTACAAAGAAGTCTTCGGCCCCATGGCCGCGCCCCAGATCGAGCTGCCGAAAGAAGCGTGGGACGCGGCCGCCGAGCAGAGCCTGGGCGCCGGCGACCCGACGACCGTCGAACTCACGACGATGAGCGGCACCGTCGTGACGGGCCCCATCACCGAAACGTGGGTCTTCGCGCGGGGCCAGATGAAGAACGCGGTCTACTACAACACGTACAACTCGGCGCTCACCATCCCCCCCAACGGGGCGGTGATGCGCATTTTACCGCTCGCGCGCCAACCAGAGGTCGTCAAGACCGTCGGCGGAGGCATCGTACCGCTCGGCCCTTGTTACTCGTGTCACTCGCTTTCGGCCAACGGACAGATGCTCGTCGCGCAGCGCCACCAGTATCCTGGCGGCCCCTACACCAGCAACTCGTTCGACGTGACCGCCAATCCGAACGCCGATCCGCCGTCGCTCGCCACCGCGTCGGTGGGTGACGAAGACTGGGGCTTCAGCGCGGTGTACCCCGATGGATCCAAGCTCTTGACCGCCGCGCAGCCCATTGCGGCCGGGCAACTTCCGGCTCTGTTTCCCTTCGCCGAGCTCAACAACCCGGGGATGCTCGGGCCCCGTCAGGCCAAGATGTTCGACACGCGCACGGGCGCACCGATCCCCATCACGGGCCTCGTCGTCAACGCCAAAATGCCGGCCTTCTCGCCCGACGGAAAGAAGATCGTCTTCAACGATCACGACAACGGCCAAGGGCACTCCCTCGCCGTGATGGACTTCGATCCTGCCACCAACACCTTTTCGAACCGGGTCGAGATCTACAAGGACGCGACGCTCTACCCGGGCTGGCCCTTCTTCACCCCCGACGGGCTGGAAGTCGTCTTCTCGCTCGGCAATGGATCGGACTACGCGACGATCCAAGACCCGCCCACGGGATTTCTCGTGAACCGCAGCAACCTCTTCATCGTCGATCTCAAGTTCCTCACCAAGCGACCTCTCGATCTCGCCAATGGCCGCCCCTTGCCGATCCGCGATCAGGACCTCAACTACTACAGCACCGTCAGCCCCGTGGCGGCGGGCGGCTATTTCTGGGTATTTTTCACCAGCCGCCGCACCTACGGCAATCTGATGACACAGCCCGAGACGGACCCGGTCACCAAAAAGCTCTGGGTGGCGGCGGTCAACATCGAGAGCCAGCGCGGCGAGTTCCCGAGTCCCCCCGGAGGCGACCCCAGCCACCCGGCCTTCTACTTGCCAGGGCAAGAGCTCACCTCGGGCAACATCCGCGCATTCGCGACGCTGACGCCGTGCAAAGCGGATGGACTGACGTGCACGAGCGGTCTCGATTGTTGCGGCGGGTTCTGCGTGGCCGGCAAATGCAAGCCTTCCACGCCCGAGTGCTCCAAGATCGAGGACAAGTGCACGACCGCCGCCGACTGCTGCGCTTACATGCCGCCGCTCGGGTGCATCGGCGGTCGCTGCTCGCTCCCCCCCATCATCAAATAGCCCCTTACCAGAGGTCGACCCCCAGCCCGACGCCGATCTTGGGTCTCACGGGAGACGTCTCGACGACGATCTCCGACGAGGCCACGTAAGAATACGGGTTGATGATCCAGTCGATGCCCGCTTGCCCGAGGAGCCGTACCCACGGCAGAACCGACCACGAGATGCCGGCCTGGGCACCTACTCCGAAGTTCCAACGTGATGCGTCCGATGTCGCTAGATAGATTGGGTCGAGCCCGATGGTGGTCCGCCGCACATAGTCCGCGATGAGCTCGATCTCGATGGTCGGCGCGAGCCGCGCGCCGCCCGCGTAGCCAACCACGATCGACGCAGGGTGGCGCACGAGAAGCAGCGATGCGGGCTCGGTAGCGGTGGTGATCGGCTGAAAGAGCGCGTACGTGGTGCCGGCATAGAGCTCACCGAACTGCCAGCGCAGGCCGATCAACAGGGCCGACTGCCAGCCGAGGTTGGGCGCGAAGGTGGTGCCCAGATACCCAGCTGTGCCGGCGATTCCATGTCGCCGTATCGGCCATGGCGACGAGGATCGCCGGACAGGCCCCTCTTCCGGTAGCCGTGCGGGGCGGGCGATGCCGACGTGCCCTCCGTCGAGCATCGCTTCGACCATCGAACGGACGACGATGGCGGCTTCCTCGAGGGCAACGCGCATGCCCTGCGGCTTGAGGCGGATGCGGCGGACGAGCGTCGTATCGATGGCTGGCTCGGTGAAGGAAACGACCCATTCTCCCGGCGTGGCGGGATCGATGGTCAGCGTGCCTATCCGCCGCCCGCCGTCGCTTTCGGCACCGTTCGCGGAAGAGCCGGCGCCCCCCGTATCGACGACGAGTCGAACGGGCAATCCGGTCAAGTGGGCGCGAACCGCATCGACCATGGCCTGTGCGTCCCGCAATTGTGGGTCGACCGCGAACACGACGATGCCCGGTGCACTGTCATTCGTTGGCTCGGCGGCCCTGAGCGGCGACGCGATCGACGCAGCGAGGAATAACACCGCCGCGACGATGGAAGCACGGCAGCCACGCACACGCCGTCCGTACCAGACGGTCCCGCCGTCCACAAGCTTGGCCTCGAGCGAGGCCAAAAGCCCTGGTGCGAAACAGTAGGCACAGCAGCCTTCCCGCCTACGGACACCCACCGCGGATGCTCATTGCACGATGAGTGAGCTGACGTCGTCGAGCAAGCACCGCATGGAGCCAATCATTATCGAGAATGCGTACTCCGCCGCTATGACTGCACGAGATCGTCATCAGTCCCTAGGAAACGAGGCAACTGCGCTTCGTTTGATCACTTCTTGACTCTTGTCGATACGAGATGACATGGTCACGTCTTGCGTGATCGGCGAACCTTGTCGTCGCAATCAATGAAAGGGCGCGCTATCCTAGGACCGGGTGGGGACTTCTTCCCACCCGTGTGGGGATTTGTATGGCGCTTTGGATGACCGACAGTCGACCGATAAATTCGGTTCGGAGTGGAGTACCCGCTTTTACTGCCGTTTATAACTCTGCGTTCTGAGTCGCGGCGCGACTCAGCGCCGGAGAGCCAAAGGGTTGATGCACCAAAGCTGGGGAGTGTTGTCGTGAAAGATCCCATCGCAGGGCAAACGCTCGGGCGCTATGAGTTGCTCGTTCCCATTGCAAAGGGCGGCATGGCCCAAGTGTGGGCGGCGCGGTTGCGCGGCACACGCGGCTTTCAAAAGATCTTCGCTATCAAGACCATCCTCGCCGGCGCGATGGACGATACGCGCATGGAGCGGATGTTCCTCCAAGAGGCGACGCTCGCATCGCAGATCCATCATCCCAACGTCGTCACCACCATCGAGCTCGGTGAGGACGAAGGGATCCTTTACTTGGTGATGGAGTGGGTCGATGGCGAGTCGCTGAAGTTCATCATGACCCGCGCGGCGCAGCGCGGGAACCTCCCCTTGCCGATCGCCGTCAATCTGATCGGCCAAGCGTGCAAGGGGCTGCACGCCGCGCACGACTTGCGCGACGAGTCGGGCACGCCCATCGGCGTCGTGCACCGCGATGTTTCGGCGCAGAACGTCCTCGTCACGTACTCTGGTAGCGCCAAGCTGGTCGACTTCGGCATCGCCAAAGCCACCGCCAACGCCGCGGGCGTGACGCAAGCGGGAGAGATCAAGGGCAAGTTCGCCTACATGGCGCCAGAACAGGTGACCGGCGACATCGTCGACCGTCGCACCGACATCTTCGGGATGGGGGTCATCCTCTACTTGCTCACCACCGGGCGCCATCCCTTCAAAGGCGTGCAGACTGCCGAAACGCTGCAGAACATCTGCTCCAAGCGGCCGCCGCGCTCGCCGAGTGCGATCATTCCCGGGTACCCGCCCGAGCTCGAAGCGGTCGTGCTCAAGGCGCTCGCCAAGGATCCCAACGATCGCTGGCCGACGGCCAATGACATGCTGTCGGGGCTGGAGCGGTCCATGCCCCAGTCGCTCGACGGCAGCTTCGAGGTTCAAGTCGCCGACTACATGAACGAGCTGCTGGGTGACCGCGTTCGCGAACGTAGAATGCAGCTGCGCGTTGCGCAGGAGCAAGCCGACCGCGCCCGGCCCGAGGGCATGAGTAGCCCGGGCAGCTACGGCTCCTTGCGTGCGCTCACCGTGGGAGCGGACGGGGGAACCGGGACGCACTCCTCATCGGCGGCCAGGATGCTCATCGATCCGCAGTTGATGGGGTCGTTGCCAGGTTTCGCAGCACCACCTCCCAGCCGCTGGAAGCGCCCGGCGAGCCTGGCAGGGGTAGCGATCGGCGCGGTGGCGCTCTTCGCCTTGGGCCAGTCCGTGCACTGGGGTCCGCCGGGCGCGACCGGACACGCGACCGCGCCGAGTCCCGCTCCTGCCGTGACCGTTGCGCTGCCGGCCGAAGCCGCCGTCGCGCCCCCGGTCGCCGCTCCGGTCGCGACGCCAGCCGTCGCGAACGTGGCATCGCCCGCGGACACTGCCGAGGAACGAAGAGACGCTGCTTCGAGCCGGCGCGGCCCCGTCGTCGTCCGAAAAGGGGGAACGGCGCCGACACCGCGCCCCAACGGGCCCACATCGCAGTCCGCCGGTAGCGCGGCTCCGTCGGCGCCCGCACCAGAGAATAACCGCACGCAGAACCACGATGTCACGGCACCGAACGCCTGGGACCCAGGGAGCTTCGGTGGACGGCGCTGATTCTTAGACGGATCTGAAACAGGGAGGGCAGTTCGACAGATGAGACACCGTACGATCGAAGTGTCGTCACCGCTCGAAGTGGGGAGATCAAAGATGACAGGTAACGGCTGGTTCGCGCAACGAAGGCTCGTGATCATGGCGGCGTCGATGGGCGGCGTAGCGCTGGCGAGCTGTACATCGACTCCTGGGGGAATCGTCATCGAACAAGATGGCGCCGGTGGAGCCAGGGACAGCGCGAACGATACGCGTGAGTCGGGCGGAAGCCCAATGGCCGGCGCCGGTGGAGCTGCGGGCGCGACGTCGGACAGCGCCGCGGACACCGGCGGTGACGCATCCGACGATCGTAGCGGCGACAGCGGGATCCCTCCGATGTGCGTCTTTCACACCGACCCGCCGCCGCCCATGCTTTCGCTCTTGGACGACAGCGGCGCGGATGGAACCATCGATGGCACCGTCGGCGACGCCACCGAGATCGACGCAGGCCCCCCCGATAGCGGCGTGGAAGGGGGCAGCGCCGATGTCACGATCCCCGATGCGAGCGGCCCGGATGCCACGGTCGCCGACGCGACGACCATCGACGGCTCGACCGCCGATTCCATTGCCGATGCCACTGGCGACCCGTCTGGAGATCGCTCGGGTGGACGCGATGGGGGCGGCGGCGACGGAGGCCCCGTACCCAGCATCACCGTTCTCACGAGTCCGTTCCTCGGACCTTACCTGGCCGACTCGGCTGGGCGAACGCTCTACACGTTCGGCAACGATAGGCCGGGCGATTGCACTTACCCACCGATCACCGACTGCGAGGCGGATTGCGCCATCGCATGGCCCCCCTTCGATGCCGGCAAGCGAACGCTCGCGATGTCGCTCGACCCCGCCGTTTTCGGATCCACGACGCGTGGAGACGGTGTCTCGCCGATCACGACGTACTACGGTTGGCCGCTTTACTACTATCGTTCGGACACCACGAGCGGCGCCATCGTTGGTCACGGCAAAAGCAAGACTTGGCACGTCGCCACGGTCACACCTTTCAACATGATGATCATGCGGGACAAGACGAACCCGCGTTACATCGCCGATGGGGTGGGTCACACGCTCTACGTCTTCGATCAGGACACCGTCGGCACCGCAGGCTCCGATCCGGTGAGCGCCTGTGTGGGGAGTTGCCTTACGCAGTACCCTCCCTTTCAGAGCAATCGCATCAACGCGGTGTCGACGCTCGATACCAACGACCTCATCCTCTTCGTGCGACGCGACACGGGACGTCAACAAGTTGCCTACAAAGGGGCGCCCCTTTATTTATCGGCGACGGACATGCGGTCCGGCGATCAAACCGGCGTGGCCATGGGGTGGACAGCGGCGGCGGCACCATGACAGGAAAGCTCCCTCACATCTTTCGTAGAACGACGCGCTCGCTCAGCACGGTGGCCGGCATGGCGACGATGGGTATCCTTCTCGTCGTCGGAGACGCCCATGGGCAGCCCAGCACGGGCGCTACCGAGAAGGCCGCTGCCGAGGCCCTGTTTCAGCAGGGCACGGAGCTGATGGGCGAAAAGCAGTATGCCGCTGCCTGCGAAAAGTTCGCGGGCAGCCACCAGCTCGATGCGGCGCTCGGAACGCTGCTCCGCTTGGCGGACTGTAACGACCGCATCGGTAAGAGCGCGAGCGCATGGGCGATGTTCAAAGAGGTGTCGTCCGTGGCGCGGACGCGCAACGAGACCGAGCGCCTGCGGATAGCGGAGGAGCGCGCAGTCGAGCTCGAGAAGCGGCTCTCCAAGCTGGAGATCAAGCTCGAAACCAAGAACGTTCCCGTCGGGTTCGAGCTCAAACTCAACGGCGTGAGCATCCCGCGGGCGACGTGGGACCTCGCGGTTCCCGTCGATCCCGGGCGTCAAAAGCTGGAAGCGTCTGCCCCGGGGCGAATCACCTGGACGGGGACCGTCGAAGTGCCCGACGGGCCGACGACACGCAGCATCGAAGTGCCCGTGCTGGCCGTCAAACCGACCTCCGCGGAACCTGGCTCTTCGAGCGCGCTGTCCGGTTCGGCCTCGACATCGCCCGTTCGCGATACGACGAGCTCGCCGGGAAGCACGCAAAGGACGACTGGATACGTGCTCGGCGCGCTCGGCATCGTCAGTCTCGGCTTGGGTGGCTTTTTCGGCTATCGGGCCTATTCGCAAAACCAAGATTCGTTGGCGGAGTGCCGCGCTGACGATACCAACGCCTGCACGGCCGGCGGCAAGTCCATGCGCGACGACGCGCGCGGCGCGGCCATGGGGTCCACCATCGCTCTCGCAGCGGGGGGCCTGCTCACCGTGGGTGGCTTGGTCTTGGTGCTCACCGCGCGATCCGAGTCTCGTCACGCGGGTTCCGATCTGCGCGTATCCACCGGGCTCGTGGGCCGTGGCACCGGCGTTCAGCTGGAAGGTAGCTGGTAATGACGCGATTCACGAAACGCCTCAGCGGCATCGGCAGCGTCACTGCTTTCATACTATCGGCCGCGGCATGCGCGCAGGTGCTCGGGATCGATGAGGCACGGGTCGATCCCGGTTTGACGCCTCCTCCGACGACGGGCGGAGGCGCCCCCGATGCGGGCAGCGGAGGAAGTGGCGGCACCACGTCGGCGGAAACCGGTGCACCCGGCGGGGCCGCTGGAACCGGCACCACCCCCATCGACTCGGGCGGGAACCTGATCGAGACCGGCTCGGACAGCAACGACTCCACGGTGTGCAAGCAATATTGCAGCGACGTCATGGACTACTGCCAAGGCGACTTGAAACAGTACGTCGACAGTGCCCAGTGCCTCAAGGTCTGCGCTATTTACACCGAGGGGCTGGTCACCGACCCGGACAGCAACACGGCATCTTGTCGTCTCAAATACGCCGGTAGGGCACGCTACGCCTTGGGCACCGAGAAAGACGCCTATTGCCGCAAGGCCGGTCCCGGGAGCGACGGCGCTTGCGGCAACATCTGTGACGGGTTCTGCACGCTGATGATGGGAGCCTGTACCCTCAAGTACGCACCCTATAACTTTCCGAGCATGAGCGGTTGCATGATGGCTTGTCTCATGCTGAAAGACGTGCCTCCCTACACGGTGTCGGACGGTAACCTGCCCGATCGCAACGACGCGCAGTGCCGTCTCTTCCACGTTTGCTCCTCGGTCATGGACCCCGATGAGCACTGCGAGCACGCCATGGGCGTCACCATGTGCGACCCCAAGCACGACGGCGGCCACGACTGAAACGCGCTAGGCGACGATGATGGGCGGCTCCCGTCAACGCGCCCCCAGAATGGCGTTCACTTGATGGCGGCGCGTGCGGCTCACCGAAAGCTCGGTACCGCCGCGCAAGACGACGCGGTGCTCGCCGCTCGGGTGCGTACGAAGCTCGATGATGCGCTCCGCGTTGACGATGGTCGAGCGGTGGATACGGACGAAAGAACGCGGCAACATCGCTTCGAGATCGCGCATCGATTCCCGGTAGAGAACGTGCTTCGCGCCGGCATGGAGCAGCACGTAGTAATCCTCGGCCTCGATATAGTCGAGGTCAGCCACTTCGATGACTGTCACGGAGCCGGCGGCGCGGACGACCAGACGCTCGAGCGGTTGGCGCGCGGCGGACGCCTTGATGGGCTCGCCGCGCAGGTCCCGTCCGAGTAGGGTGCCGAGCTTCTGCACCACCTCCTCCATGCGCGCTCGGCGCACAGCTTCCTTGGCGCGGCCGAGCGCGCGCGCGAAACGCTCGTCTTCGAAGGGCTTGAGCAGATAGTCGCGCGCACTGGCATCGAACGCGCGTAACGCGTACTCGTCGTAGGCCGTGACGAAGACGATGGCGGCCCGCCGCTCTTGGCCGAGCGCATCCAGCACCTCGAATCCGCCCAATCCGGGCATGCTGATGTCGAGAAAGACCAGGTCCGGGTCCTCCGCGCGGATGCGCTCCACCGCTTGGGCGCCGTCCGCACACTCGCCGATGCCCGTGATCTCCGGATCCTTGGCGAGTAGACAGCGCAGCGTGGCGCGCGCGAGCGGCTCGTCATCGACGATGAGGGCCTGAAAGGTTTCGCTCATCGGGCGATTTCGGTGGGCGAGGTGTGGAAGGGGATCCGGACCGAGGCCAGCGCGCCGCCGCTGGCCGCGCGTTCGAGCTCGAGCTTGTGCTCACACCCGTACAGCTGTTCGAGACGTGCACGCGTCGTCGACAATCCAATACCGTTGCCGCCCGGTTCGTCACGCCGCCCGTTGCCGCTATCCTGCACGTCGAGGCAGAGCGCATCGCCGTCGCGATAGGCGCGCACCACCACCCAGCCGCCCGTCGCGCTCGATTCCACTCCGTGACGAACCGCGTTTTCGACCAGAGGCTGGAGCAAGAGGCTCGGCACGTGCGCGTTCTCCGTCTCGGGCGCGATTTCGAGCTCGACGCGCAAGCGGTCGCCGAAGCGCGCCTGCTCGATGTCGAGGTAGCGGAAGGTGAGCTCGAGCTCGCGCGACAGCGGTACTTCCTGGGCGTCATCGTCACGCAGGGTGTGGCGGAGGAGATCGCCGAGCCCGGCGATCATGCGTACCGCAGCCACTCCTTGCTCGGTGCGCACCAGCCCTCCGATGGTGTGCAGGGCATTGTAGAGAAAGTGCGGGCGCAGCCGCATCTCCAGCGCGCGCAGCTTCGTGACGGCGAGCTCCGTCTCCAGCTTGGAGACGCGCAGCCGGCGATCGTGATAGAGGCGGTAGAAGCGGATGGCGAGACCGGCGGCGAGCGTCGCGAAATAGCTGTAGACGTTGATGAACGACTCGCCCCAGAACCTGCGCGCGAAAGACCAATTGCTGCGCTCGGAGAGGAGCGGACAGATGAGGCGATCGACCCCGCTGTCGAGCGCCGCGATCGCCACGCTGAAGACGAAATGGAACGCCAAACGCCGTACCCAGTGAGCGCGTTCGATGGGATACCGCTCGGCGAGAAGGAAAATGAGCGGCGTGAATGCGGTCCAAACCCAGGCACTCTCGAGGTTGAGAAGGATTTCTCCCAGGTCGAGCGTCCGTCCGTACATGCGGCTTTCGACGAAGCGCTTGCCGATGTCGAACGCGGCGATGAGCGTCCATGCCGCGAAAACGAGAAAGAGCTGCGTCCGCGAGTTGCGGCGCAGCTCGGGCGGCAGAGCGTGGGATGCGCCGGGACCGGGCGGCGCAGCGGTGGCGGTCATTCGTCGATGAATGTACCCGCCCCATGGACACGGAGCACGTCCTTCCGGACCTCAATCTCTTACGCAATGCCCGTCCCGATAATGGGACGAGCCTCGGTTATTTTCGCAGTTGGTCCCGCAGGCGAAACTTCAGCACCTTGCCCGTTGCATTCATGGGCAAAGCATCGACCACGACGACGCGGCGCGGCACTTTGTAATTGGCCATCCGTTCGCGGCTCCAGGCGATGACCTCCTCGGGGACGAGCGCCGCGGAAGGCCGCTGCACCACGAAAGCGATCCCTACTTCACCGAGTCGCTCGTCGGGTGCGCCGACCACGGCTGCCTGCACCACGGCCGGATGCTGGAGCAGCACGGACTCGATCTCGGCCGGATAGGCATTGAAGCCCCCCACGATGAACATGTCCTTTTTGCGATCGGTGATGCGCAAGTACCCGCGCGCATCCATCACGCCGATGTCGCCGGTATGGAGCCACCCGCTTTCGTCGATCGTCGCCGCGGTCTCGGCGGGCTCACCGAAATAGCCTCGCATCACGCTGTAGCCGCTCACGACGACCTCTCCAGGCTCACCGCGTGCGACCTCGCGGCCGGCATCGTCGACGATGCGCACCTCGACGCCTGGCACCGCGCGCCCCGAGGTCGTGGCGATGGTTTCCGGGTCATCGCCGACGCGGCACATGGTGGAGACGCCAGTGCCCTCGGTGAGCCCGTAGCCCGTGATCACGGTCTCGATATGAAGGTCGCGCCGCATGCGATGGATGAGCTCCACCGGGATGACGGCCGCGCCCGTGACCGCGAGCCGGAGCGACGACAGATCGAAGCTCGCCAGGTCGGGCCGCGCCAGGAAGGACTGGTAGAGCGCCGGTGATCCCGGCAGCACGGTCACGCGGTCTTTGCCCACCCGCGCCAAGACCTCGCCCACGTCGAAGACGGCCTGAGGAAGGATGGTGGCGCCCATCATCAACGAGGCCAGCCACCCCGCCTTGTATCCGAAGGTGTGGAAGAACGGGAGCACGACCAGGTAGCGATCCCCTTGACGCAGCCCCACCGTGTCGCTCCAGTCGCGGAACGCGCGCAGCGATTGCGCGTGCGTGCACATGACTCCTTTGGGATGTCCGGTCGTACCCGAGGTGAAAATGATGTCGGAGAGATCGCTCGGCTCGACGGCGGCGGCGCGCGCCATTGCTTCCGCCGAGGAGACGCCGTCGCCGAGGCGCGTGAAGTCGGACCACGCCGTCGCTCCGGCCGCCGCGCCACGCAGCAGCACGATGTGCTCGAGGGATGCGAGCGTGACCTCGCTGGCGCGCAGCATGGCGACGTAGTCGTTTCCCAAAAAGCCATTGACGGTAAATAGGATCCGCGCGCCGCTCTTGGCCAGCACATAGCCGGCTTCATTGGCTTTGAAGCGCGTGTTGATGGGAACCAGCACACCGCCGGCAGCATGCGCGGCGAGCGCGGCCACGATCCATTCCCACAGGTTGGGCGCCCACACTGCCACGCGATCGCCCTTGGCCACGCCGAGCGCGATCAATGCGCGTGAAGCTCGCTCGACCTCCGCGGAAAGCGCGGCGTAGGTGAGCGTCGTCTCGCCGTCCTCGATGGCCGTTCGGCCGGCGTGGCGCTCGCGCGCGATCCGCACGAGACCAGGGATGGTCCCGAACTCGCGATCGCCGCGCTTGCCCTCGCCGTCCGGGTGAGGAATCAAGAAAATGCGAGCTCCGCGACGAGACGAACCGCCTCCGGCTGCGCCGTTCCGATGACGAGCGTCCCTACTTTCGACTTCTTCCACACCGCGAAGCGCTCGCGGATGCGCGCGGGGGGGCCGACCAGGTGGAGCTTGTCGACGAGCGAATCCGGCACGGCGGCCATCGCCTCCTCTTTTTTGCCGGCGAGATAGAGGTTCTGGATTTCCGTCGCTTCCTTCTCGTATCCGATGCGACGGATGTATTCGTTGTAGAAGTTCTTGTTGCGCGCCCCCATGCCGCCGATATAGAGCGCGAGGCTCATCTTGAGAGGCATGCGACAGGCGTCGATGTCGTCCCCCACGATGACGGCGACCGTCGGAGCGACGTCGAAGTTGGCCAGGCTTTTGCCGCCCCCCGCCTTGGCAAAACCAGGCAAGAGGTTCTCCTCGATCACGTCGAAGCGCTCGGGATCCATGCACGTGAGCAGGAGGCCGTCGGCGATCTCCGCGCACTGCGTCTGGCTCTTGGGCGCCATGGCACCGATGTAGATGGGCATGGTCTTGCGACCGTGCAGGATGCTCTTCAGCGGCTTGCCGAGACCGGTCGACCCGGGACCACGGTAAGGGATCTGGTAACGTGTTCCCTCGAAGACGAGCGGCTTCTCGCGCGCCAGGATGGCGCGGATGATGGCGATGTACTCATTCATCCAGAGGAGCGGCTTGTCGAAGGGGACTCCGTGCCACCCCTCCACCACCTGCGGACCGGAGGTGCCGAGTCCGAGGATGAACCGCCCGCCGGAAAGAGCATCGAGCGTCATGGCGGTCATGGCGGTGTTGGCCGGCGATCGACCGGGCAGCTGCATGATGCCGGTGCCGAGCTTGATCTTCGTCGTCTGGGCGGCGATGAAGGCGAGCGGTGTCACGGCGTCGGAGCCGTAAGCTTCGGCGCTCCACACCGAATCGAAACCGAGGCGCTCGGCCTCCTTGATGAGATCCATGTCGAGCGAAAGCTGGGCGCCGGAATAGCCGACCATGAGACCGAGACGCATGACGAACTCTCCTTGCGTTGAACGACGACGAGCCACTGCGGCTCGGAAAACCGAGCCTCAACCGCTCGGGACGAGCACGATACGCCCTTTCAGTCCGCCCGCGCGCACGAAGCGCTGTGCGGCGTCCGCTTGCGACAAAGGCAACACGCGATCGATTGCAACCTGGAACGGCTCCGTTTGGTGCAAGGCCAAGAGCTCGGCCATGTCGGTTCGGGTGGCGCCGCTTCCACCGATCAGCGAAAGCCCCCGCGTGATGAGCGCTCCCAGGTTGAGCGCGACGCGTTCGGGAACGATGTTCCCCACCACGACCATGCGACCGCCGAGACGGAGCGTTCGCAACGAGGAGGCGAACGTCGAGTACCCCACGGCTTCCAGCACGAGATCGATCCCGCCCGCGCCACGCTGCTCGTGGAACGTCGTTCCCGGGTCGACGATCACACAGTGCGCGCCGAGGCGCGACAGGAGCTCGGTATGCTCGGCAGAGCGCACCACCGCCACCACCTCGGCGCCGAGCCGAGCGGCAATCTGTACCGCGGCGACACCGACGCCGCCGTTCGCGCCGGTGATGAGCACCCGCTCCCCGGAAACGACCTTTCCCAGCGTTCGGAGATCGCGGTACGCCGTCCCGAAGGTGCAATGCATGACCGCCGCTTCGGCAGCCGGCATCGTGGCCGGCAAGCGGTAGAGCGCCGATTCGGGCGCGAGGACGTGCCGCGCATACCCGCCGTCGGCCATGATGCCGAAGACCCACGCCGCCCCTTCGCAGATCGAGGTGTGCCCCTTCTGGCATGCGCTGCACGTTCCGCAGGCGTCGCGATGCATGGTCCCCACGCGATCGCCCACGCGAAAATCGCGCACGGCCGGCCCCACGGTGACGACGCGTCCCGCCGCTTCGTGCCCCGGCGTGATGGGCAGCCGCAGAAACGGCCAGCGTCCCGCGCGATCGATGAGATCGCGATGACAAACGCCGCATGCTTCGACTTCCACGAGCACCTCGGCCCCCGACGGCGTGGGCAGAGGGTCAGTCGCGATTTCGTACACCAGGTCCGCATCCCATCCGACCTGCGTCAAGCGAACACGCTCCGCACGCGGCGGGGGCGCTGCGCGTTCCACTCCGTCACCGGAATGGGGCCCCACCCCCGCGGAGCCTGCGGCTCCGCTCCCCGTTCTCGGTGGAGTATCGGCCCGCACCAAAACGCTTACTTGGAGACCGGAAAAACGGCTTGCATCTTCTGCGCAAGCATCAGATTCCCGGTGACCTTCATCTGGCCTTTCATGTAGGCCATGGTGCCGTTGAGCTGACCGTTCACCAGCTTGAGGTAGTCGTCGGCCGTCATCTTGATGGTCACGCTCGGCGTCGGGGAGGCGCCTTCCTTCACTTCCATGGTGCCGTCGTTGACCGCGATGTTGTACGAGCCCCCGCCGTCACCGGAGAGCTCGAACTGGAACACGGCGGTGAGCCCTTTCGACGCCGACGCCACGAAACGCTGGTTCAAGGTGTCGAAATATTCTTTCACACTCGCTACTGCTGCCATGACATTCCTCCTCGTTGGACCGGCGTTTTTGCCGGGGGGATTTTACATCGTTCAGATGGCGCGCTCTCGTCCCTCCCAATAGGGATCCCTCAGTTTGCGCTTGTAGAGCTTGCCGTTGGGGTCGCGCGGCAGCGCGGTCGTGAAGTCGATCGACTTCGGGCACTTGAAACCGGCCAGGCGCTCCTTGCAAAAGGCGAGGAGCTCCTGCGCCAGGGCGGGACCGGGTATGGCGAGGGGCTCCGGCTCGACGACGGCCTTGATCTGCTCGCCCCAATCGTCGTCGGGAATGCCGAAGACCGCCACGTCCCGCACCTGGGGGTGCTCGCCCAGCGCAGCCTCGATCTCGGCAGGATAGACGTTCACTCCGCCGGAGATGATCATGTCGCTCTTGCGATCGCAAAGGAAAAGAAAGCCGTCGGCATCGAGGAACCCCGCGTCGCCGACCGTAAAGTAGTCGTCGCGCCATGTCGATTCCGTCTTCTTCTTGTCCTTGTGGTACTCGAATTTGTGCTGGCCCATGCTCATGTACACGGTGCCGACTTCGCCGGTGGCGCACTCGGCGCCGTCGTCATTGACGACTTTGAGCTTGGAGATGGGCCAGGCGTTGCCGACGGTGCCCGGATGTTTGCGCCAGTCTTGCGGCGTGGCCAGCGTACCCCCACCTTCCGAGGCGGCGTAATACTCGTAGATGACGTCACCCCACCAATCGAGCATACGGCGCTTGACGTCGACGGGACACGGCGCAGCGCTGTGAATCATGTGCCGCAGTGAGGAGACGTCGGCGCGCGATTTGACGTCTTCGGGCAACGACAAGAGGCGCCGGAACTGCGTCGGGACCATGTGGCTCGTGGTGACGCGGTAGCGCGCGATCTTCTGGAGCATGTCCTCCGGCGACCACTTGTCCATGAGCACGACCGTGTGCCCAAAATGCAGATGATTCGTGCAGAAGTTCAAAACTGCGGTGTGATAAAGCGGCGAGACCACCAGGTGCACGCCGTCGTTCTTCGGCGTAATGCCGAAGAGGGCGAGGAACATCGCGTTCGGCTCGGCCACGACTTCCGGCAGAACGGGGGCGAGAGGACGCCGCACGCCTTTGGGCCGACCGGTGGTCCCCGACGTGTACGTCATCGACGCGCCCGCGCGGCGATCGCTGGGGGCCGTGGTGGGCTGCCCGGCTTTCAGCTCGGCGAACGGTCGAAAGCCGGTGACGGCGCCGGTGGCGAAGCAAGCGCTGGCCGGAAGGTTCAGCGATTTTGCGGCCTGCACGCAGGCATCGGCCGTTCGCGGATTGCAGAACAGCGCTCGAGCATCGCAATCGCCCACGATGTACGCCACCTCGGAAGCCGTCAGGTGGCTGTTGATCGGCGTCATGTACCAACCGGCCTGCACCGCGGCCATGTACACCTCGAGCATCGCCACTTCGTTGGTGAGCATGACGGCGATGGCATCCCCGGGCTTGAGTCCCAGGGCCCGCAAGCCGTGTACGACCTGGTTCGATGCGCGCAAGAGCTCGCCTGCGGTGACTTCTTTCCCTTCGGCGTCGATCACGGCGACGCGCGAGGGATCCTCCTCTGCCAATTTCCAAAAGGCGTACTGCGTCATGGAGGGCCTCCGGGCGTGAACGTTACGTCAGAGTAGAACGTGTTTCAACAGCGAAACTGCCGCCATCACGCTACTCCTCGTAACGGACTTTGCAGCGACTGGTGAGGGGTCTCGCCTGACAGGTGAGAATGAGCCCGCGGCGTTTTTCCTCCTCGGTGAGCGCATCGGTTGCCGCCATGTGAACCCGACCCTCGAGCAATCGCGCCGCGCAGCAACCGCAGAAACCTTCCTCGCACGAATAAGGCGCGTCGAGGCCCGCGTCGCGCGCCGCCTTCAAGATCGACAGACCTTCCGTGTACGGAACGGCATGCATTTTTCCGCGCAACTCGATGGCGATCTCCGACGGCGGCCCGCCTTCGGCCAGAGGGGCCGGCGCTGCCATACTCGGCTCCGCCCCGGGATCGGGTAGCGAAATAAAGCGCTCGATCCGGATATGCGTGGGGTCGATGCCGGCCCCGAGGAGGCCACGCTCCACGGTCTCCATGAACGGACCGGGCCCACAGATGTAAAAGACGCCGCGATCGCCGCCGCGCGCGGCGAGGGCGCGCACCTCGGCGTCGGTGACGAATCCATTCTTGTCGTCGAGGTGGTGGCTGAGCTCGATCCGTCGAGGATGCCGGGCCGAAAGCGCGCCGAGCTCGTGGCGGAAGATGACCGAGCGCTCGTCGCGGTTGGCGTAGAGAAGCACCATCGATCGCGCGCCGGTGACGAGCGCCGTCTTGATGAGCGAAATCACCGGAGTGATGCCGCTGCCGCCCGCGAAGAGGACGAGCGGCGCATCGGTGTCGGTGAGCACGAAGCGCCCCTCGGGGGGCAGCACGGAGAGCGTGTCGCCGGCGCGAACGTTGTCATTGAGCCAGTTGGAAGCACGGCCGTCCTTCACGCGCTTGACGGTGACTTTCGGAACGGGATCGCATTGCGGCGAACTGGCCAGTGAATAGCAGCGGCGCAGCATGCTGCCCGCCCAAGGGATCTCCAGCGTCAAGAACTGTCCGGCGCGGTAGCGAAAGACTTGCCGCAGCGCTTCGGGAATCGCAAAGACGATGGACTTGGAGTCGTGCGTTTCCTCGATGACGTCGGCCACCCGGAGGGGATGGAACATCCGCTTCGCCGTCTGCTGGTCCAATGGGCGCTGGGACTCCGACTGCAACACGTTCTAGTCCTTTCTAGCCGACAGTGTGGCTCGCGGCAAGGCTTGCCGGGGCGAGTGAAACATGTTCTACTAGCACTACGTCTCGCGGCGGCCTCGCCGCAAATCTCAGGTGGCCGTGTGGCCGAGTCGGCTGATCGTGTTCTGCTGTGGCGAAGGACTGACAGAATAGAGTTATCGGGACGAGCGCGAGGAAAATCATGAAGCGATTCCAAGGTCGGACGGTGCTGATCACGGGAGCAGGTTCGGGTATCGGCCGGGCCACGGCGGAGCGTTTCGCCAGCGAGGGAGCCGCCGTCGTCTGCGCCGACGTGAACGCCAAAGGCGTGGAAGAGACGGCGACGACCATCCGCACCCAAGGGGGCGAGGCGCTTGGGCTGGTTTGCGACGTCTCCCAGGCCCCCTCGGTCGAAGAGACGGTCGCCCGCGCCATCGAGCGATACAAGCGGCTCGATGTGCTCGCCAACGTGGCCGGCGTAGGGGGATTTCGCCGCCTGACGGAAACGACGCTCGACGAGTGGAACCGCACCATCGGGGTGAACCTTACCGGCACCTTCCTCACCTGCCAAAAGGCGATTTCGCACATCCTGGAGACCAAAGGGGCCATCATCAACGTCGCCTCCGTCGCCGGCCTCCGTTCCCACCCTTTCAGCGCCGCTTATTGCGCGTCCAAGGGGGGCGTCGTGACGATGACCAAGGCGCTGGCGGTCGAATACGGGCGCAAAGGCGTGCGCATCAACTGCGTTTGCCCGGGCGGCGTGGAGACGCCTTTGATTCAGAAATTCCAGCTGCCGGAAGGCGCGAATCCCAACGTGCTGGCGCGCATCATGCCGCTCGGGCGCATGGGGCAGCCCCCCGAAGTCGCGGCCACAATCGCCTTTCTCGCCTCCGATGACGCGCTCTATATCAACGGGTCGGTGGTCGTCGTCGACGGCGGGATGATTGCCTGATGGCTTTCGGGTTCGGCAAATGGGACCTCACCGTCGACGTCGTTGCCGTCGGATCGGGCCTGGGAGGCCTCGGCGCGGCCATCGTCGCCCATGACGCCGGCAAGAAAACCGTCGTCTTCGAAAAGGCGCCCAAGCTGGGGGGCGTGTGCGGTTATTCGGGAGGCGAAGTGTTCGTCCCCAAGAACCACCTCCAAGAGGCGGCCGGCATCCGCGATTCGCGCGACGCCGGACTAGCGTACTTCCAATTTCTCGCCGCCGGGTACGCCGATCCTGCCCTGCAAGCGATCCTCCTCGACACGGGGCCCTTGGCCGCGCGCTATTTCGAAGAGCGCGCCGGTGTGCGCTGGAAGATCATCAAAGACTTCCCCGATTACCACTATCCCAAGGCTGCCGGCACCCTCGCCGGCGGGCGGTACCTCGAGGTGCATCTCTTCGACGGCGCCGAGCTCGGCGAGTGGCAATCGAAGACGTACCTCTCGCCGCACATGCCGAACGGCATCGATCACGACGAGCTCTTCGCCTGGGGCGGCTTCGTCAACGTCTTGAAGTGGGACTTTTCTCTCATGGCCAAGCGCTACCGCAAAGACATGCGCGGTTTTGGCCCGGGAATGATGGCGTACTTCGTCAAGGCGGCCATGATCGACCGCAAGATCCCCGCCTTCCTCGAATCGCCGGTGACCGAGCTCATCGTCGACGAGGGGGCCGTGGTCGGCGTTCGCGCGCGGCGCAACGGGAAAGACTTCCTGGTCCGCGCGCAAAAAGGGGTCGTCCTGGCGGCGGGCGGTTACGACTGGCACCCCGACATGGCCAAGTACTTCGAGCAGCTGCCGGAGTGGCAGTCGATGTGCCAGCCGAGCGTCTCCGGCGACGCGATGATGCTCGGCTGCGAGCTGGGGGCGCAACTGGCTGCCGTTCCGCCCTGCAATCTCGGCCTTTTCTACGGCTACAACATCCCCGGCGAAGAGCAGGAGGGAAAGCCGCTCTGGCGCGGATCGTGGGAGGGCGGCTTTCCGCACGCGATCTGGGTGAACCGCGCGGGGCAGCGTTTCGGCGACGAGTCGTTCTATCGCGACTACCTGCCGAAGACGCGCGCCTGGGACGGCGCGGCGCAAACCCAGCCGAACTTCCCGCCGTATCTCGTCTTCGATTCGAACTTCCGCGAGAAATATCCGCTCGGCACTTTTCTCCCCGGGCAGCCCATTCCCGAAACGGTCGCCATGAGCGCGGGAACCTTGGGCGAGCTCGCCGGCAAGCTCGGCATCGACGCCGCGGGACTGGAAGCGACGGTGGCGCGCTTCAACGCGTTCGCTGCCGAAGGTGTCGACAAGGACTTCGGGCGCGGCACGTACCCGTGGGCCGCCATGATGACGGGGGACGCGACGCGCAAAAATCCCAACCTGGGGCCCCTCGACAAGCCGCCGTTTTACGGGATGCGACTCCGCGTGGCGAGCGTCGGCATCAACTGCACCGGTCTCAAGACCAACGGCGATGGGCAGGTCATGCACGTGCGCGGCCGCCCGATTCCAGGTCTCTACGCGGTGGGCAATTCCGCGGCGCCGCTCGACATCGGCGCTGGATATCAGAGTGGGCTTTCGAACTTGCGCGGACTCGTCGGCGGGTACCTCGCTGGGCGTCACGCCTCGTCGCGGTAAGCGGCGGTATCGAGAGAAGAGCGGGCATGGATTTCTTCAAAAAGAAGCGACAATGGGACAAGGAGACCGACGTGCTGGTCGTCGGGTCGGGGGGTGCCGGGCTGGTGGCGGCCCTCGCCGCGCGCGATGCCGGGGCCAGCGTGATGGTGCTCGAGAAATCGGCGGTGGTCGGGGGAACCACCGCCGTGAGCGGCGGCGTGGTGTGGGTGCCCACCAACCATCACATGGCCGACGTCGGCATCTCCGACTCGCGCGACGAGGCGCTCCTCTACATGAAGCGTCTTGCCGATGGGCGTGGTGAGGACAAGCTCATCGAGACGTACATCGATCAAGCGCCGGGCATGCTGCGCTTCGTCGAGAAAGCCGCTTCGATCCCGTTCACCGCGCTCGCCCGTTACCCCGACTACCACCCTGAATTTCCGGGGGGCAAACCGGGCGGGCGATCGCTCGACCCGGGTCTTTTCGATTCCAACGAGCTCGGCGACTGGAAAAAGCATCTCCGCAAAAGCCCGATCTTCGGGATGACGGCGATGTCGGTGACCGAAGCCACCGATTGGGGCGTCTTCTCCAATCCGCTCAAGCTCCCTTTCAAGCTGCTTGCCGAGCGCTATTCGAAGGGGTTCGTCTGCTATGGAGCGGCGCTGGTCGGCCAGCTTTTGAAAGCGCTGCTCGACCAGCAAATCGCGCCGCTCCTCGGCGTCGCCGCGCGAGACCTCATCGTCGAGGAAGGGCGCGTCATCGGCCTCCGCGCTGAGCAGGCCGGCCGCGAGCTCCACATCCGCGCCAAGAAAGGCGTCGTTCTCGCCAGCGGCGGCTTCGAGTGGAATGCGCGCCTCGTCCAACAATTCTTGGGCGGCATCGTGACCCATCCCAACAGCCCGCCGGGCAACGACGGGGACGGCCTCAAGATGGCCATGAGCGTCGGTGCCGATCTCGGCAACATGAACGAGGCCTGGTGGTGTCCTTCTGTCGTCATTCCGGGGGAGGAGTACGAAGGGCGACAGCTGAACCGCGGTGACTTCGCCATTCGCTCGATGCCGCATTCCATCATCGTGAACCGCCGGGGAATGCGTTTCGTGAACGAGGCGCAAAACTACAACGACCTCATGAAGCCGTTCTTCGCCTTCGAACCGAACGCCTACGAACGGCCCAATCTGCCGGCTTATCTCGTGCTCGATCAGGCTTTTCTCGAGAAATACGCGCTGCTCACGGTCATGCCCGGGCAAAAGCCGCCCGATTGGCTGACCCGTGGCGATACGCTCGAAGAACTGGCGCGCAAGGTCGGGATCGATTCCAAGGGGCTCGCGGCGACCGTGGCGCGTTTCAACCGCTTCGCCGACGAAGGGGTCGACCAGGATTTTCGCCGCGGCGACAGCCTGTATGACAGGTTTTATGGCGACCCTCAGCATCCTCCCAATCCGAACCTCGGCGCCTTGCGCAAGCCGCCCTACTACGCCCTCGAGGTGCACCCGGGCACCATCGGCACCAAAGGGGGCGCGCGGGTGACCGTCGATGCCCAGGTGCTTCGCGCCGGAGGCGAGCCGATCCCCGGCCTTTATGCTGCGGGCAATGTCATCGCTGCGCCGGCGGGGTCGGGCTATCCGGGGGCCGGCGCGACCATCGGCTCGGCCATGACGTTTGGCTACCTTGCCGGGCGCCACGCGGCCCAGCAGAAGCCGACCTAGCCATTTCATCGGGAGTTCGAGAAGTCAGAGGAGATCACCATGCCGGAAGTCGAATACACGACGTTCGTGAACCTGCCGCCCGAGAAGGTGTGGGACTTCGTCAAAGACATGAACAACTGGGCGCCTTTTCTCACTGGCTACCAGAAGCACGAGATCTTGAACGAAACCGACTCCGTATGGACGCTGAAGGGCGACGTGGGCGTCCTCGCGCGCACCGTCGAATTGAAAGCGCACATCACGGAATGGAGCGGACCGGAGCGCGTCTCGTTCACGCTGGCGGGGGTCAATGAGCTCGTCGACGGGGGCGGCACGCTGCTCATGGGTCCGTACACGCCGCCCGTCGGGGGCGCCACGCCCGTCGTGAAACGACGCTCGTTTTTTCAACGACTCCTGGACGCCGTCTTCCGCTTCTTCTTTCGGCGGATGAACGGTCCCGCGCCCGAACGGCAGGCGCGCGCGCTGCCCACGGCCAATGGATCAGCCTCGAAGCTCCAGTTCGTCTTGAGGATGGACGCCGGAGGGCCGAGCGGACCGCTCGTCAACGCGATGCTCGGGCCGGCCCTTTTGCCCGCCGCGGAGGACTTGGCCAACAAGATTGCCGCGCACTTGGAGAGGGCCCACGGCGCGCCGTGAGGGGTCAACGACGGCGCGATCGCCGCCGTCCGCTCGCGCCGACGATCCCGAGCAAGAGGGTGAGGGCAGCCAACGGTCGCCCGCTCGAAGTTGCCGACATGCGACAGTTGCAACCGTCGTCGCTTCCGCCGGACCCTCCCGTCCCCGCGCCGCCCGTCCCGCTGCCGCTCGCACCGCCCGTGGAGGAGCCAGCCGCGCCGCTTCTCCCCGCACCACCCGCTCCCGCGCCGCCCGTCGCGTCGGTCGTCGCGCCGCCGCCCGCTCCCGCGCCGCCCGTCGCCGCGCCGGCCGCGCCGTCGGTTCCTGCGCCGCCGGTGCCGTCCGACCGATCGGCGCTGGCGTCCCCTCCTGCGCTGCCGCCCGCTCCCGCACTGCCGTCGCGACCCGCCTCGGGCATCGTGCACATGCCCGCATCGGGCGGCGACGACGTGCCGCCCTCGATGCACGCGTCGAAACGATCGCAATCAATGTTCCAATCGCAGGTGGTCACCGCGCGTCCCGAGCAGCACGGGGGTTCGCCCTTCAACTGGTTGACCTGCATGATCTTGGTGAGACCGGCGCTGGTGACCTTGCTGACGTCATCGGCGAACGAGATGTACGAGGTCATCCCGTCGGGAGAACCGCAGACGTAGATACCCTTTGCAGTCCAGGTGAGGCACGTCGTCGACTCCACGAACGTCGCCACCGGCGTCGCTCCGAACGAGTAATCCGCGCCGGTGCTCTTGTAGACGCCCATCACGTCGCGATTGACGGTGCGGCCTCCGCCTTCCACCGGATCGCCGAACCCGGCCAGCGCGGTGTTGCCATCGGGGGAAAGCGCAAACCCGTAGAGCTTGGCGCCGAGACCGTCGCCGCCTCTCGGGCGCAGCAATTCGGTCCACGTCTGTCCCCCGTCCTTCGTGTAGACGAGCGCGTCGTTGGCGTCGGTCGTGCCCGTCCACTCGTCGGTGCGGACGAAGACCTTCTTGCCGTCCGTGGGGTGCACCGCAGCGATGTAAGGTTGGGCGTCGACGTTCGTGTTGGGGATGGGAGAGCTTGTCCACGTCATCCCATGGTTGGCCGAATTCAGAAAGACGCCCGTGTTCGCGGTGGGATCGTAGCTCGTGATGCCCGTGACCATGAGATGCATCGGATCCTGGGCGTCGACGTCGATGGTGGTGCCCAGCACGATCATGTTGAGCGGCGTTCCGATGGGGGCCCACGTCGCCCCTCCGTCAGTCGTCTCGTAAACCCGGATCCCTCCTGCCAACACGGGACGCACCAGGGCGACGGCGATGTTCTTGTTCGAGGGTGCGACGGCGATGTCGTCGATCGATTCTTTGCTCGGACCTTCGAAAACCTTCGCCCAGTTGCAGGCCCGATCACTCGACTTGGTGATCCAGGTTTGAACGCCAACCAACACGGAGTTGTCGGCCGTCACGGCCAGGAGTGGATCGCCTGTGTAGCCACTAGGGTCGGTCGGCGTCGGCGGTGGGTAAAGCGAGAACCCCGTCTCGCAGATGTAGTACCAGTTCTTGCCGCCGTCGTCGGTGTTGAGAAGCCCGTACGTGGCACCCAGAAGCAGATGATTGGGATCGGAGGGAAACTCGATGAGATGTTCCCCTCGCGGGAACCTCCCGTTGGCCTTGGCTCCCGAGGCTACCAAGAGGACCATCACGGCCAGGGCCGTGGTCAGCGCGCATTTCATTCCAGAGCGTAGTTGCATGGCGTTTTTACGCTAGGCGTGACGCGGCGCTTCGGCAAGCGCTTCGATTGCGCGTGCGACTTGTTTTTTGGCGCGCCTCCGCACACTGTCCACGACTCATCTAGAAAGTTACAGCGTGTATGATGAGACAGCGCTCACCCCGGCCAACGAGGCGTCGCTTGCCACTGGCCGAAATGTTCGGCGCCGTTCGCCGTGACGAGAAGGACGTCCTCGATGCGCACCCCGAAATGGCCCGGAAGGTAGATGCCAGGCTCGTCGGTGAGCGTCATTCCCGGCTCCAGCAGAACGTCGCTGCCGCCGTCGAAATATGGATCCTCGTGCGTCTCGAGGCCGATGCCGTGACCGAGTCGGTGGGTGAATTTCTCGTATCCCTCGCCGAACCCGAGCGTGGCCAGGAGCGCCCGCGCGCCGGCGTCGACGCTGCGACAGGGCGTGGTGGGACGCGTGAGATCGAACGCCCTTCGCTGGGCGTCGCGAACCGCGTTCCATGCACGTTCGATCTCGGCGGTGGGGACGCCATCGAACACGAAGGTGCGGGTGATGTCGCTCTGGTAGCCATGCAGACTCGCCCCGACGTCCATCAGCAGCACATCGCCGCGTGCAAGCCGTCCCTCGCGCCCTTTTCCGTGCGGCTGCGCGGCCGCTGCGCCAATCAAACAGACGCTCCACGGCGCGCGCATGCCGAGCCTTTCGTGAACCCGATCCACGCGCGCTCCGATGTCGCCCCCCGTGAGGCCCGGCGTGAGCGTCTTCGCCGTCTCGACGATGGCGTATTGCGTGAGCTCGCTCGCCCGTCGCAAGAGGGCCACCTCGTGCGCGTCTTTCTTGCTCCGCAACGCGGTGACCGTCGCGTGTCCCGACGCGAGACGTTCACGGCCGAAGCGCTCGGCCAACCGTTCCGCAAACATGAAGCGGAGCTGCGGCTCGATCAGGAGCTTTTCGATCCGCCGCTCGCGCAGCGCCTTCTCGAGCGCGGCGTAGGGATACTCGTGCTCTTGCCAAAGCACGAAATCCCCACCAGGACCGTCTGCTGCGTCGATGATCGATCGCGCTCGCCCTTCTTCGAAGGCCGGGCAAATCCAAAAATGCGACCCTTCGGACGGCATGACCAGGGCGAAGAGCCGCTCCGAACGCCACCAGCTCACCCCACTCAAGTAGGTCATGGTGGCCCCACCTTCGAGCATGAGCGCCGCGCCCCCCGATGACGCCAGGATGCGCTTTAGCCGAGCACGGCGTTCGGCGCGCTCCTCGGGGCCGATGGGCGTGACGGACTTCGACTGATCGACGACGTGCGCAAAGAGCTCGTTACTGCTGGCCTGGGCGGCTGCCGAGGCCGTCGGACGCGCCCCGGGAGCGGCAGCGGGTCGTCCTGGAGCACAGGCGGGTAACGCCGCCGCCCCGAGGACACCGGCTCCCCCTGCCAGGAATGCGCGCCGCGTGGATATTCGGCCGCGCCCGGTCGCCCAATCGTAGAACATGTTCTAGTTTCTCCCGTCTTCTGTCATAATGGCGGTCATGGTCGCCGCTTCCACCGAAGAATTCGACTACATCATCGTGGGATCGGGGTCGGCGGGCGGCGTCGTCGCCGGCCGCCTCTCGGAGGACCCGAACACCACCGTCCTCCTGCTAGAGGCAGGTGGCACCGACCGCAACAAGTTCTGCATGGTTCCGGGGATGATCTCGATCATCCACAGCCTGCCGCAGGTCAAAAAGAAGTTCGATTGGGGCAACTACACCGCGCCGCAAGCGTTCGGCGCCGGCCGCCGCATTCCGTACGTGCGCGGGCGGGTGGTCGGCGGATCGAGCTCGATCAACGGCATGGTCTACGTGCGCGGCAACCGGCAGAACTACGACGACTGGGAAGCCGGAGGCTGCCGAGGGTGGGGCTTTGCCGACGCATTGCGGTGTTTCAAGCGCTACGAAGACTGGGAGAAGGGCGAGAACGAATACCGCGGAGCCGGCGGTCCAGTCCGTGTCACCGCCTCCAAGGACCTCACCCCCGCTTCGCAGGGTCTCATGCAGGCCATCGCCGAAACGTGCGGCGTGTCGGTCCTCGACGACTACAACGGCGCGTCGCAAGAAGGGGTCGGCCCCTGCCAGATGAACGCGCGCAACGGACGTCGTTACGGATCGTCCGAGGCCTATCTGCAGCCAGCGCTCACCCGGCCGAACTTCCACATGCGGATGGGCGCCATCGTGGGGCGCGTCGTCGTCGAGAAGAACCGCGCCATCGGCGTCGAGCTGCTCGAGAACGGCGAGCGGCGCCTCGTGCGCGCGCGGCGTGAGGTGATCATTTCCGCGGGGGTCATGGGCTCCCCTCACCTGCTTCTCCTCTCCGGAATCGGTCCCGCCGACGAGCTGCGCGCGCACGGCATCGACTCCGTCGTCGATCTTCCCGTCGGGCAAAACCTCCACGATCATCTCTTCGTCCCCCTGACTTTCCTCGCCCCCGGCGCGGTTCATCGCGGAACGGCGCTTCATTTCTTCGGCGGCATCTTGAAGGAGGTTTTCCAGGGCGACACCTGGTTTGCGCGCACGGTCTTCGACATCATGGGCTTCGTGCGATCGAGCCGCGCGCGCCCCAACGTGCCCGACATCCAGATCCACTGCCTGCCGTGGGCTTATCCGTCCCCCAATCAAGACAAACCGATTCGGCACATCGTGGACAAGCGCCCTGCGCTCACCATCATGCCGACCCTCATCTACCCCAAGAGCCGCGGCGAGGTGCGCCTCGTCTCGGCCGATCCCACCGTCGCGCCCCACATCGATCCTCATTTCTTGGAAGAGCCGGACGACCGCCGCCTCCTCTTGGAGGGGATCAAGATGATCCGCGACATCGTGCAAAGCCGGCACATGAAAGACGTCATCTCAGCCGAGCTTCACCCCGGATCGGACTTCCTCTCCGATCAGGCGATGGCGGCGGAGCTCCCCAACCGCATCCACACCGTCTATCACCCGGTCGGCACTTGCCGCATGGGCAACGACGAGCGCGCCGTGGTCGATCCCGAGCTCAAGGTGCGCGGCATCGAAGGCCTGCGCGTCGCCGACGCGTCGATCATGCCGAGCATCACCGGCGGCAACACCAACGCCCCCACGATGATGATCGGCGAGCGGTGCGCCGAGCTCCTGCGCGCGCCCAATTGACTTCGCCGTCGATCCTCGTTTCGATACGCGGGAAAGGACGGAGCAGCCATGAGCGACGAACAGGACGCTTCTTTGGAGGGCGGCTGCACGTGCCGCGCGATTCGCTACCGGATGACGAGCCGGCCGCTGTTCGTCCATTGCTGCCATTGCCACTGGTGCCAGCGCGAGACGGGCTCCGCCTTCGCCATCAACGCGATGATCGAGGCGGACCGCGTGGTGCTCGACCAAGGAGAACTGGACGTTATTCACACGCCGTCCAACAGCGGCAAGGGGCAGAAGATCAGCCGCTGTCCGGCGTGCCGCATCGCCCTCTTTAGCAACTACGCCGGCGCGGGGGACAAGCTGCGCTTCGTCCGCGTGGGAACCCTCGACGATGCGGACCGTGCACCGCCCGACATCCACATTTTTACGTCGTCGAAGCTGCGGTGGGTCGTGTTGCCGCCCGGCGTGCCCGCCGTAGCGGAATACTACGACCGCAATGAGCTTTGGCCGGCGGAGAGCCTCGCCCGTCGCCGCGCCCTGCTCGGATAAGTTGAGCCACCGCTCACGCCAGATGGCACCTACCCAGACTGGCGTCATGCTCACCCGAAGACCGCAAAGAAGCCCCCTGCGCGATCAGACGACGCGCTTGATCCTGTCCACCGTCGTCCTCGGCCTCTTGGCCGCGTGCGGCAATTCCGAAAGCAACAGCGGCACGCGGACGGGCACGGCGGGCGCGGGCGGTTCATCGAATCCCCCCGGCCCTGCGGGAACGGGCGCTGGAGGGACAGGGGGCGCGAGTGCCGGCGGCGCGGGCGGCGCGGGCGCATCCGGAGCAACGACGGGCGCGGGAGGCAGCGCTGGCGCGACAGGGACCGGCGCCGCTGCGGGGGCGGGAGGTTCGAGCGGCAGTGGAGGAACGGGCGGCGCGGGCGGCGCGGGCGGTGTGCTGGACGCGGGAGCTTCCACCGACGCGCGGGGGTCGAGCGATGCCGCCGACGCGCGCGACGGATCCGACGCGCCTGGATCGAGCGATATCACCGACGCAGGTGGCAGCACGGACGCGGGAGCACGCGACGCGTCGATCCCCGATGTGAGCGGAGGGGACGGCGGGACACCTTACAAAGGCGTTGCCAATTCGCCTTGTGCGGAGATGGCCACGCTCGGCGCCACCTGGTTTTACAACTGGACCGTCGGCCGCGGCAACTGCACGGCCCCTCCATTCATACCCATGGTGTGGGGGCACGTCGACAGACCCGACGAGCAAACGCCGACCGGCGTTACCAACGCCGTCAACAGCCTCGTCTCGCAGGGGTATACGACCGTCCTCGGTTTCAACGAACCCGACAACACGGGCCAATCCAATATGACGGTGGCGAAGGCCATTTCCTTGTGGCCGTCGTTCAATAACCCCGCCATCCGCATCGGAAGCCCCGCGACGTCGGCCAACGCCGCGGGGCAAATGTGGTTCGCTGACTTCATGTCGCAGGTGAATGCCGATACCACCGGCACCCTGCGCGTCGATTTCATTGCCGCGCACTGGTACGGCTGGAACGCCGGCTCGTGCGAGGCCAACGCTTCCTCGCTCGAAGGCTACATCAAGGGCATCGAAATGATTCCCGGCAACCGGCCGATCTGGCTGACGGAATGGGGCTGCCTGAACCAGAGTAATCCCGACTCCGCGACCGTGGTGGCGTTCTTCAAAGGAGCCGTCGCGATGTTCGCGCGGCATCCGCGCATCGAGCGCTACGCGTGGTACCCGTGGACCCCCTACAACGAGCTCTTCGTCGAAGGTGGCATCAGCCCCATGGGGACGGCATTCGCCGCGGCGCCGCAGTACAAATAGCCGTCGCGCGGCGAGGCTTCACCGCACACATCGAACCGGGTACTCCCCTGTCACATCGATGCCGTACCCGGAAGTAAATCCGGACGTGAAATCGACGACCCAGGCAAAGCTCGCACTGGCGCTAAAAGCGGTCGACGTCCAGAAGTACGCGCTCGGGGTACCTGGAAACGCCGTGAGATCGATGGCGGGAGCCTGCGTCTTACTCTCGTCGACGAGCGTTTGAAGCTCCCGCAACGAGGGTAGTCGCCAGGTATGGCTGTTCAGATTCAAGGTGCTGCAGTACGTGGGCGCGGCCGTCCAGGTCACGCCCAGCATCGAGCTCATTCCCTGCTGCCAGATGAGCCCCGTTTGCGTATCGGTGACCTCGCCAGCGGCGATGGTGTAGCGGCCAGGGGGAGCGTCCGCGATCGCGGACCGCACGCCACCGACGAGAGCCATGCCGATCACGCCGATCATTGCGACGATGCAGACCCAAACCAACCTTCTCGTACCAAGTCGATGACCGATCATGCTGAACCTCCAGCGCGACGCTCCATGGGCAGGCCCTTACCGCACACAACGCACCCGCAGACTCCCTGTGATGTCCGTGGAAATGATACGGCCGGCCTGAGGGCCCGTACTCTGGAAGTACACCGACCAGGCGTTCGTGGGTGCGCCCACCACCGGAGACGACGTCCAAAACGGTTCATTGGGGGTAATGGGGAAGGTGAAGAAGTCGATGTGCGCATTCCCGCTCGGCTGCGTGAGGTCCAGGATCGAAACGAGCTCGATCCGCGAGGGGAGCCGCCAGCCGCCGCCCGCCAGCGTCAAGCCAGCGCAGTACGTCTTGGCATCTTGCCAGGTCTTGAGATCTGCAAATGTCGCACCGACGACCGCTTGCCAGACGAGACCCGAGACGTTGTCGCGCACGGTTTGGTTGTCCGCGCATAACGTGTAGCGCGAGGCGTTGGGGCCGTTGCCCGGCACATTGGGCATGGGCCAATTGGCCCAGGTCCCGGCGACGGCGGTCGATTGGTTGCATCCAAAACAATTGCCGCGGACGCACGCCGGCGCTTGCGCTTGGCACTGCGTATCCCCGGCGCAAGTCGTCAAACAATCCGTGCCTCCCGCATTGCAGGCGTACCCACTGGGACAGAGGGTCGGCGTATTCACGCATTGCCCGCCGCTGCACGTCGGCGCGCTCCGCATGTTGCTGGTCGTGTTGCACGTCACGCTCCCGCAGGCTCCGGTTCCGTACGTGCACGCATTGGGCAGCCCGCCGCACGCGCCGCCGCAGAGTCCATCGGTGGTGCATGCTGGACGTCCGCCCCGCGGCGCTCCCGATGGAACCGTCGAGCAGGTGCCCGCCAGAGGCGTCGACAGATTGCAGGATTGGCACTGCCCGTCACACCTGGAGTTGCAGCAGACGTTGTCGGTGCAAAATCCGTTCGTACATTCGGCGTCGGCCGCACAGCTACGGCCGTCGGGCTTCGCCGTCCGGCACACTCCGACGTTGCAGAAACTCCCGCGGCACTGGGCATCGGCCGCGCAGCTCGAGCCACAGACCGTGCCGTTGCAAGCATAGAGCCCGCAACTCGTCGTCGCGGGCGTCGGGCATGATCCCGTACCGTCGCAACCGGCCGCGCTCGTTTGTGTGCCGGTCGTATCCGAGCACGATTCCGCGACGCAAACGGACGCTGCGCCCGGATAGGTGCAGGACAGCCGGCTTTGAGCGCTACAGGCGCCGGCGCAGGCCGTACTCGCACTAGCGCACGCAGCACGGGGCGCGAGGGGCTGTCCCTGGGTGAGGGCCGTACATTTGCCGAAACCTGGATCCGCGAATTTGCAATACTCGCAAGCACCGGTGCAGGCGGCGTCACAGCACACCCCGTCGGCACAATGGCCGGAGATGCATTGCGCGTCAGCCGTGCAGGTGATCCCGTCCCCGACTTTGCCGCACGAGCCACCGACGCACGGCGCACCGACGCACTCCGTATCGGACCCACACCCCGTCGCGCAGGCGCGCATCGCGGAATCGCACTTTCGCGGTGCGCACGCGATCGCCGCGGGTGTCACGCAGGCACCGGCGTTGCACTGCGATTCGCCCTTCTCGCTGTTCGCGACCGGATCGCACGATCCCGTGGCGCAGACCGTCCCTTTCGGCCAAGACGCGCAGCTCCCGTTGCCGTCGCACTTTCCCGAACGCCCGCAGGTCGATTGAGCCTCAGTCGGGCAGGCCGTGCGCCCCGGCGGCGCGGCTTGGTCCACCGCCACGTTGGTGCAGGTTCCTCTGAGATTGGCTTGATCGCACTGAACGCAGCTCCCCTGGCATGCCGACGTGCAACAAACGCCGTCAGCGCAGTACGGAGCTGCGGCAACGCAATCTTTGTCGGCGGTGCAGCTGCCGCCTGTGGGCACGGATCCCGTCGGCGCATCGGGTCGCTCCACGTCCTCACGCGACGCGTCCGATAACCCGCCCGCGTCGGGCGTTGATCGGTCTGCGAACCCGTCCAGGCTCGCGTCGGGTGCCGTCGGGCGGGCATCGCCGGCATCGGGGCCACCACTGGCGTCCGCGCCACCGCGGGCATCCGCCCCACCACTGGCGTCTGCCCCACGAGCATCCGCGCCACCGCTCGCATCCGCGCCGCCACTCCCTCCTGTTCCGCTATCGATCGCACCCGCGGCCCCGCCCTTCCCCGTCGCGCTCGAGCCGTCGATCAGCGTCTTTTCTTCGATGTTCGCCAGAATTTGGCACCCCGTGCCAAACGCGATCACCATCGCGAGCGTCCATGAGAAACGACGCATTCTTTTCACCACGACCGGGATAGCGATAGACCGCCCTCGCGGAGTCCGAGGACCGGAACGACGGTAAGCGCGTTCTTCGTTTCGGTCGGCGCGCGCTGGGTGAAAAAGAGGTACGTCGCCACGCCCACGCCGACGATTCCCACACCCAGGCCGACGTTCGAGATCCATGCATCCTTGTTGGCGGCCTCCATCTTCTCCACCGCCCCCGGATCCTCACAGAGCGTGCCGGGACACGTTCGATTGCTCGCGTTGCGCTTCGAAATCGCCTGTACGCCGAAATACGTGCCGACTCCAAGACCCACCACGCCGAGACCACCGATGAGGTACGCGGGCACGCGGCTCGGCCGAGACGCAGGCGTCGCGGCGTCGGCAGCAATCGACGGCGCGGTACCCGATTTCGCAGCAGACGCTGGCGGATGCGACGCCGTCGTTCGCTGTGACGGGTCGACTTCGAGTACGCCAACGACGACGTCCTTTCGATCGCCTTTCGCCGCGAGGGCGATCGACACTTTGTACGGTTTCTTGCCGGGCGCCGTTGCGGTTACCTGATGCGTTCCGGGGTCGTAGGGCATCGCGAAACCCCACGATGCCTTGCCGAGAACGGTATCGTCGACACGCACCTCCAGGCCGGCGACGTCCGCGCTGGGTGCCACGACGACCACCAGGCGAGAGAGCACGGGCTCCAGCGCTTTCGCGTGTTCAGTGGCCATTTTGAATCGGTCGGTACGACCCTCGCGGCGCGCGGCCGATGCTGCTTCGTTGAATTTGGCCCAAGCCTTCGCGGTCTTCCCCGTCGTCTCGTAACAGACGCCGAGGTTCAAGAGCGTGCCGGTCCCAGGATCGAGACGGTAGCTTTCCTCGAGTTTCGGGCATGCTTCCGCGTGTTTTCCGGCAGCCGTTAGCCGCTTGGCCTCTTGAAACAACGCCTCACTCATCGCCGGATTGGTTTCGGCGAGGGTCGGACGCGCATGCGCCAAAGTAACGAGCAAAACGCCGACAACCGCCGTCCGCTGGATCACGAAAAGCCCTTTCCACCAAGGAGTCGCGGTGAACGGTGCGCCGCATCGACCGAGAAGGCGCACCTGCACTTTGGGGTCTCGTTCAGGACAGCGCGCCCACGATTTCCCATCGGGTCCTCCTAGTCAGGCCGCCGGTCCGCGGCAAGCGTCGAAAATTTCTTTCTATCGTTTGTGCCTGGAAGCAGGGCGAACCGAAAAAAGGAATTTGGTTGCATTGCTCATGTCGTCGGCCTCTCATGCTGCGACGCAATCATGGCCATCAATATGCTCATCCACGACACCCGCCTGGCGGGGTACACACCGTCACTCGCCGACAATCAATGGGACATCGATGGTACGTGCCCCATCGAGCAAGTGGTGGGGTGGACGGCAACCGTGGCGAGGGGCGCCGGCGGTCTCAAAAAATTGATCGTCATGGCCCACGGTTACGAGAGCGGCGGCCACGGCGGCTTCGGAATTCAGCTCGGCAAGGAGGGCCTCACCCTGGCCACCGTGGACAGGTTCTCGGCGCTGAAGGGCCTCGTCAAGAGCATCATTCTCTATTCGTGTGCCGTGGCCGAAACGGCTCCGGGACGCCGAATGACGGATGGAGACGGCGGCCTCTTGATTGCTCGGCTTGCCGCACGGACGCAGGCTTACGTCGTTGCCTCGTCGGCGCTGCAATACTACTACGCGGGCACTTCCGGAGTTTCCCCGATCGATTTCGGAACCTGGGAAGGTGACGTTTATCTTTTTGGCCCCAATGGTAACAAGCGTCTCATCGATTGGGGCTGGATTCCCGACGTCATCGAGTAAGCGACCGATCCGGCTCGGCGATGGGATTTGGCTCGCGCTCGGCGGGAGTTCCAAGATGGCCGTAGCGGACTCTCGAATTCGTCGAGGGCTATCGTGTCATTTCAGAGCCGGGTCAGCCACACGGCCAAGAAAAAGAATGAGTCCTGAGGGCGCGTGCCGAAGCGCAAACAGGAAGGGGTGATCGGCGCGAAACTCCAGGCCGCCTGGTGAAGCTGCGCCCGCCGCGGCCAAAGCGCCCGTCGCCGCGGCCGCCTCGGTTCCTTTCTCGTCGACCCGAAGGAACGCTTTGTGGAAAACCTCGCTGAGGTAAACCCCTTCTCCAGAGCTGGGTGGCCTGGCGATTCCGGCAAAATCAGCCCGCTTCGGATCGAAAGCGCTCGTCATCCCGAGCGTCTTCAATGTGCTCGAAAGCGAGAACGATCGTGATGGCTCGATCGCGAACTTCGGAAGCGTCACCGTCACCGGCTCCACCTTCAGCCGGGAAATCCAGCGGGCGAAGGAATGGGGGAGCTTGCCTTCCACGCCGTCGAGCGCATCGATCTTGTCGGGAAGGATGAACGTCATCACCCAATCGCCCGCCGCATAACGTAGTTCGAGGAGCTTGAGGTCTTCGGTGGCCGCAAACGCGAACTGGCCTTCGGCGTGCATGGTCGACACGGGGTGCGAAGGCATCGCCTTTGGTTGGAAGGGCGCCGGCGTCGTCTGCATTTTTTCGAACGGCTTGGCCCAATCGGCCGTGAGATGGATGGCGCTCGCGACCACCAGTCGCGTGTCACCGCTGATGCTCCCGGCCGGCAGAAGATCGCTGATCCGCCCCTGGGTTTGATCGAGGGCCCATTGATTGACTTGCACGCGCGCTTGCTCGGGAGCCCCCTGAAAATCGAGCGGCGCCAACGCCGCGCCGAAGGCTTCCTGAGTTCGCCGGACGTACGCCTCTTCGAATGCGTACGTTTTCTCGCCGAAGAGGCGGTTCGCGAACTCGAGGATTGCGCCCTTCGGCGCATGCCGGATGCTCGAGAAGAACTTGCCGGCTGTTCCCAACGAAGCGTCGAACTGGGCTTCAACATGGAGCACGGTCTTCATCTCCGCTTCCGTGCGAGATCGCGCACCAGCTCCGATCATGGTCAGCGCCGCGAAAATGCTGGCCGGCGATAGAACGAAGTTGTCTTTCGTGGTCTTCAACTTCGTGAAGAGGTCGAACGCGAACGCATTCGCGCTTTGCGCCCATGGGCGAAGCTCCTCGGTCGACGGAGGAGCGAACGGCGCCGCGGCGGGAAGTTCACGTTCCGAAGCTGGGGGCGCTACGTCGGGGCTCGTGGCTGGGGGCGCCGCCTCGGGCCTGTCGGGGACGGAGCGATCGGATTTGCAGCCCTGGGATGACGAGACGAGAAGAACGACCCCGAAGGCCTTTGCATACGCCCGTGCACGGCGTCCCAGCCATTTGCGGCGAAGCCCCTGAACGGTGCATGGCGGCGTCGACATGTCGCGCGCAGCTTAGCAAGGTTTGAACGACGACGGGATCGACGAGGAAACGGTGTGTCCGGCGCGTTGCAGTTGCCCAGCCGAGGACGAGGACCTTGCGGTTCGAATCCCTCCTTCAGGCACGGCCGATCACGTTGTCGGCATACTGGCGCAACATGTCGATCTTCTCGGCGAGCGACTGCGTGTCTTGCTTTCTGGTGTACGGGTTGCGAAAGCCGACCACCAGATCCGTAACGCCGAGCTCCTCGAGGCGCCGCACGCCTTCGATGCTGTAGGCGTCGAGCGAGCTCGCGTGGATCTCGAACGACGCCGTGGCCCGTCCGTATTCCTTACGGAATGCGAACAAACGGTCGAGGCAGGCCGAGAGCTCGGCGGGATCGCCACCGGCGTGCATCCAGCCGTCGCCGATGCGCGCGGCTCTGCGCAGGGCCGCCTCCGAGTGTCCGCCGATCAAGATGGGCACGGGCCGGGCCGGCACGGGACAGATCTTGATGCGCGCCAGGTCATAGTCCGGGCCGTGGAATTCGAAGAACCCGCCAGCGAGAAGACCACGCACGATGGCGATCATCTCGTCCATGCGACGCCCGCGCGTCGTCCAGTCCTGCGCGCAGGCGACGAAGTCTTCGGGCCACGGGCTCGCCCCCACGCCGAGGGAGAAGCGATCGCCGGTGAGGACAGCCACCGAGCTCACCGACTTCGCGACCAGGACTGGCGAGCGGATGGGGAGCTTCAGCACGAAGGTTGCGAAGCGCAGCTTCTCCGTCACCGCGCCGAGCGCGGGGATGAGCGAGAACGGCTCGATGAACGGCTTGTCCTCGAGGAAGTGTCGATCGCCCGTCGGGGTATAAGGATATCGGCTGTCAGACGACTCGGGATAGACGACGCTGTCCGGAACGAGAAACGTCGTAAACCCCGCCGCTTCGGCGGCCTTGGCCAGCGGTATGTAAAAAGTCGGATCGCACATCGACTCGGCATAGGAAAAACGCATGAGCCTCCTCGTTTTCGGAGTTCACCTCAACGGCTCACCGGCCTTTGAAGTTCGGTTTGCGTTTCTCGGCGAACGCGCGGGGCCCCTCCTTGGCGTCCTCTGACTTGAAGACCTCGGCACCGATCTCGAGCTCCTTCTTCAGCGCCTCCGCCTCGGGCAGTCCTTCCGTCTCCTGCACCGAACGCTTGATGGCTTGAACTGCCAAGGGGCCGTTGGCCGCGATTTGCTCGGCAACCTTGCGCGCCTCGGCGAGCGCCTGCCCGTCGGGCACGACGCGACCGATGAGACCGATGCGAACGGCTTCTTCGGCGGTGAGATGTTTGGCCGTGAGCAAGATTTCCATCGCCTGCGTGTACGGGATCTGACGGCGAAGGCGCACCGTCGATCCACCCAGCGGGAAAAGCCCCCAGCGGGCTTCGGCGACGCCGAACTTGGCACTCTGCCCAGCGATGCGGATGTCGGTCGCCTGCAGGATCTCGGTCCCCCCCGCCACCGCCGTCCCCTCCACGGCGGCGATGAGAGGCTTCTTCAAGCGGTAGTGCCGCAGGAGCGCTTTCCAGTGCAGATCGGGATCGGCCTTGAAACGGGGCGACCAGGTGTCGTCCTTCCATCCGCCGGCCATCGCCTTGAGATCGCTGCCAGCGCAGAAATGCCCGCCGGCGCCGGTGAGAATGCAGACCCGGACCTCGTCGTCGGTGTCGGCCATCGTCCAGGCATCGGCGAGGCGCGCCAGCATCTCGGGACCAAAGGCATTTCTGGCTTCGGGGCGGTTCATGGTCACGGTGAGCACGTGACCTTCGCGTTCGACGATGAGATGCGGGGTTTCCGACACGGGGCGGCCTCCTCGCTCAAGAATAGAACATGTTTCAGTTTGCTGTCAAAGCCCGGCGGCGAAAGCGTCACATGTTTTTGACGGGGCCGCGCGCAGCCGGTTCTCAACTGACGCGCGCGAAGAGGCGATCCCACTGAATGTGATGCTGCACTTCCGCGTTGCGGCTGCCCGGAAAGCTCTCCTCGAGAACCTGGAAGGACGACGCATGGCCCAGGACGACCCATCGCCAGGCGGGCAGTTTGCCCGACCGGCTCTCGCCACGCACCTGGTACATGAGAAGCTGGGGAGCTCCGCTACGAATGCCGTAGTCGTGCGGCTCGCCGATGCGCCAGAGGCCGTAGAGCAAGAACTTGAGAAGGCGCTTATGGGCGATGGCAAAGCGAATGCGCTGGTCGTCGTTGTCGTGCCTCTCGCCCATCGACCGCCTCCCGCGCCACGTCCCTCCCGCGCGAAACGATAGCGCATGGCATTTCGGCGAACGCGCCAATCGCGTGCGTCGTTCGCCGGATACGTCGCCCGACGCCTCGCGCAGTCGAGCTCGTCGGTTCGAATCCCCCGAGCGTCGGATCGCTGCGCTACGTTCGCGGTACGTTCTTGATCACCGCGAACGTCGCGCCCTCGGGATCGGCGAGAATCGAGAATCTCCCCACGTTGGGAATGTCGTGCGGCGGCATGCAGATCGTGCCGCCGAGCTTTTCGGATCTCTTGGTGGTGGCGTCGCAATCGCTGACCGCGAAATAGGCGGTCCAACTGGTGGGCGCGTCCGCCATCTCTTTGGGTTGCGGCATCAGGCCGGCCACGGGCACATCACCATTTTTCAAGACGGTGTACGTGAAGTCGCCCATCGGCCACGCTTCCGTCTTCCAGCCGAAGAGACCGACGTAGAACTTGATCGCGGCGTCGGGGTGGCTCGTCGTGAGCTCCGTCCAGCAAAGAGAGTTGATCTCGCCCCAAAGGAACGTCCCCAGCGACTCTTTGGTCGACCAGACGGCCAACCTACCGCCGGTGGGATCCTGAATGATGGCCACCGTCCCCGACCCCACGCGCGCAGGCGCCCGGAGGATCTGAGCCCCGAGTCCCTCTGCCTTCTTCGTCGCAGCGTTCGCATCGGTGACGTAGACGTGGCTGAGCCAATGCGGCGGCGCGCCTGCCTTCTTCAGCTCGGGTGGCATCTTGGAGGCGCCAGCGACGAGTTTCCCGCCGATGTGGAGGATGTCGTACGTTCCCTCCGAGCCGGGCATCTCTTTCGATGCCCAGCCGAAGAGCTCGCCATAAAATCCCTTGCCACGCGCTGGATCCTCGAGAAAAACTTCGGTCCAGCAGAAGTTTCCCGGAACGGGCTTGGCAAACTCTGGCATGTTGGCCTCCTGATCGTCCGCAGAAGCGCGAGTGGACCGTCCTTTTCGAATGTTTCCCGAGGAGCGTCAAGAGCACCTCCGACGGGCGCGGTGAGTGAGGCGCCATGCGCCGGCGCCGCGAAAACTCGGTTATGCTGCATGTTTAGGCCCGACTTTCCGGGGGGACGGATGACGGCCTACCGCGCGGTCACTTGAATCGGGAGGCGGCCCGTCCCGGGCCCCCCGCGCGGTCCGGGGGCACCCCCGGCAAAATAGAACATGTTTCACTTTGTGTCCGCCGAGCCCTTGCGCCAAACATTGAAACAGGTTCTACTTGGGGGATGCATCTCGGCGAGGTCGAACTCTACAATCCCGATGTCTACGTCAGCGGCGTTCCTCACGAAGCCTTTCGTCTCTTGCGTAAAGAGGAGCCCGTCCATTTCCAGAAAGAGCCGAAGGGACGCGGCTACTGGTGCATCACCAAATACGAGGACATCGTCAACATCTCCAAGAATCCGAAGACGTTCTCGTCCTACCACGGGACGAACATCGAGGAATATTCGTCGGAGGACATGGACGCGGTGCGGATGCTCATGGTCAACATGGACCCGCCCCAGCACAACAAGTTCCGCAAGCTCGCCAGCGTCGCCTTCACGCCGCGCGTCGTGAACAAGCTCGAGCCGCGCATCCGCGAGCTGACCACCAAAATCCTCGATCACGTCGCCGAGAAGAAGGACGTCGACATCGTCGCCGGGATGGCGGGCGAGCTCCCCCTGCAGGTCATCTGTGAGCTCGGCGGCGTCCCGCACGAAGAGCGACACCTCATCTTCGACTGGTCGAACCGACTCATCGGCTTCGACGACCCCGAATTTCAGACCAACTTCGACGACGGCAAAATGGCTGCTGCCGAAGTGTGGGGATACGCGAACCAACTGGCGGAGGGGCGCAAGGGAAAGACGGGCGATGATTTCGTCACCATTCTCGTCAACGCCGAGGTGGACGGCACCCGCCTCACCGAGATGGAGTTCGACGCGTTCTTCCTCATGCTCATGGTGGCCGGCAACGAGACCACGCGTAACCTCATTTCCGGCGGGATCCTGGCGCTGCTCGAGAATCCCGCCGAGCATGCGCGCCTCGTCAAAGATCCATCGCTCATCCCCTCGGCGGTGGAGGAGATGCTCCGCTGGGTGACGCCGGTGATGTACTTCCGCCGCACCACGACGACCGATGTCGAGATTCGCGGAACCAAGATCAAGCAAGGCGAGAAGGTGGTCATGTACTACCCGAGCGCCAACCGCGACGAGGACGTGTTCGCCGACCCCTTCAAGTTCGACGTGGGGCGCTCTCCCAACGAGCATCTCGCGTTCGGCACGGGGCAGCACTTCTGTCTGGGGGCGAGCCTCGCTCGGCTCGAGATCCGCATCATGTTCGAGGAGCTGCTGCGCCGCTTGCCGCAGTTCGAGCTCACCGGAAAGGCGCGACGCCTTCGTTCGAACTTCATCAACGGGTACAAGGAAATCCCGGTGCGCTTCGCGCCTGGCAAGGTCTGAGCAACGAGCCTGCAAGGAGAGGAGCGCGTCGTGTCCAGCCTATTGAACATCTACCCCCGCGGCTGGTTCGTGGTGGCTTTTTCCCAAGATGTCGCCGTCGGGCAGACACGGTCCCTGCAGTACTTCGGCGAGAAGCTGGTCGCTTACCGCGGTGAAGACGGGATCGTCCACGTGCTCGACGCCTACTGCGCGCACATGGGGGCCGATCTCGGATCGGGCGGTCGCGTCGTCGGCAATACCATCGAGTGCCCCTTTCACGCGTGGCGCTACTGCGGGACCGGTGAATGCGTCGCCATCCCTTACGCCAAAAAGATCCCCGAGCGGGCGCGCCAGCGCCCCTGGCGAACGCGCGAGGTCAACGGCCTCATTCTCGTGCATCACGACCCCGCCGGGCGCGAGCCGGATTTCGAGATCCCGGTCATCTCCGAGTACGGCACCAGCGAGTGGCTGCCCTGGGCGACGAAGATGTACCACGTGAAGACTCACCCTCGGGAGATCGTGGAAAACCTCGCCGATCGCGCGCATTTTCCGCGCGTTCACGCGACCGAGATCGAGGACTTTTCGTTCGAGGTGAATGGGCACACCGCCACCCAGCGCGTCAAAGGGCGCGCCATCTTACCGACGGGCGGCGTCGACGCCTTCTCCTCCACCACGACCTACCACGGGCCCGCGTATCTGCTCATGCGCATGAGCGGCATCTTCGACAACTACATGCTCGTCGCGCACACGCCCATCAATCACAACGAGCTCGATCTGCGTCTCGGGGTGAGCCTCAAGCTGGCCGGCGACCGTAAAAAGACGGAAGCGTTGGTCGAGCTTTATATGAACAACCTCAAAGCCGGATTCGAAGACGATCTTCGCATCTGGGAGAACAAGCTCTACCGCGAAACACCCGTGCTCTGCGACGGCGACGGCCCCATCAGCCAGCTCCGCCGCTGGTACCGGCAGTTCTACGTGCAGCCGGAGGAGCCGCGCGCAGTGGGCGCGGGAGGGTCGTAAGCAAAACGGCAGCCCGGCGTGCACGCGGGTTGGAGGTCTTTTTCGTTGGAGGCACCGATGAGCGCAGTAAGCGACCGAGGGTCAGAGTTGATACAACGGGCGCGGGATCTCGCTCCCACGCTCGTTTCCCGTGCCGAGAAAACGGCCGAGCAACGACGCATCTCCGACGAGACCATCGCCGATTTCAAGAAGGCCGGTTTCTTCCGCATGCTGCAGCCTCTGCGCTGGGGCGGGCTCGAAGTCGACCCCAAGGTTTTCTTCGAGGTGCAGATGACGGTCGCCGCGGCGTGTCCGTCGAGCGCGTGGGTGCTCGGCATCGTCGGCGTGCACAGCTGGCAGATGGCGCTCTTTCCTCTGGAGGCACAGACGGAGGTGTGGGGGAAGGACGCCAGCACGCTCATCTCGTCGTCCTATGCGGCGACGGGCAAGGTGCAGAAGGTCGATGGCGGTTATCGCGTCAACGGGCGCTGGTCGTTCTCGAGCGGCTGCGATCATTGCCAGTGGATTTTCTTGGGAGGAATGGTGCCCTCCGCGGTGGAAGGAAAGCCGCCGGAGATGCGCACGTTCCTTTTGCCGCGCAGCGACTACACCATCGACGACACCTGGTTCGTGGCAGGCCTCTCCGGCACGGGAAGCAAAGACATCGTCGTCGAAAACGCGTTCGTCCCCGAGCACCGGACGCATCGCATCATCGACGGTTTCAAGCGGGTGAGCCCCGGCAACGAGCACAACCCCGCACCTCTCTACAAGCTCCCCTTCGGCCAGATCTTCGTGCGCTCGGTGTCGACCTCGGGCATCGGCATCGCCGAGGGTGCGCTGCGAGCTTACGTCGATGTGGCGAGCAAGCGCATCGCGGCGAGCGACGCGTCGAAGGTCGCCAATGATCCCGCCACCCAAACGGTGGCCGCGCGGGCGGCGGCCACGATCGACGAATCCAGGGTCGTGCTCTTTCGCGACATGGACGAGATGATGGCCCTGGCGCGCGCGGGACAAGACATCCCTCTCGAGCGGCGCGTGCTCTTTCGTTACCACTCGGCGCGAGTCGTCGATCGTTGCGCGGAAGCGGTCGACGAGCTCTTCAACGCTTCGGGCGGGCGCGCCATGTTCCACTCGAGCCCCATTCTCCGCTTCTTCCTCGATATTCACGCCGCGCGCGGGCACTACGCCAATAACCCCGAGAAACCGGCGCGCAACTGGGGGGGCGTGCTCCTCGGTCTCAAGAACACCGACTTTTTCATCTAACAGAGTACTGCTAACCAGGTGCGGCGGATGAGCACGAACGACATGAAGCTCGGGTACCTCGTCTTCGAGGTGAGCGATCTCGGCGCGTGGGAGAAGTTCGCTACCGAGATCCTCGGGCTCCAGGTCGCGCGCCGTCTCGACGACGGAGGTTTGGCGCTCAGGATGGATGATCACGAGCAGCGAATTTTGCTGACGCCGGGGCCGGCGGACGATCTCGCGGCGCTCGGTTGGGAGCTCGCGAATGCCGCCGAGCTCGAGTCGCTGGCGAAGCGGCTCGAATCGGCCGGCGTGCCCGTAGTGGCGGGCACCCGGGAGGAAGCCGCGCGGCGCCGCGTGGATAGTCTCGTCAAATATACCGATCCGGGCGGAATCCCATCCGAGCTTTTCTGCGGGCCGGGCATCGCCAAAGAACCGTTTGCCTCCGCCGTGGTTCGCTCCGGTTTCGTGACGGGCAACCAAGGTCTCGGCCACGCCGTCGTCAGCGCGCGCTCGCAAGCCGAGAGCAAACAGTTCTACCGCGACGTGCTCGGGTTTCGACTGTCCGATCACATCATCTGCGATCTGCACGGGTACCACGTGAACATCGCCTTTTTCCACGCCAACCCGCGCCACCACACCATCGCCTTCGGCGACAGCCAAAAAAAGCGAATTCACCACTTCATGATCGAAGCGCGATCCATGGACGACGTGGGGCTCGCCTTCGACCGCGCACTCCGCGCCGGGGTACGCATCATCAACACGCTCGGCAAGCATCCCAACGACAAGATGTTCTCGTTTTACGCCAAGACACCGTCCGGATTTCAGTTCGAGTTCGGCTGGGGGGGGCGCGAGGTCGACGACGCCACGTGGGAGCCGACGACGTACGACCACATCAGCGAGTGGGGGCACCATCCGCCCGAGGTTCTCGCCCCCAAGCCCAAAGGAACTCCGAGATGAACGTCAAGGCAGTGCCCGAGGGCAGATATGCAGACGTCGGTGACGGTCTGCGCATGCACTATCAAGAGCTCGGTGAAGGGCCGGCGCTGGTTTTCCTGCACGGAAGTGGACCCGGTGCCAGCGGCTTTAGCAACTTCAAACGCAACTATCCTTACTTCGCGGAACGCGGGTTTCGCACGCTGATGCCGGACACGCTCGGATTCGGATATTCGAGCCAGCCCGACAACATCGACTACGGCCTCGATTTCCTGGTAGGAAAGCTCGCCAAGTTCTTGGCAAAAACCGGCGTGACGCGCGCCGCGGTCGTCGGTAACTCGCACGGTGGTGCCCTGGCCATCCAGCTCGCCTTGAGCCACCCCGAGCTCGTCGACAAGCTGGTGCTCATGGCGCCAGGTGGGCTCGAGGAGCGCGAGACGTACATGAAGATGGAAGGCATCCGCACCATGATGTCCGTCTTCTTGTCCAAAGAAGGGATCACCCGCGACGGGATGCGCAAGGTGTTCGGCTTGCAGCTTCACGATCCGCGCATGCTCACGGACCAGATCATCGAAGAGCGCTTTCAGATCGCCGAACACCAGCCGAAGCGCGTGCTCACCAGCTTGAACGTGCCGCACCTGACACCGCGGCTCGGTGAGCTCCGCTGCCCGGTCTTCGCCATGTGGGGCGTGAATGACAAGTTTTGCCCGGTGAGCGGCGCCATGCGCATCGCCGAAGCGTGCCAGCGCTCGCGGGTGATGCTGCTCTCGGAGTGCGGACACTGGGTGATGGTGGAATACACCGATCTCTTCAACCGCCTGTGTCTCGATTTTTTGAGGGATCCGTGACTCCCGGCGCCGACGCTCTGAAACGGCTCGACACCGCGACGAAAGATGCTCTCGGTGACGAGCTCCACGCCGCGTTGCGCGCGCGGCGCACCGTGGCGCCGCTGACGGAACGAGTGCCGGGCATCACCATCGATGACGCCTATTGGATCTCGCGTCACCTCCTCGAGCGTCGCCTGGCGGACGGGGAAAAGCTCATCGGCAAGAAGATCGGTGTGACCAGCAAAGCGGTGCAGAACATGCTCGACGTCCATCAACCGGACTTCGGCTATCTCACCGACAAGATGCGTTACGCGTCGGGCGCGGAGATGCCCATCAGCCGTGAGCTCATCCAGCCGCGCGCCGAGGGTGAGATCGCCTTCGTCTTGAAGCGCGATCTCTGCGGTCCTGGCGTCACGCCCGACGATGCGCTGGCGGCGACGGAAGGGATCATGCCGTGCTTCGAGATCGTGGACTCCCGCATCCGCGACTGGAAGATCCGCATTCAGGACACCATTGCCGACAACGCTTCCTCGGGGCTCTTCGTGCTCGGCGATAGGGTCAGCCCGGCCAGCGTCGATTTCATGGAGTGCAAAATCACCGTGGAAAAGAACGGCCGGTTTCTCAGCGAAGGCAAGGGGTCGGCCGCGCTCGGCTCGCCGCTGATTTGCGTGGCCTGGCTCGCCAATACCTTGGGTGGCTATGGCATCGCGCTCAAGGCGGGCGAAGTGATCCTGTCTGGCTCACTCGTCCCCCTCGAGCCAGTCGTGGCAGGCGACGCCATGAGAATGTCCATCGAGGGCATCGGCTCGGCTGAAGTGCGTTTCGTGTGAGCAAAAAACCATGAGAATCAGAGCGGCCATCATCGGATCGGGGAACATCGGTACCGACCTCGTCATCAAAGCGCGACGCAGCAAGACCATCGACCCGGCCTGGCTCGTCGGAATCGACCCTGCGTCGGACGGTCTTCGTCGCGCGCGCGAGCTCGGCCTCCAGACGACGCACGAAGGCGTGGACGGCCTTTTGCCGCACATCGAGAAGGACAAGATCCAGATCGCCTTCGATGCGACGTCGGCGCACGCTCACGCCGAGACGTCGCGCAAGCTCAGGCGCAAGGGTGTTCTCGTCATCGACCTCACGCCCGCGGCGATAGGTCCGTATTGTATTCCCCCCGTCAACCTGAAGGACCACGTCGGCAAGCGCGAAATGGACGTGAACATGGTGAGCTGCGGCGGACAAGCGACGATTCCCATGGTCGCCGCAGTGAGCCGCGTGCAGCCCGTCGAATACGCGGAGATCGTCGCCACCGTCGCCTCCAAGTCGATCGGGCCCGGCACGCGCCAGAACATCGACGAGTTCACCCGCACCACGGCGGCGGCCGTGGCGTCGGTCGGCGGCGCCAAGAAGGGTAAAGCCATCATCATCGTCAATCCCGCCGAACCCCCGCTCATGATGCGCGACACCATCCACTGCCTTACCGAAAGCGATCCCGACGTCGAGGCCATCACGCGGTCGGTGCACGACATGATCAAGGAAGTGCAGAAATACGTGCCCGGCTACACGCTCAAGAACGGACCTGTCTTCGACGGCCGGCGGGTGACCACCTTCGTCGAGGTGCAGGGGCTCGGCGACTACTTGCCCAAGTACGCCGGCAACCTCGACATCATGACCGCCGCCGCGCTGCGCACGGCAGAGATGTTCGCGCAAGAGATCGCGCAGGGCACCTTCGTGCTCGAGCCGACGCTCGATTGAAGGAGAACGCCCCATGGATCTCAAAGGCAAGAAAGTCATTCTCCACGACATGAGCCTGCGCGACGGGATGCATCCCAAGCGCCATCAAATATCGCTCGAGCAGATGATCGCCGTTGCCACGGGGCTCGACGCGGCCGGTGTTCCGCTGGTGGAGGTCACCCACGGTGACGGTCTGGGCGGCGCGTCGATCAACTACGGATTCCCCGCGCACACCGACGAGCAGTACCTACGCGCGGTGGTGCCGAAGCTGCGCCGCACCAAGGTCTCGGCTCTCTTGCTGCCCGGCATCGGCACGGTCGACCACCTGCGCATGGCCGCCGACTGCGGCGTGGGGACGATTCGCGTCGCCACCCATTGCACCGAGGCCGACGTTTCGCAGCAGCACATCGGTCTCTCGCACAAGCTCGGTCTCGACACGGTGGGCTTCTTGATGATGGCCCACATGGTCCCGCCCGAGCAGATGCTGGTGCAGGCCAAACTGATGGAGAGCTACGGCGCCAATTGCATCTACATCACCGATTCGGCGGGGTGGATGCTCCCCGACGACGTAACGGCGCGCGTCGGACTTTTTCGCGCCGAGCTCGCGCCGTCCACGGAAGTCGGATTTCACGGACACCACAACTTGTCGATGGGCGTAGCGAACTCGATGGCTGCGGTCGAAGCCGGAGCGTCACGCATCGACGGTTCGGTCGCCGGGCTCGGCGCGGGCGCGGGCAATACGCCGCTCGAAGTCTTCGCCGCGGTGCTCGATCGGATGGGCGCAGTGACCGGCGTCGACTTGTACAAGATCATGGACGTCGCCGAGGACATCGTCGTCCCCTTGATGGATCATCCGATCCGCGTCGATCGCGACGCGCTCACCCTCGGGTATGCGGGCGTGTATTCGTCGTTTTTGCTCTTTGCCAAGCGCTGGGGAGAAAAGTACGGCGTTCCCTCGCGCGATATTTTGGTGGAGCTCGGACGGCGGAAAACGATCGGCGGACAAGAGGACATGATCGAGGACGTTGCGCTCGACATTGCGAGAGAGCGGGGATTGCGCGGCGCGTGAGCGTTAAGGCGCGAATCTCGGCACCGGTACAGGAAGCGTCGCTTGCGCATCCGACGAAATCTTGGCTGAGCCGCGAAGCGATGGCGGGAAGCGATGCGGCGCGTGCAGCTGCCCCAAGGCGACCCCAGGCTCATGCCGCCCCGGCGCGCCGGACACCTGCCGGCGTGGGCCACCGAGCGGCTCGGCGCATACTTCGCCAGCCGCTGAGCGCGCGGGCGTGACACCACGGTCCGAGACGTCACGAACGCCGAGACCGGCGGGCCTAGCGCTGCAAGCGGACTTGCCGGATATTGGGCAGCATGAGCCTTTCCCGCTGGATTGCGCTGCTCGGCGCTTTGTTGGTTTCGTTCGTCCCTCGCGGTTCGCAAGCCACGGTGATCGACACCGTGAACTTTACCGAAACGCCGTGGATCTCGGTGCCGGGAACGCTCACTGGCATGGCGTGGGCACCCGACGGGTCGAAGCGCCTGTTTCTGATCGACAAAGGGGGCGCGGTGCAAATCGTCAAATGGGGCACGCCGCCAACGGTGGTGCCCTTCACGACGATCGCGCCCGTCTACACCGGCAGCGAGTGCGGCGTCATCGGGCTCACCTTCGATCCGAACTTTCAGGTAAACCACTGGGTCTATTTCTTCGTGACCGTGTCGGCCAGCGAGCAGCAGATCATCCGCTACACGGCCGCCGGCGACGTGGGCACCGAAAAGACCGTGATCGTGGCGGGGCTGCCCACGGTGGGAGCCAACCACGACGGCGGCTCGATCGGATTCGGGCCGGACGGCAAGCTCTACTGGGGCATCGGCGACAACGGCAATGGCTCGGGCGTCAACGCCGATCTGGCATCGCTCGCCGCCAAAATCGGGCGCGCCAACCCCGACGGTAGCGTCCCCGCGGACAACCCTTTTTACGACGGCAGCGGGCCGAACAACGATTACATCTGGGCGCGGGGGATGCGTAACCCATACACCCTGACCTTCCAGCCGGCCACCGGCGCGCTCTGGGTGAATGTCGTCGGCACGTCGTACGAACAAGCGTTCATCGTTCAAAAGGGCGATCACGCCGGCTACAACGCCTATGAAAACAACCAGCCGAGTGGCTTCATCACGCCGGTCATCAAGTACCGCACCAATGGTACGGACACGCTGAACCTCTCGGCGGCGGCGCGCGCATCCAACGTCGTTACCTTCACCGCCACCGCGGTGCACGGCTTTCGACTCGGCGAGAAGATCGAAATTGCCGGTGTCGCAGATGCAAGCTTCAACGGCGGATTTTACGTGGCGAGCGTGCCATCGGCGACGACGTTCACGGCAGCGCAGAGCGGCCCCAATGCCGGCACTACTGGAGGCACAGCTACCACGCTCTTGCAGGGCGGCTGCATCACCGGGGGCACCTTCTACGATGGGACGCAGTTCGGAGCAGCCTACCGCGGCAACTTCTTCTATGGGGACTACAACTCCTCGCGGCTGATGCGCGCCGTGCTCGGCCCTGGCAACGCCGTCGTCAGCGTCGACTATTGGGGGACGAACATTTCCGGCGTGACCGACACGTCGCTCGGTCCCGACGGCGCCCTTTATTACATGGGCATCGCCGGAGCCATTTACCGGACGACGTTCAACACGTCGGCGCAAGGGCTGATCTTGTCGACGACCCAGGTGTGGATGACGGAGGGGGGGCAAACGTCGGTGGGGATCAGCTTGGCGGTCGCTCCCGCGGGCGATCTGACCGTGAACGTCGCACGCACGGCGGGGGATGCCGACGTCGGTGTCGGCGCGGGTGCCGTGCTCACGTTCACGGCGGCGAACTGGAATGTGCCACAAGCGGTGACCATCACCGCCGCCGACGATCTCGACACGGTACCCGATACGGCCACGGTCACGGTCACCTCCAGCGGTCTTACGAGTGAAAACGCTGCCGTGAATGTGATCGACGATGACGCGAACAATTTCCTCGTCTCCCGCACGGCCCTTCCCATCGACGAGGGAGGCAGCGGCACATTTCTGGTCGCGCTGGTGAAGGCGCCGCCAGCGACGCTCACGGCGACGGTCGCACGATCGTCGGGCGACGCGGACGTCGCCGTGACGGTTGGCGCAGCGTTGACTTTCGATGCGGCGAACTTCGGCGTGCCTCAGACGGTCACGGTTTCGGCAGCGGAAGATGCAGACACCGCCAACGATAGCGCCATCCTCTCGATTGCCGCGGCGGGAATCGCCACGCGCACGGTGACGGTCACGGTGACGGACAACGAGGTGGACGCGCCGCTCATCACGTCGGTCCCGATCACCAGCGCGGTCGTCAATGCGGCGTACAGCTACACCGTCGTCGCGACCGGTCGACCGGTGCCGACGTTTTCGCTGACCTCGCCTCCCGCGGGCATGGCCATGGGAACGAGCAGCGGCGTCATCACGTGGACGCCTGCTGCACTGGGATCGTTTCCAGTGACGGTGGTGGCGGCGAACGGCGTTCTTCCCGACGCTGCGCAATCCTTCGCGATCACGGTGGGACCCGACGCAGCGCCAACATGCGCCCTCACCAAGCCCACGCAAGGCGAGACGGTTTCGGGAAGGACGGCGGAGTTCTTTGGGGACGGGTTTGACGACGTAGGAACGACGAAGGCGGAGTTCTTCGTCGATGGGCAGCTCGCCTACACGGATTCGAACACGCAAGGGCATTACCACTTCGGCGGCGAGCACAACCGCTGGGACACCACCGTGCTCATGAACGGCGCGCACAAGGCCAAGATGGTGATAAGCGACACCACGGGGCAGCCATGCGAAAAGGAGGTCGACGTCACGGTGGCCAACGGGGCGGACGGCGGCGCAGCCGACGCGGCCAATGACGCCGACCGCGACGGCTCCGATGGCGGCGCAACCGACCGGGCCATCGACGCAGACGGTGGCGGGCGCGACACCACCGCCGACGCCGATGGCAGCGTGGTCGACGGCGACCTGACGGCAGATGGAGCCCGCGACGTGATCGGCGATCCGGACACATCGCGTCCCGAGGGCAGTGGCGGCGCGGATGCGGCAAAACCGGATGCGGGCGGCGCGGGAGGCAACGATGCTGGGGGTGACGCCGACGCCGCCGGCGGACAAGCGCCCGAAGGTCAGCCTTCGGGATCGGGTTGCGGATGCAAAATCGGCGGCGCCAACCCCGGCGCGCCGCCTTCGTCGGCATGGTTGCTGATTTTGGCGGTCAGCGCGTGGCGCGCGCGACGCCGCCGGCGGTCCCCTTCGTTGAACGGCTGAAAACATACGGCGACATTCTTGCTCGAAGTGCTGTCGAACGTTGTTCTATGCTCCTCCCATGCGACCTCTGGTGATGATTCCCGGCCCCATCGAAATCGACGACGCCGTGGTACGCGCCCTCGGACGCCCCCCCAAGAGCCATCTCGACCCCGAGCTCATCGAACGCTTTGGCCGCGCCCTCGAGCGCGTGCGACAGGTGTTTCAAGCTCCCAAAGGACAACCCTTCATCGTGGCAGGGAGCGGCACCCTGGCCATGGAAATGGCCGTGGCGAACCTGATCGAGCCGGGTGATCGCGCGGTCGTGGCCGACATTGGCTACTTCGGCGCGCGGATGGCCGAAATCCTCGAGCGGCACGGCGCAACGGTGACCCGTGTCACGGCGACCCTTGGCTCGGCGCCTTCCGTCGCCGAGGTCGCTGGCGCAATGGCCGGGTGCAAGGTGCTCGCCATCACGCATGTCGATACGTCGACGGCCGTGCGCAACGACGTTCGCGCTCTCGCCGCGCTGGGACGCGAAAACGGCGCGCTCGTCGTGGTGGACGGCGTCTGCTCCGTCGGTGGCGAAGAACTTTTGCAAGATGCTTGGGATGTCGATGTCGTGCTGACGGCCAGCCAAAAGGCGATCGGTGCGCCCCCAGGTCTTGCGATCGTCGTCGCGTCCCAGCGCGCACTCGCCGCGTGGCGGGCGCGCAAATGCAAAGTCGCGTCGTACTACGCCGATTTTGCATCGTGGCTTCCCATCATGGAGGCGTACGAAGCGCGGAAACCGAAGTACTTTGCAACGCCCGCCGTCAACCTCGTGGAGGCGCTCGACGAGAGCCTGCGCGTGCTGCTCGAGGACGGCGTGCCCCAACGGATCGAAAGGCACCGCCGAACCGCCAACGCGTTTCGCGCCGCGTGGAAAGCACTCGAGCTCACCCAGCTGCCGACGAGGGTCGAGCACGCGGCGCACACGCTGAGTGCCGTGTATTACCCTTCAGGCATCGACGCAGCGTTGTTGGGCGCCGTACGCAAGGAAGGTGTCGTCATTGCCGGAGGGCTGCATCCCGAGATCGGGGGGAAATATTTCCGGGTGGGCCACATGGGCGCGTGCCCTGCGGCAGATGTGCTCAATGCGGTGGGTGCGATTGAGCGCGCCCTGGCTGGATTGGGCTATAAACCGCACGGCGTCGGGCGCGCCGTTGCGGCAGCCCAGGCGGCGCTCTTCGCGTAGCGTCCCGAGCGTACCGGGCCACTGCCGCACCCGGATGAAGAGCGCGATCCAAAGTTGACGATCGCGCCCCCGTCCGATGACATTGACGCGTAGCGCGAACCTACGCTTGGCGTGAACCTTTGGTGGATCGTGTCGATGATGAAGATCCGACACGGTCGCGGCCGAAGGGGTTCATCGACCTGCCGGAGCGACCGAACCAAGGCGTAAGCCTGCCGGGCGCATCTCCGCCCGGCAGGTGTTTGGGTGTTGCTGCCATCGTTCGGTCAACCGACGGCGTTCAGAGGCGGTACGTTACCAGCGACCGCCGCCGCCGCCGCCGCGGCCACCACCGCCGCCACCGCCGCCACGACCGCCACCGCCACCACCGCCGCCGCGACCACCGCCACCGCCGCCACCACCGCGACCACCACCACCGGCCTGGCGCTCTTCAGCTTCGTTGACGCGCAGCGCCCGACCGTCGAGGAGCGCGCCGTTCATCTGCGCGATTGCCTTGGCGGCCTCTTCCGATGTCCCCATCGTAACGAAGGCAAAGCCGCGCGACTGACCGGTCTCGCGGTCGGAGGCGATGTGAACGTCGCTCACCTCTCCGAATGCGGCAAAAGCGGTGCGGAGCGAGTCCGGCGTCGCCTGGAAGGACAGGTTACCAACGTAGAGACGATTTCCCATGATTTGCGCTCGATTCTTTTCGTGGCTCAGAGAGAATCAGTACCCTGCCATCCAATGAGCCGTCGGATCAGGTAAGGGGCCGCGGATGCATCCGCGCCCACGCGTCGTAGCCACATCGCAGCGAAATACGCGATCCCGAGAATCGAGAAAGAGTCGTCGTCGTACGCGGTCAACAGGTCGTGAGGCCAGACAGCCTAGCTGGAAAGATGGGCAGCGCAAGCGGGCCGAACGCACCAGGGGCGAGCTCGACCTCGACCACCGCACCTGGACCGCGGAAGCAGGGCCTTAAGACCCTGTGCGGTACGTCGCCGCCACGAAGGGAAGCACGGCCGCGTCCAGAACGTCGAGCCGGCGGGCGATCGCCAAATCCAGGCCGAGGTGCTCGCCGGACAGGCGAATGCCAGATGCAAACGCCAGGCCGTTGAGCTGGTTGACGGCGGTTCCGAGGGGAATCGCGGTGTCGACTTCGAAGAGGACCGACATGACCCTGGTGGCGCGGAGGATGACGCCAGCGCCATTGCCGGCGACGATCGCCGGTCCCGCCAGGGCGACGCTCGTGCCCACGGAGACGTTCGAACGACAGGTGCGCTCCAGGCAAAGCTGCACCACACCCCCGACGCGCCCGACAAGCCCGGTACCCTCTTCGAGGCCGGCGATGCCGCTCACGGAACCGAGTGCAGCGATGCGAAACGCGGGCGCGCGAACCAAGACCGATTTGAGCGTCAGGTCGAGCGGCAAGATCTTTTCTTTGGGCAACGGCGGCATGCTCGTCAGCGTGACCTGCGTTCGATCGCTCACCGCGTAACCCACTTGCAGAAACACGATCTCGTAGCTCGACAAATAAAGAGTCCCAGCGGGATGCGTCTCCGCCGTGGGAAGGACGACCACGCGATCGACGTGGGCGTCGGCGTAGCGACGATCGCGCAGATCGAATGGGCCCATCGGTTCCACCGGGCTTGGCCGCGCTATCGTGTCGGCGTCCTGCGGCAGCCCGGGCGGCGCGAATGGGGGAGCGGGCGCGGGCGCGCCGGTGGGGGGGGCAGGAGCGGGAGACGGGGCGTGAACGTCGGTTGACAACGCGCTGTAACCGTCAGTTGGTACTGCCCGCGGCGTAGGGTCGGGAGGCGTGGGCGCCGGTGCGGGCCACGGAGCGGCGGGCGACGCCCTATCGCGAGGTTGGGCGTCGGTTTGACCCCTCGCTGGACGGGGCAGAACGATGACCCATCCAAAGAGCACGAAACATGCAACGCGCAGGTACAATCGGGATCCTCCGGGGAGTCTCACCGTGCCAGCCTCGTGCCACCTGTCAGCGCCTTTTCGGAACCGCGTCCTCGCACGCCTCACCCTCACCAGCTTAACGTGCTTGTCCACCTGGCTGGGGGGGTGTTCGCGGACGGGTTTGGACGCAGAAGGTCTCGACGGCTCGGGCGACGAAATCGCGGACGTTCGCACCTTCACCGACGCCGCCGAGGAACGCATTTCTCCGACCGCAGATGCCGCGACTGACAGCCCCGGCTTGGCCGAGACTTCGACCGATCCGGGCTGCGTCGCCGTGCCGGAGAGCTGCAACGGCATCGATGACGATTGCAACGGTCAGGTCGACGATGGTATCGCCCCCATTCCTTGTCCGAGCGGTGGATTTCGGTACTGCGTCGGCGGTCGCTCGAGCGCGTGTCCGACGCGGTGTGAAGTGTGCGTGCCGGGAAGCCAACGTGTTTGCTTCATCTCTTACTGTCTCTACTGGGGCACGCAGACATGCGCCGCGGACGGCAAGAGCTTCGGATCGTGTCGCGAACAGCGGCCGCCATCGGACTGCGACGCGGTCGCCCGCGCTGAGGGCGCTTCGTCCGCGCTCGAGCACTGCTGCGTCGACCGCGGGTACTGTTGCCTCGATACCTACGATCTCGACGGTGACGGCGATCGCGGCGAGGTTCTCGGGTCATGCGGCGGCGTATCGTGCGAACCGTGAGACGCTCTCTTGCGGCGGTGGCGTTCTGTCTGATGGTAAGAAACGCCGCTGCGGCGGCGCCCTGCGGTCGACCTGATCTCCTCGAGACCTTTCCGGCGGACGGCGCGACCGATGTTCCCGTCAATGCTCGCCTCTCGGCCCACTATGCGGCGACGGCCGAATACGTCGATGAGGAGATCACGTTCGAGCGCGTCGGGGGCGCGACGGAGGCGCCGCGACCGACGTTCGATGCGAGCGAGGGTCTTCTCGCGTTCCAACCCTCCGCTTCGCTCGTCCCCGGTGATTCCTATGTCATCCATTGGCCTGGACTGCGGGGTCTCTCGAGTGCGCTCGCTGGTCAAGGTGCGGACGTGCGGTTCACCGCCGGATCGAGGGCGGACGTCGATGCCCCGAGTTTCGCTGGCGCGCGGGCACTCACCTGGGACGTGGAGCGGGTGGACGACGATTGCACCGACGCGCTCGAAGATCGCTTCGTGTTCGACCTCTCCCTTCACGACGCGACGGACGATGGCGGACGGGGAATGCTTACCCTGCTGGTCTTTCAATCCAAAGGGGGGAGCGCGGCTACCTCGCCCGCGCCTGTCCTTGCGCAGCGTTTTTCCGATTCCGGCTCCAGCGTACGGGTTCAGCGTTCGATCGATTCGGCGGCCGGAAAGGTGTGCTTCGCAGCGCTGGCGCGTGACGCGTCGGGACGCGTCTCCAGCAGCGCCGACCGCGAGGTTTGCGTCTCCACCGTGAAGCCGCCGTTCTTCTATGGATGCGCAGTATCGAGCGAGCGGGATGGCAGCGACGGATTCGGCAGAAGCACGGCGCTCATCGCGCTCTTGGCGCTCGCCGTCGTGGGGCGCCACCGTGCATGCCGGGAGCGGCGGCGTGCCTGATCTCTGGGGGAAGATCGCCGTGGTCGCCGCTTTGGCGTCGCTTGGCTCGGCTTGCACGTCGCGTACGCGTCCCGGCGCGGGCGCGGGCGGATCCAACGAGGCGGGGGCCGTGAAAGCGCCTTTCGTCTGTGCCGGTGATCGCTGCGTGCAGCGCTACCCCCGACTTCCCGACGATGGCGAGTGGACCTGCAACGACATGGCCGGCGCGGCAGTTTGTTCCGGCGGCGATCCCCCCGCCGGCGTCCCCTTCCATTTCCCAGACCCAGCCTGGATCTGCGGCCCACGCCGCACGACGGTCGGAGCACGAGCCGAAGGTGAGCGCGTTTGCGTGGATTTGGCCCCCGACTTTCCCGACGGCGCGGCGCGCGGCTGGCGATGTCACGACGGAACCGATAACGGCGTGACACGGGTGTGCGAGCGCGACCCGACCGCGCACGTCATCGGCGATGCGTGCGACCTTCGAGCGCCGTGTCTCGATGGCCTGCGCTGCATTGCCGCGCGCTGCACGCCCGAGCCACCGCACCCTTCGTGCATCCTCGATGGCGACTGCGATGACGGGGTATGCCGTCTCGGATCGTGCTGGCGGGGTCCAACATGAGGCGATCGCTCTTGCCCCTCGTGATGGGGTTGGCCTGCCGGAGCGCAGAGGGTCACGGGACGGGTGCTGCGGCCGTGTTCGAGGTGAGTGCCGATCGCGCACAGATGGGCTTTGACGCGCCGTTTTCGATCGCCGTCCATCTTCTCGCTGGAGCTCGCGACCCGGTCGATATTCGGTGGACGCAGGTTGCCGGACCGACGCTGAGAGATGTCGCCGTCACGGAAGGGGGCCTTCGGTTCTCCGCGCGTACGCCTCGCCTTTCCGATTGTCGTGAAGAGACGCCTCCGTGGGGGATCGTTCCTTTCTCGCCGCGCACGCGTGGGGAAGTCGTGCTGCAAGCCGAATGGCGGCTCGCGCGTTCCGAGGTTTCGCATCGAGAGCAGGTGATCGTAGCGGCAGCCGCGCGCTCGCGCGGTCTTCCCAACGTGCCCGTGGATGAGCGGCTCTACCTGGGCGGCACCGGATGGCGCGTGAAAGAGGCCCCGCCCGACGCCGGGGCGACGGTGCAAGAACATGACGGCATCGCCACCTTCCGCCCCGATACCCGCGGAATTTGGCAGCTCATCGACGGCGAAGGACGAGCACTTCGCGTTCAAGCGGGGCGCTACGTGGAAACCCCGCTCGATTGCGGTCGGGCGGGATGTCACGGCGAGATCGCGCGCGCCTCCCGTTCATCTCCCATGACGTGGGCGCTGACCCGGCGGCTCCGAGAACGCGCGCGCCACACCGCGCCCTCGGCCGAAACGCCCTCCTCCGACCTTTCCTGCGCGATGCCGTGCCATGTCACGGGTGAGCCCGGAATCCATGATGGCGGCTTCTTCGACGTCGCGGCGGACCTACGCGTGTCGTCGTCGCTCGAGAGCGTGGGCGAAATGGCGGAGCTGCCGCGCGCGCTGCGGAGACTCGGCAGCGTCGGGTGCCTCGCGTGCCATGGTCCCTCCGCCCTGCCCGAGGCCGAGGCGCGCTGGAGCATTCTGCGGAGCGACGTGTGCGCGCATTGTCACGATGCGCCTCCTCGCTACGGTCACGTCGTCGCCTGGCAAACGACGAGCATGGCGCGCGCCGACCACGACCCGCAAGCGCGTTCGGACCGCGCGTGCACGCCTTGCCATACGACGTGGGGTTTTCTGCACGAGATCGATCCTCACCCCGGGCAAGGCGAGATCCACCCCCGCATGCCTCCGGACCGTGTCGGCGCCCTCGGAATTACTTGTCCCGCTTGCCACGCCGTGCACGACACGTCAGGCGCTTCGGCCGAGCGACCGCTCTTGCGCGCGCCGCGCCTGCCGCCGATGTTCGATGACGTGCCGGCGCAGGCGCGCGCACGGAGCGCCACCTGTCTCGCCTGCCACGGTCCACGCGATGCAGCTCGGCTTGCGCAGGCCTCATCGGCGGCGCTCTGGGCCGGTCGTGCAGGCGTGGATCCAGAAACGGGCGCGCCGCTCACTGGCCCATCCCCCCACCTTGCGGTCGAAGGCGGATGCGTCGGTTGTCACCGGGAAGGGCCGAACGGCATCGAGCATGGCAAAAACCACGGCTTTCGCGCCGATCGGCAGCGATGCATCTCCTGCCACGACGACGCGACACGTGACCTCGCCTGGGCCGAAGAGCGCGCGCAGATGGAAAAGCTCGCCCGAGATCTATGGGACGATCTGCTCGCGCTGCGGGCGATCGTGCGCACCTCGCCTCTGTCCGCGACGCCGGCATCGGGCCCGCCGCACGCGACGAGCGCCGCGCCGGGCGACGCGCGCTCACCGCTCGCTCGGGCAGCGTTCGACCTCTCCCTCGTGCTCGAGGATCGCGGCTTTCTCGCACACAATCTCCCGTACGCACGCGTGCTCCTCGAGAAGGCGAGGAAACCCATCGAACGTGCCTCCCGCGCCGTGCGGCGGCGCGATCTCGAAGGAGCCCGATAGTGGCCACGCTGGCGAAAGCCGTTTCGCGGTGGTTCTTTCTGCTCGCTTGCGCGTCGACTTCATTACCAGCGACGAAGGCGCGCGCGGAGGGGAGCGCGCATCCCGGCGAAACGAGCTTCGCGCGCGCGCGATTCGCTCTCCAAGCGGAGCCGGCCTTCGGCGTCGGGGGCGGCACCTTCTACAACCAGCTCGCGGGTGCGCGCGTCGACTATCGCTTCACGGAGGAAATCGCCCTGGGAGGGTATCTCGGTTACGCGAACATGAAGGGCAAAGACGGGCGCGCCCACGACGTGCTTCCCTACTTGAACCTCGAGTACCGGCCTCGCCTCGGCCAGGAGAGGGCGTTCGGGCTGCCTCTCGGTTTCGGTACGGGTTACTTGCCGAACAACGGCCCTTTCTTGCGCCTCTCGGTCGGCGTGAGCTATGCCATGAGCCCTACGACCGAGATCGCGATCGCCTTTTTTACGCCGACGTTTTGGGTCGTCCACGATCGAACGGTGATCTCGCTCGGCACGGCGCTCGAGATAAGCTACGCGCCATGATCACCGCATAGTCGGGGATGTCTCGGACGGCGCAGAAGCGGTGCCGGTCGACGTCTTGCCCGCCCAAGGCCATTCTCGCGGTCGCGAACGGAGCCCATGAACCACATCGTGCTCGAGGTCATCTTCATCTCGCTGCTCATCCTCGCCAACGGCGTCTTGGCGGGCGCCGAAATCGCCGTCGTTTCGACGCGGCGCACTCGCTTGGAGGAGCTCCTCGAGAATGGCAAGGGGTCGGCGCGGGCCGTGCTCGCGCTGAAGGACAACCCCGAGCGCTTCTTGGCCACGGTGCAGATCGGAATCACGCTGGTCAGCGCCACGGCCGCCGCGTTCGGCGGCGCTTCCATCGCGCGCGAGCTTTCTCCCTTTTTCACCAGCATCGGATGGCTCGCGCCGCATGCCGAGGACATCGCGCTGGCGGTGGTGATCGTCGTCATCTCGTATTTGTCCATCGTGGTCGGCGAGCTCGTCCCCAAGTCGCTCGCGCTGCGTAATGCCGAACATTACGCGCTCCTCGTCGGACGCCCCTTGGTCGCGCTTTCGTGGTTGGCCCGTCCCGTCGTATGGGCCTTCACCCAAAGCTCCAACGCGCTTCTGCGACCTTTCCGCGATCAAACGACGTTCACGGAGACGAAGTACTCGGTGGAGGAGCTGCAGCAGCTCGTCGGGGAGGCCACCAAGGCGGGCTCGGTCCACCCCGAGGTCGGCGAGATTGCCACGCGCGCACTCGAGTTTGCCGAGCTTCACGCGGATGACGTCATGGTGCCACGACAAGAGGTCGTCATGCTGCCGCGCCAGGCGACGGCCAGTGAAGTTCAGACCATTCTGCTGGAGCACACCCACACCCGCTTGCCGGTCTTCGACGGCGCCATCGACAACGTGGTTGGCTACGTGAACGTCAAAGACATCCTCGCGGTGGCGTGGGATCCTGGCCTCTTCATCCTCGAGGATCTGCTAAGGCCCGCCTATTTCGCCCCCAAATCGCTCACCGCTCTCGACTTGCTCAAAGAGATGAAGCAGCGCCGCCTGCCCTTTGCCATCATCGTCGACGAGCAAGGCGGAATGGCGGGCATCGCCACCATGGAGGACCTCGCAGAGGAGCTGGTGGGCGAGGTCTTCAGCGAGCATGCGGCCCAAGGGCCCGACCTCATCGTGGAGGAGTCCGGCGGCACCGCGCTGGTGAGCGGCCTGGCTTCGATACGAGAGGTGAATCGCCGGCTCGATCTGCACCTGCCCGAGGGTGACTACACGACGCTCGCCGGACTCTGTCTCGCGCTCGGCGGTCGGATCCCGGCCGTCGGTGAAACCTTCGTCGTCCCTGAACAAGCGACGCTCGAAATCGTCGATGCATCGCCGCGAAGAGTGCGCAGCGTGAGAGTGGGCCCCACCCACCCGACTCCCCGAAGCGGCGCGACAGCTGCGGCTCCAAAAGACGTGAACTGACGTCATTCCCCTGGTGCGATCGCTCCCTAGCTAGAACGATTTCGCCCATTGGAATGCATCGCGAATCTCTTTCGCCGACCCGGATCAGAACGGGCAGCTTGACGGGCGCGGCGGCTAGCTCCGCCGTCCAGGTCTCTGCGATTCCGGCGCCGAAAATGCCCACACCGGCCAGTCGATCGTTATGCCAAGCGATAGCGTACGCAGCAAAGAAACCGCCGGCGGAGAAACCGGTCAGCAGCGTGAAACGGCGCCTAGCTCGTCGACGACGGCCCGCGCGACATCCCCCGACGCTTCGTCGCCGCCATTTCCGTGCAGAAAAACGACGAGAGGCGGCGGGGTGTCGCAAGTCACCCTTTATCGCGACAAGCGGCTGAAGAAGCTCCAGACAGCATCGGTATTGTTCAAGAACGTGCTGTTGGCGCCGACGAAACCGCAGCCCAGACTGCCGGCTCCCGTCCCGCAGCTCGGATCCCCGAACCAGGCGTGGCCACCGCCTTGCACGGTGCACCCTGTGACTTCGATGCCGGAAGGACAACCGTCGTGCGTGACGCACGTCGTGTCGCCGCCGCTGGCCGGCGTCGTGGCGGGCTTGGTCGTGGCCGCGCAGCCGTTGGCCGTTGCCATCGCGCTCATCGACGTCGCCTGCAGGCTGTAAGGGACGAGGTTGTCCATCGTCCCATGGATATCGAGAACGGAGATGGTCCGGGCCGGGGTACAGGGGATGCCTTGCAAACCTCCCGCCCCCGGCGCGATGGCCGTGAACACATCCGCAGCCTCGCAGCCGAGCCGGTAGCTCATGTAGCCGCCGTTCGAAAGGCCAGTGGCAAAGACTCTTCGCGCGTCGACGTTCAGATGCGTCGAGACCTCCGCCAAGATGGCCTTGAACAGGGCAGTGTCGTCGAGATTCGGATTTCCGCAGCATCCCGCGCCGTTCCAGCTGTTGCCGTAACCGGTCGGTATCACCAGGATGAACCCTGCCTCGTTGGACTTGTCGACGAACCCTTTGGCACCGGAGCTCGCACCCGCCGCGCCGTTGACGCAGAACATGACCCCGTTTTGCTGCAAGCCGTGGATGCAAAACAGAATGGGCGTCGGCACGCGGCAGTCGTACATCGGAGGCACGTGCACCTTGTACTGGCGCGCTAGATCGTTCTGGCCGGGCACTCCCGACATCGTTAGCCAGGCAGCCGCGTCGTCGATTCCGGGCGGATAGTCACCCGCCATCCAGTCGCCCGAACAGGCGCCCCCTTCGGGACCTCCCCCCGAACCGCCGGCGCCGGCTGGGTTCGCGGTGCCGGTATCGGATGAAGAGCAGCCCCACGAAACGCAGCCGACGACGACGAACGTCGCGAATGGCAGAGATCGATTCTTGATTTGCATAGGCACCCTTGCTCGAGCGCGCCTTGCTCAAGGGCCATGACTTTACGTGAAAACGACGTCTACGCGCGTTCTTTTGGCGGCCAACGTTTGACCGTTTTCGGCCAGCCGGAATGAAACCAATTCGGCCTCGGATCGTCCCTTCGACACGTCGCCGCAGCGGGGACCGGCGCGGGGTCGTCTGTTGACGCCGGGCCTCCCCCTCTGAAAGGCTCTGGCTACTTTGAGATACCGGCAATTGGCCTTGGTGCCGCTCCTTGGTCCCGTCCTTTGCGTCCTCTCCAACTGCGGCGCGTACGGGCGTGGCTTCGGAGCGCTCGACACGGTGGCGTGCCCGGAGCTGGGCGGCAATGCCGACGCACTTGCCGCGCAGTACACCGCCAATGCTCGGGCGAATGCGAAGATCCGCACCTTCGTCCAGGCAGCCAAGGATCTGGTGGGCGTGTCGATGCAAATCGAGAACGAGGCCGCCGAAGCATGCCGGCGCATGGCCTTCGACATCGGCATGACGGCGCAGGAGGTCGCGCCGAAGAACGAGCCCGGCGGAAACGCAAGCGGGAGCTGCCATGCGCTTTCAGCGAGACTCGATGCTCTCTTTCGCGAGGGAATTGCGGTGCGTGCTTCGGCCACGCCACCGCAGTGCCAAGTGAACGCGCAGGCCGGTGCTGCTTGCGAAGGAGCGTGCAACGCCGACCTCGATCCCGGAGAAATCGTGGCTCGCTGCGATCCCGGTAAGCTTTCCGGCATTTGCCAGGGGCAGTGTGCGGGCCGCTGCGACGGCAGGTGCAACGGTGCTTGCAACGGGAATTGCTCGGCCCGTAATGCGAGAGGGGAATGCAGCGGCGCATGCTCCGGCGATTGCAACGGCGTTTGCGACGCGACTTGCCATGCGCGGTGCCAAGGAACTTGGCAGGCACCGCGCTGCGAGGGATTCGTACGGCCGCCCAGCGTCGACGCCGAATGCAGTGCTTCCTGCCGCGCCCACGCCAGCATTCACGCCTCGTGCACGCCGGCCGTGGTGCGCGTTCAGGTATCCCAAAACGCGGCATTGGCAGCGCGTCTGGCCGCCACCATGCAAGCGAACCTGCCCGCGCTTCTCCACGCCGAGCTCGCGCTCGGGCGGCGCGTGATCGCCGACGCGCAGGTCATCGCGCAGGTCGGCGCGTCGCTACCCAAAATCGTCGGCAACGCAGGAGCGCACGCTCTTGCCTGCATCGCCGCTTCGACGAACGCGACCGCGCGCGCATCGGTCAGCATCCGCGTCAGCGTTCAAGCGAGCGCCAGCGTTTCGGGAAAAATTGGGGCATCTGGCTGAGTTGCGGCAGTGCTCACATGTCGTCAAACGGGACCGAGCGGCGGCGACGTCGCACGGATGCCCAAGCTCGCTCACCGCAACAAGCGGGCAGTTTCTGACAAGCAAAGACGCTAGCTGCTATTCTCACATGAGGAGCAGCTTTGTCCGCAGCAAGTTCGTTGGCAGGCTATCGACGCGTCGTCTATCCGATCGCGGTGGCCATCGTCACGATCGCGCATTCCGGATCCGCCGATCCCACCGTCCCGCGCGATCCGAAGTCCGTCTTCCTCGTCGCCAAGAGCGAGAACAAGAACCAGGTCCACTATGGCGTCAAGCTCGATGACGGGTGCAACGTCGTCGGCACCAACCCCATCTACGGCTACTGGCGCATGCTCGAACGCAACGGCGAGATCGAGCCCATCCTCTCGCGCGAAGTCCGCGCCTACGGGATCGACCCCGCGCAACGGGTCGAGAAGACCGGCGAAGCGACCACGATCTACGCGCGCTTGAACGCCATTCCCGATCGGCTGCTTCGCATCACCGTCGCGCGGACGGCCGGACGGTGCGAAGCCCAGGCGACGATGTCGATCGCCGGAGCGGACGCGCATCTGCGGCTCATCTACATCCGGCTCGCGTGGCCATTCGGCGTCGACTACATCTTGCTTCGCGGTTCGCGCATGGCCGACGGACGCTTGGTCGAGGAGAAGCTGTGAACAGCCCGTTCGGGCGGCCATGATCAGAGGCCCGATTGGCGAAGAGCGCCACGATCTGTCATAGTTACACGCTTCCTGACGCCGCCGGTGGGGGTCACCCGTCTCGTTCGGAAGTGCGCCGTGATCCTTCAGGGACTCGCTCACAATCATCGCGCAGTCACGAGAGCGCTGCAGACGGGCCCGTCGCATCATCCACAAGGAGCAACGTGACCAAAGAAGACAAGAAGCGAGGGGTACGTATCACCGGACAGTTCCGGTCCCGTGACTCGATGGTCTACGACTTCATCTGCGACAACATCCGAGTCACGATTTCCGTTTCCGCGGCCAAGCCGGTTCCCCCCTCCGAGCTGGACACCGACCAGTGGAACGCCGAAGCGGTCGCCAAGCAGGTGCCCGATCCGCTCCCCATGCATGGCGTGGGTCCGAGCCGCGGCGAAGCGATCACCGCCCTTGCAGAGAGCTGGACATCGAAAAACGGAGCGGTAGGCGTCCCGTGGCTCGATTGGAACGCGATTCGCGAGGCGCTGGCCGCCGTCCGAGCGATCTGACCCGATCCCGCGCTTCGCTCGAGAAGCGCGCGCGTCTTCGACGAGGGTCGCCGAATTCTGCTCAGGTCAAGTTGGGGAGGGGGCCCGTGCAGTGCGCGGGATCGCCGAACGTCGTGTCTTTGGTGCCCATGGCTTGCGCCAATGAAACGAGCAAGTTGTTGTGGGGGTGGCCCGCCGCGCCGCCTGCCATGTAGTCGACGAATCGCCCCGTTCTGAAATACCCGCCGCAGCTTCCGGCGAGCAAAAACGGCAGATCGCGATGGGCGTGGTTGTTCCCCTTGCCGACCTCGATGCACCAGAGAACGGCAGTGTTGTCGAGGAGCGTCCCGTCCCCTTCTTTGTAGGAAGCGAGCTTGCCGAGCAGATACGCGAACTGCTCGGCGTACCAGACATTGATCTGCGTGAGCTTTTCCTGGGCGGCGGCGTCGGTGTCCCCGGCGTGCGACATCACGTGGTGCGCCTCGTTGATGCCGAGCACGGGAAAGGTCTGCGTGCTCTCGGCGTACGTCCATTGCAGCGTCAGAACGCGGGTCAGATCACAGGCAAGGGCCGCAGCTGCGATATCCATCTGCAATTTGCCGATGGTCGGCATGTTGGCGGGAGCTGCGCCATGAGCGACTCCGGTTTTACTGCAGATAAGGGTCTACGCTCGCGCGGTCGTCTTGGCAACCCTGGGCACCGGAGGGCGGATCGACCCAATGTGGTACGCTGCCGTCCCCATGCGCCTTCGTTCCGCGGTCGTCATTGCCACCCTTCTCCTTGCGTGCGGCACGAGCAGACCGCCCGTCGGCACAACGGCACCGCCGCCGCCCCCGACGGTGCCCGTCGCGGCCCTGCCCGCACCGACGCCTCCGACGCTGCCCCCCGGGTGGCCCTATGTCGCGCCGGCCCGCGCGCCGAGCGCGCACGGCATGGTCGCCAGCGACGCCGCGCTCGCCACGAAAGTGGGCGTCGCTACGCTTGCTGCGGGCGGCAATGCCGTCGATGCCTCCGTGGCGCTCGCCTTCGCGCTGGCCGTGGTCTACCCGATGGCGGGAAACTTGGGGGGAGGCGGCTTTGCCGTCACGCGCACGGGTGGCGAGACGCGCACGCTCGACTTCCGCGAGACTGCGCCGGCCGCCGCGACCCGCGACATGTACGCCGGCGCGACCGCCAAGGGGGATTCACAAGGAGGCTACAAAGCGTCCGGCGTGCCGGGCAGCGTGGCCGGCCTCCACGAGCTTTACACCAAGCTCGGCTCGAAGAAAAAGACGTGGGCCGAGCTCCTGGCGCCAGCCATCAAGCTTGCCGAAGAAGGCTTCGCCGTCGACGAAGGTTTCGCGGGGTCGTTCGAAATGGTCGGCGAGAGGCTGAAGAAGCATCCCACGTCGGCGGCCCTCTTCTTTCCCAACGGTCAACCGCTCAAGGTCGGCGATAGCTGGAAAAACCCCGACCTCGGCGGCGTTTTGCGGCACATTGCCGACAAGGGACCAACCGGTTTTTACGAGGGGCCGGTGGCCGACGCCATCGCCGCGGACATGAAAGCGAACGGAGGGTTCATCACCGCCGCCGATCTCAAAGGATATGCGGCCAAATGGCGCGCACCGCTCGTCTTCGAATACCGCGGAAACACCATTTCGGCGATGCCGCCGCCCTCTTCGGGCGGCGTCACCCTGGGCATGATCTGTCACATCCTCGAAAAGTACGATCTCCCGAGCCTCACCTGGCACTCGCCCAAAGAGCTGCACTACGTCTTCGAGGCCATGCGCCGCTCGTTTGCCGCCCGCAATGCGCGCCTCGGCGATCCCGATTTCGTGAACAACCCGCTCGAGGAGCTCCTCTCCGCCAAATGGGCCGACGGCCAGCGTGCCACGATCAGCGAAGATCGTGCCACGCCGTCTTCGGAGATCACCGGCAAATCGAGCTCCGGCGACGGACCGCACACGACCCATTTCGAAATCGTCGACGACGCCGGCAACGCGGTGGCCCTCACCACCACCATCAACTGGTGGTACGGCTCGGGGGTCACCATCCCCAAGACCGGCATCGTCATGAACAACGAGATGGACGATTTCGCGTCCGTCCCCGGAAGCGCCAACGGATTCGGTCTCGTGCAGGGTGAGCCCAACACCATCGCGCCCGGCAAGCGCATGCTGTCCTCGATGGCGCCGACCATCGTCACCGGCAAGGACGGCAAGGTCGTCCTGATGGCCGGTGCGGCGGGCGGTCCCATGATCATTTCCACCGTCTTCGAGGTGCTTTCCAGCGTCATCGATCACGGGCTCGATCCGGCGTTCTCCCTCAACGCTCCCCGCTTTCACATGCAGCACTTGCCCGACGTCGTGGCCCACGAAAAGGACGGCCTGACCCCCGACCTGGAGAAGGCGCTGACCGGGATGGGTTACACGCTCAAAGAGCGCGGACACATCGCCGACGCCATGGTGATCGGTCGCGTGCCCGGCGGCTGGATCGGCGCGGCCGAACCGCGGCGCAAAGGGTCGCTGGCCGCGGGGCTCTGATTCGAGGCACCTCGGTCGAAAAGCGCGGTCGTCAGCCGAGCGCGGGGCGCTGCCTTACGACGTCGAGCGCCGCCACGCGATAGGCTTCGGCAAGCGTCGGGAAATTGAAGATGTTGTCGACGAAGGTGTCCACTTCGAGCCCGCCGCAAAGCGCCATCTGCCCCACGTGAACCAGCTCGGTCGCCCCTTCGCCCACGATCTGCACGCCGAGGACGCGACGCCCGGCCGCGTCCGCCACCAACTTGAGAAGACCGTCCTCGATCGCTGCAATTTGCCCGCGCGCGAGCTCTTCGAAACGTGCGCGCCCGACGAGCGCTGCGCCATGCGCGGCGAGGGCTTCCTTTTCCGATAGCCCCACGCTCGCCATTTCGGGAATGGTGTAGATGCCGAGAGGGATCATCTCGGCGGCGATGGGCACGGGAAGACCGAGAGCATGGCGGGCGGCGCGACGCCCTTGCTCCATCGAGGTGGAGGCCAACGAGGGCGGTCCGATCACGTCGCCCACGGCGTACACGTGGGCAACGGACGTCTGGCAGTGCGCATCGACTTCGATGAGCCCGCGCGCCGTCTTGGTGAGCCCAGCCGCTTCGATGTTCAGCCCCTCGAGGTTGGCCACGCGTCCGAGAGCACAAAGAAGCTTTTCGGTGCGCACCGTTTCACCGGTCGCAAGCTCGGTGACGACTTCGCTGAGACCGTCCCACGCCACGCGCACCACGCGACTCTCACCTCGGAAGCGCCCCTGGCACGACTCGAGGTAGTGGACGAAGCGGCTCGTGAGCTCGGGGTCGAAAAAGCCGAGGGGCCGCGGACCTTGATCGATCATCACCACTTTCACTCCCAGCGCGGCGAAGATGGAGGCATATTCGCTGGCGATGACGCCTGCGCCGAGGACGGCCAGGGAAGCGGGCAGATAGCGCATCGAGAGAATCGAATCGCTATCGAGAATGTGCTCGTGATCGATGGGAATGTCGGGCGGGGTGCGGGGGACCGACCCCGTGGCGATGACGACGTTCTTTCCCTCCGCCCGTTGCCGCGTGCCGCCAATTCCACCGACCTCGATGGCAAGGGGCGCGAGGAAGCGTGCCTTGCCGCGCCAGACGTCGATGCCGTTGCGCCGCAGTTGATCGGAGATGTAGCGTTCGTGGGCGCCAATGACGGCATCGAGGCGCAGCATCAAGCTGCTTACCTGGAGATCGTCGCGCACGGTGACTTCGAAAACGGAACCGCTGCGCCGCTGGAAGCTGCTCAGCGAAAGCGCGGTCTCCCGCAGCGCTTTGCTCGGTATGGTACCGCGGTGCACGCAGGCGCCGCCGACATGCGGCTCGCATTCGACGACGAGCACGGTGGCACCCGCCTTGGCGGCTTGCACGGCGGCCTTCTGTCCAGCCGGCCCACTGCCGATGACGACGAGATCGTAGGCGCTCATGCGATCGCCGTCACCATGTCGATGACGCGCTGACGCAGAGCGATGAGTTTGTCGAGGTCTTCTGGATAGAGGTTCAGCGGGTCGAGCGCGCGATGGGAACGAAGCAGCGCTTCGTCGCGCGGCTCGGGGTCGAGAGCCTGATGCGCAAGCTCGTCGGCGAGCGCCGCCATCATGGGGCCCTTGGCGCCGGCGGGGGCGAGATCGGGAGCGTGGTGGAAACGAATCGCCTCGGCGAGCGCGGAGGGAAGGGACCACTTGGCGATGAGCGCGCTCCCTACGCTCGCGTGGCCCTCGGTAGCGGCAGCTTCGACGGCTGCGCTCCGTGGCGGCAGGCCGACCACTTTGTGCAAGTCGACGAGAGCCTGCAAAAGGACGGGGCGTCCCACGTCGTGCAAGAGGCCGGCGAGAAACGCCTCCTCCACGTTGTGGCGGCGCATGCGGGCGATCTCCTGGGCGAAGAGCGCTGCGCCGAGAGAGTGACGAAACTGCTCCTTCAATTGTCGCTCGTACCCGCGGACTTGGAAGGTGCGGGTCTTGACGGAAATCAGGAGAGCGATCTCGCGAACGGCGCTCATGCCGAGTCGCGCCAGTGCCTGCTGCAGCGACACGATTTTGGTCTTGGGCATGTAGAGCGCCGAATTGGCGACGCGCAGGAAGTGGGTCGCCATCGCCTGGTCACGGCGCACGAGATCGGCGAGCGCGCGCAAGTCGCATTCCTCGCGTCCGGTGGAAGCGAGGATCTCGGCCGCCACTTCCGGCAGCACCGGCAGCTCGAGCGTGCCGCCTTCGATACGCTCCCGAAGCATGACCGCGACTTTCTCCGGAAGCGTCGCCTCTGTCGTCTCCCCCAGTGCCACGCACACCTTTCCGGTTCGAGCCTTGCAGCCGACGCTCGAGCACTGGGACAAATTTTGCCGCATCGAGCGGCTCGGGTCAAAGATTCCGAGGGTGGCTACTGCGGCACGACGATGCGCCCCGGCGCGCCTTCGGCGCCCATCTGGGTGTGGCAAGCATTGCAGTCGCCATGGGGGGCCTGCATCACCATCTTGCTCTCTTTACCCTTGGAGACGATCTTCACGTTGAAAGGCTTGATGACCTGCAGCAATGTGAAGTTCCCCACGCTGTTCACCGGAATCGCCGGAAGTGTGCGGCCTGCGCCATCGGTGATGACAATTGCGGTCTCGGGGAAACCGCCGTCCATGGTGACGCCCGCGACGCCGTTGCAGTCGTCGGGCTCATGCGAAGTTGGATAAACCGTGCCCGCCACGGCGTAGAGGGGAGATTTCACATTCTTTTCATGACAATTGATGCACTTCCCGCCGGGGTGCATGGCCTCCGAGCCCTTGTCCATCTCCTTCCAGAAGACGTTGCTGGAGCAGATAGCGACGCCCGTCGAGCTGCCGGCGCCTTCGTCGGGCGACTGGACGATGCCCGTACAAGCCGCAGCAGCCATCAAGAAAGCCCCGGTGTAAAGAATCGGTACCGTTGTAAGTGAACGCATGTGGCAACCTGGCTTTTATCACGTCGGAACGACATCGAGGAGCAGGACCAGCGCGTTTCATCGTCCTTCACAGTTCTTTTTTGAAGGCCTCGCGCATTCTTCGACGCCTGCGCGAAACATTCAGTGCAGCGACTACGATTACGGGTGCTCGTACTGTTCTTTTTGCAGCACGACGAATTAGCGCCTACCCGCGCGGGCGTGACCGCCGCATCACGTTCGCGCCGAGGTGACGCGTCGGACGACGTCGAGGTCGCGCGGAAGCCATCGTGCGACGAGGTTGCTCGTGACTCGCGTCGACGGTGCGGCACGCGGGACTCAACGATCCTCTGTCGCCGCGGGAACGACCAAGGCGGCGAGGTCGCCCATCGTCGTGTACGAGGGATGATCGGTCACCTTTTCCGTTGCGAGAAAAAGCCGTTCTTCACGGGTAACCGACCTCGATTCGCGTGGCGCACGGTGCGCTCCGAACCGAGCGGGAACACGACCAAAGGAATCAACCGTCACCTTCATGACTCATCGAGTCGGTTCAGCGTTGGCCATCGTCTCCGTCCTGTTCTTTCCCCTCGTTTCCAAGGCGCAAGTCGCGCAGCCAGGTGCTTGGCCGGGTCCGGGTGGACCCCAGAGCGCGCAAACCGATGCGCAACCCGCGTATCCCACGGCTTACGCGCAACCCGCGTCCGCTCCTGCGTACACGCCGGCGATGTACGCTGCGCCCGCCCATGCCTCCGCTTCGATGCCCGCTGCCGGGGCGTATGCGTACACGGGATACCCTGGCTACGGCAGCGCGTATTCCGCTCCGTCCTACGCACAGGGCAACCAGGTTGCCGCTGGAACGTGGGAAGCGCCGCGCGCGGAGGTACCGGCGCCGCTCGTCAGGACCAAGGACAACTTGCACTACGTGGAGATGGGAATCGGCGGATTCGTTCCGACCGATCAAGGCAACGCCCCCAAGCTCGGCTTGGAAGCGAGCGTATGGGCGCTCCATGGAGGATGGGTGCCGAACAGCGGCCTCTACCTGACGCTCGACGCGTCCACCGGCTTCGACATCGGGTGCATGGCCAAAAGCGAGAACGACGGATGCAAGGGGCACCTGCGGATCCATTGGTTTGGCACCGGCCCGTTCTTCAACACGGGAACGCCGATGATCGCCAGCAACGTGCCGCGATCGTGGGACCTCATGGCCCTGACCGGTGCCGAAGTGCGACTTTGGAAAGGGATGACCGCCAAGGCGACGATCAATTGGTTTCTGCCGAGCCCGTGGGGCCTGTATGCGCATGAGAAGCAGTTGGCGGACGCGACCCAGAGCGGCACGACGGCCGCCGCGACGACGACGACGACGACCGCGACGAGCACGGTCACGGAACTCGCCGAAGCTCGGAATCCGATCGACGGCGTGGGGAGCATCCTCGGCCATGCGTTGAAACACCCCCAGCTCAACCTCATGGCGATGTGGGAGTTCTGAGGCGCCGGTTAGCTCGACTGAGTCAGCGCAGCTCGCCCGCGATGTCGGTCGTGAGCCACCTGCGCCGCGAGACGTGATCGGGAAAGCGCGCCAGCGCTTGCATCATTTTGACGGTGGCCGCCTCGATCCGCATCTGACCACCGGGCACGGCGCCGGCGTCGGCGAGCGTTCTGCTATTTTCGTAGAGCTCGAGATCGATGACGCCGCCCCGCTGTGTGACGACGACGACCTCGGTACCGCCGTCGATCGCGCGCCGTACGACGGGGGCCAGCGCGCGCGTCAAACGGGGAACGGTCCCCACGCCGTAGGCGCCCACGACGAGGCCGCGCGGTGGCGTGTCCGCTTCGAGCATGGCTTCGACGACCGACGGCTCGAGACCGGGCGTCACGTAGACCACCGCGACGCGCGAGTCGAACCGTCCGTCGCTGCGAAAGCCCCCTGTCGGGCGACGGACGTGCGCGCCGATGTCCACGTCGAAGCCCATGCGCGCGAGGGGTTCGACACCAGGACTCTCGAAGGCGTGGTAGCTGCGCGCGTCCCCTTTGACGGCACGGCATCCGCGCAGCAAGACGCCGTCGAAACAAATGCCGACCTCGGGGATGTCGCAAGTCGCGAGCTCCACGGCGTCGACCAGGTTGCGCCGCGCGTCGGTGCGATGTGCGACCAGCGGGCGCTGCGCGCCGGTCAGGACGACCGGGTGGTCGAGCCCCTCGAGAGCAAAAGCCAGCGCGGCCGCGCTGAACGCCATCGTATCGGTGCCATGCAGGATGACGATGCCATCGGCGCCGCTGGCGCGGCGTTCGGCAATGATCGTGACAAGCTCGGACCACTGCTCGGGTCCGACGTCCGACGAATCGAGGTTGCACACGCTGCGGATCTCGAGCTCGGCGAGGTTGGCCAGCTCGGGCACGCGTTCGATGAGCTTGTGCCCGTAGTCTCCCGGCGAAAGAGGGGAACCCTGCATTCCGAGTGTGCCGCCCATGTTGAGCAGCAAGACCTTTTTCATGGTGGCGCGGGAGTGTAATAGAGTTTTCTCGGGTGTGCTGGGCAGGCAGTCGAATGACGCTTTTTTCAATCGGACGCACCGATCGTCGAGTCGCGTATCGCTGGAGCCCGCTTTCTGGCGTCGTCTTCACGCTCTTGCTGGGATGTGCACGGTCGTCACCGCCGTCGCCCGAGGGACTCGGGTCGTCTGTGCTTGCCGCGGTTTCAGCGACGCCTACGCCGCACGCCGCGCGCGGCCATGCGGATGCCGCGAGCGTTCTGCCACCCGCCGTGCCGGACGACGCCATTCGCGTGGTCCGATTTCCGTGGCGCCCACCCGGGGCGAGTGCCGACCCTTACGCTATGGCGGAGCCGGCGGATCAACACCAGATCGTGCTTCCGCGGGGTGCCGCGCCGGGCGCCGCTTATCCCGTGCTCGTCGCGTTTCACGGGCAGCCGAAGCGCGGAGACGCGCCGCGCAACTATGCCTTCGCGGCCAGCGTCATCGATACGACCGCCCGCGCCGTCGAGCGGGGGGAGGTTCGGCCTCTCGTGCTGGTCCTGCCTGTTTTTCGTTTCTTCGGAACCAACTGGCCCCATTTCGATGTCGGTGCGTTTCGCAGCGAGATCGATCGACGACTCGCCGGCGAGGGCGTCAAGGCAAGCGGCTTCTACGCGGTGGGGCATTCCGGTGCCGCAGGGTGCGGGGGGGACGGCATGAACCGCATTCATCGCATGCAGCCCGCGGCGGTCGGGTTTTTCGATACTTGTCTCGGTCGAGGATGGCAGGACGAGGTGCAGCGACTGCGCGAGGCGCGCATTCCGACGTTGTTGATGCATAGCCTCGAGACGGCTGCTTTTTCTCCCAAGCAGCCGACGGAGTACTCGCCCACCTTCGACTTCGGGCGCGCCTATGGACCGGCTGGATTGTCTCCCAGCTCTTGCCCGCCCGAGCTGCCGCGGGCGCCGCTGCGCGCTCAACCCTTCCGTTGCAGTGTCGACGCGCAGGGAGTCACGCGGGGCCTCATTGTCGACAGCGGCGAGGGGGAGGCAGGGCACAACGCGCTGGTTCCCATTGCGCTGGAATATTTCCTGAGACTGTACGTGGGCCCGCGATAGACCCGCGATGCGTGCGCGTGCGCGCCCATCTCGACGCCGTGCGCGAAGTCGAAGCCAAGGTTGGTCGGATAAGAACGAGGCACCAAGGTGTGTCTGTGGCGCAGGTGCGACGCTCGTGGTCGCCCACATCACCTCCCATCGCGTTCCGTAGCGGCCAATTGAATTGTCATTCACTTCAAGGCATGCGGCTTCGTCGAATGTGAAATCGCCAGGAACGACTCGGCGCAGAGGAGCGCCTTCTCCCGGACTCGCACGCTCGCTGGTTACAGCACCCTCACCCAATTCGGGCGCGGCAGGAAAATCGGCGGCAAGTCCGTCCCTTCCGGCGCGACAGTTCCTGCGTGTTCTGCCGTTGATCCTGATCAGTTTTCTCTTAGGAAGAGCACTAGATTCACGCACTCGAAAGGATGTTGCCGATGCGCACGACGAGTTTAGCTTCGATGATCTTGGTGGCCGGCAGCGCCGCCCTTCTCGCCGTCACCGGTTGCTCGAGCGACGGCGGCGATCCGAATGTGAATCGAACCGGCAGCACGTCGATGACCGGCGGTTCAACCAGCAGCGGCGGCACGGGGACCGGGGGCGCCGGCACAAGTGGTTCCACTGGCGGCACGGGAACGGGCACCGGCGGCACAGGGGCAGGCGGTACCGGCAGCGGTGGATCCACGGGCGGCGCCACCGGTGGAGCCGCAGGATCGACCGGCGGCACAGGTGGAGCGACCGGCGGCACAGGTGGAGCGACCGGCGGCACGGGTGGAGCGACCGGCGGCGCAGGTGGAGCGACAGGCGGCACGGGCGGCGCTACGGGCGGCGCCGCAGGATCGACGGGCGGCACCGGAGGTGCGACGGGCGGCGCGGGTGGGGCAACGGGAGGAGCTGGTGGCTCGACCGGCGGTACGGGCGGCACCGGCGGCGGCGGAAGCGGCATGACCTACGACGTCACCACTGGCCCGATCATGCTCGCGCCGGGTGAAGAGCGCATCGTTTGCATCGACAAGAAGCTGCCTACCACCGCGGCGATCGACATGGTCAAGATCACGTCCGACCTGACGCTGGGTGGTCACCATCTGGTTTTCTACAAGAGCGGCGCGACGGCCGAGGTCACCACGCCGTTCACTTGCCAGACGTTCCGCGACATCACGAGCGGTACCGTCCCGCTCTTCATCGCGCAGAAGGCGCATACCGAGCTCAACTTCCCCAAGGGTGTGGCGTACGCGATGCCCGCGGCCCAGATGGTGCGCGTCGAGCTCCATTTCCTCAACGCATCGGCGGCACCGCTCAGCGTGACGGGCACCGTGCACGTCACCGACGCCGTGGCCGGCACGGTCACCGACCACGCCAACCTGATGTTTTACGGGAATACCAGGATCGCCATTCCCGCCCAGAGCATGGCCACCGTCGGTCCCACGTTTCGCAAGTTCGCCTCCGCGGCGCCCAAGATCTTCGGGCTTACCGGACACACGCACCAGCGCGGCACCGGGGTCAGCATCGAGCTTGCGGCAGCGGCGACGGGCACGGCAACCAACGTGTATACGAACACGGATTGGGCGGAGCCGCCCCTCACGATCTTCGATCCTCCGCTCTTGCCCACGGCAGGCCAGGGCTTCCGCTACACGTGCACGTACAACAACCCCACCAACGCGCCCGTCACCTTCGGCGAGGGCGTCAACCAGGAGATGTGCTTCCTGTGGGCGTACTACTACCCGGACATGGGGTTTGACATCGGGCTGAGCCAGTAGCGCGCACCAGCTCGACCCGTCCGTCGACGCTGACGGGCGGGTGAGGCATGATGCAGCGCGCCCATGGCCAGCCTCCAGGACTTGAATCCCACCGGACGCTTCACCGACCGCACCGACGACTACGTCAAATACCGGCCCAGCTACCCCCAGGGGGCGATCGATGCGATCGTCGAAGGGTTCGACGTGCCGCCGTCGCCTGTGGCGGCCGACATCGGCGCAGGGACGGGCATCTCGGCGCGTCTGCTTGGCGATCGGGGGCTCTCGGTCATCGCGGTCGAACCGAACCAAGGCATGCGCGACGCCGCCGCGCCGCATCCGCGCGTCGCGTGGTGCGATGGCACCGCCGAGAAAACCGGACTCGCAGAGCGGGCGGTGGACGTGGTGCTCGCAGCGCAGGCGTTTCATTGGTTTCGGGCCGAAGAAGCGCTCCGCGAGTTTCGGCGGATTCTTCAGCCGGGCGGACGTCTCGCGCTCATGTGGAATCGACGGCGGCACGACGACCCGCTTACGGCGGGCTACCGCGCCGCCATTCTGGAAGTGGGTGGCGACAGCGTGGTCGAGCAAATGGATTTCGATCCCGCCATCGTTGCCAGGTCAGGGCACTTCTCGCCGGCACGCCGCGTGGCGATTCCGTTGGATCAGGCGCTCGATCTCACGGGTCTCCTCGGGCGCGCGATGAGCGCGTCGTACGTGCCCAAGACAGGGCCCGCCGCCGCCAAGGTGACCGAGCTGCTTCGCGAGCTGCACGCTCGCTACGCCGATGGCGACGGTGTCGTCACGCTGAAGTACACGACCGAGGTGTACCTCGCCGAAACGCTGGGAGGGCGGTCGTAGCCATGTCGATCGCCAGCCGCAGGCCGTCGCGCACGCACGAGGTGCTGAACCAAGCGGCGCCTCTCGTCGATTACAACCTTTTCGAAACGGACCCCACGCTCATCGAAGCCGTGGAGCGCGAGGGGGCCGGCTGGGCCGCGGCCGAGCTGCACGCGCTCGGCGCCAAGGTCGGAAGCGAAGAGGTCATCGCCTGGGGATTCCTTGCCAACGACAACCCGCCGATTTTGCATACCCACGATCGTTTCGGATACCGCATCGACGAGGTGGAGTTTCACCCGGCGTGGCATCGGCTGCTCGAGCTATCCGTCGGCGCGGGCATCGCGGGCCGTCCCTGGCGCGATACACGCGCGGGGGCGCACGTCGCGCGCGCCGCAGCGAGCATGCTCGCTTCGCAGAACGAGGCCGGGCACGGCTGTCCGGTCACGATGACCTACGCGTCGGTGCCGGCGCTCTCGGCAGCGCCCGAGATCGCCGCGGCGTGGATCCCCAAGATCACGAGCGACGTCTACGATGCACGTCTTTTGCCGATGGACCGCAAGGCGGGTGTCCTCTTGGGGATGGCGATGACCGAGAAGCAAGGGGGCTCGGACGTCCGCGCCAACACCACCCGCGCCGTCGCCATCGGGCGCGCCGGGCCGGGGGAGGAGTACCTCGTCACCGGGCACAAGTGGTTTTGCTCGGCGCCGATGTGCGACGCATTCCTCATGCTGGCCGCGGCACCGCGGGGTCTCGGCTGCTTTCTTTTGCCGCGATTTCTCCCCAACGGGACGAGGAACGCGTTCTTTTTTCAGCGACTCAAAGACAAGCTCGGCAACCGCTCCAATGCGTCGAGCGAGGTCGAGTTCGACGGCGCGTGGGCGACGCTGGTGGGAGAGGAGGGGCACGGCATTCGCACCATCCTCGAGATGGCGAGCCATACCCGCCTCGATTGCGTGATCGGATCGGCAGCACTGATGCGTCAGGCGCTGGTGCAGGCGAGCCACCACGTTCGGCAGCGGGCCGCGTTCGGCAAACGGCTCATCGAGCATCCTCTCATGCAAAACGTCATCGCCGATCTGGTGCTGGAATCGGAGGCCGCTACCCTCTTGGCGATGCGCCTTGCCCGCGCCTACGACGCGCGTGCCGGCCACTCCGACGAAATCGCCTTTCGCCGCATCGCTACGCCGATCGCGAAGTACTGGGTGTGCAAGCGCGCCATCGCGCACGTGGGAGAGGCCCTGGAATGTCTCGGGGGCAATGGGTTCATCGAGGAATGCATCCTGCCGCGCCTCTACCGCGAGAGCCCGATCAACTCGCTGTGGGAAGGGTCGGGCAACGTGATGTGCCTCGACGTCCTGCGCGCGGCGGCGCGGGAGACGGGGAGCCTGGATGCCCTTTTCGCCGAAATTCAGCTCGCCCAGGGGGTTGACCGGCGGTTCGACGAGCTCGCGACGCGCGTGCGCTCCTGGCTCGCGGAGGGGGACAGAGAAAGGGCGGCGCGAAGGATCACCGAGGGTCTCGCGCTCCTGCTCGAGGGCTCGCTCTTGCTTCGCCACGGATCGCCGGCCATGGCGGACGCGTTTTGCGCATCGCGGCTCGGCGCGGATGCGGGTCGAGGGTTCGGCACGCTCCCCGCGGGCGTCGATCTCGCGGCCATTCTCGGCCGCATGGAGCGTTTCTAGTCGCGTCGCGCGGCGCCGTTGCCGAGAGATGCCAGGACCTCGTCGGTGTTCGCGCCGAGATCGGGCGCCGCCGTGAGGGGCTGCGCGACGAGCGCGGGGGGTGCGCATTGCAGAAGGGTGGCATCGCCCGACACGACGTGACGCTGACGCCCCGCCAGGTGCGGATCGGCGAGCGACTCGGGCACGGTGAGGACGGGGGCCACCGGGAGGCTGCGCCGGTCGAGCACGTCGAGCCACTCGGCCAAGGTGCGTCGCCGTATGGCCCGTGAAATCATGCGCCGCAGCGTGGCGGCTGCCGCGACGCGTGCCAAAAGCGGAAGACCGCGGATCCGCGGCAGCTCGAGGGCATCGCAAAGAGCGACCCAGAATTTGTGCTCGCTCACGATGCCGATGCTGAGCCAGCGGTCGTCGAACGTGCGGTAAAGCGCGTAGTGCGGCAACGCGTGCAGGCGCAACCGAGCCAGCTTTGCATACGCGTCCGAACGCTTCACGCGCTCGCCCAGCGTATCGGCGATGCGCTGCACGCTATCGCTCCCGAGGGCGTCGGAGACTTGGGAGGCGAACGGTCGTAGAAACGCTGGGAGCGCTTGCTCACGACGCCCGAGCTGGCGCCGCAGGGCGGCGATGGAGCGCGAAGGTCGAGCGTCGCTCGGCACGAGCCCCTCTCCCCACACGTAGCTCCACGAGGCGACCGTGTCGACGAGTGCCACATCGATGACACTGCCCGCGCCGTTCTTCGTGCGCGCCAAGAGGGCGGCCAAAATGGCGCTCGTCGCGGTGAGGGCGGAGGAGAGATCGGCCATGGGAATGGCCGGGCTCACCGGGCGATCGTCGGCGTCGCGCGAGAGGTGGCATACGCCGGAGAGCGCCTGGAAGTTGAGGTCGTGCCCCGGGTAGTCGCGATAGGGGCCGTCTTGCCCATAGCTCGACATCGAACAATAGATGAGCCGCGGTTGAAGACGCAGCGCTTGCTCGGCGCTGCACCCGAAACGCGCCATGACCCCGGGGCGAAACCCTTCCACCAGGACGTCGGCGCTGCGAACGAGCTCGTAGAGGGTCGCCCGCGATGCTTCTTCCGTCAGATCGAGGACGACGCTTTTCTTCCCCGCATTGACGATATCGAACAGACGTCCCATGCCGCGCGCCGTGTCACCTTCGGGCGGCTCGATCTTGATGACCTCGGCCCCGAGCGACGCCAAAACGTGGGTCGCGTAAGGTCCGGGGAGATTCTGGGTGAAATCGAGGACGCGAGTTCCCGATAACGGCGGCTGGGCAGGCGGTGACAAGACGGGCGGCATCCTAACCCGCGTTGAGATTCCGTTCACGGATCAATCGGATCGGGCGAACGCATGACCCCCGAGGCGACCGTCATGGACGAGAGAACCCGAGCTTCCTCCCGCACACGATTGTGGTAGCGTCCGGCGGCGTGCCCCCCGGGCGTTGCCGAACGGAGTGAGCCGATGGAATTCAGCATCCCCAGTGAGGTTCAAACCCTGGTTCGAAAGGTGCGCGAGTTCCTCGCCACCGAGGTGATGCCGCTGGAGGCGGTGGTCGCGCGGCGCGGATTTCGAGCCACGCTGCCCGACCTCGGGCGTCTGCGCAAGCAGGTGAAGGAGCTCGGCATGTTCGCACCGCACCTGCCCCGCGACCTCGGCGGACTCGGCCTTTCTCTGACGGATTTTGCGCATGTCTCGGAAGCGTTGGGCCAGAGCTTCCTCGGCCACTACGTCTTCAATTGCCAGGCGCCCGATGCGGGCAACATGGAGCTTCTCCTCTTGCACGGGACGAGCGAGCAGAAAAAGCGCTGGCTCGAGCCGCTCGCGCGGGGCGACATTCGTAGCTGCTTCGCGATGACCGAGCCCGACCGTCCTGGTTCCAATCCGACGTGGCTCGCCACCGCGGCGCGCCATGAGGGAAGTGAGTACGTCATCGATGGGCACAAATGGTTCACCTCGGGGGCCGACGGCGCCTCGTTTACCATCGTCATGGCGGTCACCAATCCCGATGCCGCGCCCCACCTGCGCGCGAGCCAGATCATCGTCCCCATTCCGCACGCAGGTTTCGAGCTGATCCGCAACGTGCCGGTCATGGGGCATCCCGGCGAGGACTATGAAAGCCACGGCGAGGTGCGGTTTACGGCGTGCCGTGTTCCCGAATCGCATCGCATCGGTGAGGAAGGCGCTGGTTTCGTGCTGGCGCAAGAGCGCCTCGCCGCGGGGCGTATCCACCATTGCATGCGCTGGATGGGTATCTGCGAGCGCGCTTTCCAGCTCATGTGCGAGCGCGCGGTCAGCCGCCTGATCGCACCGGACAAGCCCCTCGCGACGCGGCAGACCATCCAGGACTGGATCGCCGAATCCCGCGCCGAGATCAACGCGGCGCGCCTCATGGTCCTGCAAGCCGCTTGGAAGATCGATCGCGAAGGAGGCTACGCCGCGCGCGAAGAGATCTCGGTCATCAAATTCTACGCGGCCGGCGTGCTGCAGCGCGTCCTCGACCGTGCCATTCAAGTGCACGGCGCGCTCGGTATCACCGACGATACGCCGCTCGCCTACTGGTATCGTTTCGAGCGCGGAGCGCGGATCTACGACGGCGCCGACGAGGTACACAAGTCGGTGGTCGCCAAACGAATCCTCCGCGGATACGGCTTTTCGGTGAAGTCATGAGCGCACCAACCTCCGTCTCGATCGACACCGCCAAGCCGGTGCGCTCCGGAGAGGAGCTCGATCTCGCGCGCCTCGAGCCCTACCTGCGCGAACGGGTGCCCTCCTGGGACGGCCCGCTGGCGCTGGCGCAGTTTCCGGGCGGACACTCGAACCTCACTTACCTCCTGCAGCTCGGTGATCGCCAGGCCGTGCTGCGGCGCCCCCCTTTCGGGAGCAAGGTCAAGACCGCCCACGACATGGGAAGGGAGTATCGCATCTTGTCGCGACTCCCCGCGGTGTACGCCAAGGCGCCGCGCGCGCTCCTCTACTGCGAAGATCTCGCCGTCATCGGCGCCCCTTTTTACCTCATGGAGCGGGTAGAAGGCGTCGTTTTGCGCGGCCCGCGGCCGAAAGGCGTCACGCTCGACGAGACCACGATGCGCCGCATCTCCGAAAATACGCTCGACGGACTGGCCGAGCTCCACGCGGTCGACTACGCCGCGGCCGGTCTCGGTGATCTCGGGCACCCCGAGGGGTACGTGGCGCGGCAGGTGACGGGCTGGTCGGAGCGCTACGTGAAATCGCGCACCGACGACATCCCGGAGATGGAGAGTGTCGCGCGGTGGCTCGCCGATCATCAACCGGAGCGAAAGCCCGTCGCCACCCTCATTCACAACGACTTCAAGTACGACAATCTCGTGCTCGATCCCGCCGATTTGACCCAAATTCGCGCCGTCCTCGACTGGGAGATGGCCACCGTGGGCGATCCGCTCATGGATCTCGGCACGACCCTCGGTTACTGGATTGACCCCGATGACGCCGAGGCGATGCGTCTTCTCCCTTTTGGCCCGGCTTCGTTGCCCGGCAATTTGAAGCGCATCGACGTCGTCGCCCGCTACGCCAAGACGACGGGGCGTGACGTCGGTGACCTGCTCTTTTATTACGCTTACGCGACGTTCAAGGTGGCCGTCATCGTGCAGCAAATTTATTTTCGCTATAAGCAAGGGCTCACCCACGACGAGCGTTTCGCGGCCATGATCTCCGCGGTTCGGATCCTCGCCTGCCAAGCGGCGCGCGCCGTGGAGCTCGGACGCATCGACCGTCTCGGCGGATGACGGGCGCCACCGCCCGCCGCGGGCCCGATCCGATCAGTCGAAAACGGCCTTGGAAAGGCAGAAATTCTTGTTGAGCCACCGGTCGGTGATCACTTCGAATTTCTTGGGATTGCCGAGCTCCGTCTTCAGCCCGGCGGTGCGCCCGAGATCGGTCACGAACCACATGGTCTTGGTTCCGCGTTCGCGCTCTTTCTTGATGTATTCGGCGAAACCGGTGCCGCTGGTGAACGCTGCCACGTGGTTGCCGCTATAGAAGTTTTCGCCTTTCCAGTCCATGTGGTAGGCGACCAGCGGTTCGGCATCGCTTCCGCGCCCTTGGTAGTAGGCTTCGATGACTTCGCGCTGTCCCCAGTGAGGCGCCGCCTTGGGAAGATAAAAGTCGAGCCCCCAAGCGGCAAAGACGAGGGACGTGCCGACCAGGAGGACGACGATGTGACGGCGTAGCCGCGCGACCATCAGCAGAAGACAGAGCAGCGCGGCGAAGATGGCAACCCCCGCGAACACGCTGCCGAAGTCGATCGATTCGGGCCATTGCCGGGTGTAGTTGTACGTAAAGAGCTGCATGAGCCGAGCTTGCCCGGAGTTGTCGCGGGGATTGGTCTTGGCCGCCAGATCGCGACCAACGACGGCCAGCACGATGGCCGCGGCGACGGCGGCGCCGGCCAAGAGCGCCTCTTCGTGGGAAAAGGTGCGCGCGGCTTCGGCGGAGGCGGGGGGCGCCGTGTCTTCACGGCGCCCGAGCTTGCGTACGCAACCAACGACGAGGACGAGTCCCGCCGCGACGACCAGAGCTCCGAGCCACGGCAAGGCCGGCGCGATGCTCCCTTCGCGCGGCACGAAGCCGTTCACTTTGCCGGGGAACATCAGCGTGAGCCCATAGACCATCGCCAAACAGGCAGACCCCATGCCCGCGTAGTAGAGGAGGGCGTTCGGGAGCGAACGCCCTCCCACCGCAATTTGCCCGTCGCGATGGAGGCTGCCCGGCCCCAGGAGGCGATCCACGAGAATCCCGGTCAGCATCGCGATCGGCGGCACGGCGGGAAAGATGTAGTGGTGGAACTTCGTCAGCACGGCGGTGAAGAGCGCGAAGGCAAAGACGAACCACATGGCGAGAAAAACGGAGACGTCCCCCTCCCCCTGCGCGGCGTCGTCGCGACGGCGCGCCCACCATACGAGTGCAGCCGGCGCAAGCCCCGTCCAGGGAAAGAGCGCATAGCCGAGCTGCCAAATGTAAAAGCGGAAGCTTACGTCGTCGCCCTCGTTCGTGTCATGCACGTGCACCATCGCCCGCTTGTACATGTCATGAAAGATGAGACGATCGGTGAACTCGTGACCGTGGCGCACGTACATGGCCACGTACCAGGGGAGCGCCACGGCGGCGATGATGAGAAGGCCGCTCAACACTTCGAGGCTCAGCAGCTTGGTCCACTTGCGGGTTGCAGCGACGTAGAGGAACGTCACGCAAAGAGGAAGGCCGAAGCCGGCCGGCCCTTTACCGAGCGTCGCGACAGCGCAGAAGTACCAGGCGGCGAGGAAGTACAAGCGCTGCGCACGTCGCTCGCCCCAATTCAAATAGAGAACGATCGCCAAGGTCGCGGCCCACAAGACGCCTTGCGCCGCCGGTTGGAATCCGGGAAACGCTGGCTCGACGTTGTGACAAGCCTCGTTGCCCGGCAATCCACAGTTGCCCTTGGATCCAGCTGCAAACTGGTCGGCGCGAAAGCGGAAACCGGGCATGTCGGGCAGCCAGGAAAGCTCGGCATTGCGCGACCAGAGGTAGAGGATCTGGGGCAGGGCCGTGAGCAGGATGACGCCGAAGACTAGGTGGTATCCGCTGAGCCGCCACTTCGTCCCGCGCACCGTGATCTGGTAGGCCTTGACCTGCAGATCGCCGTCGGTGTGCATGCCCAAAAGGATCAGCCCCATCGCCGCCGAGAGCGCCGCGACGAGCGGCATGTCGGTCATGGTCTGGTGCGAGAGCAAGAACCACTGCGGCATGGTGGCCAGGATCAGCGCCCCCAACATGCCCGCGCGCCGCCCGTAAACCTTGGCCACGCCTTTGTAGAGAAAGTAGAGGGCGACTATCGTCATGATGAAGACCGGCATGCGCGTTGCCCATTCCGGCCACGGCGTGTGCCCGTCGACGCGCGCCAGCATGCGCCCCGCGCGCCAATCGGCGCCGAGGAGCCCCATCGACAGCGCCTGCACCCAGAAGTCGAGCACGGGCTTCGACCAGAACCACCCTTCAGTCGCCCACCAGGTGGAAATCCAGTCGTTGCGCGAGAGCATCTCACGCGCCACTTCGCCGTAGTGGGTCTCCCAGGGATCGAGCAGGGAGAAGCTCCCCATCATGGGCAGATAGAGCAGCGTCCCAGCGAGGATCACCAAAAAACCATGGCGCTCGTAGAGGCGCCGCGGACGTCCCGTCTCGTCCGTGGCCCACGGACCGAGCGCGACACCGACGCGGTAGACACAGACGACGAGTGCCACGAACGACGCGGTCACGAGAAATCCGGTGCTGGCGACCGAGAGCCCCCCTCGCACGCGCGCGGCCACGAGGCCGAGCGTGACGCCGAGCGCCGCCAGCGTGGCAAGGAGCGGCCCTTTGAGCTCGGCCAATGACGTGCGCTGGGCGACGCTTTCGTCGGGGTCGTCGAAGCTGCCCACGAAATCGAGAATGCCGAAGCTCGCGACCGCGACCGCCACCAGGCCGAGGAGAATCCCCCAGCGCAGCTGCGCTTCGGCGGCCATCAGCGTGAACGCAAAAAGCCCCCCCACCAGCGCCGTCAAACCGCCGCGCACCAGGCGCGGGCGATTGCCCTTGTTGCCAAGAACGATTTTGGCTTTCAAGAGGTTTCGTACCATCGTAAAGAGGGACGCTTTTCGTTGAGCCGATCCGTTGGCGTGAATGCACGCTTCGTCACCGGGCGAAAGCATTGCATCGCTCGGCGGCTCGCTGGACGCGGAACGGTCGTTATCGCTTGCTCGCGCGCCGGGAGCAGACAAAGCTTCACTCCCCCTTGCAGCGTCGTGAAAAAGGGAGTCTTCCTGAGCCGCCTTGGCGCCCGACTCGAGATGGTCTTTCTGTCGTTCTGTCATTCGCGGTACGAAGGAGTTCTCAGATACCTTCCTCTCCCAGCGCCTTCAAGCTCGATCGGCACTTTCATGCTGATAACGCGCCAGCCCTTTCCAAGCCTGGACGGCTTGCACCTTTGTCATTAACGTCTCGCCCCCAATGTCCGCGTCCAACGAACCGCTAGTGCACGCCGATGCAGAAATCGCCGCGACCGGAGCGAGCGATGAGCGCGAGAGTCCGAGCGCTCCTTCCCCTCGGCCGATGAGCGCGGCAAGGCCGGCCCAGCGCGACGCGTGGGCATTTCCCGCCGCGGTCGTCGTCAGTCTGCTCTTTCTCGCTGGCCTCGCCAGCAAGAGCGGCATTTGGGACCCCTTCGAGCTCAACGTGGCGGAGCTGTCTCGCCGCATCGCCGTCAACGCTTTCGGAGCCCGCCTGGTGCTCGAGGGAGCGGACAACTCCATGCCCAAGATCGGCGAGCTCGGCCGCGGCGAGCTGCCCTTCGATTCCATCGCCCTCGGACTGCGCTTTTTCGGTTTGCACGACTGGGCCGGGCGGGCGCCGCTGGTCGTGTGGGGGCTGCTCGGCGTGCTCGCGCTCTACTGGCTTCTCGCTCGACTCGTCGACCGCCGAGCGGGCCTCTATGGCGCGGTGATCCTGTCGACCATGCCACTCTATTTTTTGCACGCGCGCACCATGCTCGGCGAAATCGTGACCATGGCCGCCTTTTCCATCGCCACCTCCGGGCTCGGCATCGCCACCTTCGATCGCCCTGGGTCCTGGCGCATGCGCACGGTCGCCCTCGTCGTCGGCTTCATCGGTTTGGGAGCCGGCTTCATGTCGCGCGGTCTTCTCCTCGGAATCGCGGCGCCCGCTCTCGGCGTCGGCCTCGCCTGGGGGGTGACCCTCTCCGCAGGACCACCGCGAAAAGAGCTCTTCGGTGACATCGCGGGACTCCTCGCGCTTGCCGTCGGTCTGGGGGCAACCGCGTTCGGCGTGAGCGCATTCTTGCGCGCTACCTCGACCGAGTACTCCATGCTCGTCGGCGCGACGATCGTGAACCAGCCCCGGTTTCCGACATTCGACTACGTGATTCATTACCTCGGTCACTCCCTTCTTCCGTGGAGCGCCTTCATCCCTTTCGCCGCCGGCCGCCTCTTTCGCAGCCCGACCCCGCTCCAAGCGCAGGACGAAGACGCGGAGCATCGTGCCAGCGCGGCGCGACTCCTCGTTCTCGTGTCCAGCACCGTCGCCTTCGGGCTCTATTCGCTGATGGCGCCGCGCGTCGGTTATCTCGCCTTTGGCGCGCCTTCGCTCTTGGCCGCCATCGCCGCCATCGCCATCGTCGATTTCGACGAAGGAGCTCCGGCCTCCCCCGCACTGGCCGTAGGGGTGGCCGTCTTCGTGGCGCTGTTCCTCCGCGACTACAACATGTTCCCGGAAAAAGGATTTTCGGCTTTTGCCGTCAACGCTCCCACCTTTCCGGAAGCGTTCAAAGCGCGCGCGGAGACGCTGATCATGGCCTGCTCTGGCCTCTTCGCGTTCATCGTGTTCTTCACCTGGCTCGAAGAGCAGCGGCGCCCTTGGTTCCAGGTCGGCGAATACCTGGCCTGGCCGCGCATCGTCGCCCAGGTGGTGGGGAAGAAGATCGCGCTGCTGGCGGCGCTGGTCGAGGTGATTCTGATCATCGTCGCTGTCGCGAGTTACGTCGGCCTCCACTTCACCCACTCCAAATACCTGCTCGGGTTGGGTCTTCGCGAAAGGGTGGCCCTCCTCAACGGCTTTTGGGTCGTGCCCGCGATTTTGCTGGTGCCGGTGTGGGGTGTCATGTTGCTGCGTGACGCATTTCGCCTGTTCTTCGACAAGACCAGGATGTCCCGCGGCATGGCCACGGTGGTGGCAGGGCTCGTCTGCGGGGGTGTGCTCAGCTTCGTCTACTATCCCGCCCTGGCCGCCCAGCTCTCGCCCAAGGAGATCTACGAGAGTTACCGCACCCTGCATGGTCCGGGCGAGCCGCTCGGTCTTCTCGGCGTGGGCGGCAAGACTGCCGCATATTACTCGGGGGGCAATGTCAAAATTCTGACCGACGTCCAGGGCGCCTACAACTGGCTCACCGAGTCGACCGAGCGCCGCTGGCTCGGCGTACGCAACGACGACCTCGCCAAGCTCAACTCGCTCTACCGCGCGGGCGCCGGCGCGGGCGCCAAAGCGAGCCTCCCCGTGCTGGACGCGCGCTCGGGGCAGATCTTGCTCGTCTCCAACAAACTCTTGTCCAGTGAAGGAAGCCAGAATCCCTACGGCAACTTCGTCTTCGACAAGGAGCCCGCCATCGGAAACCGCGTCGAGGTCAACCTCCAGGACACGCTGCTCTCGCTCGGCTGGGACATCACCGATACGTCGGGAGAGCGCGTCCCCTACATCGTACCGGCGCGCAAATACCGCTTTCGCCTCTATTACAAGGTGCTCGCGCCGCTGAAAGCGGAGTGGGAGACGTTCGTGCACATCGAGGGACAGAGCCGGCGCTTCAACGCCGACCACAAGACGGTGCAAGGCAAGTATCCGCTCAGCCTCTGGCAGCCGGGAGACTACATCGTCGACGAACACGAGTTTTCCCTGGAGCCGAACTTCGCCCCCGGCGCGTACGCCGTGCGCTACGGCCTTTTTTCGGGGGACACGCGCCTCAAGGTGCAAACGGGAGAGCACGAGGACAACCGCATCATGGGGGGCACCGTCAACGTGCAGTGAACGGCGGTTCGGCGCCCTTCGCATCGCTGTCCCAACGTGGTAAACACTCGCCGATGACGGCTCGAATCTCACTCGAAGGAAAAGTGGCCATCATCACCGGCGCCAGCCGTGGAATCGGCGAGGCCTTCGCCCGCGCGTTCGCCGCGAACGGCGCGTCCGTCGCGCTCGCTGCCCGAAAGCCCGAAGCGCTCCACCAGGTCGCCGCGTCGATTGGGGAACGGGCCATCGCCGTGCCGACCCACACCGGCAAGGAAAGCGATTGCGTGGCGCTCGTCGCCAAGACCATCGAACGATTCGGGAAGGTCGACGTCCTCGTCAACAACGCCGCCACCAACCCTTATTTCGGGCCGCTGCTCGGCATCGACATGGGCGCCTGGGACAAGACCTTCGAAGTCAACCTCAAGGGGTATTTCTTCATGGCCCGCGAAGTGGCGCGCCATCTGCAGGGTCGCGACGAGAAGAAAGGGTCGATCATCCACGTCAGCAGCGTCAACGGCCTCGAAGCGGCGCCGCTGCAGGGCGTCTATGGGATGACCAAGGCCGCCGTGATCTCCATGACCAAAACCATGGCCTTCGAGCTTGCGTCATCGAGCATCCGCGTCAACGCCATCGCCCCCGGCCTCGTCGACACGCGTTTTGCCAGCGCCATCGTCTCCAACGACGAGATCGTCGCCGGTGTCGTCAAAAAGACGCCCCTCGGTCGCTACGCCACGCCCGATGAAATTGCGGGCGCCGCCGTGTACCTCGCCAGCGACGCGTCCAGCTTCATGACCGGCCACACCATGGTCGTCGACGGCGGAATGACGATTTCGTAGCTCGTCAGAACTGCACGTTGACGACGTCCATTTTGGCGTGCGAGGGAAAAGCGAGCTTGCGCACTTCTTTGGCAATGCAGATCTCGACCTCGGGCACGGACGGCTCGGTCGCGACGGTGACACCGACGGCCAGACCGTTCTGCACCGCCGCGCAGATACGGAGCTTGCTGCTGCCCGGAAGGGCGCACGGCTCGAGATAGGTTCCCCGGTTGAGCACCGCCGCAAAATCGTTGGCGCTGAGATCACTCGCACCCCGCGCGCCGACGTTGATCTCTTCGACGTAGGATTCCCGCGCTTGCTCGCACGTGGTTCCATCGGAGGAACCCTTGCCCGATGCGGTGGCCGGCGTCGGTCCCTTCACCGTCTCCGGCGCGAAGGTTGGCTCGGGCGCACGGGGACGTGCCGCGCCGCTGCTCGAGCCACCGCAGCCGCTCAGGAGGAAGAGGCCCAGCGCGACGAAACGCAGGTCGATTGGCATGCCCGATTTCTACATTGGCTGGTCGCGTGGGAGCAAGCGCCGGATTGGCCAAGACGAGCTTTCCGCGCAGCCCGAGCCGCACGAAATCTCAATACCCGTGGAGCTGCGCGAAGCGGTTTCGGTGGTAGGCGGCCGTTCCGAAGGTCATCTCCGCCACGCGTGCCCGCTTCAAAAAAAGGCCGATATCGAGCTCGTCGGTCACGCCCACCCCGCCATGCATTTGAACGGCTTCGTTGGTCACCGCCACGAAGGTGTCGGAAGTACGCGCCTTGGCCACACTGGCCACCGCCGCGAGGTCGGGACGCGCTGCGTCGACGGCGCGAAGCGCGTCGAGAACGATCGATTTCGACAGCTCGATCTCGCAGAAAAGGTGAGCGGCTCGATGCTTCAAGGCTTGGAACGATCCAATGGGCACACCGAATTGCTTGCGCGTCTTCAAATAGGCAATCGTACGATCGAAGACCTCTTCGATGCTCCCCAGCATTTCCGCGCAAAGTCCGACGGTGGCCCGATCGAGCACGGCGTCGACGACGTCCGCGCCCGCGCCGGGCCGTCCGATGATCTCACGCGCGGGCGTAGCGGCGAAACGCACCCGCGCTGCATTGCGCGAGTCGACCATGTGCGTGCGGGTCACGGAGATACCGGGCGCGTCGGCCGGGACGAGAAGCAAGGTAAGGCCGGCGCGGTCGGCGGGCGCGCCCGCCGACCGCGCCACGACGATGAAGTCGTCGGCCACGTGCCCGTCGAGCACGAAGGTCTTCTCCCCCGATAACCGGAACCCATTTTCGTCCGGTTCGGCCTTGGCGGCAACTGCGTAGGGTGCAAAGCGCGGCCCTTCGTCGTGCGCGAAAGCCAGGATGCGGGTGCCCGCGCAGACGCCGGGCAAGAGCGCTCGGTTTTGTTCGGGCGACCCCCCCCCGAGCAGCGCGCTGGCGCCGAGCAAAACCGTCGAAACGAGAGGCGTGGGGACGAGCGTCCGCCCGCATTCCGCGAGCACGAGTCCGAGCTCGGCGAAACCGAGCCCGGCGCCCCCGTAGGCCTCGGGGATCGCCATCCCCAGGAGCCCGAGGCTTGCCATCTCTTTCCAGAGATCACGCGAAAAACCGACCGCGTCCGCCGCATCGCGCAGCGCGCGCTGGTGGGCGACGGGAGCACGCTCGCCGAGGAACGATTTCGCCGTCCGGCGAATCGACTCCTGTTCTTCGGTCAGCACGAACGACATGGAAAAAGGGTTCCTCGCAGAAGACAGCGCTGCTCAGTCCGGCAAACCGAGCACACGCTTGGCAATGATGTTGAGCTGGATCTCGCTGGTCCCCCCTTCGATGGAGTTGGCACGCGACCGAAGCCAGGCGCGCGTGCGCGCGAGCTCGCCCGCGGCAAACCCCTCCCCCTCCCAGCCGAGACCTTGGTAGCCGAGAATCTCGACCATGAGCTCGCGGCGGCGCTTGTTCAGCTCGGTGCCGTACAGCTTGAACATCGACGACTCCGGGCCCGGCCCTCGCCCCGCTTCGGCGGCTTCGGCCGACCGGCGCAGCGTGATCTTGTTGCAATAAAAGTCCATGTTCGCCTGCACGATGCGGTCGCGCAGGGCGGCATCGGAAAGGGGGCCCTCGGCCGGCCCGAGGTAACGCCGCGCCACGCCTTCGAGCGTCTCCTCGTCGGGAAAGTTGTCGCGCATTTCGGAGATGAGGGCGCGCTCGTGCTGGAGGAGTCGCTTGGCGATGGTCCACCCCACGCCGGCGTGCCCGACCAGATTTTTTCGCGGCACGCGCACTTCATCGAAGAAGGTCTCACAGAAAGGGGAGTTTCCGCTGATGAGCCGAATGGGGCGCGCCGTGATACCGGGCGACGCCATGTCGATGAGCAGAAAAGAAATGCCCGCATGCTTGGGCGCGCTGGGATCGGTACGCACGAGGCAGAACATCCAATCGGATCGGTCGGCGTGCGAGGTCCAGATCTTGTGACCGCTGACGACGTAGTCATCGCCGTCGAGCGCCGCCCGCGCGGCCAGGCTCGCCAGATCGGATCCCGCCCCCGGCTCGCTGTACCCCTGACACCAGCGTATCTCGCCGCGCACGATGGGCGGAATGTGCTCGCGCTTCTGTTCTTCGCTGGCGAACTCGAGCAGCACCGGCCCCAGCATCCACACGCCGAAACTCTTGAGCGGCCGCCGGCACCCGAGCGAATGCATCTCGTCGGTGAGCACCAGCGCTTGCTCGGGGGAAAGTCCACCCCCGCCGTACTCGCGGGGCCAGGTGGGCGCCGTCCACCCGCGGGCGGCCATGCGATCGAGCCACACCTTTTGATCGGGGTGGTCGAAGACGGGACGGCGGCCGCCCCAGACCTCATCGTCCTCGTTCATCGGGGTACGCATCGTGGCCGGGCAATTCTCGACGAGCCAGGCTCTCACTTCGGCGCGAAAGCTCGCCAGACCGTCGGCTTGGGCCGCGCGCGCGGAATCTGCGTGGGACATTGCAGTGGACGCAACTCAAACACGCTTCTCCGAGCCGTGCAAGCTCGGAACGGCTTATTTTACAGCGGGGTTGACACTCATAGTGAAACATGTTTCACTTTTGTGCGTTTCAAAAAAGCCGAGGCCAGCGATGAGCAAAAGTCGATATCCCTTTCCGCGCTATCCCAACGGATGGTTCCAAGTGGCCTACTCGGACGAGCTTGCTCCGGGTGGCGTCATGCCCCTCGAGTATTTCGGCCAGCACATGGTGCTCTACCGGGGAGAAGACGGGCAGCCCTTCATGCTCGACGCGTATTGCCCGCACCTCGGAGCGCACCTCGGGCACGGCGGCAAGGTCGTCGGCAATTGCATCAAGTGCCCCTTCCACTCCTGGAAGTTCGACGGCACGGGCCAGTGCGTCGAGGTTCCGTACTCGCAGCACATTCCCCCCAAGGCCAAGGTCAAAGCCAACTGGCACATCCGCGAGGTGAACGGCCTCATTCTCGCTTGGCACCACCTGCAGGGCAAGGCGCCGGAATGGCACATCCCGGTCAACGAGGAATACCAGCACGATCTCTGGACTCCCTACGAGCGGCGGCGCTGGAAGATCAAGACGCACAACCAAGAAATGGCGGAGAACGCCGTCGATTCGGCGCACTTTCACTACGTGCATGGCACCATGGAGATGCCGAAATCGAACGCCACCGTCGAAGGGCACATCCTCAAGGTGCAATCCGGCACCATGATGCGCACCCCGATGGGCAAGGCCGAGGGGTCGATCGAGAGCCACAGCTACGGTTTTGGCTACTCGCTCACCCGCTTCAAAGGGATCGTGGAGACGCTGCTCGTGGCGAGCCAGACGCCCATCGACGACGATTACGTCGACGTCCGCTTCTCCTTCAGCGTGAAGAAGCTCGTCACCGGTGACGTCACCAGCACCGTGGGAGCCGCGTTCATCCGCGAGATCGAGCGACAGCTCGCGCAGGACATCCCCATCTGGGAGAACAAGATCTACGTGACGCCGCCGCTCGTCGTCGACAACGACGGACCCATCGGCATCTTCCGCCGCTGGACCAGGCAGTTCTACAGCGAGGCGGACAGCGCGTCCGCAGGAGCAGACGCGCGCGCCACGGCGTAGATTCTCAGAATTGCGCTGACGTCGCCCGATCAGCCGCCGTCGGTATCGGCGTCGTCCGGTCCCGTGTCGGTGGCGACGTCGCTTCCGGCGTCGGGAGAGCTGTCCGGTCCGCCATCCGGTGTCGTCCCATCGGGGCCGGCATCCGGTGCAGCGCCGTCGGGCGCCGCTGCGTCGGGGCCGTCGGCATCGCCGCCGTCGGGCTGGGGCTCGGGCCTGGGCTCCGCCTGGGGCTCCGGTGGCGGCGGACATACGAGCGTCTCCGGGATCTCCTTGTGAACGGCTTGTATCGAGCGTAGGAAATTGACGATTTCCTGCGCCACGCCGGCGTCGACGCGTCCCGCGAACATCGGCATCCGGCCGCAGAGCAGCTGCCCCTTCTCGTTGATGCCGTTCATGAAGGCATTGATGATCTGATCGTCGGTCCAGCAGCCGAGACCCGTCATCGGATCGGGCGTGAGGTTCGCGGGGAACACGCCGGCCTCGTTGACGATAGACGTCAATCTGCCGGAGAGGATGAGTCCCGCGTCGACCGGTTCGTCTTGGTGGCAGTTTGCGCAGCGGAGCGATTGCACGGCCATCATGCCGATGGCGCCGTCGCGCGCGGCGTCCCCGCCGCCCACGCAGTTGCCGCCTTCTGGCGTGCCCGTGTCGGGCGCGGCGTCGGACCTGCCGTCGGGCGCGCCACTCTCGGGCGTGCCACTGTCGGGGGGACGGGTGTCCGCACTCGCGTCGGGTGTTCCGGCTTCACGCTGATCGACGACGCTGCCGTCGCTCGTCACGTCGGTTCCGACGGAGACGTCGCTGCGCGTGTCGCCTCGGGCGTCCGTGGCGGCGTCCGCTACGGGGTCCGGCTCGTCTTCATCCGTGCAGCCGGCAAGCCCGAACGCACAAGACGCCGCCAGACCTACCCATGCAACCCTACCCCATCGAAGTCCCAAACGCGCCACAGTGACCTCCACTTTGCTAAAAGGCGCCGCAGCATCCTCCTACTATGCTTCTTGCGTCAAGCGCGAAGTGGCTCGGGACCGGTGTGTGCTTACTTCTTTCCTTTCAAATGCTTCTCGAAGAAGTCCATCGCGTGGCCAATCTGTAACACCTTGTTTTCGCGCTTCTGTGCGCCGTGGCCTTCGTCCGGGAAAATGATGAGCGGGCTTTTGACGCCGCGTTTTTCGAGCTCATCGTGCATTTGAATCGCTTCGCCTACGGGCACGCGCGGATCGTTGGCGCCCTGAATGAGCAGGAGCGGCGCGCGTACTTTGTCGATGTACGTAATGGGCGAAAGTTTCGCCAACGCGTCGGCGTCTTTCTCCAGATCGCCGTATTCGCTGGCGCGGAGCCTGCGGCGGTAGGGGGCGGTATTCTTCAAGAAAGACGTGAGACTGCTCATACCGACGATGGCGACCCCCGCATCGTACGTACCGGCAAACATCGTCATGGCGACGAGCGTCGAATAGCCGCCGTAGCTTCCGCCGTAGACGCCGACCTTGGGCTCTTTGCCGCCTTCGGAGAACGTCTTGCGCGCATACTTGGCGGCGTCCTCGATGTCGGAAAGGATGTCGAGTCGCTTGGGGCCGTCGTCGGCATGGAGCCACGTCTTTCCGTAGCCGTCGCTGCCGCGCACGTTCGGCTCGAGGAGGATGAACCCGGCATCGACCACGATCTGCGCGCCGGGGTTGAAGCCAGGTCGCGACTGGCCCTCGGGTCCGCCGTGGAAAAGGACGAGCACCGGGCAGGGCGCAGGATCGCAGTGCTCGGGTTTGCGTACGAGCACGGGAATCGACGTGCCGTCACGCGCCGGATAAGTCTCGACTTTGGCGGATACGAAACGCGTGGTGTCGATTTCGGGGGAGCTGGGAACGACCCACTGCACGAGTGCTTTGGTGTTCCAATCGTAGACATACGTCTTGGTGGGGCTCGTGGCGGTGGTCGCGTTGAGAACGGTGTAGCGGCCATCGCGCGAGGTCGCTCCATAAGAAACGTGCTCGGCGCCAGGGAAATCGGGCATCTTGATCTCGGCCCAGGTGCGGGCGTCGACGACCTTGAGGCGCTGGTATCCGCCGTTATTGACGGTGCTAAAGACGTGGCGCCTCGGCTCGTCGAGATCGAAATCCTCGATGTCGTGTTTGGGGTCGAGGAGGGCGGGGGCAAACTTGCCGTCCTTGAAACGGTACACCGCGCGAAACTCGCCGAATTTGGGCGTTCGCACCACGACCTCGCCCGGCGCGGCGCCGTACTGCGCCGTGTACTCTTCCTGTTCGCCTTGACCGAAGAGCGGCGTGAGCTTCTTCGTCGCCGGGTCGAACTCATAAAACTCGCGCACCAGCTCGCCCAGTGATTTGACGAGCAAGAGACGGCCGTCCTTCTGATGATCGGCGACGTTCCAAAGCCCGTCCTCGCCGAAGACGAGCTCCTTGGTTGCGCCGGCGATGTCATAACGATAGATGGCGTAAGCGTCTGCTTTGCGATCGTTGGCGGCGAAATAGATCGACTTGGAATCGCTGGTCGTAAACTGGTACTTGGTCTGGACGCTCGCCTTGTGCTGGATGGTGCGAAGAGGGCCCCCCTGGGGATCGAGCAGGTAGAGGCCGGGGTTCTCCTCACCTTTGCGATCGCGGACCACGACGAGCCATTTGCCGTCGGGGGTAACATCGACGAGGCGGGTGACGTCTTCGCCCCCCGTGAGCTGCACCGGAAAACGACGGGGTCCGTCGAGCTTCCAGATCTGGGGGACACCCGTCACCGACCAATTGAAAAACATGGTCTTGCCGTCGGGGGAGAGGCGACCGCTGCCGGGAGCTCGAATGTCGAGCATCGTTTGGATATGCCGGCTCACTTCGCCGGACAGCGGCTTCGGAGCGTAGGCAGCGAGCAGGTCGGGGGGGACGCTCGCGACGCCGAGACCGCTGTAGCCAGCCGCGGGGCCGGGCGTTGCAGCAGGCGCGGATGTCAGCGCGGCTGGCGACGCGGTGAGCGGCGCCGTCGTCGGCTCCGGGAGCTGCGGGGGCGGCGAGCTCGCCCCGCACGACAAGGTCGACGCGAGCGCCGCGGCCAGTGCAAATGTCGATGGTTTCCCGGCGAAGATCATGGTTTTTGCGTTCTACACCAGAAGCCCCTGCGTGCCCATGGCCGAGCTGCTCGTCGCGCGGAAGGCTCCGATGATCGATCTGGCACCGAGAATCTGACAGAGTAATGCTAGGACATCGAGAGAATGTCCAACGCACCTCGCTGGTTTACTGACGCGCTGGCTGCACCCTGCGAGCACCACACCGTCGATGTCCGCGGCACGCCGATCCACTACCTCGCCTGGGGCGACCCGGCGAAACCGGGGCTCGTCCTCGTCCACGGCGGGGCGGCGCATGCGCAATGGTGGTCGTTCATCGCGCCTCTCTTGACGCGTCAGTACCGCGTGGTGGCCCCGGATCTCGCCGGCCATGGAGATAGCGGAACGCGCGATCACTATGCCCGCAGTGCTTTCGCCGACGACGTGATGGCCGTCATCGACGACGCCCATTTCATCGGACCTCCCGTCCTTGCCGGCCACAGCATGGGGGGGCTCGTCACCATCGTGGCCGCGTCGCTCTACGGCCCACGCCTCGCCGGCGCCATCATCGTCGACGCTCCCGTCCGAAAGCCCGACCCCGAGAGCGAGGACCGCGCCGACAGCGGGCCCGCGCGCTCGGTGCGCGTTTATCCCGACCTTGCCACCGCCCTCGGCCGTTTCCGTCTACTGCCTTCGCAGCCTTGCGAAAACGATTACATCCTCGAGCACGTGGCGCGCACGTCGGTGCGCCAGGTCGAAGGGGGCTTTCGCTGGAAATTCGATCCACGCGTGTTCGCCGACCTTTCGCTGGAGTCCATGCACGTCTATTTGGCCAGCGTGCGCTGCCGCGTGGCGCTCGTGCGTGGGGAGCTGTCGGTCGTGGTCCCCCCGGAGACGGGGGAATACATGTACGAGCTCTTGGAACGCAATGCGCCAGTCGTCGAAATTCCCGAGGCCCATCATCACGTCCTTCTCGACCAGCCGCTCGCCTTCGTGACGGCCATGCGCGCCCTTTTGGCCGATTGGGAGCATTCGACGCCCATCCGGCGCGGCCAGCAGTCGGCGCCGAAAAATCCTTAAGCTTGGGGCCCGCCGACCGTTCGGGGGCTTCAATGAGCCTATCGGTTGGCAGTTGTGTGGGTGCGGTGTCACCCGAGAACGTTTCCGAGGCCGCGTCGGGGACGGACCAAGTCCAAGGGGAAGCGGCCGTCAGTATGCTGAAGAAGGCGATGGAGACCGACGCGAGCATCGTCCAGACGCTCATCGCCAGCGTGACCGGTGTCGGACAAAATCTCGACGTCAGCGGCTGAGAAAGCGCGCGTGGCGGGGATCACCGCGCGGCGTGCCAAGCCGCCAAAAGGTCGCGCTCTTGGGTGGAGCTGAGACCGCCGTTTCGCTGCCGATCCGGTGGACGGATCTGATCCCATGCCAGCGTATCGCGGATGGTGTCACTGAGCGCGCGGTAGTGAAGCCCGGCGTCCAGCGCTCGCTGGAACGTCCCCCGAAACGAAGCAGGCTCGTTGGCGCGCGGAACCCAGAGCGGCACGCCGATCCACGGATCGGCATGGCGAGCCACCAAGAAATCGTCGTCGACCCAGGTAAAACGTGCATCGGAGCCGGTGACTTTGCGACATTCGTCGAGGATCCGCTCCATGGTGAGATCGTAGTCGGGCCCTGTCGCGTTGTAAGTCCCGGTGCGTCCCTTCTCCATCGACGCGACGAGCCACGCCGATAGATCACGCACGTCGATGAAACGCCGTGAAGCACGCGGGTCGCCCGGAGCCAGCACTTCGCCCCCGCGCGCGATGCGGCCCGGCCAATAGGTAAAGCGATCGGTATAGTCGTACGGCCCGACGATGAGCCCCGGTCGCACGATGAAGATGCGCCCGCCCATGGCCTCGGTGGCGGCGCGTTCGCAAAGCGCCTTCAAACCGCCGTACATGCTGCCGTAAGCAACGGACGTGATGGGGCCGCTGGGCACGATGGCTTCCAGAGACTCGAGTTTTTCGGCGGGCACCTCTTCGAGGGTCCCGCTTTCGTCGATCGGGCCCTGATTCGAATTGGCGTACACCGACAGCGACGAAACGAAGGTGTAGTGAGCCACGTGCTCGGCGAGCAGCGCGGCGGCCGCACGGACGCGCGAGGGAACGTACCCGCTCGTGTCGACGACGGCGTCCCAGCGAAGTCCGGCCAGCAGCGAAAGGTCGGTGTTGCGGTCGCCGTGGAGCCAACGCACGCCGCGGGGAGGCTCGCCGTGACGCCCTCGACTGAAGACCGTTACCGTATGACCGCGCGACACGGCGGCGTTCACCAAATGCCGACCGAGAAAGGCGGTGCCGCCGAGGACGAGGATCTTCATGGCGTCCGCTCCTCCTCAACCTCCGTCGAAAGCCGGCACGCCGTTGGGAACCACCGACACGCACGCCGTGGGAATGCCGCTCAGGCTGCTCAGGGGGAGAAAACTGCCATTGCCCGGAGCGTAAATCCAATCCTCGGCACCGGCATCGCCGCAGTCGGGGCAGATCGACGAGGTGTGAAAGTGGGTGCAGATGGCGACGTCGACTTTGCAATAGGCCCCAGCGTGTGGTCCCGCTCCGCCGGTACATGCATCGCAAGCGGGAGTCGCTTGCCCGCACGCCGTCGTCAAGCATGCCGGATCGTCCAGCGCGCACGATCCGCCCAAGGCCGTGGCCGCGCAGCCACCGGCGAGCGATCGCGCGTCGTCGATGGTGGGCATGCGCCACTCGACGAGACCCATCATGCTGAAAGCGTCGCACACCGCCGCCGCGGCGGTGGCGTTGCGCGGTCCAGCAGGAAACGTCCATCCGAGACCGGTGGCGACGTCGACGTGAAATCCAGCGTCGTACGTGATCCAAGCGTCGTTGTCGCCCGGATTGGCATTGAACCTGTGACCACAGCCGTAGCTCGGATGGTAAAAGTCGGTCGTCGCCGCGTTGCCGTCGTCGCACGCGGACGCTTCGGCGGCGTCGAGAACAATCGCATCGCTCCCCGATGCATCGGTATCGCGCGCGGCGTCGATCGATACGCCGTCCGCGCCGTCATCCACGTCCACCGTCGGCGCATCGCTGGCGTCGTTCCGCTGTGGACCGCTCTCCTCGAGCCCATCGAATACGGAACTGGCGTCGCCGTCGACGCGATCGGCGCTATCGGCATTGCTGCTTCCATCCGCGTCGACGGTGGATCGACCGTCGGTCGAGGCGTCGGCCATGACATCCGCGCCGCCTTGGCCATCGCTGCTCCGATCGGGCCCGGCGTCACTCGCTCCTCCGCTCGCCCCGCCGCCTCCGCTCCTGTCGGCTCGCGCCGCATCGCCGCCGGCCGCTCCGCCACGACCGCCCGTGTTAGCTGCGTCGGTACCGCCCTCTTCGGGCGTGTTGTCATCGTCCCCACAGCCGGTGAGGATGGCTGCGAATACAAACATCCCCAGCGAAGCCCGCCCGCCTAATCTCCGCATCGTGCCAACGTACCAGCGGCCGAGACTGCTCGTCAACGCGCCATCATGACGCCAGCCATCGCAGCAACGGGCGAAGCCCGAAGGTCAAACGACGGCGGCGACGCGCGCGAGATCGACATTGCCACCGGAGACCAGCGCGATCGTTCGCTCGCCTCGGCGGGCGCGCACTTTATTCGAAAGAAGCGCGGCGGTCGCCGCCGCGCCGCTGCCTTCCACGTAGAGCTTGGCGCGTGTCATGAGAAGCCTCATGGCGTCGATGATCTCCGCTTCGGTGACGGTAACGATCTCGTCCACCGCTTCGCGCGCGATGGCCAGCGGAAGCGCGCCTACGAACGGAGGGGTCATGCCGTCGGCGATCGTGTCGGGCCGCTTCACCGGAATGGGGCGGCCCGCCGCAAGTGAGGGCCCGAGCCCCGGTCCTGCCTCCAGCTCCACGGCAACGACACGCACCTGCGGGTTCATCTGCTTGGTCGCCGAGGCAACGCCGGACAAGAGACCTCCTCCGCCGACGGGAACGATGACGAGCTCGACGTCCGGCAAATCCTCGGCGATTTCCAGTCCCACGGTGCCGGCCCCCGCCAGCACGACCGCATCGTCGAACGGATGAATGAACGTGAGACCGCGCGCGGCGCGTAGTTCCTCCAGCTTGTCGAAGAGCGTGGCCCGGTCGGGGTGAGCGACGATTTCGGCGCCGTACCCGCGTACGGCGTCCATCTTCGACTTCGGCGCATCCGACGGCATGACGACCACCGCCGAACAACCCGCGATCCGCGACGCCCAAGCCACCGCCGCCGCATGATTTCCGGCCGACACCGTCACCAGCCCCCGCCCTCGTTCCTCGGCGTTCAGGGAGAGAATCTTGTTCAATGCACCCCGCGCCTTGAATGAACCCGTCTTCTGGAAATTCTCACACTTCAAATGCAGCCGCACCGGCGCCGGCCCCGCGAGCTGCGACGAAGACAGGAGTGGCGTGCGGTGGATCTTTCCGGCAATCCTCTGAGCAGCGGCGCGGATATCGGCGATGTCGATCATCAGAACATCGGCGCGGTGGGCTGGCGTCCCATGAAGACGCGTCCGGCGTCCTCCCAGACGTGCGGTGCCACGGTGAAGTGATGGGCGATCGCTTCGGCGTCGCGCATGTGGCGCTGGAACGCCGACTTTGCGTAGATCGAGCTGCCGCCTGCCAGCACACTCGCGCTGCGGGTCACACCAGCACCAACCTCCACGGCGTTCGCTGCCGCGACGCGGTTGAGCGCGACGTTGCGCGACGTGGGCTGCCCGCCCGTGCTCACGGTCCGCCACAAATCTTCGACGGTGGCGTGGAGGAAAGCGCGCGCCCCCGCCAGGGCCGCCTCGGCGCGTGCCAACTCGACCTGCGCTACGGCCCGATCGGCCGAAACCGCCGTGCTGAAGGTGGGGACCTTCGTCTGCGCCAGATCGATGAGCTCGTCGAGCGCACTGCGTGCCACGCCGAGGCTCACGGCGGCGATGTGGGAGACGAACCAACCGAGGACCGGCATCCGATAGAGGGGCTCCGGGCGCTGCCGGGTCGGGTCTCCGATGAGGAAGATCCGCTGCTCGGGGACGAACACATCTCTGGCGCTGACGTCGTTGCTGCCCGTACCGCAGAGGCCGCTCACGTGCCACGTGTCGCGAATCTCGACCGCGTTGACCGGCAAACAAACGTGGATCATCTCGGGGCCCATCGGTGTCATGCGCGGTTGCCCCTTGTCCATCACGAGGCAACCCGCCCACAACCAGTCGCAGTGCGTGACGCCACTGGCGAACGGCCAGGTCCCGGTGACGCGCGCGCCACCGTCGACGCGCTCGGCGGCGCCGATGGGCGCGAAAATTCCGGCCAGGGGAGCCGTCGGATCCGCGAACACCTCCCTCGCTCCAGTCTCGGTCATGAAGCCGGCCGCCCCGTTGTTGGCAATCGCAACCGCCGCGCACCACCCGGTCGACCCATCGGCACGCGCAATGGTCTCGATGATCTGCAAGATCTCGAGGGGAGCAGCTTCCTTCCCGCCGAGCGCCCGCGGGATCTCGAGGCTAAAGATTCCCGTCTTGCAGAGGACATCCACGAGGTCGCGCGGCAGTCGGCGCGCCTTTTCGATCTCCTCACGTCGCGCGGTGATTGCGGGAAGCAATGCCTCGAGACGCTGAACCAGACCCGTCGTTTCCATGGCCCGAAGGTTCCTCTTTCGCGCGTCCACGTCAAGAGGAGGGAATATGAAGGAGGTGCCTCCGCGGCGCGGGCCGGGTCCGTGAGGCGGCCGCGCTCCACCCGCGCCAGTCTCCCCCCGTTCCGTCGCGCGTCAGCGCGAGTCTGCTTCCGCCGCACTCCTCAGCTACAAACGGCGCGCGTTACCACGACGCACCGCGATGGCCGCCGAGCGCGATTCCCGGCCCGCGCCGCGGAGGCACCTCCGATCGCGCCGTCTTACCGGTCGATCTCCGGCGCCACCACGTCGAGCGAAGCAATCAGCGCTACCAGGTCCGCCAAGAATAACCCCGGACTCTTGTATTCGATGATGCTCATCGCATTGAAGCTCCCGGTCTTGAACCGGCAGCGATAGGGCTCTTCCTTGCCAGCGCCGATGACGTAGCACCCCATGTCGCCGCGCGCGCTCTCGACCCGCGCGTAAGCCTCGCCCTCGGGGCGCATCTTCTTCGGCAGCGTGCCGACGATCTCGTCTTCCGGCCACTGCTTGATGAGGTCGAATGCCTGCCGCAAAATCTTGCAGCTCTCGCGACATTCCTCGACGCGGAGCCAAAACCGGTCCCAGCAGTCCCCCGTCGTGCCGTAGGCACCCGACCCCACGGGCACGTTGAAGTCGATGTTGCCATAAGCCGAGTACTTGTCCTCCTTGCGCAAATCCCAGTTCACGCCCGAGGCGCGGAGGTTCGGCCCGACGAAACCCCAATCGACCGCTTCTTCCGCGGAGATGACGGCCACGTTGGCCAAGCGCTTCACGAAGATGGTGTTGTGCGTGATCAGACGATCCCACTCGTTGAGAATGAGTTCGAAGTGGTCGACCCACTTCAGCACTTTATCGTCCCACCCTTTGGGCATATCGAAAGAGACGCCGCCGATGCGATGGTAATTGTAGGTGAGGCGCGCGCCGCAGAGCTCCTCGATGAAGTCGTTGATGTATTCGCGCTCACGCAGCGCGTACGGAAAGGGCGTCACCGCGCCGACGTCCATCGCCGTCGTTCCCAGCGAGATGGAGAAGTGGCTGGCGATGCGGTTGAGCTCGCAGGAGATGATGCGCAGGTACTGCGCCCGCGGCGGCACCTCGATGTCCATCAGTTTTTCGCACGCGGACGCCCACACTTCGTTGGCGAACATCGCCGCCAGATAGTCGACGCGGTCGGTGTACGGCATGTACCCCGGGTACGTGCAGCGCTCCCCGATCTTCTCGATCGATCGATGCAGATAACCGACGTCGGGCACCGCCTTGCGAATGATCTCCCCGTCCGTATGCACGATGAAGCGGAGCACGCCGTGCGTGGACGGGTGGTGGGGCCCCATGTTGAGGAGCATCTCCTCGTCCATCTCGTTGGTGAAGACCACGTCGCTCATCGACGACTCCTTAGCACTACTCTGTCAGTTCTTGGCCAGGGGCATGGTGATTCCGACGATCGATCTGGCAGCGAAGATCTGACAGCGCAATTTGCGAGGTTCAGGCTTTGGCCGGGGCTTTACCGATCTGAAAAAGCTCGAGCGGGTTGGGGCGGGTCGTCGGAATGCCGTGGTACTCGTCCTTTTCCGCGTAGTCCTTGCGCAGCGGATACCCCTCCCAATCGTCGGGCAGAAGCAACCGCCGCAGATCGGGGTGCCCTTCGAAGAGCACACCCACCAGATCGTAACATTCCCGCTCATGCCAGTTGGCCACCGACCACACGTTGACGAGCGTCGGAATCGACGGGTCTTCGCGGGGCAGGAAGGCTTTGACCACCAGCCGATGCCGGAGCGAATAGCTATAGAGGTGGTAGACGACGGCGATGTGGTTCTTGTCCGGGTAGTCCACGCCGGTCAGGCACTCCAGCGTATCGATCGAGAAGCGGGCGTCGGTCTTCAAGAACTCGGCGACCGCTTCGATCTCGTATGGTTTGACCTGAAACCACGGGTCCTTGTCCTTCTTCGGGTCGGCGTGAAAATCGAAGATCACTTCGGGGCCGAACTGCGCGGCGAGGACGTCGAACATCTCTTTCGGTTGCATGGCTTTTTTCTCGCGTCGGCGCTCGCTCGCAGCGGCTCTTCGCTTCTTTCAGACCGCGACGCCGTAACGCATCTGCAGGTACTTTTCGCCTTTGATCTTCTCCTGAATCTTGAGAAGCCCCTCGAGCAGCGCTTCCGGACGCGGCGGGCACCCGGGGACATAGACGTCGACCGGAATGATCTGGTCGACCCCTTTGCAAACCGAATACGCGTACTGAAAGAGGCCGCCGCAGTTGGAGCAGCTCCCCATCGAAATGACGTAGCGCGGCTCCGACATCTGGTCGTAGAGGCGCTTGACCCGCAGCGCCATCTTGTACGTCAACGTTCCGGCCACGATGATGAGGTCGCTCGAACGCGGGCTCGGCCGTGGGGCGGAGCCGAATCGCTCGAGATCGGCCCGCGGGCCGCCGGTCTGCATCAGCTCGATGGCGCAGCAGGCGAGGCCGAAGAGCAGGTACCAGACGCTGTTGGCGCGGCCCCAGTTGAGCAGCCAGTTGACCATCTGGTCGACGCGGGTGTTGATGACGCTCCCGGCGTCGTCGGTGTAGCGGTCGTCGAGTCCTGTGGTCACATTGGTTGCCATGATCAGCCTTCCTGGGCAGCGGGGCGGGCCGCTAGAGCGGCCGCCGACGGTGCGAGTGGTGGGGGCAGCGCGGGCGCTGTTTTCGCCACCACATTGGGGATACCGCGCGGATCGCCTTTGATCGAGCGGATCCACTCGAGATCGCCTTTTACCCAAACATAGACGAGCCCTACGAGCAAAATTACAACGAAAACGAGCACTTCGAGGAGCGCGAACACGCCGCGTCCCTGCTCGACCCAGCGGCGGAACACGGCTGCGATGGGGTAGATGAAAGCGATTTCGACGTCGAACACGATGTAAATCAGGGCCACGATGTAAAAGCGCGGGTTGAAGTTGAACCACGCTTGCCCCACCGGCGCTTCACCGCACTCGTAGGTCTCGAGTTTCTCGGCGTAGGGGTTGTTGGGGCGGATGAGCTTCCCAAGGAGAAGCGAGCCGACGATGAAGGCCGCTCCCACCAGGAAAAACGCGGCAATGCTGGCATACGCCATCAGCATGAGTGGGACCCGTGTCGGGGCTTGTGGTGGAGCTTCATTGCTGTCCGTTCGTTGGCCAGAGGTCCGATGACCCCCGCGCCAGGGGCGCGCCCCAGGTTCGGGAAGACGCTCGGCCGGGCGGTAAGCCCCGCGTGAGCGCACGGAAATCTAGGGGAGCGTCGCTCTTGGGTCAAGGTTGGCCTCCGCAGGGAACCCCTGGGGCCTCTTCCTCGAGCCGGTCGGCGTCCCTCGAGGGCCTCATACCCCGCTCCCCGCTTTCGCCATGCGGGCCGTGTCATGGTGAGCCCGTCGAAGCTGGTACCGCCCGGGGCGTCGCCGCGGGGAATTTTCACGGCCGAATGGCCGAGTCATCGGTGTTCGGGAGGCGCGGCCGGGGGGGTGGCGAGCCGTTCGTCCTCGATCCCCCTATCCACCCATCGCGCGCGCTTTGGATCGCGACCAGAGGCCCATGATCACCCTGTCGTGATCACCGGGAGCGCATCGCTCACCGATTGGGCGGCCGACGCGCTGGTCAGGTCGGTGCTTTCAGCTCGCCATTCTTGGCCTTGGTGAGCCAGTTGCGGACTTCCTTTTCGATCACCTCGAGCGCCTTGCCTTTGAATGGACGAAAAAGAAAAGGAACGTCGAGGTCGAGCTCAATCGCGCGAGGGAGAATGTCGATCGATCCCTGGAGCTTCACTCCTTTGACGGAGAAACCGATACGAGCCGTGTTGTCTCCGTCCCACTGCATGGTGGGGTGAAAGCCCGCAAATCGTTTTTGATAAGCCTCGAAAGCGCGAACAGCGGCCTCCTTGGCAAGGGTCGAGTCGAGGTCGTGCGCGATCTGATGCTTCATCGCGGCTTTTTACCAACGATGCGCAGGGTGCGCAATCCATGAACATCGAAGCGTGTCTCTTCGCGGCATGCGCCTTGCTCATGGTGTCGCATCCAATGGTTGCCTCCTTCGATACGAGACGAGACCTTCGGCAGAGCCTTTTGTCGGAGCCCGCGAGCGGCGCAAGACGCGCCGTGACGTGGGACCTTCGGCCGGGAGCTCGGGTTTCGGGCAGCATCGAGCTCGTGCGACCACTCGCCGCCGGCGGAATGGGGCAAGTGTGGCTCGCCGAGCACAGGGGCCTCGATATCCAAGTCGCGGTGAAATTCATGCGCCGCGAAGTGGCGGACGACCCGGTGAGCGTGTCGCGCTTCGAGCAAGAAGCGAAGCTTGCGGCACGCATCAAGAGCCCGCACGTGGTCGAGGTCTTCGACTACGACGTGACCGACAGTGGCCTCCCCTTCATCGTGATGGAGTCGCTCCGGGGTCGCGATTTGGAGACAGTGGTGGAAAACGGTCGCACCCTCGGCATCGGTGACACCGCGCGGGTGCTGGTCCAAGTTTGCAAGGCCCTCACCAAGGCGCACGCGATGGGCGTCATTCATCGCGACATCAAGGCCGAGAACGTGTTCGTCGTCCAAGACGAAGGGGTGCCGACCATCAAGGTGCTCGATTTCGGCGTCGCCAAAGAGACCTCGTCGGAACATACCATCACCCTTTCGGGCACCACCGTGGGGACACCCGCGTACATGAGCCCGGAGCAGCTCTTTCATCCGAGAGATATCGATCTCCGGACCGATCTCTGGGCGATCGCGGTGCTCGTGTACCGCTGCCTCACTGGCAACTTCCCGTTCGAAGGCGAGAGCTTTCCTTCGGTTTGTTTGTCGGTATCCAAAGGAAAGTTTGCTCCCCCGAGCGCCTACAACAGCGGGCTGCCCGGAGGCCTCGACGCGTGGTTCAAGAAGGCCTTTCACAAGAACCTCGAAGCGCGATTTTCCTCTGCCGCGGAGATGTCGGAGGCGTTCTTGAACGAGCTTCGCAAGGCGGACCTCTTGCCGGCTTGGGCCGAACCGGGGGCAACCGAAGTCGCACCTTCGTCGGCCACGCAGCTTTCTGCGGGCGTGCCCTTTTCTTCTTCGCCAGCGGCGTTGCGCCGGCGCGCTTGGCTGCGGATGGGTGCCGTCGGCGTCGGTATGGCACTGGCCACGCTTTTCTTTTTCGAAATCGCTCCTCCCCCCGTCCGCGCTGCCGTGCGCGCCACAGTGGCGGACATGGCGACACAAGCCACGGAGCGGGCCCAGGATTGGGCGGTGAACGAGGGATTTCTTCCAGCGAGCGCGTCCGACATCGACACCCCGTGGGCGACCGCGACGAACAGCGCCAAGGAAATCGCGTGGCTGCCGCTTCCGTCGCCTCTCGCTCTGGCGGAGCGCGAAGCTGCCTTCGTCGTTGACAGCCGACGGGGCGTGGCCGTCCGCAGCGACCAGATCGTCCCGCGCGCATCGACTCCCCTGCCCGTGAGCCGTCCCCTGCTCGTGAGCCGCGAGGTCGAACCGTGGGCGGCTTCCGCGCCGGCCGCGCCGCCGTCCTCGATCGCAGACTCGGCCCCCCCGAGCGCGCCGATGGCGCCGCCCCCCGAGGCGCCCGCGGACCTCGCCACCATTCGCTTCGGTCTCTAGCGGCGCTTGTAGCGGCCGCGACCGCGCGACGACGCGCCCCCGCGCGCGCCAGCCGCGGCTTTGATGGGCCCGCCTTTGCTCGTGCTCGTGTTCGTGTTTCGCGCGCTGGCGCCGTCGGTGCCGGTCATCCGCTCGAGCGCCTTGAGCTCGTCGCGAATGCGCGCAGCCTTCTCGAACTCCAGGTTCTCGGCGGCAGCGAACATCTCCAATTTGAGCGCCTCGAGGCGGTCCTCGCTGCTCGCCGAGGCCACCTCTTCTCTGGTCATCTTCTGGACGGGGTAGTAGTCGGTCGCGCCGCTGGCCGGATTGATGTCCATGATGGCGCGCTTGATCGTGGCCGGCGTGATGCCGTGCTCGGTGTTGTACGCGGCTTGGAGTAACCTGCGGCGATTGGTCTCGTCGATGGCGAGCTTCATGGCGGCGGTCACCTTGTCGCCGTACATGAAGACTTGACCGTTGACGTTGCGAGCCGCGCGGCCGCAGGTCTGGATGAGGGAGCGGGGGCTGCGCAAAAAGCCTTCCTTGTCGGCGTCCAGGATGGCGACCAGCGAAACCTCGGGAAGGTCGAGCCCCTCGCGCAAGAGGTTGATGCCGACCAGCACGTCGAATTCACCGCGGCGCAGATCGCGCAAGATGTCGATGCGGTCGAGCGTTTCGACATCGGAATGGAGATAGCGCACCCGCACCCCGAGCTCGCGGTAGTAATCGGTGAGATCTTCGGCCATGCGCTTGGTGAGCGTGGTCACGAGGACGCGCTCTTGCTTTTCTACGCGCCTTCTGATCTCGGCCAGGAGATCGTCGACCTGCCCGGCGATGGGGCGCACGAAGACTTCGGGGTCCATGAGCCCGGTCGGGCGAATGACCTGCTGGACGACGACGCCCTTGGTCCTTTCCAGCTCGTAGTCGCCCGGCGTCGCCGAAACGAAGAATACCTGCCGCATGTGCTTCTCGAATTCCTCGAAGCGCAAGGGCCGGTTGTCGAGCGCGCTCGGCAGGCGAAACCCATACTCGACCAGCGTCTCTTTGCGCGCCCGGTCGCCGCGGTACATGGCGCCGAGCTGCGGCACCGTCTGGTGCGACTCGTCGATGATGAGCAAAAAATCCTTCGGAAAGTAATCGATGAGCGTGGGGGGCGGCTCGCCCGCGACGCGGCCGGAGAGGTGCCGCGAGTAGTTCTCGATTCCCTGGCAAAATCCCATCTGCTCCATCATCTCGAGGTCGTACATCGTGCGCTGCTCGAGGCGCTGCTTTTCGAGGAACCGGCCCGCCTTGTCGTAAAAATCGAGGCGGTCGCGCAGCTCGATACGGATCGATTCGATGGCGGCGCGCATCTGCTGCTGCGGCGTGACGTAGTGCGAGCCGGGGAAGATGGAGTAGCGATCGATTTCGCCTTTGACCTTGCCGCGCAGAGGGTCGACCTCTTTCATCGCTTCGATCTCGTCACCGAAGAACTCGATGCGGATGGCGGTCTCGTTCTCGTAGACGGGGAACACCTCGACCACGTCGCCGCGCACGCGAAAAGAGCCGCGGTGAAAGTCGATATCGTTGCGTTCGTATTGAATGTCCACGAGACGCCGCAAGAGCTCGTCGCGCCGGAACTCTTCCCCCTTCACGAGTTCGATGAGAAGGCCGTGGTAGCTCTCGGCCGAACCGATGCCGTAAATGCAGCTGACGGAAGCGACGATGATGACGTCGCGCCGCGACAAGAGGGCCTGCGTCGCCGCATGCCGCATGCGGTCGATCTGATCGTTGATGATGGCGTCTTTGTCGATGAAGGTGTCGGTCGTCGGGATGTACGCTTCGGGCTGGTAATAGTCGTAGTAGCTTACGAAGTATTGAACGGCGTTATTGGGGAAAAGGTCCCTCATCTCGCCATAGAGCTGAGCGGCCAGGGTCTTGTTGGGAGCCAGAATGAGCGCCGGCTTTTGCGCGTGCTGGATGACGTTGGCAATGCTGAACGTCTTACCGGACCCCGTGATTCCGAGCAGCACTTGATGCTGATCGCCGCGGTCGAGGCCGCGACACATCTCCTCGATGGCCCGCGGCTGATCGCCGCGCGGTATGAACTCCGAAACGAGTTTCAGGGGACCGGACATTGAACCTCGTTTTATTCATCAGGTCGAGGCTGAGCGCAAGGATATCGGGCCCCCTCGCCGCGGGCCCTTTGCAAATTCGCCTTTCATTTCGGCGTTCAATTTTCTGGTGACGCTCGGGGCCGATGACGCGCACTTGCAGACGGTGTGGCTTAGGGAAAGAGCCCCACTTCGGGCAGCCCGAGCGCATCGGGCCAGCCCGAGGCTACGTTCAACGCCTGGACGGCCCCGGCCGAGGCGCCCCGCGCCAGGTTGTCGATCGCGCACATCCCGATCAAAAACCCGGTGCGCTCGTCGAGAGCATAGGCCACGTGAGCCCGCGCCGAGCCCCGCACGAAGAGCGTATCGGGCAGGAGATCCCCCTCGAGCACGGTCACCAGGCCATCGCGGTAGAAATCGTGCGCCGCCTGTCGGCACGCCTCGGCCGTCGTTCCCGGGCGGGCACGGGCGTAGCAGGTCGACAGAAGCCCGCGTGTCATGGGCACCAGGTGCGGCGTCAAGAGCACGCGGACAGGGCTTCCGGCCACGAGCGAGAGCTCCTGCTCGATCTCGGGGGTGTGGCGATGGCTGCCTGCGACCTTGTAAGGGCGCGCTCCTTCTGCAGCCTCGGCGAAGTGCGTCGACGCGGACGGACTGCGGCCGGCCCCCGAGACCCCCGTTTTGGTATCGATGACGATTCCGTTGGGCTCGACGAGGCTTTCTTCGCCCGAAGAGCGGCGTCGGAGAAGCGGTGCCAAAGGCAAAAGGGCGCTCGTCACGTGACAGCCGGGCGTCGCGATCAAACGTGCGCCGCCAAGCTCGGCGCGGTGCAGCTCGGGCAGCCCGTAGACGGCCTTTTGCGCGAGTGCCGTGGGGTGACGGTGCCCGTACCAACGCTCGTAACTGGCGGCCTCTTTCATGCGAAACGCCGCCGACAGGTCGACGACGACGAGCCCTGCCGCGAGCAGTGCCTCGGCCGCGGGCCCGCTCGCCTCGTGAGGGAGCCCGAGGAAGACGACATCGCATCGATCCTGCAAGCGACGGACGTCCGCGGGGTCGAACGCCTCGAGCACGAGCTCGCCGAGCCGAGACACGCCGGCCGTGGAGGGAACGGCCTGGGCGAGCGTCTGGCCGGCGCGCTCGCGGGCCGCAACGTAGGTGAGCTCGAGCTTGGGATGGCCATGAACGAGGCGCACCAGCTCCGCGCCGGCGTAACCGGCCGCCCCCACGATGCCCACGCGGAAACCTGCGGCCCCTCGGTCCAACTTCGACTCGCTGTCCGCCAACGCGCTGCTCCTGGACGCTCCGCCGAGCGTCTTGCTAGGTCTAGCGCTTGGAGTACTGGAAGCGCTTTCGGGCGCCCGGCTGACCGTACTTCTTGCGCTCTTTCTTGCGCGCGTCGCGCGTGAGAAAGCCGGCCTTCTTGAGGGACGGACGGCGCTCGGGATCGATCGCGATGAGCGCGCGGGCGATGCCGTGGCGCATGGCGTCGGCTTGCGCGCTGTGCCCGCCGCCGGCGACGGTGGCCTTGACGTCGTACTGATCGAGCACTTCGATGAGTTCGAGCGACTGGCGCATGATCATGCGCGACGTCTCCCGCTCGAAGTAGCTGTCGCCAGCCACGCCGTTGACCTGGATCTGGCCGGAGCCGGCCTTGAGCCAAACGCGAGCGACGGCGGTCTTGCGCTTGCCAGTGGCGTACGTGGATTCCTGAGTCGTTGCGCTCATCGGGTGGGTCTCGCGTCGAACTTGGTGACGAAGGGCTGCGGCTTTTGCGCCGCGTGGGGGTGGTCGGGGGTCGTATAGACCTTCAACTTGGTGAGAATTTGCCGACCGAGGACGTTCTTGGGAAGCATCCCTTTTACCGCCTTCTCGATGGCAAACTCCGGTTTTCGCACGAGCAGGTGGCGGTAGCTCTCTTTGCGGATGCCGCCCGGGCTGCCGCTGTGGTGGTAGTAGAACTTCTTGTCGAGTTTCTGGCCGGTCAGTTTGACCTTGGCGCAGTTGACGACGACGACGAAGTCACCCGTGTCCACGTGCGGCGTGAACGTCGGCTTGTGCTTGCCGCGAAGGACGGCGGCAATCTCGCTGGCCAAGCGGCCGAGCGGTTTCTCGGAAGCGTCGACCACCCACCAACCTCGCTGCGCGAGGGCTTCTGCCGGTTTGGCCGAAAACGTCTGTTGATTCATCTCGTTGGACCTCGACGTACCCACCTGCGACGACCCGCTAACGACCGCCCCAAGGCCAGGGCCAAGGCCGGTTGGGGGCCGGGGTGTTTATCCCCCCTCGCTCGCCCTGTCAAGCATCGCCCCGGGCAGGCACCGTAGCACTGCCTGCCTTGCTCGATCCATGGCCGCTTGCTAAAAGCCTCCATGCTCGAGGACAAACTGCGGGAGTGCCTGACGTTCGATGACGTCCTCCTCTTGCCGGCCTACAGCGAAGTTCTGCCGGCGGACGTCGACGTAAGGACGCGCCTCACCCGCAACTTCACGATGAACATCCCGCTGCTCAGTGCAGCGATGGACTCGGTCACCGAAGCACGCGCCGCCATCGCCATCGCCCGCGAAGGGGGTATCGGGATCGTGCACAAGAATCTCCGCGTGAGCGACCAGGCTCGCGAGGTGGAGAAGGTCAAACGAGCCGAGAGCGGCATGATCTTGAGCCCGGTGACGGTGCGCCCGAGTCAATCGCTGCGCGAGGCGCTCAGCGTCATGCGCGAACACGACATCAGCGGTGTCCCCGTCGTCGAGGGGGATCACCCGGTCGGCATCCTCACCGCGCGCGACATCCGCTTCGAGAAAAACCTCGACCAGCCGGTGAGCGCGCTCATGACCAAAGAGCTCATCACCGTGCCCCCCGGCGTGTCGAAGGATCAGGCACGCCAGCTTTTGCACAAACATCGCATCGAGAAGCTCCTGGTCGTCGAGTCCGGCAAGCTCATGGGCCTCATTACCATCAAGGATTTGCTGCAGGCCGAGCGCAACCCCAACGCGATGAAGGACGACATGGGGCGCCTGCGCGTCGGCGCGGCGATTGGACCCGGGCCCGAACGCGCTGCTCGCGCCGCGGCGGTCGTCGCGGCCGGCGCCGACGTGCTCGTCATCGACACGGCGCACGGCCATTCGCGCGGCGTCGTCGATGCCGTGCGCGCGACCAAACGCGAGTTTCCGCACATCGAGCTGGTGGCGGGCAACGTCGCCACCGGTGACGCCACGCTCGCCCTCATCGACGCCGGCGTCGACGCAGTGAAGGTCGGCATTGGACCGGGCAGCATCTGCACGACGCGCGTGGTGGCGGGCGTAGGTGTCCCGCAGATCTCCGCCATCGCCGATTGCGCCCGCGCCGCGGAAAGCCACGACGTCCCCATCATCGCCGACGGCGGGGTGAAGTTTTCGGGCGACGTCACCAAAGCCATCGCCGCCGGAGCATCGAGCGTCATGATCGGTTCGCTCTTCGCGGGCACCGACGAGGCCCCGGGCGATCTCGTTCTTTACCAGGGACGCAGCTACAAAGTGTACCGAGGGATGGGGTCGCTCGGCGCGATGAAGCGCGGTTCCCGCGACCGCTATGGCCAGGGGGGCACCGCCGACGAGAAGCTCGTCCCGGAGGGGATCGAGGGGCGTGTCCCCTACCGCGGGTCGATCGCGTCCACCATCTATCAGCTCATCGGCGGGCTTCGCGCGGGCATGGGGTACACCGGGTGCGCCTCGATCCAGGAATTGAGGCTCAAAGCAAAGTTCGGACGCATCACGTCGCAAGGCCTACGCGAGAGCCATGTACACGACGTGATGATCACGGAAGAGGCACCCAACTACCGGTCGGAGTAGCGTCGAGGCGTGCATCCAAATCTCCGCCATCGGTTGACAGGTGGAGGTCGCTTGGGCATCTTCCGCGGCGGAGAGATGACCGAGTGGCCGAAGGTGCCTGATTCGAAATCAGGTGTGCCCGTAAGGGTACCGTGGGTTCGAATCCCACTCTCTCCGCTGCGACGCTTCAGTCACTCGCGCTAACCTTTCAGGTGGCGCCGACGTTTTTGAACTTGAGGCATCCGCGGCAACGACTCACACGACGACGGCGCGGGGGGAGGTGCCGCGGAGGGACGTGCTCGGGGGACCTGACGGGACATGAGTGCGTCGGTGCTCGACAGCGTCGGTTCATTTGGTGACACTGAGGCGAGTTCGTCGAAAGCATACCCTCGAGAGATGGCCCGTTGGGTGAAGTGTCGGCAGCGCGGTGGATGAACTAAAATGGCACTAACGCGTCGCGGGGGGGTATCGCGGTCGGTCGCGTTGGTCCCTACCGTTGCAGCGGGGGCCGTCGGCATCGTGACGGCGGTGCTTCTCGCCATCTGGCTGCTTCACCCGGCGATGAAAGAGTTCTCCGGGATCATGATGAAGGCCAACACGGCGCTGGGGATGCTTTTGGCATCGGGCTCGCTCGCGGTGCTGAGCAGGGCGGCTCCGCAGCACAACGAGAAGTGGGGTCGATGGCTGGCCGCCGGCGTCCTGCTCCTGGGAACTGCGACGGGAATCGAATACCTCACGGGCCTCGATTTGGGGATCGATCAGCTCTTGGTCGACGATTTCTTGAACGAAGAGAGTCGCCGCTTCCCCGGAAGAATGTCGCCCATCGCTGCTACGTGTTTTTGTCTTCTCGGGCTTGCGTTGCTGCTTTCGGACATTCCGACTTCCAAGTCCTTCGCGCACCTGACGTCGGTTCTCACCGTCCCGCTCCTTCTCGTCTCGCTCGTAGCCATCACGGGCTACATCTACGGCGTCAGCAATTTTTACCAGCTCGGTCCGTACATTCGCATTGCATGGCCGACGGCAGGTTGTTTTCTTTTGCTCGGCGTCGGCACCTTGATGGCTCGTCCGGACCGAGCTCCCGTTCGCTATTTCGCCAATGCCAGGTTGTCGGGGATGGCCGCCCGACGACTGCTGCCCGCCGTCGTCGTCATCCCGCTCGCTTTTGGATGGTTGGAGCTGTGGGGCCAGCGGGTCGGGCTGTTCGGCCTGGAGCTCGGTACCGCCCTGTTCGCGGTGAGTCTTGTGGTCGTACTCGGCGCGTTGGTTTGGATCGACGCACGCGCATTGGACGCTGCCGATCGCGAGCGAGAAAAATCCGAGGGGCTTTTTCGATCCTTCTTCAATCTCGGGCTCGTCGGGATGGCAGAGAGCGACCCGAAAACCGGCAGAATTCTGCGGGTCAATTCCAAGATGGAGGAGATCACCGGGCGCCCTGCTGCCGAGCTGAAGAACATGACAACCGGCGACATCACGCATCCCGAGGATCACGAACGCGATCGCCAAGCTTTCAAGGACATGCTCGATGGCAAAAGCTCGATTTATTCGACGGAAAAGCGGTATCTCCGCAAAGACGGCCAGATCGTGTGGGTGATCGTCAATGCCGCCGCGGTTCGCATCACACCGGACAATCAGGTGACGACAGTGGGGGTCATTCAAGACGTCACCTCCCTCAAGGAAGCTCAGGACAAGCTTGCCGAAGCCCTTCGACTGCGCGAGGAGTTTCTCGGCGTCGCCAGCCACGAGCTCAAGACGCCGCTCACGGCGCTCTTGATGCAGATCCAAGGTGTTCACCGAGCTCTGGACGGTGACCCGTCGTTGACGCGCTACGCGGCGCGCCTCTCGCGAGCGGCGTCAGCCGGGCTACGATTGGAAAAGCTCATCAACGCGCTCCTCGACGTCTCGCGAATCGCCGAGGGTCGATTTCGACTCGAGCTCGAACGGTTCGAGCTCGCACCACTGGTCGAGGAAGTCGTGGGCAGGTTCAAAGAAATTGCCGCACCGGCCGATGCGCCGATCAGTGTTCAAGCGGACAAGGATATTCGGGGAAGCTGGGATCGATTGCGAATCGACCAAGTCTTGACCAACCTGCTGAGTAACGCCCTGAAATACGGCGCCGACCGCCCCATCGAGATCGTCGTAGAAAAGGAAGACGACTTTGCCGTGATTCGAGTGCGCGACCACGGAATCGGAATACCGAGAGAGCAGCAGCAGCGCATCTTCGGGCGTTTCGAGAGAAGCGTCGACGCGCGATCGTACGGCGGGTTCGGCCTCGGCCTGTGGATTGCTCGAGAGATCGTCCTCTTGAGCGGCGGCACGATTGGCGTGGAAAGCACCGAGGGCGTCGGCGCCTGTTTCACCGTGCGGCTGCCGGCGGAAGGCTGAGATTGGTTTAGATTGACGGCAATGGTCGTCGAATCTCAGCCGTCCCCCCATCGCAGCGCGACGAAACGCCCCGGGGTCTACTACGCGGTCACTGCCGACGGCAGTGAGCTTCCCGTCGTCGACGTCACGAACCCGGCCTTTGCACCCCTCCACGACGAGGCGCAGATGGCAAGGCTCCTCGCGCTGTTCACCCGCTTCGAGCGCTGGCGGGCTCGGATACCGAAGTCGATCATGGGGGTGATGCTCGGTTGGGCGGCGCGCCGATCGCGTTTGGCGCGCGCGTTCTCGCACGCTTCCGAGGGCGTGGTCAGCGGCATGACGCTGTACGCGGCCAAGCTCGGCCCCGGCATGCTGGACAACCGTGATTGGTCGGTCATCGACCGACGGATTGCCGCCACGCCCCCGTCGTGGCTCTCGCGAGCACGCTTGGAGGACATGGCGCGCCTTCTTGCCGAAGGCTTGGCCCCTCTCCTGACCGCGCACCCCGGGCGGCCGCTCCATCTCTTCAACATCGCGGGCGGGCCGGCGGCCGACAGTTGGAACGCGCTGCTCGTGCTTCACCAGGAGACCCCGGCGCGGCTCGGAGGCCGCGCGATCTTCATCCATGTGCTCGACCTCGACGAAGAGGGGCCAGCCTTTGGAGCTCGCGCCTTCGCAGCGCTTCGCGGCGAGGGCGCGCCGCTTCGCGATCTCGACTTGCATTTCCGGCGCGTCGCCTACGACTGGCGCGACGCCGCCGAGCTGCGGCGCGCGTTCGACGAGAGGAGCGCCGCCGACGCGGTGGTGGCTGTCTCCTCCGAGGGTGGGCTCTTCGAATACGGATCGGACGAGGAGATCGTCGCCAATCTCGAGGCCATCCGGGACGCAGCGCCCATCGACAGCGTCGTCGTGGGGTCGGTGACCCGCGCCGAAGGCCCCCTCGAGTTCTTGCGGCAATTCACGGTGCGTCCACGTACGCTGGCAGCGTTTCGCGACCTCGCCTCGCGCGCGGACTGGTCGATCGCCCGCGTCATCGAACGGCCGCTCTCGTACAACGTGCGCTTGGCTCGCCGGCGCTGAACGGTGGTACAGCTGGCGCGACGACGGGCTGCGCGATCGTGCCACGGCACAGTTTGGCACATCGACTCGCCCGTAAGTGCAGGCCACACGGTGCGGCGCCGGGACGAGACCCTGGCACGACCGCTGCACTGCCATGTGCCATGCGTACACTTGCGAAGACTTCGGTCATCTGGTTGCCGCTCATTGCCTTCCTCGCCGCCTGTGGCGGTGCGGAGGAGTCGAGCAGCGAGGACTTTGGAAACCGAGGGACGGGTGACACGCACGGCAACCCCTCGGGCGGCTCGACGGGCGGCTCCGGTGCCTCGGGCACGGTAGGAGGGGGAGGCGCAGGCGGCGGCGGCGGGGGAAGCACGACCGGCACGACCGGTAGCGGCGGCTCCTTCGACCCAGGCGGTATCCCCCCCGCGCCTCCGGGCGGCGCGGGCGGTGGCGCGGGAACCGGTTCCGGCGGAGGTGGCGGCGTCGGAGGAACGGGGATTGGCGGTAGCGGTGGCACCGCCGGCACCGGTGGAACCGGCGGCAGCACCGGTGGAACCGGCGGCGGCCCCGTCATTCAACCCGGCTCGCTGACGGCGGGCGCGTGGGACGACAACCGTAACTTCGATCGCTTCTTGCGCTACCGCGCGGGGCTCGGCGCGCAGCAGATCCCCGGTCTTTTACCGATCGACGACGCCGATTACGCGTCCGCGCGCGAGGAGGCATCTGCTCCCCTGCGCCCGCACGATCGCTTGGACATCTCGTTCGTGATCGACACGACCGGAAGCATGTCCGACGAGCTGCAATTCCTTCAGACCGAGTTTCTCGCCATCTCGCAGAGGATCAGCGACCTCTATCCCTACGCGGAACCCCGCTGGTCGCTCGTCCTCTATCGCGACGTGGGCGACGAGTACGTCGTACGCTCCTTCGACTTCGACAGCGACGCCCAGGCCTTCCAGGCGCGCCTCGCCGCGCAGAGGGCCGGCGGTGGCGGCGATATCCCGGAGGCGCCCGAGCGCGGCCTCGGCGACATGGTCAACTTCAGCTGGCGTACGGAGCCGAACGTGGCCCGCCTGGCCTTCTGGGTGGCCGATGCTCCGCATCATGCGCAGAACGCGGTGGCTCTCGGGAAGACGATCCTGCAGAGCCGCGCTCGCGGCATTCACGTCTATCCGGTGGCCTCGAGCGGCGTCGATGAGTTCACGGAGCTCACCATGCGCACCTCCGCGCAGCTGACCGGCGGACGCTACCTCTTTTTGACCAACGACTCCGGCTTGGGCAACTCGCACAAAGAGCCTTCCATCCCCTGTTATTTCGTCACGCGCCTCGACAATGCCATGCTGCGCATGGTCGACATCGAGCTCTCCGGCATCTATCACGAGCCGGCAGCGCCGGAGATCATCCGCACCGGAGGCAACCCCCAAAACGGCGCCTGCGCCCTCCAGTCGGGCGAATCGGCAATTGTCTTCTGATCGGTCGAAGGCCGGCGGCGCAACGGGCTGCTCGCTACACGTCGCATCCGTCGCGTCGCACGCGATGAGCACGAGAGCTGTTAGAGTCGCGAGAGGATGCGCTCTGCTCCCTCGCTCCGACCCATCGCACTCGTGATCGCGCTCGCAGCTCGTCCGGTCTCGGCGCTCGACAAGCAGGGGAGCGCGCACGGCGGCAGCATTGGCGGGGAGAGCCAAGGGACCAACGTCTCCGGCTCGGTGATGCTCGGCAGTGCCCTTTACAACCCCACCTACGCGGCCCGACCGGACAACACCGGTCACGCCCTCTTTCGCTACGCCGCACACGCGGACATCGACATCATCGGCAGCCGGTTGTCGATTCCCCTCGACCTCAACATGTTCACCGATCGTGATCAACCGGGGCTGGGCGTCATGAAGCCGACGGAGCTCGACATCATCGCCGGTGTGACCAGCACCTGGCCGCTCGGTCCGGGCGCCATCGAGATGGGGAGCCGGGTGGAGCATGATCGACCGGTCGACCAAGGCACCTACACGCAGACGTACGTCGACCTCCGCTCCCGCTACCTTTACTCACTGGCGCGGTCGTGGCCGGACCTCGCCCGCCACGCCATGGACGTCACCGGGTGGGTGACGCTCGGCGCGTTTGCAGTGAACCCCACCTACGCCGCTCGCCCCGACAATTCTGGCAGAGCGCTCTTTCGCTATGCCCTCCACACCGAGGTATCGATTTTCAACGACCTCATTTCTTTCGGGATCGACGGCACGATGTTCACTGATCGAAAATCCGCGATTTTCGTTCCGAGCGAGCTCGATGTCACGCCCGAGGTCATCCTGCATGTCGCGCCGTTCGAGCTTCACCTGGCCTACGAGAGCGATCTGCCCGTCGATCGTTCGGGGCTCACCCAGACCTATGCCTACGCGCTGGGGGCGTGGAATTTCGATTTTCACCGGGAACCGGCGCCGCTCGAAACACGCGCGCCGATCCCTTGCCCATGACGATGCGGCGGAAATCAAACTGCTCCTCGGCTCGTCGGCGTTCGCACGCGATATCGGCGACTCCGACGATCGATCTGGCAGCGAAAATCTGACAGTGTAGTGCTCGATGCGCATCCTTTACGGAGTCGTGGGCGAAGGCATGGGGCACGCCACGCGGTCCAAAGTCGTCATCGACCATCTCATCAAGAAAAAGCACAAGGTCAAGATCGTGGTGTCGGGACGCGCGTACGCGTTTCTCAAACGTCATTTTCCCGACGTGGTCGAGATTCGCGGACTCACCATCCGGTACTCGGCCGGCGCGATGGACCGCGATTTGTCGGTCGTGCAGAACGTCCTTTTGTCACCGTCGATGCTGTTTCAGAATGCAGCCGCCTACATCGACGATGTCAGGCACTTCCAGCCGAAGATCGTGCTCTCCGATTTCGATTCTTACGCCTGGTTCTTCGCACGTCGCTTCGGTTTGCCCATCCTCTCCATCGACAACCAGCAGATCATCCATAAATGCAAGCACGCCGACGAGATCACGAAAGGGGTACGCGCCGATTACAGCGCCACGCGCGCTTTCGTCAAAGCCAAGTTACCCGGCTGCGAGCACTACGTGATCACGTCGTTCTTCAAGCCCACCATCCGCGCCAAGTTCCAGGAGAGGGTCACCATCGTCCCCCCCATTTTGCGGGAGGAGATACTGAAGGCGCATCCAACGCGCGGCGAGCACGTCCTCGTTTACCAAACGTCGACCAGCGATCGGGCCCTCCTCGCCCAGCTCAATCGTCTGCACGGGCGAAAGTTCGTCGTCTACGGTCTCGGCCGCGACGCGGTGGAAGGCAATTGCACGCTGCACAGCTTCTCCGAGCAACGTTTCGTGCGCGACCTGGCCAGCGCACGCGCCGTCGTCACCAACGGCGGCCTTTCGCTCATCCACGAGGCCATCTACCTCGGTAAGCCCATCCTGAGCGTCCCCGTCCGGCATCAGTTCGAACAAGAAATGAACGCGCGCTACCTCGAGCAATACGGCTACGGATTGGCCGCGCCGCGCTTCGACGCCGACGTGCTCGACGCTTTCCTGCGCCAGGAGCGTCGCTACGTGGAAGCGCTCGGCCAGCATCGTCAGAAAGGCAACGAGGTCCTCTATCGCACGGTCGATCACCTCGTCAAATCCCAGGCTGACAGAAGCACGACGACATCAACTTGACGTCGGCATTCGACCAGATCCTGGCGAACCTCTCTTGAAAATCGGCGGACTCGTCGCTCTTTTGCATTTTGAGCGCCTTGGCGAGACCGAAGAGCGACCATCCGTTCTCGGGCAGTCGTTTCAGGTCCTCCTTGTACACATAGGCGGCTTCCACCGGACGGTTGGAACGCACGAGGGCCGCGCCGAGCGCATGCCGCACGGGTTGAATCCAATCGGGCGGTTCATTGTAACGGAGCTCGTCTTCGCGCTTGACGGCGTTCTTGAGAGCCGCGATCCCTTTGTCGGGCTTGCCTTCTCGATAGAGGATTTCCCCCGCCAGGAGATGCTCGGCAACTCCGAGGATGTCGGCAGCTTTGTTGTTGCCGAAAAAGGCGCTCTCTGGAACCTTTCCTTTGGCCTCGAGAAATGCCGCTTGTTCCGCGCGCGCCTCGGCTTTCTTTCCGAGCGCCGCTTGAGCGACGCCGCGCGCGTACCAGCGCATCGCCCGCGAAATGGGGAGGTACTCCGCCGGCTCGGGGGCGGCGAGGATCTCGTCCCAACGCCCGAACCGCATCATGACTTCGAGGGGCATCGCCATGAAGCCATCCACGATGCCCGGGCTCTCGCGGATCCATTCGGGCGGCATCTCGGCGATCATCGCCTGCACCGCGCTGAGCGCCTTCTCGCTCTGGCCCTGCATCATGGCAGCGAAGGCAAGCATGTGGCGATTGTGCGCCATGTACAGGCGATAGAAGCTCTGCCCCGACACCACCTCTTTGTACTTCGTATCGGCGACAATCGCCTTCTCGTTGGCGAGGGCGGCCGCTTCCCACCGGCCCCGCCGCACGTCGATATGCGAAGGCATGTGCACCATATGACCCAGGCCGGGCTGCAGATCGCGCAACCGATTCGCGGCGGGGTCGGCCTTCTCCGGCAAGGGGGACGCTTCGACGGCGTGGATATAGAGGTGGTTGGCGAGAGGATGATACGGGTTTTTCACCAACACTTGCTCGAGGGTGGTCACGACTTCGTTGGTCCCTGGTTGCGCGGTGCCATCATTTTTCCAGAGATCCCATGGGCGCAGGTTCATCAGCGCTTCGGCGTAGAGCGCAGCCACGTCGGCGTCGTCGGGATACGCTTGGCGAACTTGCTTCATCGCGTCCGCGTAAGCTTGGTCGAGCGGTTTGCGATCGGCGGGCTGCGGCACTGCGTAGCGGACACCGAGCGCGTCGATGAGGGCCCGCTCGGCCGGCGCGGCTTGGCGCACGAACTCGCGCGCGCGCCCCAGCGCATCCAGCGCCGCCTTGGCATGCGCCTCGTCGACGGCGGCGTTGTTGATGTGCGGTCCATTGGCAAGGGCAACGCCCCAATGGGCCATGGCACATTGGGGATCGATCTCCGCAGCTTGAACGAAGGAGCGGATCGCCTCGTCGTGATTGAAGCCATAAACGAAGGCCAGCCCCTGATCGAAGTACCGCTGCGCCTGAGGAGAAGTGGTGGTCACCTTGCGGGTGTGTTTGCCGAGACCCGAAAAGAGCGGAACGGTCGGTGTCTTCACTGTCGCCACGGGCGGCGGGGCGGGCCGGGGTGGCGGGGTCGGCGGGGGCGCCGGCAGCGGTGCGTTGCAAGTCACGCTGGCGACGGCCAAAAGGGCGGCAGCAAGGAGGCGGTGCTTCATTATGTCTTCCCTGCGCGAGATTTGTACGGACTTCGCCGTTAAGCAAGCCTCTCGAGTCCGGCGCGCACAAGGCCGGTCACACGCATGCTAGATTCGGTCCACTGAAGACGCCTCCCAGCCGCATCCTGCCCATAGCGAAAACTGCGCTCGCCTTTTTCACCGCTGTAGCGGCAGCTGCTGCCTATTCGGCGTGCGGACGCGCAGCGCAACACCGTGGCGACGACGCCGCGGCGCCATCGTCCGGCTCGGAGGACCGCGCGGAAAAGGAGGCGAGCCAGCCCGCGTCGGACGGCGACGACGGCGCCGGCGCGCCCACCGGACCATCGAGCGAGTCGGCCCCGCACGGACGGCCCGACCTCCCGAGCCCGCTTTCGTTCGTCTTCATCACCGTCGACACGCTCCGCCCCGACCTTGGCTACGCAGGTTACGAGCGACCGGTATCCCCCCGCCTCGACGAACTCGCCAAGAAATCGGTGATCTACGAAAAAGCGTACGCCATCTCGACTTACACGGCGTTCTCTCTGCCCCCCATGATGGCCAGCCGTTACCCCTCGGAGATGCCTCGCTCGGATAGGCACGAGGTTCGTTACATGGGGTCGAATCTTCTTCTCGCAGAGAGGCTTCACGCCGCCGGCTACCGTACGGCCGGCGTCGCGTCGCACTTTCTCTTCAACCGCGCGCTCGGCTGGATAGACGGTTTCGATCGCTTCATCATGACCGGCGTCGACGGCTCGCAAGGGTCGGGCATCGACTGGCGCCATTCATCGCGACCTATCGCCGAGACCGCCATTCGGCTCCTCGGCGAAGCCGAGTTCGTGTCCGGCCCGTTTTTCATGTGGATTCATTTCCTCGACCCGCACAAGCAATACCTCGAGCACCCGGGGTATTCGACCTTCGGCAACGACGCGCGCGCGCTCTACGACGGGGAGATCGCGTTCACCGATCATCACATCGGCCGCGTGCTCGACGCCCTCGCGGCGTCACCCGCAGCGGAGCGAACCGTCGTGATCTTCACCGGGGATCACGGCGAAGCGTTCGGCGAGCATGGCTTTTTTTTCCACGGCCGCGAGATCTGGGACGAGGTCGTGCGCGTACCCCTCATCATCCATATGCCCGGCATCAAGCCGAGGACCGTGGCGCGCCGCACGAGCAACGTCGACCTCGCTCCGACCGTACTCGATCTCGCGGGCCTTCCGGAAGACGAGGGAGCACGGGGCCGAAGCCTGGTGGCCGATCTTTTCGGGGGCGAAGTCGCCATGCACCCGTTCCTGGTCGATCAGCCGCGCAATCCTTATTACGCCCCACGGCGTGGTTTTTTCGACGGCGCTCACAAGCTGCACCACTTCATCGATACCGGCACCTACCGCCTGTTCGACCTCGATCAAGACCCGGGCGAGCAGACGGATCTGGCAGAGGCACAGCCGGACCTCTTGCACGAGGTGCAGCGCTCCTACCAGCAGTTCGTGGCCAAGATCGTCGATTTTATTCCGACCCCGATGGGCGAGCCGCGCCCGGCCGGCCCTGCCCCGCGCGCGCCTGGGCCGCCCGTGGCCTCCGCCAAACCGAAGAAGTAGGGCCGACGGGAGAAGGCGTCGCCGTTCGTTACGGCAGAACCACGGCCCCGACGAAGCTCGGGCTTGCGGGTGTGGTCTTCGTGTCCCGCAGCGTCAACGTGCCGGCCGTCGCGTTGATTTCGAAGACCATCACGCTCGCCGCATCTTGATTGGCGACCAGGAGAAACCGGCCCGCCGGATCGATCCCGAAGTCACGAGGCGTTCGGATGCCTCCGCCGCCCGTCTCGTTGCCGCGCATGGTGAGGCGGCCGGTCGCAGCGTCGACCTCGAAAATGGAGATGCTGTTGTGGCCTCGGTTGGAGGTGTAAACGAATCGGCCGGCGGGGTGCACGAGGACGTGCGCGCCCGATCCCGTCTTGGCCGTCCCGGCGGGGAGCGAATCGATCGTCTGCGGACTGGACAGCGTCCCCGTCGCGGGGTCGTAGACGAGCGAGGTGACGGTGACCGCCGTCTCGTTCATCGTGTAGGCCGAATTCCGCGCCGGATGGAGGGCCATGTGGCGAGGTCCGGCGCCAGCAGGAAAACCGCTCACCGAGCCGTTCGCCGTCATTTTGCCGGTGACCTTGTCGAGTTGGAATTGAAAGACGGTGTTGGCGTTGACATTGGGAATGAAGGCGAAGCTTCCCGTCGCGTCGGTGAGAATCTGGTGGCTCGTGTTGTTCGCCGGCCGCTGAACGTCGGCGGGGGGCATGGTCACACCGCCGTTCGCGTCGACGGCGAGGGTCGAGACGTGCCCGCTCGTGTAATGCGCCACGAGCACCCATTTGCCATCGGGGCTGACCGACAGGTGGGGCGAACCGTCGCCGCCGGTGGGGGCTTCGTTGATCTTTTGCAGCGCGCCGTCCGCTGCGATCCTGAAGGCGAGGACTTTGCTGTTCGCGCCGCTTGCCTCGTTGGCCGCGTAGAGGAAACGGCGATCGGGCGAAAAGGCCAAGTACGACGGACTGGAAACGCCGGTGTCCAGCGAGCCCTTCGGAGAGAGGATCCCGCTCGACGGGTCGAGGGTGAAGATGGTGATCTTCGGGTCGTAACCGCTCGTGTACACGTAGGTGGTGCCGGGAGGCGCGGAGGAATCCGAGCGATCGGCTGCGCCGTCGCCGGGCGCGGCATCGGTCGACGTCCCTCCGTCTTGGCCCGCTGTGGCGCCGCTCCCGCTACTCCCGCCGGCGCCCGCATTGGCCCCCGCACCGCCGCTACCACCCTTGCCCGCGCTTCCCCCGGTACCCGCGCTTCCGCCGGTCGCATTGCCGCCTTGGCCGCCGCTTCCGCTGCTCCCGGCGCTCGCTCCGGCGCCGCCCTGGCCCGCGGCACCGCCTCGGGCTGCGCCGCTGCCCGCGTTCGCGCCGTTGCCACCTTGTCCCGCGCCGCTCGATCCGCCGCCGCCGTCTTGCGAACCGCCCGTACCGCCCGTTGGCGACGGAGTTGGCTCGTCCTTGGCGCAGCTTCCCGCGAGGGCGGTCAGCCAACCCCCCGCGAAGCAGAATGCGAACCAGCGTCGCCTTAGCACGGACAAGTCCTATCGATACCTCACGTCGCGCCGAATTGCACCAAGGGCCGATCTTGCCGACCTTGCGCACACCGCGCACGCTTCCCTTGCAGCTCGAGGCCGCTCGCTGATCGCGACCTGTTTCGGAGCCGAAGCTTCGGAATCAGCGCTTGTGCCTCCTCGGGCGCCGCGCCACGAACATGTCCACCAGCCCCTTCAGAAAAATGTCGGTAGAGAGCGTGTCGACCGACTTGGTGAAAGCTTCGAAGAGGACGAAGTGCTGCAGCGCCCCGATCCAGATGCGCGCCGCGACCCGTGGATCGCGGGCGTGGATGCGCCCGGCCGCGATCTCGATTTCGAAGAACTCGGTCAAACCACGAACGGTGCGAAACATGCGTGCCGCATGGGAGCCTCTGTCACCGACGGCGGGGTTCGACATTTTCATCAAAATCGCCGGGATCATGGGGCGCGTGATGGCGAGGATGTCGTGGGCGAGCTCGGTCAAGGCGACACGGATGTCGTCGCCGCCGGCGCGCTCTTCGATGCAGTGCAGCCACGGCGGTTCGCTGGAGGTGTCCATCGCTGCCAGAAAAAGAGCCTGCTTGGTGGGAAAGCGACGGAACACCGTTGCCTCGCCCACGTGGCAGCGCGCGGCAACATGTCCTACCGTCGCCGTGATCCCTCGGTCCAGAAAGACCGCCCGCGCCGCCGCCAGAATCTCGTCGTCGGTGATGCTCCGGGGGCGGGACATTCCGGAGTGAATACTTCGTAATTGCAGGGCGGGCAAACGGTGGCGCTCGGTTCCCTCGTTGACCCTTCGCGGATCCTGTTCCGCGCCACGCTCGCCTGCTCCTGACGCGAAGGTGAGATTGACGCGGTGTTTGCCGATGTGCTTTTGTAATCGCCCCTTTAATTATGGGGCCGGAGGTTTCATGAATCGATCGCACCTTCCTCTTTCCGCCTTGGGCGTCCTCTCGCTGCTGTCGCTTTCCTGCGGGAGCACCAGCACCAGCGAGACGCCACCCGCCGAGACGTGGAGCCGGCTCGCCGAAGGAAGCTGGACACTCGAGGCCGGCGCGGAAGACCCGCGGTGGTGCAAGAAAATCGTGCTGAAAGAGGACGTCTACGTCGCGGCGATGCGGCCCGTGCATCCGCCGGGCACGCACCACACGACGCTCAGCCTCATCGCCGACGACGGCAAGGAGACGTGCACGGGAAGCATGTTCGGCGCAGGGATGATCTACGCGGCAGGCGTCGGATCGGGCGAGCTGCGCATGCCCAAGGGGGTGGCCATGAAACTCGCTGCAGGGCAGGCCTTGGTCCTCAACCTGCACGTCTACAACGCGACGGCGGCCGCCATGGTGGGCACGTCCGGCATCGAAATCGTTCGCGCCAAAGCGGACGAAGTGACGAGCGAAGCCGATCTTCTCATCTCGGGGCCGACGAATTTCGCGCTACCGCCGGGCCAGGAGACGACACTCACTCATACCTGCGCCGTCTCCAGCGATCAGACGATGTTCACCCTCTTTCCGCACATGCACCAGCGCGGTGTGCGCATCAAGACGGAGGTGACGGTCGGCGGCAACAAGATGGTGCTCCACGACGGCGACTACCAGTTCGAAGAGCAGTACTTCCTGCCCGTCGGGCCCATCGCTTTTCATGCGGGCGACTCGATCACGACGGAATGCACCTACCAGAACAAGGGGTCGACGACGGTGAAGTTCGGCGAGAGCTCCGACACCGAGATGTGCTTCAGCATTCTTTTCCGTTATCCGCGCGGGAAATCCACGTTCTGCACCGGCCCCAACGAAGGAGGAGGTCAGGGTGGAGACGCTGGGCGTCCGGCCGGCCCGCCGTGCGCCGCCGCTGGAGACACGGGCAACGAGGTGGGCGTCGGAAAATTCTGCTCGGCAGGCGGTGGCCAGTGCGACGGAAATCACGAGGCGTCGCTCTGCATCGCGGACTATGCACAGGGCGACTTCGCCAATTTCTGCACCCTGCAGTGCATGGCCGATGCGGACTGCGGAGCCGCGGCCATTTGCAATCCGTCCAAGATCTGTGTTCCAGCCAAGTGCGTGGGCGACGGAGGTATGGGCGGTCTCCCCTAGAATCGGCCGGGTTGCTGCGTCGAAACGAATGCGTTCGACGCAGCTTGCCTGAGGCAATCATGGCCAAGACGTCGTGGCAGCGGCTCGAGTCCTCGCCATGAGCCTCTCCATCATGCTGCTGCACGCCCTCATCGAGGGCGTCGAACCGACGGGCGTTGCGCGCGACGACCTCTTGCGCGCCGCGGAGATCGACCCCGCGCGTCTCGACGACATCGACGGACGTCTCGAGCGGGACGAGTACGATCGTGTGCAAACGGCTGCGCTCGACCTCACCAGCGACGACGCTCTCGGCCTGCACATGGGCGAGCGCGTCAGCATTCGTGCTTTCGACGTGCTGGCCGACCTCGCCTCGCATGCGCCGACATTGCGTGACGCCTTTCAGACCTTCGTTCGCTTTCACCGCATCGTGACCGATGGCCCCGCCACCACGCTGCACGAGCAGAACGGCACGGCCACCGTCCACTATCAGTTTCTGCGCGGGGCGCCGCGCTGCAACCGGCTGCGCGCTGAATTCGCCATGGTCGGCTTCTTGCGGATGATGCGCCACTTCGCGCACCGCGATGGCACCGCCAAGACGGTGTACTTCGAGCACCCGGCGCCCGATTATCACCTCGAATATGCGCGCATCTTCGGCGGCGCGGAACGATTCGACCACGCCTTCACTGGATTCGAATTCGACGCCGCGTTGCTCGATCATACGCAACTCGCTCGCAACGGCGAGCTCTACACCGTCCTCGAGTCGCTGGCCGAACGCAAGCTCAGCCGCGTCACGCGCGAAGGTGGTCACGCCGAGCGCTTGCGCGACTACTTGACGTCCAACGCGCTCGCGCAACGACCGCAGATGGACGTCGTGGCGCGGTCGCTCGGCATCAGTGTTCGCTCACTGCGACGCCGCCTCGACGAAGAGGGCCTTTCTTACACGAGCTTGCTCAACGAAGCGCGCGCGACGTTGGCCAAGCGAATGCTCGACGACCCGCGTCGTTCGATCTACGAGACCGCCTACGCGATGGGCTTTTCCGACCCGAGCGCGTTCCATCGCGCCTTCAAGCGCTGGACCGGCATGACGCCCACGCAGTACCGCCACAGCCTCTAGTCTTGCGGCGTCATTGCTGCTAGTGAGTGGCGCGCGAGCGGGGTGGGTCAAACGTCGCAGCCGCGCCTCGCCGAAAGTCACTCGCGATTTGCGCGTCATTTGGTGCGGTGTGTCGATCATGTGTTCAGCAGCGCGCACATCTCTACGCACCAGCGCCGCTGGTGAAGTTTTTCTCGCTGGTCGATTGTCTCAGTCGTGTCGTGTAGTGCGATCCGCTGACGGTGTTCTTGAAAATTCGTCCGGTATCTTCCTGGAAATGGAATCCGTTTTGCGCCAATATGCGATGCCGTGAATCGACTAAAGAATGAATTACTCGACCAGTGGGTCGAATCAATCGCCGCCATCACCACGCCTGACAACGTCGTCCTCTGCGATGGTTCCAGCGAAGAGATCCACGCCCTAGAAGCAAAGATGTTGGCCGACGGCACGTTCATCGAGCTGAACGCGTCCAAGTATCCGCACAGCTTCCTGCATCGATCACACCCGAGCGACGTCGCCCGCACCGAGCAGCTCACCTTCATCTGCTCCGAGAAGAAAGAAGATGCCGGGCCCACCAACAATTGGATGAGCCCCGACGAGGCGCGGTCGCGCGTGTGGCCGCTCTTCTCCAAGGCGATGGCCGGACGCACCATGTACGTGGTCCCTTATCTGATGGGACCTGCCGACTCGCCCAGCGCTCGCGTGGGCGTGGAGATCACCGACAGCGCGTACGTCGTGGCCAACCTGCGCCTCATGACGCGCATGGGCGACATCGCCCTGCGCCGCCTCGGAAACGCGCCGAACTTCGTGAAGGGCCTGCACTCCTTGGGTGATCTGTCGCCGGAGCGCCGCTTCATCTGCCATTTTCCGGAAACGCGCACGGTGTGGAGCATCGGATCGGGTTACGGGGGCAACGCGCTGCTCGCCAAGAAGTGTCACGCCCTGCGACTCGCCAGCGTGGAAGCGCGCGACGAAGGGTGGCTCGCCGAGCACATGCTCATCGTCGGCATCACCGATCCCAAGGGTCGCACGACGTACCTCGCCGCCGCCTTTCCGAGCGGCTGCGGCAAGACCAACCTGGCCATGCTGATCCCGAGTCTGCCGGGATACAAAGTGGAGACGGTCGGCGACGACATCTGCTGGATGCACATCGCCAGCGACGGCCGGCTGCGAGCCATCAACCCCGAAGCTGGATTGTTCGGCATCGCCGTCGGCACCAGCATGAAGACGAATCCCAACGCGATGCGCGCGGTGGATCATGACGCCATTTTCACCAACGTCGCCCTCACGCCCGAGGGCACGCCCTGGTGGGAAGGAATGGACCCCGCCCACCCGCGCGGTTTGCCGGGGATGATCGATTGGCGGGGGCGGGCGGTGGGTCCCGATCGGACCGAGCCGGCTGCGCATCCCAATGCGCGCTACACGGTGTCGTTGCGCCAGTGTCCGAGCGTGGGCGCGGGGATGGAGGAGCCGGCCGGCGTTCCCATCTCCGGCATCATCTTCGGTGGGCGGCGCGCCAAGAAGACGCCCCTCGTGTTCGAAGCGACGACCTTCGCGCACGGCGTTTACGTGGGGGCCACCATGGTCTCCGAGACCACTGCCGCCGCCACCGGCGCGACCGGCGTCCCGCGCCATGACCCGATGGCGATGCTCCCCTTCTGTGGATACAACATGGGCGACTATTTCAAGCACTGGCTCGAGACGGGACCGAAGCTCAAGCACCCGCCCAAGATCTTCCACGTCAACTGGTTTCGCCAGGGCAAGACGGGGTCGTTCCTCTGGCCGGGCTTCGGCGAGAACATCCGCGTCATGCAGTGGATGATCGATCGCATTCACGGCGACGCCGACGCCCGCTCGACTTTGCTCGGCTACGTGCCGACGCGCAACGGCATCAATCTGAGCGGCATCAACGGGGCTTCCTACGACGATCTTTTCGACGTCGATCCCGACGCCTGGGCGGAGGAAGCGGAGGCACATCTCAAGTTCCTGCGCACCTTCGGATCGCGCCTGCCCGACGCTCTGGTGCAAGAGCATGCGGCGCTCGTTCGTCGCGTCGCCGAAGCACGCGCCAGCGCAGCGAGCACGAAGAGCGTCGCCGCGCACTAACGTCGTCGACAGTTCCGCCGCACGTTCCGACGCGATGGCACTCCCGCGATCAACGGCCTGCGCTCATGCCGGCACGGGCGGCGCGCCGCCGAGTAGCAATTTTGCCGCTTCCACCGCGTCCTTCGTTCCGGCCAGAGCCACCACGTCGCCCACGTGCAGCGTTTCCGCAGCTGCCGGTACGACGAGCGCCTGCAGGCCCCGGGTGATGACGAGCACCGTCGCCCCCGTCGCGCCGCGCAGGTTGAGCTCGGCGAGCGATTTTCCGATCGCGGCGCTGCCTTCTTCGATGAGCACCGGAACCGGCGCACCGAGGCCGGGCAGAACGCGGTCCACGTCGCCGAGCTCCAGGGGAGCTCGCCCCGCTTCGTTTTTGCCAGTGCCGGACTGCGCCGTGAGAAGCTCGACGATCATCTGCGCACCCGCGCGTACGTGACCTTCGAGATCGGCGGTGCTCTTCCAGAAAAAAACGCCGAGCGCCACCAGCAAGACGAGCAAGATGGCAGCCGCCGAGAACCCCGGCAAAAATGGCTGGGTCACAGCCACGAGCGGCACACCCACCAAAAGCACGATCGCCAGCTCGAGCGTCAACACGAGCACCCTTCGCGGGGCGCGCGCGAGATCGACGGCGTTGCGCTCTGTCGCCGGCAGCGCGGCTTCGGCGAGCGCCCGCCCGAGGCGACGGCTCACGCGCGCGATACCTAGGACGAAGGGAACGGCCAGCATGATGGTGCCGGCGATCACGACCGGGCGCGCCACGGCTGCACTCACGTCCAGGACCCTTTCCACGTAAGTGACGATCGTTCCTAGCGCCAGGGAAGCGCCGATCACCAGCGCCGCCAGAAGCACCCCGTCGAGCACGAGCGCGCCCACCAGCTTGCGAATGGCACCCGTCGACGAGCGCCGACCGTCGCTGCTGCGAAGTGCTTCCACCCAACTGCCGTAGAGTGAGGCGAACGTCTGCATCGGCTGCGGGAGCATGCGATCGACGAGCGAGGCAGCACCGCTCGCGCCGCGGATGAGCCACGGGGTGAGCAAGGTGGTGATTCCGGAGACGGCAACGGCGATCGGATAGATGAAATCGCCGGTGGCGTGCAGCGAGAGGCCGAGGCCGGCAATGATGAAAGAAAATTCGCCAATCTGGGCGAGGCTCATCCCGACCTGGATCGAAGCGCGGGTGCCACTCCCGGAGAGGAACGCACCCATCGTGACGCCCACGATCTTTCCGACGATGACGACCAGTGTCAGGGTGGCGACGGCGGGGAAATGGCTGGCGATCAGAAAAGGGTCGATCGACATCCCCACGGATACGAAAAAGATGGCGGCGAACATGTCGCGCACGGGAGCGATGAGGCGCTCCACCTCTTTTTCGACACCCGATTCGGCGACGAGAGATCCCGCGATGAACGCGCCCAGCGCTACCGAGTACCCGAACTCCTGCGCCAGGAGCGCCACTCCGAAGCACAAGCCGATACTGGCGACGAGCGTCGTTTCGGGGCGATTCATGCGCACGATGGCACGGACCGACCGCGGAACGATCATCAGCCCTACCGAAAGGAGGCCCACGAGAAACGCGACCAGGCGCCCCGTCGTCAGCGCCAATGCCCGCGCGGAGAGACCAGCTCCGCTCGCAACGGCCGTCAGCGCAGCCATGAACAGGATGCCCACCAGGTCCTCGACGATGAGAATGCCGAAGACCGATTTTCGCAGTTTGCCGCCGATTTTTTGCTCGTCGAAGGCCTTGGCGATGATGGTCGTGCTGGAAATAGCAACCATGGCGCCGGTGAAGAGCGCTTCGATCGTCGTCCAGCCGAAGAACCGCGCGGCGACGAATCCGAGCCACGCCATGAGACTGCATTCGATGACGGCCGTGACCGCGGCCGAGACGCCCACTTCCGCCAGGCGGCTCAGGCTGAACTCGAGGCCGATGGAGAACATCAACAGGATGACGCCGAGCTCGGACAACGTTCCGACGATGGCGCTGTCGGCGACGAGTGGAACCGGCACGTGAGGGCCAATGACGAGCCCGGCCAGGAGGTACCCGAGGACCACCGGCTGCTTGAGACGCTGGCAAATGACCGTCGTCACCGCCGCCACCCCGAGCACGATGGTCAGCGCTAGCAGAAAGGCGTGCGCATCATGCATTCCGAGGAAGTATCACGATGCGGTCAGGCCGCCCACGCTCGATCGACGCTGGCCCCGACGCAGACAGCACTGCGCCGGCGCAGCCCGAGCTGCGCCGGCGCAAACCAGCAAAACGGGTTCGGACGCTGACGTTGTCAGGCGCCGGCGGGAAGGCCGATGCGTTCCGCGTCCATCTCCGTGACGGCGGCTTGCCCTTCGCCGCCAACGTGCGAAGAACCCGCCGAGCCGGCGGCGTAACCCTGCTCGCCGTGTAGACTCAAGTCGAGACCCTCACGCTCGTCGTTCTCGGCCACGCGTAGACCGACGGTCGCATCGATGAACTTCAGAATGCCGAAGGTGAGCACGCCGGAGTAAAGGCCCGTGGCGAGCACGGCGATGGCCTGGGTGCCGAGCTGGGCGGCGTTGCCCGCCAAAAGACCGTCATTGCCGGCTTCATTGAGCACTTTTTCCGCGAAGACGCCCGTCAGTAGCGCCCCGACGAGACCGCCCACGCCGTGCACGCCGAAGGCGTCGAGCGCGTCGTCGTAGCCGAGCTTGTCCTTGAGGAGAACCCCACCGTAACAGGCGAATCCGGCGGCGAGGCCGACGAGGATAGCCGCCCAGGGAGCCACGAAGCCGGCAGCCGGCGTGATGCCGACGAGACCTGCGACGAGACCGGAGGCGAGACCGAGCGCGGTCGGCTTGCCGCGGTGGATCCATTCCACGATGACCCAGCCCAGCGCGCCACCGGCGGCGCCGAGGTGCGTCGCCATGAACGCCAAGGCAGCGAGTTGCCCGGAAGCGAGCGCGCTGCCGGCGTTGAATCCGAACCACCCGAACCACAAGAGACCCGCTCCCGTGATGCACATCGTGAGGTTGTGCGGGAGGCTGCGATGCTTCGGATAGCCGAGCCGCTTGCCGACGACGACGGCGCATACCAGCGCGGACACGCCGGCCGTGAGATGGACGACGGTGCCGCCGGCGAAGTCGAGCGCGCCCGTCTTGAGGAGCCAGCCGCCGTCGGCCCACACCCAATGACAGACCGGGTCGTAAACGAGCGTCGACCAGAGAAGGATGAAGACGACGTAGGCCGAGAACTTCATGCGCTCGGCGAACGCGCCGGAGATGAGCGCCGGTGTGATCACGGCGAACATCATCTGAAAGGCAGCGAAGGCGAGGGCCGGCACGGTGCCGTGGACCGCTCCAGCGACGCCCTTCATGCCGATGAAATCAGCGCCGCCGATGAGCCCCTGGAAGCTCGTGCCGAAGGCGAGCGAATAACCGAAGAGCGCCCACTTGATGCTCAAGATGGGGATCGCCGCCATCGAGTGCATGATGGTCGAGAGCACGTTCTTGCGACCCACCAGCCCTCCGTAGAAGAGCGCGAGCGCAGGCGTCATGAGTAGAACGAATGCGCAACTTACCAAGAGCCACGCAGTATCTCCGGTATCGATCTTGGCCATGGGAGCTCCTCTGGGAAAAACAGACCACCCACCCGTAACGGGCCCCCTGTTTCGGAACGGTTTCACTGCCATTTCACGTGACGAATCTGGAGGACGCGCGATCTTTGACGCGCAATCGACGACACGTCGGACGAGCGCGGAACCGACGCGTTGCGCCGTGCAAAATAGTGACCCATCCATGGGCAGCGCCTTGACGTAAGGCATTGCCCGGCCTACACCGCCAAAAGCTGTGTTTGACCGTCGATCCAAAATTGTCTGCACCATCGGCCCCGCCAGTGACTCGGGCGAAGCTCTCGAACGGCTGATCCGCGCTGGCATGGATGTCGCCCGGCTCAACTTTTCTCATGGGAGTCATGCCGAGCACGCCAAGCGTCTCTCGACGCTGCGAGAAGCGGCCACCCGCTGCAAAAAGCCGGTCGCCGCCCTGCAAGATCTGTGCGGCCCCAAGATTCGCACCGGCTCGTTCCCGCGCGGCGCTTACGTCCTTCCACCGAGCGGCGAAGTGGCGCTGGTGGAGACCAAGCACGAAACCGCCGCCGAGCCGGACACCATTCCCATTCAATACGAAGGCCTGGCCGAAGACGTTCAGCCGAAGGACGCCATCCTGATCGATGACGGCCGCGTGGTCCTGCGCGTGGAGCGCATTCGAGAGGGGCGCGTGCTCTGTACGATCGTGCAGACGGGAACGGTGCGCGATCACGCCGGCGTGCACCTCCCGTCGCGCAGCGTACGGATATCGACGCTCACCGAGAAGGACAAGGCGGACCTCTCCTTCGGTCTTTCCCTGGGCATCGACTACGTGGCGCTCTCGTTCGTCCGAAAGTCCGACGACGTGCGGCTGGTGCGCGCCATCTGCGAAGCGTGGGGCAGGCCTACGCCGATCGTCGCCAAGATCGAGACGCCGGCCGCGGTCGACGATCTGGAAGGAATCATCGCTTCCGCCGACGCCGTCATGGTGGCGCGCGGCGATCTGGGGGTGGAGTTTCCGCCGGAACGGGTGCCCGTCATCCAGAAACAGATCCTCGGTCTGGCCCGCATCTACCAGCGCCCGGTCATCGTGGCGACGGAGATGCTCCAATCGATGGTGCACGCCACCCGCCCCACCCGCGCCGAGGCGAGCGACGTCGCCAACGCCGTTTTCGACGGCACCGACGCGGTCATGCTCTCCGCCGAAACGGCGACGGGCGACCATCCGGATCTCGCCGCATCGATGATGGCGCGCATCATCCAGGAGGCCGAATCGAGCCGTTTCTACTCTCCCGGCGCGTCGTATGCGGGTGACGCCGTCACCGTGCCGGAAGCGATTGCGCGCGCCGCCTGCGTCGTAGCCCGCGAGGTCAAAGCGCGCGCGCTCGTGGCGTTCACCGAAACGGGCTCCTCGGCGCGGTTCGTGTCCAAGGCAAGGCCGCACGTTCCCATCTTCGCCTTTTCGCCCAACGAGACCACGAGGCGCAGGCTTGCGCTCTATTGGGGCGTGGTGCCCCTCTCGATCGACCCTCTGCGCGACGCCGACGCCATGGTCGAGCGCGCCAACGCGTTCGTACTCGGCAACGGGCTCGGATCACCCGGTGACAAGATCGTCGTCGTGTTCGGCGCGCCGGTGGGCGTGTCGGGGACGACCAACGCCGTGCAGGTCAGGGTGCTGGGGTAGCACGATCAGGGCTTCAGCAGGCCGTCGATGAGCGCGCGATCCCCCTGCAAGGCGACCCGCTGCATGTAGAAAGCGAGCCCGCGGCGACCGCCGAGCTCCTCGCCGCCGCCGGCCCGGCCGGGGCCGCCGTGAATGAGGCTCGGGAGCACGGTACCGGGGGGAATCGTTTGACCCGCGACTTTGGCCGAGCCGATGACGACGCGGCCGTGGAAGGGCGCGATGCCGGCGATGGCACTGCGCAAGAAGCTCTTATCGTCCGAGTACACGCTGGTGACCAGACCGCCGCCGCCCGCGGCCACCAGCGTGGCGACTTGCGATGCGGTTCCGTCGTAAGGCATCACCGTGGCGACCGGTCCGAAGACTTCGAGCTCGTGCACCGCGTCCCCCTTGGCCGGAGATTCCGCGAAGAGCAAAGTGGGAGCGAGGAAGAAACCTTTTCCGGAGGGTGCGCCGATTCCCGCTACGGCGTCGCGGCCGCCGGTGACGATTTTGGCGACGCTGCTCAGCTTGCCGATACCGTCGCGAACATCGCGCAGCTGCTGCGCGGTGGCGACCGGCCCCATGGTGACCTCTTCGCGGGTCGGGTCGCCGACGCGAACCGCGCCCAGGCGTTCGCGGAGCTGCTCGATGACCGTCGCCGTCTTCGCCTTGGGGACGTAGACCCGACGAATCGCGGTGCACTTTTGCCCGGTCTTCTGGGTCATGTCGCGCACGACGTCGTTCAAGAAAAGATTCATCACTTCCGAGCCGTTCTCCACGTCCGGCCCGAGCACCGCGGCATTGAGACTGTCGGCCTCGACGTTGACGCGCGAGTTGGCCGAGATGATCGAAGGGGTGGCGCGGAGCGCCGAGCCCGTGCCGCTCGATCCGGTGAAGGCCAAAACGTCGTGGCCGGTGAGCCGATCGAGCAGGTTGCCGGTACTTCCTGCGATGAAAGAAAAGACCCCGGGAGGCGTGAGCTTGCCGTCGACGATGATCTGGGCGATCCGATAGGCGACGAGCGCCGTGCTCGTCGCCGGCTTGCTGATGACCGGCATGCCGGCGAGCAGCGCCGCCGCCGCTTTTTCACCGAGACCCCAGGCGGGGAAGTTGAAGGCATTGATGTGTACGGCCACGCCCGGTTTGGAGACGAAAACATGCTGCCCGAAGAGCCGCGCGCTGCGGCCGAGCTGCGTCGCGTCGCCGTCAGCAAGAAGCAGACCGCCTCCGAGCTCGGTGCCCCAATCGGCATACGCAGTGAGCGTGCCGATCGCGCCGTCGATATCGAACTTGGCGTCGGAACGGGTATTGCCTCCATTGGCCATCGCGAGCGCGAGCAGCTCGTCGCGATGGGCATGAACGGCTTTTGCAATGCTGCGCAACATTTCTCCGCGCTGAGCGAAGGTCAGCTGCGCGAGTGCCGATCCTCCTTCGCTTCGCGCGTGCGCGAGAGCGGGGGAAAAATCGATGCCGTCGGCGGTTGCCGTGCCGAGCGGTTGCTCGGTAGCGGGATTGACGAGCGTCACTCCGTTACCCTTACCGCGTTGCCATTTTCCTTCGAGATAGCTTTGCAGTTCCATTCTTGCGTGGCCTCATGGCCGAATCGGCCGATCGTGATCTGAGATGAGAGGATCTGACACCGTAGTGCCGGCGTCCGTTTTTGTCGCAAAGCGCGGCGGCGGCAACGAAAAAGCGTCGGGGTCACGACAACGCCATCCATGTAGGCTTCGCCCGACCGGAGATATTTGCCCCATTCTTCGGCGCAAAATCGGACATTTCAACGATGCTGAAGCAACTTGCGGACAATGATGCTCAAGTTGGAAACGTCAGCGGCCGTTGCTTTGACAAGAGTTGGTCATGGCGCGTACTTCTACCCCGAATCATAATTCCGAGATTCGCGACGCGCGGCGACCGGCCGTTTTGCCCGCGTGCTCTCTCGTATGACTTTCCGCACAACGACCGCTCTCCGTATCACCATTCGGTGCCGCGGCGCCGAATAGTTCGCAGTGGAGCCATGATGTCCGACAGGCGCTTCAACGGAATCACCAGCCTGATTGGACACATGATGTCGCGGCGAGCTCGATCGGCACCCCTCGCGCTGGCAACGGCGCTCTTCGGCCTCGTGGCCTGCCAGGGCATCATCGGCGAGCCCCCGGCGGGTTTGGGTGCACCCGGAGCCGGCGTCGATCCGAGCGGCGGCGGTGATCCTGGGGCCGGTGGATCGGCGGGATCTGCGGGATCACCTGGATCCGGCGGATCAGGGGGAACGGCGGGCACCGGCGGGGCGGGCGGCGGACCTGCGGACGGCGGCAACGCAGCCGCGATTTTGCCGGCGAGGATTCGTCGTCTGACGAACGCCGAGTACGACACCTCGGTGAAGGCACTCCTCACCATCGACTCCAAGTTCGCTGCCAGCTTCACCCCCGACGCACGTCAGGACGGCTTCACCCGCAACGACGCGCAGCGCGTCGATCCCGTGTTCACCATGCAGATCGACGACGCCGCGACGCAGCTGGCCACGCAAGCGCGCAGCAAGTTTTCCACGCTGGCGCCATGCGCCAACCCGACCAGCGGAGGCGAAGCGTGCGCCCGCACGTTCTTGGGGACCTTCGCGGCGCTTGCCTATCGACGGCCGGCGGCACAGCGCGAGATCGACGCGCTGATGGCCGTGTACCGCGCCGGCGCCGAAGGGGCCGCCTATGCCGACGGGATCGAAGCGGTCGTTCACGCGGTGCTGGTTGCGCCGGCGTTTCTCTACACCACCGAGATTGGCAATGTTGCGGCTCCGCCCGGCGCGACGCCGGTGACCATCACGCCTCACGAAGCCGCCAGCGCGATGGCCTACCTCCTCACGGGGGGCCCGCCCGATGACGCGCTCCTCGCCGACGCGGCCAACGCTGAGATCATGAAATCGGACGTGCGCCAGGCGCACGCGCGGCGCCTCTTCGCGTCGGCCGCCGCGTCGGCGCAGATCACGCGCATCGTCGAGGAGTGGCTCGGTGTCGACCGCATCAGCGAGACCGCCAAGGACTCCAACGCCTACCCGTCCTTCGCCGGCCTGCGAGACGCCATGAAGCGAGAGGCCGACGCGTTCGTCGCCGAGGTGATGTGGAAGACCACGCACGACATCGCTGATTTGCTGTCGGCCGACTGGACCATCGCCGATGCGACGCTCGCCCAGATGTACGGAGGCGTCGCTGCTGCCAATGGGCGGACCTCACTGACCAGCGTGCCGCGCCGCGGGGTGCTCAACCAAGGCGCATTTCTCTCGGTATACGCGCATGCCACGGAGAGCGGGCCGGTACTGCGCGGCGTGGCGATGGTCCGGCGTCTCGCTTGCATCGAAATGGCTTCGCCGACCGAGCTCAATATTCAAGTCACCCCCCCCATCCCCGACCCCACCAAGACGACGCGCGAGCGGTTCTCGGTGCATTCCGCCGACCCGGGCTGCGCCAGCTGTCACAACAAGATCGATGGCTTCGGCTTCTCCTTCGAAAACTTCGACGGCATGGGCAAGGTACGAGATTACGAAGGGCCGGATCCCAGCAAGAACAAGGTCAACAGCGCCACGACCGTCGCCTTCGGCATGGACTTCGACGGCGCCTACGCGGACAGCTCGGCGCTCGTCCTCAAGATGGCGACCAGCCCCAGCGTGCGCGCCTGCTTCGCGCGGCATCTCTTCCGTGCGTCGGCTGCCAACAGCGAGCAGTCGAACCGGCCAGTCGAGGAATCGTTCGTCAGCATTTGGAACACGCTCGCACCCGACAGGCAGGGCAACATTCTCGAAGTCCTGGTGGCATGGCTGGGCAGCGACACGTTCGTCCAGCGGAGGTCTCAGCCATGAGCGCACGAGGGATTACCCGTCGAGGCCTCTTGGGTGCGGCCGCAGCGGCCGGGGCAGCGTTCTCGCTGCCGCGACTCTTCGAACGCGCCGCGGTGGCTACGGCCGCCGATCAGCCGCTCAATTTCATCTGTCTCTATCATCCGCATGGCGTCAGTGCCGAGTTCTGGGCGATGAAGGGAACCGACTCCGAAACGTCGTTCGATATCGCCTACGACAAGTGCTCGCTGCAACCGTTCGACGACGCCGCGACCTACGGCAAGAGCTTCAAGGACAAGATCCTGGTCATCGAAGGGATCGATCACCTCTCCAATGCCAACGGCCACGACTCGGCAGGGACCATCCTCACCGGCAGCCGCATCGACGGCAACAGGAAGCCTGCCAACTCGTCGCTCGACCAGTTCCTGGCGGTGGAGAAGGGGCTCGGCGCGATGACGCCGGTGACGAGCATTTCGCTCGGCGTCGGTATGGACGCGACCGAATCGGGTTATACGCTGTCGTTCGGTCCCGGTGGGGCCGCGCTGCCGAAGATCATCGACCCGGTGCAAGCGTTCAACGTCCTGTTCGCGAATTTCGCGGTGCCTGACGATCCGGTGGCGCGCGCCGCCGCCGAACACAAGCGCAAAGTGGGCATGAGTATCCTCGACTTCGTGCGCGGCGAGATCGGCGACCTTCGCCCCAAGCTCGGTTCCATCGAGCAGCAGAAGCTCGATCAGCACATGACGTCGCTGCGGGAAATCGAGAAGCGCCTGCAAACCAGCGACGCCGGGACCGGCGTCAAATGCGCTCTGGCCAAGCCCGACGCCAGCAAATTTCCGAAGATCAAGCAGTACAACGGCGGTGAACCGTACTTCGACGCCATTACCGACGCGCAGATCGAGCTCATCGCCAATGCCATGGCCTGCGGCGTGACCCGTTTCGCCACGCTCTTCATGAACGACCTCAGCTTTGCCGGCAATCCACTGGGCCTCCCAACCGACAACCACTCCGACGTCGCCCACATCTACGATCCTTCGCCGGTCGGCAACAACGGGCGGCCGGGAGCCGGCACCCCCGCTACCTGGGAGCCGCTCGCCAAGTTCAATCGCTACAGCTATTCCAAAGTAGCCAAGCTCATGCAACGCCTCGACGCTCTCGGCGCGCTCGACAACACGATCATCTATTGCGCGAGCGATATGGGCAATCCTTCGCTGCACAGCACGCAAAACGTGCCCACCCTGCTGGCCGGTGGCGCGGGCGGAAAATTTCGAATGGGCCGGCGCCTCAGGATGGTGCCGGACTGCCCTTCCAGCAATCCGTGGTGCGATCCGGTCAGTGCCGTCTTCAGCGGCGTTACCAATAACCACTTGCTGGTGGCCATTGCACAGGCGTTCGGGGTCAACACCGACACCTTCGGTACCCAGGTCGATTCCAAGTACACCACCGGCGCGCTCACGGGACTTACGTGAGCGCGGCTTATGTGAGATGACGAAAGGAGACCGGCCGGCGGTCGTGATAGGCTGATCGGCTTGGGTGGCTGGATTGCGCCAGGCTTACGACGCAAGGGAGGAATGGATTGGACGAGTTCGAACGGCAAGCCGTCCCCCAGGTTTCCCCTGCCACCTTTGCCAGACTGGTCGAAGAAGCACCCGACGGCGTCGTCATTTCACGCGACGGTATCATTCTTTACGTGAACCGCGCGGCGCTGGCGCTCCTCCGGTACGACCGTGCCGAGGAGTTGGTCGGTCAGTCGATGGCGCTCTTTCTCGATGCCCAATCGATCGGCACCATGGTTTCCCGCATTCGCCACATGCAGGCCACCGGTGAGCGCATCGCTCCGCACGAATACCGCGCCACCCGCCGCGACGGATCGACAGTGGTCGCCGAGATCTCCTCGATCCCCATCGAGCTCGACGGGCAACCGGCGGTGCTCGCCTTCGCGCGCGACGTCACCGAACGCGTGCGCTTGCGCGCCCAGCTCGAACAGGCCGACCGCTTGACGGCTCTCGGCATGATGGCCGCGGGCGTGGCCCACGAGATCAACAACCCCCTTACGTTCATCAGTCTCGCCACCGATCTCCTACGGCAGAGGCTCGGACCCGATGACGGCGTCAGTCGCGGGCTCCTCGACGATATCGGGGAGGGGGTCGGGCGGGTGACGGCGATCGTGCGCGATCTGCGCGTCTACAGCCGCTACGAGGACGAGCCGCTCGGAGCGGTCGACCTGGAGGCCGTTTTGCACGGCGCGGCACGCATCGTGGCGCATGAGCTGCGCTCGCGCATCCGCCTCGTCCACGTGGCCGACAGCTTGCCGCCGGTGCACGGCGTGGCGCGGCGCCTCGAGCAAGTCTTCGTGAACGTTTATCTCAACGCCGCGCAGGCCTTCCCCGACGACCAGACCGACGCCATCATCTCGGTGCAGGCACACGTCGCCGAGAGCACCGTCGAGATCGAGGTATCGGACAACGGGCCGGGAATGGCGCCGGACGTCCTTGCGCGGATCTTCGAGCCGTTCTTCACCATGCGACCGACTGGCACCGGTACCGGCCTCGGGCTTTTCATCTGCAAGGACATTTTGCTTCGCGTGGGAGGGAGCATTCGCGCCGAGAGCGAAGTCGGCCGTGGAACGACCGTCACCATCGCCCTCACGCGCGCCGAGCCCACCGCGCTCCTCGAGGTTCCCCCGGTTTCGACCACGCCCCTTTGCGGACGCCGCATTCTCGTCGTCGACGACGAACCCCTCATCGTCTCCATCATCGTGCGCGCCCTCGGGCAGAACAACGTCGTCGTCGGTGAAACGAGCCCCGAAAGGGCCCTCGAGCTCGCCTTTTCCGACCCCCCGTTCGACGCCATCGTCTGCGACATGATGATGGAAGGGCTTACCGGCGTCGACGTCTACGAGCGCATCGCCCGCGAACGTCCGGGGATGGAAATGCGCATCGTGTTCATGAGCGGCGGAGCCCATACCGCACGGACTCGGGCATTCCTCGCCAGCGTGCCGAACCGGTGTCTTGCCAAACCGTTCGCCCCCGAGGGGCTGTCGTCGGCGCTGGCGCAAGTGGCCGCGGGCTGACTGATGCAGTATCCCTCATGGCCCCGGGATGCCCATCTCCACTCCCTCCCACAGCGCCGCGCGCGACCCTGACTTCATCGAGGTGCTCGGGTCGCGCGAGCACAACCTCGACGTCGACCGCTTGGAAGTGCCGAAGCGCAAGCTGGTGGTCTTCACCGGCGTGAGCGGTTCCGGCAAATCGAGCCTCGCCTTCGACACGCTCTATGCGGAGGGACAGCGCCGCTACGTCGAGACACTGAGCGCGTACGCACGGCAGTTCTTGGGGCAGCTCGAACGCCCTCACGTCGACCACTTACGCGGACTTTCGCCGACCATCGCCATCGAGCAGAAGAGCGCCTCGGGAAATCCGCGCTCCACCGTGGGAACCATCACCGAGATCTACGACTACTTGCGCGTGCTCTACGCCAAGATGGGACAGCAGCATTGCCACCTCTGCGGCAAGCCCGTCAAAGCGCAGACTTCGGAGGAGATCGCCGACGAAGTGCTGCGCCTTCCGGCGGGTACGGCGATGACGCTCATGGCGCCGCTCGTCGTTCACCGCAAGGGGGAATACCGCGAGCTCTTCGGGGAGCTGAAATCACGCGGCTTTCTGCGGGTCGTGGTGGACGGCAAAACGCTCCTGCTCGATGACATCCCCGCGCTCGACAAGAAGAGAAAACACTCCATCTCGCTCGTCGTCGATCGCATCAAGCTGCAAAGCGCGGAGCGTGTCCGCTTGACGGAGGGCATCGAGCTGGCCCTGCGGGAGGGGGCCGGAGAGCTCGAAGTTGCAATCGGCGAGGGAAAGCGCCTCGCGTTCAGCGAAAAGCGAGCCTGTTGCGGCAACGCCTTTCCCGAGCTTTCTCCGCAGAGCTTCTCTTTCAACAGTCCGCTCGGCATGTGCCAGAAGTGCAACGGGCTCGGCGCGCGCCAGGAAGTCGACGAGCACCTCGTCGTCCCCGATGCGAGTCTCTCCATCCGTGGCGGCGCCATCGCGCCCTGGGCCACGGCGATGGTGCGTGGCGAAGGTTGGGTCTTTCGCATCGCCGATGCCGTGGCCAAGGCTTGCAAGGTCGACCTCGACACGCCGTGGAAGAAGCTCGGCAAAAAGAAGCAGAGCATGGTGCTCTACGGGCTCGGCGGGAAGAAGATCTCGGTCGTGTGGGGATCGGAGGGCTCGGAGAGTCACGGCACCTGGGGCATGCATTTTCAAGGGGTGATCCCCAGCTTGACGAGGCGTTTCCAGCAGTCGAGCTCGGAGTCGGCGCGCGATCAGTATCGCAAGTTCATGAGCGATCAGACGTGCGACGCCTGCCAAAAGCGACGTCTGCGTCCGGAGAGCCTCGCCGTGCGCGCGTTCGGCAAGAGCGTGGCCGAGGTAGCGGCGATGACGGTGCGTCAATGTTACGAGCACTTTTCCAACGTCGCCTTGACGGCGCGGCAAAAACGGATCGCCGAGGGCGCGCTCGGCGAGATCAAGAGCCGCCTTTTCTTTCTCCTCAACGTGGGCCTCGATTACCTGACCTTGGAGCGGTCCGGACCGAGCTTGAGCGGCGGCGAAGCGCAGCGCATTCGTCTCGCCAGCCAGCTGGGGAGCGAGCTGTCGGGCGTCATCTACGTGCTCGACGAGCCGAGCATCGGCCTGCACCAGCGGGACAACCAGCGCCTGATCGAGACCTTGCGCCGCCTGCGCGACCTCGGCAACACCGTCCTCGTCGTCGAGCACGACGAGGAAACGATACGCGCGGCCGATCATGTGGTCGATTTCGGCCCCGGGGCCGGGCATCTCGGAGGTCGCGTCATTTTCAGCGGCACCCCCGACGACCTGGCGAGCGATCCCACCAGTCTCACCGGCGCGTACCTTTCCGGTCGCGCCAAGATCGCGACGCCACTCGCCACCGAGCGACGCAAGGCCGCTCACGCCATCGTCATCCGCGGGGCGCGCGAAAATAACCTCAAGAACATCGACGTGCGCTTTCCGGTCGGCGTGCTCACGGCGGTGACCGGCGTGAGCGGCGCCGGCAAGAGCTCACTGGTGAACGCCATCTTGCTCCCCGCGCTCGCCCGCCTCCTCCACGGGAGTACCGACCGCGTGGGAACGCACAAGGGGATCGACGGTCTCGAGCACCTCGACAAGGTCATCGCCATCGATCAAAAGCCCATCGGGCGAACACCGCGATCCAACCCGGGCACCTACACCAAAGCCTTCGACCACATTCGCGACGTTTTCGCGCAGCTGCCCGATGCGCGGGCGCGTGGCTATACGGCGGGGCGCTTCAGCTTCAACGTGAAGGGCGGGCGCTGCGAGGCGTGCAGCGGCGACGGCGTGGTCAAGGTGGAGATGCACTTCTTGAGCGACGTGTACGTGCCCTGCGAGGTCTGCGCGGGCAAACGTTACAACGCGCAGACGCTCGCCGTGCGTTTCAAGGGCAAGAACGTCGCCGAAATTCTGGACACGAGCGTCGACGAATGCGCCGAGCTCTTCAAGAACCACCCGGTGCTGCATCGGATCCTGGAAATGCTGCGGGAGGTCGGGGTCGGCTACATGAAGATCGGGCAGACCGCCCCCACCATGAGCGGCGGCGAAGCGCAGCGCATCAAGCTGAGCCGCGAGCTCGGCAAAAACCAAACCGGGCGCACGCTCTACGTGCTCGACGAGCCGACCACGGGCCTCCATTTCGACGACATCAAGAAGCTGCTCGGTGTGCTGGCGCGGCTCGTTGATTCAGGCAATACGGTCATCGTCATCGAGCACAACCTCGACGTCATCAAATGCGCCGACCACGTCGTCGACCTGGGGCCGGAGGGGGGAGGCGGGGGCGGGCGGGTCATCGCGGAAGGCACGCCGGAACAGGTGGCACGGATCGAAGCTTCGTTCACGGGCCGTTTCCTGCGCGGCTTCTTGAACCCCGCGCCGCCGCGCGCCAGGCGGAAGGCCGTACCGCGGGCCGCGAGCTCGAGCATCGAATCATGACGTCGTCGACGTTGGAGACGATGGGATGATGCCCACGACGATCACGTCCGTCACCGCGAAAACGATGGACCTTCCACTGACGGAGCCTTTCGCGATCGCCACGGGGGCGGCCTCTGCGGCAGCCAACGTGCTCGTCGCGCTCACGCTGGAGGATGGGACCGTCGGCCTCGGGGAAGCGGCACCGTTTGCGGCGGTGAGCGGCGAAACGCAAGGGAGCAGTCTTCGAGCCATCGAATCGGCGCGGGAATGGCTCGTCGGACGAGACGTCCGGGCTTACCGGCCCCTTTCCGCCCAGCTCGGGGAAGCGTTAGGCAGCGAGGCCGCCGCGCGCTGCGCGCTCGAAATGGCCATCTTCGATGCGCTGACGCGCCATTGGCACGTCCCGTTGTGGGTCTTCTTCGGTGGTCAGGGCACGGCGATCCACACCGACATGACGATCACCGCGGGCGACGCCGATCACGCGGCGAAGGCAGCGGCGGCCATTTTGGCGCGGGGCATCTCGACCATCAAGATCAAGGTCGCCGCGCTGTCTGCGGAGCAAGACGCGGTGCGGCTCGCTGCCGTGCGGCGCGTGGCTCCCAACGCGCCGCTGATCGTGGATGCCAACGGCGGGTACACGCCCGAAGAGGCAGTGCGGTTGCTCGATCGTCTCGATGCGCACGGCGTCGCGCTGGAGCTCTTCGAGCAACCCGTCTCTCCCGCCAACTGGGCCGAGTTTCGCCGCCGAACCGCGACGAAGGGGGTTCGGCTTTGCGCCGACGAATCGGCTCGTTCCGCGGCCGACGTGCTGCGCTTGATCCGCGATGACGCCGTCGACGCCGTGAACATCAAGCCCATGAAATACGGCGTCGTCGAAGCGCTCGCCATCTGGCACCTCACGCGCGCCGCCGGCAAAAGGATCATGATCGGCGGCATGGTGGAAAGCTCCCTTTCCATGAGCTTCTCGGTCCATCTGGCGGCCGGGCTCGGGGGGTTCTCTTACGCCGACCTCGACACGCCGATGTTCATGCAACGCGATCCGTTCGCGGGTGGCTTTCGGCAGCGCGGATCGGAGCTCAGCGTCGCGCACGTGGAGGCGGGGCATGGCGTCACCGCGCGGTGATCGCACCGCGCGGTGACCTTTCCCGGTCATAGCTCCTTGGCACGCACCTGCAGCGCCTGCTGCCCGGATAGCGGGAACGCGCTCACGCCTGCTGCGCGTGGCGCAGGTTGGGCTGCTCGACCTTCGGCTCGGCCAAAAGGTCGGTAAACAGCGCGCGATAGTGGACGAATGCCTGGCGCAGCTCTTCGGTGTTGGCGCGCCCTTCGCGATTGGCCAGGGCGAGGGTGTGCGCGGCGCGATAGTGCTGCACGACATTGGCATGCTCGACGGAGAGGTCCGCGACTCTGTGCTCGAAATCCTCCATCGGGTATCCGCGGGCCTGCATGACCGTTTTGATGAGCCGGCTGGCTTCGCTCACGGCTGCCGCCGGATTGTCCACGAACTTCGCCTGCAGAGCTGCCCACTCATTGCCATAGTGGATTCGGTCGGCCTCGTTGAGGTCCCGCAGCTTGAAATGCTCCAGACGGCGCGCTCTGGCACCGAGCTCCTTCTCGGCCTTGGCAACGCTCCCCAACTCCTGGACGGCACGGTCGTACTCGGGTCCGAAGCGGCGCCGCAATTTCTCGCGGCGGCGGCGCGCGTTGTCGGTGGTCACGACGACCATCACCACCACAGCCACCAAGATGAGCACGACGGCGAGAATTCCTTGCATAGTCGACATGTCGATTACCTCGTTTCTTCGGGCGAATGGGAATCGTTGCGCACGGCGTTCGGTTGCGCGCCGTCGCCTGGCGACGCGCTGGGTACGGCTGGCGGAGCGCGAAGAACCGACGGCGACGCCGCACGAGCGCTCTCGTCTTCCGCGCGTCCAAGGACCTCGCGATCCAAGCTGTCCAGGAACGAATCGGCCGGAAAATCGACGTCGATGACGAGGTCCGTTCGTTCGATCACGGTGAACGGACGGATGTCGACGCTGGTAGTACGCGGTCTTCCGGCCGAATCGAGGAGGAGCGCGTCCGCCACGTAGTCCCCCGGATAGAGTGACGAGATGGTCGTCGCGAAGGCCGTGCAGGGCGCTTGAAATTCGCCGGCGGTGCGTCCCGCGATCGTGCTCACGGCGATGTCGATGGCGGCTGCGCGGCCCAACACGCAACGATTGGGGTCGACCGCTTCGTCCACCATCCATCGCACCGTCAGTCGGCCTGGCTCGACGACCACCACCGGAGGCGGCGCGGAGTCGCCGGTTTCGACGATGCATCCCGTGCTGGCGATGCTCGCGACGAACAGGGCGCCCACGGCTCCGGCGCGCATGGCCCGTTTCTCAGCGAACACGAATGGCCTCGCCCGGTGCGGGTTGAAAACGGCGTGCCGGCGGCGCGACCTCGACCTGGCGCCGATGGCGAACGAGACCGGGCGGCTCGTGTCGGTAGTAGCCCCAGCGCTGCCCGCGTCGGTGGTACCAACGGCCGTCCACGTAGTAGACGGGCTCGCCGCGGTAAACGGTGTGAGGATAGGCGTAGACATTGACCGGCGCGGGCGCGACAACGACGTCTTCCTCCACTGCAACGGTCGGATGTGCCGTTCGAACTTCGGCTGTGCACCCCACGAGGCCACAGGCCAGCGGCAATGCGAGAGCGCAACACCCGATCCACTTGCCTCTCGTCGACGGCGAAACGTGCCGAACAGCGAGGTTGAAAGCTGAGATTCTCATAGGGGGCTCCTGTGCAGAGGGGGAGCAGCCTCGAGTAGACGCGGCTCCCTTTCACCCAAGAACGAGCAACGACCGTGCCTCGACGGTCGTTCTTTCGTACGTCGTTGGTCGCGCGTCCTCGGCTCCAGCCGGAGCGGAGGTCCGTCGGCCGATGGTTGGATTTACCGAGTGCGATCGATATCGGCCATCGCCTGGTCGAACTGGCCTTGCGATATCTCCCCGCGGGCGAGCTTTCCTCGCAGCGCCTCCACCTCCGCGCGCACGCGCTCATCGGCGGCACGATCGCCCGCGGGCTCGCGATCCGCGCGAAGGGCGTATTCGTGTTTGGCCTTGGTGGCGACGCGCGCAAAGAGCTCTTTCAGCTCGTTAGCGTCGACCTTCATCTGCCGCGAAAACCAGACGTTCGCCGTCTCCCCGAGGGCGACCGTGCCGGCAAAAGCGATCGCGGCGCTGACCACGAGGCCGTAACCCGGCACCAGCTTGACCAGCTGGCGCGCCCCTTCGCGCAACCCCACGCCGGCGCCCATCACCCCCATCAATTCGCCGGCACGCTCGGCGCTCACCTCGACGCCGTGGAAGTAACCAATCGACGCGACCATGGCCATTTGAATCGGCGTCAGCACGAGGATGTCGGCCACCGGGATGGGCGCGAGAGCGACCGCGGCGCAGATGGCGGCCTTGGAGTAAATGAGGGTGCGAATCCTCCGCTCTTTCAGCTGCGAGTCGGCGCGCTGAGCGGCGATGAAAGCATCCTGCAGTGCACTGGGAAGAAGGTCGGTGATGCGTTGCACCAACGCCGGCACGCCGGTCCCGCGCTTGGCCGAAACCATCATCACGTCGTTTTCGGCGACGCCGAGACGTGCCACGGCGCTGGCGAGAAATTCCGTCTTCTCGCGCTCGTCGAGCAGGTCGATCTTGTTGATGACCACGATGCTGCGCGCCGACGCTCCGCGAATGACGCGAGCGAGCTTCTCGTCCTCCGCGGAGACCGCGGCCGCACCGTTGAGCACGTGGAGGATGACGTGCTGCCCTTGCAGAACACCGAGGCCGAGCACGTCATCGAGCGAGAAGCGGCTGGTGCCGACGCCGGGCGTGTCGGTGAAATCGATGCCGAACCGCTCCGCCACCTGGGGGCCCTTGGTTTCGTCGGTTTGCATGCTGACGCGTGCCACCTCGGCCCCGTAGATGGCGTTGAGCAACGAGGATTTGCCGGAGTTACCGAATCCGGCAAAGGCGACCTTGGGTTTAGAAGCGAAGCGCTTTTGAACGCGGCCGACGATTTCATCGATGCCGTCGAGCGAAACGGGATTGGCAGCCATCGAGCTCCCCTGGCCGGAATGTTGGATCGCGGCGTTCACCCCCCAGGATAGCGTGAGTCGGGCTAAGTCGCGTTATCGGACTTCACCGCGGGCCCGGCGTCGCTGTCGGTGGGGCCGCCCGCTTTCGCCGCGGGAAGCAGGGACGCCGCCAGGGCGCCCACGAAGCCGCCCACGCAGTCGGCCAGCACGTCGCGCAGATCGGCGGAGCGGCCCGGGACGAAAAGCTGATGGAACTCGTCGGTGAAGCCGTAGAGCGTGGTGATGGCGCCGGACATGAGGACGAGCACGCTTGCTTTTTGCGACCAGCTGCGTGGCATGGCCATGAAGGAGAACGCGCCGAGAACGGCGTAGACCGCCGCATGGATGAGCTTGTCGTAGCTCAGCAGCTTGGAAGAGGGGAAGGCCGCCCCGGGGATCGACGAGAGCACGAAGATGAGAAGCGCCCACCCCACCGCGAACTTCGCGAACCGAGCAGCCCTGTCCATCTTATGCTTTCCCATGCGGCGTGCGCTCGAGCAAGGCGCGCGATATCAGTGCGCGACGGGAGCGCCTTCGGCGTCGACGAACTCCGGCTTGGGAAGGCCGTTTTCCGCGAGCGCCTTGACCGCCAGGTCCTTCGGTCCAACGAGCACGACCGTTGTCGCCGCGAGATCGAAGTATGTCGTCGCCAGGGCCGTGAGCTCCTTGGCGCTCGCGCTGCGCTGTGCGGCGAGGTCACGCACGTCTTGATCGGGAAGGAGGCCGAGCGATGCGTTGCCGGCGAGACTCCCCGCCACGCCGCGCACCGTGCCGTACGATTCGAGCGCCTCGCCGTTGAGCAGCGCGCGCACCTTTTCGACGTCCGTCTCGCCGAGCCCTTCTTTGGCGAGCGTGTCGACCTCTTTGCGCGCCTCGCGCAGAGCGCCCGCGATGGCGTCGGCGCGGATGGCGGCACGCACGACGACCATGCCGGCACTGCGCTGGGCGTTGACGCTCGAGCGCGCGCCGTAAGTCCAGCCGTGATCTTCACGCAGGTTCTGATTGAGACGCGAGGTGAACGACCCTCCCAGCGCGATGTTGATCATGGAGAGCGGCGCGTACGCGGGATCGCTCGCCCTGGGGCCGGAGCGGACCCAGGACATGACGATCTGCGGCGCCTCGGGACGATCGACGACGAACGATCGCATCTCGCGCGGCGCCGCGGGACCGGGATCGGCGATGGGCGGAGCGCTGTCGGCGGGAGCTTTCCAGGCCGCGAAGGCCTTGCTTAGCAGCGCGGTGAGCTCCGTCGATTTCACGTCACCCACGACGACGAACGTCGCCGCGTCGGGGCGCCAGATCGTCTTGTGCCACTTGGCAATATCGGGGAGCTGCACCTTCTTGGCCGAGGCCATGGTGCCATCGGGGGGGTGCGCGTAGGGGTGCTTGGCGCCGTAGTACGTGAACGTGGTGACGACGCGAGCGACGTCGTTCGGTTCCTGGGTGCGGTTCTTGAGGGCGTTGTTCCAGAGTGCAGAGACGCGTGACCAGTCCTTCTTCTCGTGACGCGGCTTGACGACTGCGTCGGCCAAAAGCGAAAGCGCGGCCTCGAGCTTGGACGACAGCATCTGAATCGAGACCGAGCTCGCATCGCGATCGGCGCTACTCGCCAGACGCGCGCCGAGATCGTTGATGGCCTGCGAAAAGAGGAGCGCATCGCGGTCACCGGCTCCCTCGTCGAGCATGTCGGCCGTCGCGTACGCGAGGCCCCCTTTTTCGATGGGTTCGGCAGCGCTCCCATAGGGGACGACGATGGCCACGGTGACGAGGGGCAAGCCGTGTCGCTCCAGCAGCCACACCTTGGATTTGCCCGGCCCGTCCAAAACTTGGGGCGCGGGGGGCACGAAGGGTTGCGCCGACGCGGGCACGGGGCGCGAGCCGAGCGGGTCACTGGGCGGCGCGACCGTCGGCGCGGGGGGCGCGCTCGGCTCGGCGCGCGAAGGAGCGGGCGCACGGGAAGCGCCGCCGCACGACGCCACGACAAGCGCCAGAAGAAATGCCGCGGCCGTTTTCACGGGGCCCTCGGGACGACGCGCACGATCACGCGACCGCCCATCGTGATCGTCTTTTTTGCCTGGACCAAGATCCCTTCCGCGTTCGCTTGCTCGTAGCGTGCGAGATCCTTGTTCACGTAACCTGGGTCGCCCTTGTCGTACCAATAGACGTTGAGGAGCCGCGCCCGAGCCGCGACGGATTGGAGACGATCGACGAACTGGAACGCTACCTGGTTCTTCGCGCGGCGAACCTCTTCCGCGCTGGGTGCCTTGGCGAGCACTTGGGTCAAGATGGCGTCCGTCGCTTTCTCCACTGCGTCGGCCGAAACGCCGGGGCGTACCAGGATTTCGATGGTGAACACGCTCGACAGCGACGACGAGTCCTGCGAGGCGGTCACCGACTGCGCCAGCGATTTCTCGTAGACGAGCGACTTGTAAAGGCGGCTCGTCTTTCCCGACGAAAGGATGGAAGCCAAAAGGTCGAGCTCGGCGTCGCCGGGATCGAAGCGCGCCGGCGAGTGGAAGGCCATGATGATCTTGGTCATCTCCACGCGATCCTCGAGCGTCTCGCGGACGACCTTGTCCAGCGTCGGCATGGCGACGGCCGTCTTCTCGACGCGGCGCGGAGCGGAGCGCTGCCTCACCGGAATGAAGCCGAAATAGCGCTGCGCCAACTCCTTCACCTCGGCCGCGCGCACGTCACCCGCGACGACGAGCGCGGCATTGTCGGGCCGGTAGTGCTCGTCGAAAAAAGTTCGTACGTCTTCGACGCTCGCCGCCTCGAGATCGGCGTGCGAGCCGATGACCGGATGATGGTACGGGTGCGACTCCGGATAGAGCAACTCGGGGAGGCGCAGCTCGACCTTGCCATAAGGGCGATTTTCCGTCATTTGACGGCGCTCGTTGCGCACGACGTCGCGCTGCAAGTCGAGCTTCGGCCGATCGATCTCCCCCCCCAATGTCTCCAGCCGATCTGCTTCCAGCCAGAGGAACAGCGGGAGCAGCGTGGAGGGTCCGCTCTCGAAATAGTCGGTCACGTCAGCGCTGGTCGAGGCGTTGTTCTGCCCGCCTGCCGCCTCCATCCACGCGTCGAACATCTTGTTGGGCGCGCGTTTCGTCCCCATGAACATCAAGTGTTCGAAGAGGTGTGCGAACCCGGTGCGCCCGGGACTCTCGTCTTTCGACGCGACGCGATAGAGGAGATTCGTCGCGACCTCCGGCAGGAGGTGGTCCTCATGGACGATAACCGTGAGACCGTTGGCGAGCTTGGTCTGCTCGAAAGGGAGCTCCAGCGACCTGGCGGACCGAGCCATCAGCGCCACGGCGCCGACCAGCGGAACGAACGGCAGAAACCGGCGCAATCGCATGGCTAGACCTCACCCACCATCCCCATCGGTCCAAGGCGATTCCCCCCGAGATGCTCGCCTTTCCGATCGGTTCGGCTGTCTTCCCCCTCCCAAGCCCACTCGTCCGTCACGGTCGAGTTTCAGCCGGTGGGCATCTTTTTGATTTCGTCGCGCGCCCGCTTCCATGCCCGCTGCACGACCCATGACAGCGGTCGCTCGAGGCGGTTCGCCTCGGCCTTGATCTCTTCCAGCATGTCTTGGGGGAAGTACAGGCTCTGTTTTCTCGCCCGCGCATCCTGTTCGGTCATCTCGATTTCACCTACGATTCTGCCGAGCCAACGTCTCCCGAGCGGGGCGCACTATACAACGGAGTGCGGCGTTATCGGAGGCTATTTGGACTTTAGGCATCCGGTCGTGATGACGGCGTTGCCGACCTTGCTTGATCGAAAGCCACCCGCGCCAGGAGCTCGGGCAAAGAGTCGGGATCGACGATCCACCCTGCGCAACTCTTGCCGCCGCACGTGCAGCGCTCAGCCAGGTCGAGCGGAAATCCGTAGTGGTAGGTAATTTCTTCTCCGGGCTGTATCGGGCGAAGTGCGATCACGCGCGCCCAGGCTCCCCCCTTGCCGTCCAGCTCGGCCTCGATTTCGGCGTTCGGGTCGCAGGCGTGGTTGATCCAGCGGGTCTGATCGACCATGTCGAGGTAGAAACCGTCGTCGACCCAGAGGCAGTACCGATCGTCGACGAGCTCCTCCTCCTTATAGAGGACCCCCTCCACGTCGGCGATGGTCTCGCCCGGCTGGTAGCCATCGAGGGCGCGAACGCCATAGCCGTGGATGGGGGAGCGAAAAACGCGGAGGCCAGAGGCGTAGGGCACGGGGCGACGTAGCACGGTTTGCCGTCCGAAATCCACGTTTCGGCGGCGACGCCACTTCACAAACGCAACCACTGGTGTAAATCCCCGGAAAAGATGACTACCCCCTCGCAAACCGAACCCGGCACGAGCCCCGCCTCCCCGGGCGCCGTGGAGCTCCCCTTCCAGGCGGAAGTTCAGCAGGTGCTCGCCCTGGTGATCAATTCCCTCTACACGCACAAAGAGGTGTTCTTGCGCGAGCTCGTGTCGAACGCCTCCGACGCCCTCGACAAGGCGCGTTTCCTGTCGCTGACGCGCAAGGACGTCGGCGAACAGGTGGGTGAGGCGCGCATCGCCATCCGCGTCGACGACGACAAACGGACGCTGACCGTCGAAGACAACGGGGTCGGAATGACCCGCGAGGAAGCCATCCAGAACCTCGGGACCATCGCCCGCTCGGGATCGCTCGACTTCGTCAAAGCCTATGCGGACGCCGCCAGGAGCAAGGAAGCGGGGCTCAAAATCATTGGTCAGTTCGGCGTCGGTTTCTACGCCGCGTTCATGGTCGCGTCGCGCGTCGACGTGCACACGCGATCCATGCTTCCCGGTGGGGAGCCGGTCATCTGGCGCTCGGCAGGGAGCGGCGGCTTCACGGTGCTGCCCGGCGAACGCGAGAACCCCGGCACCGAAATCGTCTTGCACCTCAAGGAAGACGAGCGTGAGTACCTGCGCACGGCGCGCGTGCGCGAGATCATCAAGAAGTATTCCGACTTCGTTCAGTTTCCGATCTACCTGGACGGCGAGCTCGTCAACCGCTCGTCGGCCATCTGGACGCTCCCCAAGGCGCAAGTCACCGACGAACAACACACCGAGTTCTTCCGTCGCATCACCGGTTCCGACACGCAGACACCGCTCCTGCGCGTACATACGTCGGTCGACGCACCGGTGCAGTTCCATGCGCTGCTCTACGTGCCCGAGAAGGCGCCCCTCGATCTGTTCAGCAAAGAGCGCCGCGGTCTGCGTCTTTACGCCAAGCGCGTGCTCATCATGGAGGACTGCGACAAGCTCTTGCCGCCCTATTTGCGGTTTCTGCGGGGCGTGGTCGATTCCGAGGACATCCCGCTCAACGTCTCGCGCGAGATGCTGCAAGAGGATCGCAACCTCCTCCAGATCCAGCAGCAGCTCACCAAAGGCGTTCTTCGTGCCCTCGGCGATCTCGCGACCAACGAGCCCGAACGTTACGCCTCCTTCTGGGCCGAATTCGGGCGCCTGCTCAAAGAGGGGGTCGCCCTCGATTGGAAGCACAAGGACGAGCTCGCCGGCCTCTGCCGTTTCGAAGCGCGGTCGTCTGAACCGGGCAAACTCATTTCTCTGCAGCAGTACGTCGCCGCGATGCCCGCCGACCAGAAAGAGATCTATTACATCACCGGGCCGAACCGGCGCGCGGTCGAAGAGGGACCGCACCTCGAAGCGCTGAAAAAGCGCGGCTACGATGTCCTCTTCTTCATCGACCCCGTCGACGAATGGTTGGCCCAGGCCCTCGTCGAATTCGACAAGCGCAAGCTCAAGAGCGCCGTGCACGGCGATGTCGATCTCGGTGACGAAGCCGACGAGAAGGCCAAAGTGGACGTGGCCGGCGTGGTGCCCCTGGTCAAGGCTGCGCTCGGGGCGAAGGTCAAGGACGTGCGTTTCTCGCGCCGTCTCACCGACAGCGCGAGCTGCCTCGTCGCCGAAGAGGGGGACCCGAGCGCCAACATGCAGCGCATCATGAAGATGCTCGACGCCCAGGCCGAGGAGTCAACGCGGATCCTGGAGCTCAATCCTTCCCACCCCATCATCAGGAACCTCTCCGCGCTCGGCACGAACGATCCCAAGTCGGAACGGATCCAGCAATGGTCCGAGCTCCTCTTCGACCAGGCGCTCTTGGCAGAGGGGATCGTCAAAGACCCCACCGATCTCGTGAAGCGGATTCAAGCGCTCTTCACCGAGGTGACGACGGCGGCAGTGGCCAAGAAAGACTAGTCGCCCCTCCCAAGTGCCCCGCCACCGTCGTCACCTCCGGCGTCATTACAAGGAAGCGCGGAACTTCTCGAGGCTCTTCACCGCTTCGTGGAGGAGCGTTCGCGACGCCTCCGTCGCGTCGGCCGCTTTTTTCTCCACGTCGGCGAGGTGCGGCTCGAGCTTGTTCCACTGATCTTTCAGTTCCATGTTCGCCAAGTGCAGGCGCACGCGCACCTCGTCCCGCAGCGCTTGCAGGTGCGACAGGGTCTTCTTCAACTCGTTCTTCAACTCGTTCTTCAACTCGTTTGCGTTGTCACTCATGGGGTGTCTCCCTACGACCAAGGGCCGTGCGATTTTGGCTCGCCGGAACAGCGGCCCCTCGTACGAGCAAAGTCCGGGCCAAGTGGAATACGTGGGAACGCCGCCCCGCACGCCGAGTTTCCGCAAGGAGAAGAGCACCCGACAACGTCGATCTCCATGAAATTTGCCCCACTTCGGCGCGCGCCGGTAAGAGTCAGACGTGGATTTCGTCCGACCGAACCGCCCGGTTGCATTGCGGTTCGTGGCAGGCCGCGGACACTACGAAACCGTGATTCAAGCCGTGCGCGGGGCGCGCACCAGCCTGTGGATTGCGACCGCCAACTTGAAAGAATTGATGGTGGAGGATCTGCGCTGGTCGTTGCGACGGCGTCGGCGCGGGGCCGTTTCTTATCGATCGGTCATCGAGGTTTTCGATGAGCTCTTTGCGGCAGGGGTCGAGATCCGTTTGCTGCACGCGGCTTCTCCGTCGCGGCCTTTTCGCGAAGAGCTGGCACGCCACGCGCGGCTCGTCCCGACTCGCCTGGCGAAGACGCGCGAGCGCGCTCTCAGCGGCGTCTTTGCAACGCCCGCCCCCCACCTGGGTCGCGCCGAGGGTCGCTTCGAGATGCGGCTCTGCCCGCGGGTTCATTTGAAGACCGTCATCGTCGATGGCGAATTCCTCTACCTGGGCAGCGCCAATTGGACCGGCGCAGGTCTCGGTGCCAAAGGCACGGGACGGCGCAACTTCGAGCTCGGCATGGTGACCGACGATGCGCTTCTCCTCGACGACGTGCAGGAGATCTTCGATCGCATTTGGCGCGGTGCCGAGTGCGCGGGTTGCAAGCTCCGGGATCTTTGCCCGCGCCCGCTCGATGTCGCTTCCACGGGCGGGGGCAAGCCCCTGCTGGTGCGCGCCGCGCGTCGATGACGCCGCGCGACGCGCGCTTCTCGTCAGCGCTCGCTGTCGGCGGCCGACGCATTTTTTTCGTTGGTCCACGCTACGGTGGCAATGGTCGCCTCGTCGCCGTCTTGGCCCCCTTGCTCCACGTGGACGCGCACGATTCTGACGCCCGTCAGCTCGAGCGCGGCTTCGCAACCGCCCAAAACGTCGTTCCACATATTTTCGTCGAAGCCGGGGCAGCGCTCGAACAGCACGCGAACAAAACCGTTGCCCTGATCCATGACGCTCATCTTTCCGGGGCGGAGGTACCTCGAGAAGATGCGGGCGCTCGCCCCGAGCACCATCGCGGGCGACGCCAGACGCAAGAAAGCGCGGTAAACGCCGTTCAGATCGCGCTTGGTCATTTCGTTGCCCATCAGACGAGCCAGGCGCGGCTCGCCCGTCACCCGCCGCCCGGCCTGGTGCATCTCGCATTTCCACGCGACCGGGTACCAGCTGCTCGATACGATGAGACCGGTTTCGAGATCATGGCGAAGCTTGTCCCGCAACAAGGCCATCATCTGGTCAGCGACGTCCTGCCCTCGGATCGCCGCCAGCACGATGGGGTAGTTGCGAAGAGAGAGCCCCTTCATCTCACTCGCCATCACTCGATCGGCTCTGCTCTCTGGCTCTCGTGCCTGACGTCGTGGCCCGCCACCATGAAGATCACTTCTTCGGCGATGTTGGTAGCGTGATCGGCGATGCGCTCCAGGTACTTGGCCACGTTCACGACGCCCATGGCTCCCTTGATGCGCTCGGGGTGGTTCTCCATGAACTTCATCATCTCGCTCACCGTCCGCACGTAGAGCTCGTCGACGGCGTCGTCACCGAGACGCACCCTTTCGGCGCGGGCCACGTCGGATTCGACGAAGGCGTCGAGCGCATCGCGCAGCATCTGCTGGGTGAGGTCGGCCATGGTCTTCAAATGCGTATGGGGCACGAGACGCGACCCTTCCGCGACCTCTTCCGCACGCTCGGCGATGTTCACGGCTTCGTCCCCGATGCGCTCGAGATCGGTCACCAGCTTGAATGCCGTCGCCAAGAGTCGAAGATCGTGGGCGACGGGTTGGCGCAGCGCCAAGATTCGCAGGACGAGCTCGTCGCTCTCCATCTCGTCGCGATCGATGTGGCGGTCGAGCTCTTTTACCTCGATGGTGAGCTCGTCCGAGCCTTCGATGAATGCCTTGAGCGCGAGCTGCACGCTCCGCTCACAGCGTGCGCCCATCGCCAAAAGGTGAGCCCGCAGCTCGCGCAGCTCGGATTCGAAATCACGACTAGTGTGTGAGGCCGGCATCGGGTGATGATCTCGCTTCGTCGGGCGGAGCCGGCGTGCTGCCGGCGAGTTTCAGGGGAAAGTGGATGGTGAACGTCGAGCCTACGCCAGGGAAGCTCTCCACGGTGACATGACCGCCGAGCGCCTCCGTCAGGTGCTTGACGATGGAGAGCCCGAGACCGGTACCCCCCACGTCGCGCGACCGACCGCGGTCGACCCGATAAAACCGTTCGAAGAGCCGGGGCAGATGCTTGGCGGCGATGCCGGGACCGGTGTCGGCGACCGCGATGCGGACCTCACCCTCTCTTTCGGCGGCGGAGAGGGTGACCTTGGCGCCGCGCGCGGCGTACTTGATGGCGTTGTCGATGAGGTTGGAGAGAATCTGCTCGAGCGCGCGGCGATCGGTGGAGAGCATCAGATCGGGGGGGCATCCGCCGGCGATGAGCGCGACTTCCCGCCGTCCTGCCGAAAGTGCGTAGAGGCCGATCATGTGATCGATGAGCTCACGCGCATCGACGGGCGTCGCCTGCAGATCGAGTTTCTGCGCTTCGATGCGGCTGAGCTCGAGCAGATCCTCGACCAGTTGATGCAGTCTGTCGGCGTGACGCGCAATCATCCCGATGAAATCGTTCGCCGCGTGAGGGTCGTCGATAGCGCCTCCTTCCAGCGTCTCGGCGGCGGCGCGGATGGCGGCGATGGGCGTGCGCAGCTCGTGGGACACGTTGGCGACGAAGTCACGCCGCAGCGTCTCCAGTCGGCGCAGCTCGGTGACGTCGGAGAGCACGACCACCACCCCTTCGTCGCCGTTCACGGTAAGAGGAGCGGCTCGCACCAGCACCCGCCGCGGCAGGATGCCGATGAGCTCGACCTCGCCGGTGGCCGGGCTCTCGGTGCGCTGCACGCGTTCGATCATTTCAGCAAGCTCGTTGTTGCGAATGGCCTCGATCGGCTCCTTACCCACCAGCTGTCCGCTGGAGGCGACCATCATCCGGAGCGACGCGTTGGCGAGCACGATGCGCCCGGTGCGATCGATGAGGAGCACGCCTTCGGCCATCGTTTCGAGGATGCCGGCCAGTCGGTCGCGCTCGCTGCCGAGCTTCTCCACGGTGCGATTGAGGTTGTCGGCTAGATGATCGAGCGCTTCCGCGAGGGCCCCCACCTCGTCGCTCCGGCGCACCCGCGTCCGCACCGAAAGATCGTCGAGCATGGCTACCGCGCTGTTGCGGAGCTGCCGAATCGATCGCGATACCATCCGCGACCAGGCCGTGGCCATCAGCGCTGCCACCCCGAGCGCGACCATGGCCCCCGCCCACATGAGGTGTTCGGCACGCGCAGCCGCGGTCTCTACCGGGAGCAGCGATTGCGTAAGACGCACGATGCGCACCGAGGGCGAGCTCACCGGAGCCGCGACGAAAAGGAACGGCGTGTGACCGGCGGCGTTGGTGGGGGCGGCCGCGGCGCGCCCGCTCTCGAGCGCGCGGCGCACTTCGAGGCGGCTGGCCTGGTTCTGCATCCGGGCGAGCTCCGCGCGCGGGACCTCCGAGTCGCCGTGCACGACGCCGTCGACACCGATCAGGGTCACTCGACACTGCGCGACCCGGCCGAGCTCCCCGGCCAGCGTTTGCCAATCGGTCGCGGCCGGCGCCCCTTCCACCTGGCGCGCGAGCAGCTCCGCGCGCACCTCGAGATCGCTGGTCAGCCGGTCTTCGATGGCCTCGCGCAGCTCACCGGAGACAAAGGCGCTCATCATGGTCACCGCTATCGCGATGATGCCCAGCGCTAGCGCGAACAGCCTGCCATGAATGCCCAGTCTCACCCGACCTCGAATGCACGCCGACCTCGAATTGGCGCTTCACGTCATTGATAGCTCGCTACCGAGCATGCGGGGAGGGTCGATTGTGCGTCTCTCCTCACCCCGCGAATCACGGCTCCAGCGAGTCCCCATGAACCCTTTGTCGGCCCGCCCTTAAAATGTCACCTGTTTGTCACAAGCAGGCGAAAGACTGGTCGAATCGACGCTGCGCATGCTCACCCGACGCTCGCTTCTCTTTACGGCGGCTTTCGCCCTCCTTTGCCATTGCACACAGAGTAGTCCCACCACCAATGAGGGGATCTCCGGTCGAGCCAACAAGGGAAAGCTGACCATCAAAGGCTCGGACACGATGGTCATTTTGGGCCAGCGCTGGGCCGAAGCTTACGCCAAGGTCGACACGTTGGCCGTGGTGCAAGTGAATGGCGGGGGCACGGGGACGGGCATCGCCGCCCTCATCAATGGGTCGACCGATATCTGCCAAGCCAGCCGCTCCATGAGCGACAAAGAGCGCGAGGAGCTGCTGGCCAAGCGAGGGGTGCCCGCCGTCGAGACCACCGTCGCCCTCGACGCTCTGGCGGTGTTCGTCAACGACAAGAACCCACTTCAGGAAATTTCGCTTCCCGCGCTGGCCCGGCTCTACACCGGCGAGGTCTCCGATTGGCAACAGGTGGGCGGGCCGACGCATGGCGTCGTTCTCTACGGCCGAGAGAACAGCTCCGGTACCCACGGGTATTTCAAAGAGCGGGTCCTCGGCGGCAAGGATTTCGCGGCGAGCACGCAGACGCTGGCCGGCACCTCGGCCGTGGCCAACGCCGTCAATGGAGACGAGTTCGGTATCGGCTATGGGGGCATCGCCTATCTCGAAGGGATCAGAGCTCTGCGGATCCGCAAGGACGATGCGTCGCCCGCCGTCGCTCCCTCCCTGGCCTCGGTTCAAGACGGAAGTTACCCCGTTGGCAGATTTCTCTACTTCTACACCGCTGGCGATCCCAGCAGCGACATCAAGCGATTCATCGACTGGGTGCAGGGGCCCGATGGGCAAAAGGTCATCGGCGATGTCGGCTATTATCCGCTCCCGAAGGGCCGACGACTTTGACCGCGACCGCGCCGACCATTACGCCACAATCGCCCGACCCCCATGCTTCCTTGCGGCGCAAACCGCGCCTGGGGGAGCGACTGACCGAGCTCGCCCTCCGCACCGTGGCCCTCACGTCGATCGCGGCCATCGTCCTCATTCTCGCCTTCATCGCGCGCGAGGCACTCCCCGTTTTCGCGGGTGGCACCGTAGGGGAGAGCGGAACATCGTTCGATCTGCTGGCGTCGGAGCGGCTCGCCGACGGCACGGAGCAGTTCCTTTGGCGTCCGGTGAGTCAACCGCCGACGTACAACATCGTCCCGCTCGTCGTCGGCTCGCTCAAGGTGACCTTGGTGGCGCTCTTCATCGCGGCCCCTCTCGGCATCGCCGCCGCCATCTACGTCTCCGAGTTGGCTGGCAAAAAGCAACGCGAGCTGATCAAGCCCACCATCGAGCTTTTGGCGGGAGTGCCGTCGGTGGTCATCGGCTTTTTTGCGCTCATCGTCCTCACCACCTGGGTGCAGCAAGTATTCGGCACCGAGCACCGTCTGAATGCGCTCACGGCGGGCATCGGATTGGCCCTGGCCGTCTGTCCCGTCATCTTCACGATTTCCGAAGACGCGCTGCAGGCCGTTCCCCATACGTATCGCACGGCGGCGCTCGCGCTCGGTTCGGATCGGGTGCAGATGATCGTGCGGGTCGTGGTGCCGGCGGCGCTGCCGGGGATACTGGCGTCACTGGTTCTCGGCTTCGGCCGAGCCATCGGAGAGACGATGATCGTCCTCTTGGCGTCGGGCAACGCCGCCATCGTCTCCGGTTCCGTCGGCGTGTCCACGAGGACCATCACCGCCACCATTGCGCAGGAGCTGGGCGAGGTAGTCGTCGGGAGCGACCACTATCATGTCCTCTTTGCCCTCGGCACCGTGCTTTTCGCGAGCACCTTCGTCCTGAACTTCGCGGGCGAACGTGTCATTCACGGATTGCGCAAGAAACTGGGGACGGCATGAGAAGCCAAGCGCTCGAGCTTCGACGCGCGCCGCGCGCGCGCGCGCCGGGACTCTTGCTCCTTTGGGCGACCGGCGCCGCCACGGGGATCATCTTGCTCGTGCTGGCCGTCCTTCTTCTCGACATCATCGCCGGCGGAGCGGGGGTGATTTCCTGGGAATTCATCTTCGCCAATCCGCGTCGCGGCATGACGGAAGGAGGCATCTTCCCGGCCATTTTCGGAACGGTCGCGCTGACGTTGCTCATGACCGTCGCCGCGGTGCCTGCCGGCGTGGCCACGGCCGTTTTTCTCACCGAATACGCACCGGCCGATTCCAAACTGGCGCGCGCCATTCGCGTATGCATCGCCAACTTGGCCGGCGTGCCGTCGATCGTGTTCGGACTCTTCGGGCTCGGCTTCTTCGTTTCGACGGTGGGAAGGGGCATCGATCGCGCCCTCTACGGCGGTGAGATCGTGTACGGCACGCCGTCCCTCGTGTGGGCGTCGCTCACCCTCGCCATTCTCACCTTGCCGGTCGTCGTCGTGGCCACGGAAGAAGCGCTGCGCGCCGTGCCGCGCGAGATCCGTGACGCGAGCATGGCCCTCGGCGCGACCAAGCTGCAAACCGTCATCAAGGTCGTCCTTCCCGAAGCCATGGGCGGCGTGCTCACCGGGACCATCCTCGCCATCAGCCGCGGGGCCGGCGAAGTGGCGCCCATCATGTTCACCGGCGTCGCTTATTTCCTTCCCTATCTCCCGCGTCACTTCAACGACCAGTTCATGAGTCTGAGCTACCACGTCTATGTTCTTGCCACGCAGTCACCCAATGTCGACAAGACGAAGCCGGTCCTCTACGGGACCGTTCTCACGCTCCTCACCCTGACGTTTCTCTTGAACTTGCTGGCCGTCGTTCTGCGGGCGCGCACGCGCGCCAAGGTCCGCGCTTCCGAATAGCACTCAACCGAAGCGACCGGTGATGTAGTCTTCCGTTTCGCGCTGTTTGGGTCGCGTGAAGATGGTGGTGGTGTCCCCGACCTCGACCAGCTTGCCCAGGTAGAAGAAGGCGGTCCGCTGCGAGACACGCGCCGCTTGCTGCATGTTGTGGGTGACGATCACGATGGTGAAGGCCTCCCGCAGATCGGCGATCAGATCTTCGACCTTGGCGGTGGCGATGGGGTCGAGCGCGCTGGCCGGCTCGTCCATGAGTATCACCTGTGGCTCCACCGCGAGCGCGCGGGCAATGCAAAGTCGCTGCTGTTGGCCGCCCGACAAGCCGAGGCCCGACTCCTCCAGACGATCCTTCACCTCGTCCCACAGCGCCGCTTGCCGCAGGGCGCGCTCGACGCGATCGGTCAGGGTCTCCCGATCGCGAATGCCGGCCACCCTGAGCCCGTAGGCGACGTTTTCGAAAATGCTCTTGGGAAACGGATTGGACTTCTGAAACACCATCCCCACTCGGCGCCGAACGGTGACGGGGTCGACGTCGCTTTCGTAAATGTCGCGGCCGTCGAGCAACACGCGCCCCGTCATGCGCGCGCCGCTGATGTTCTCGTTCATGCGGTTCAGCGCCCGCAGAAAGGTGCTCTTTCCGCAGCCGCTCGGCCCGATGAGCGCGAGCACCTGTCGCTCCAGGACGTCGATGGAGACATCCCGCACCGCGACGAGATCTCCGTAGCTTACCCCCAGCTTTTCGGTTCGCATCTTGACGACGCGGGTGGCTTGGGACTCCATTGCGAGGGCAGCGATCACGACCCAACCAGTCTACGCCAGAAGGGCGCCGGGCCGGGGGCGCGTCACCATCTTGTAACATCGGTCGACGGGGGCCGGCCAGCGGGGCCCACGGAAGACCGTCTTTTCCACGAAGGCGGGAACTCCCGCCCGTTGCTCAAACGGACGAAGGGCAAGGTGCCCATCCGGGGAGGACGACGCGCAGCCGAGCCCCGCTCTCTCCCGAGCCCACATCGACGAACTCGGCAGCGCCCTCGTGGGCGGCGGCGATTCGTGCCACGAGGGCGAGTCCGACGCCGTGGCCCGGTGTATTTTCGCCTCGTGATGCACATCGCCATCGGGTGCGTCCTCGTCATCGTCATTCTCTTTTTCTTTTTGTACTCCTTTCGCACCGCGCTCATCAGCGTGGTTGCGATTCCACTTTCGCTGGTTGCCGCCGCGGCCATCTTGGCGTGGCGCGGCGTGACGCTCGACACCATGACGCTGGCGGGACTCGTGATTGCGCTGGGCGAGGTCGTCGACGATGCGATCATCGATGTCGAGAACATTCAGCGCCGCCTGGCCATCAATGCCTCCCAAGGGCAGCCGCGCTCGGCGCTCGCGGTCGTGCTCGACGCTTCGCTCGAGGTGCGCAGCGCGGTGGTCTACGCGACGCTCATCGTGGTTCTCGTTTTTCTGCCCGTTTACTTCATGGAGGGGCTTTCGGGCGCCTTCTTCCGGCCACTGGCGGTGGCTTACGTTCTCGCCGTCGGCGCGTCCCTGGTGGTCGCTCTCACGGTGACGCCTGCGCTGTCCCTCCTGCTTCTGCCCAAGGCGCCTGGGCCCGAAAAGCACGGCCCGCTCTCGCGCATCCTCCGCGATGCGTACGAATCCATTGCGCTTCGCACGGTGCGGCGAACACGAACGGCAGGCGCTGTTCTCGCCGTGGTCCTCGTTGCTGCAGCGGCGCTCGTTCCGCTTCTCGGAGAGGGGTTCCTGCCCGACTTCCACGAGACCGACTTCCTCATGCACTGGGTCGGACGGCCCGGCACGTCGATCGAGGAGATGGACCGTATCACCGTGCGAGCGAGCAAGGAGCTTCGCGCGATCCCGGGTGTGCGCAACTTCGGGTCGCACATCGGGCGAGCGGAGGTCGCCGACGAGGTCGTGGGGCAGAATTTCGCAGAGCTCTGGATCAGCCTCGACGAAAAGGCGAACTACGACGAATCGGTCGCCACGATCCAGGCGACCGTCGACGGCTATCCGGGGCTCTATCGCGACGTGCAAACCTACCTCCAGGAGCGAATGAAAGAGGTGCTCACCGGAGCGAGCGGTTCCATCGTCGTTCGGATCTACGGACCCGATCTCGCAACGTTGCGCGCCAAGGCCGACGAAGTCGGTATGACGCTCAAGGATGTTCCAGGCATCGCGAACCTCAAAGTGGAGCCGCAGGTGCTGGTGCCTCAGATCGAGGTGGCGCTCGATCCGGCCGCGCTGCAGCGGCTCGGTCTCACCCCCGGTGACGTGCGGCGGACGATGTCCACGCTGCTCCAGGGGACACGCGTCGGCGAGGTGTACCGTGGCGACCAGGTCATCGAGGTCGTCGTCTGGGGTGACGCGGCGCTCCGCACGGATGTCACCGCCGTTCGCGAGCTACGGATCGCCCTGCCCACGGTGGGCGCCGTTGTGCCGACCGGTGCGGGATCGGGTGGTTCCGACGCGCGCCTCGCGGACCTCGCCGCGATTGCCATCGTGCCTACGCCGAACGTCGTCCAGAGGGACGCTGCATCTCGGCGAATCGACGTGACCTGCGATGCCCGCGGACGCGATCTCGGCGCGGTTGCCAAGGACGTCGAGCGAATCGTGAGCGGCATCTCGTTTCCTGCCGGCCACCACCCGGAAATCCTCGGCGAGTACGCCGCCCGCGCGAAGGCGCAAGACCGGTTGTTCGCTCTGGCCTTGCTTTCGCTTCTCGGGATAGCGATCGTCCTCTATGCCGACTTCCGTTCCGCGCGCGTGGCCGGCTTCATCATGGCGACCCTTCCCTTCGCCCTCGTGGGCGGCGTTGCGGGGGTCGCCGCCACGGGCGGTGTCGTCTCTCTCGGATCGCTGGTCGGCTTCGTCACCGTCCTCGGGATAGCTGCGCGAAACGGCATCATGCTCGTCAGTCATTTTCGCCACCTCGAGCGAGACGAAGGGATGAGCTTCGGCGAGGCCCTCGTCGTTCGGGGCGCGACGGAGCGTGTCGTCCCGATCTTGATGACCGCCCTCGCCACGGGCCTCGCGCTCGTCCCGCTCGTCATCTCGGGCAACCGACCGGGCAACGAAATCGAGCACCCCATGGCCGTCGTGATCCTCGGCGGCCTCGTCACGTCGACCGTGCTCAATCTCCTCGTCGTCCCTGCGCTTTACCTCCGCTTGGGGCGATTCGCGCAGGAGATCGCGTAGCGGCGTCGAGTCAAGTTGTATGCGACGCGCCGGCTAGAACGCGACCTGAGCGGCGAAGATGAACTGGTCCTCGTTGCGAGCTTGGGGAAACTTGCTGTAGTTGATCTGCAGCTTCGATTCGTGCTTGCGGATGTAGTAGTTGAGGCCGACGTTGTATTCCCACATCTGATCGGCGTCCCTGCCCGTGTTGGGGTCGAAGTACCCGAGGCGAACGATGGGCTGCAGCACGTCGAAGAAGGTGTAACCGGCCAACGCGTAGAACCCTTGACCGTTGAAGGACGGGCCGTAGTCGGCGGTGATGTCGCGCGCGTAGATATACTCGGCCTGAACCAGGATCCCTTCTTGTTCGAAGCGCAGGTCTGCTTCGTAGCGGTCCTTGGTGCCGGCGCGGTTGCGCTGCCCGACCGAGCTATAGATCACGCCAGCCACGGTGATGCTCGGAATCGGATAAGCCTCGAGCCGGAGAGCGAAATCTTTTTGATTGTTGGTATCGAGGTTGTTGAGGCCGCCGCCGTTGAAAACACCCGCCGAGTACCCGAAGTACTTGGTGGTCTTGGCGATGCGGAGGCCGAGATCCCGCTTATCGCCGAACTGCCGAGAGACCAACGATCGCTCGGGAAAAATCAACTTCGACGAGGAGTTGTACCCTTCCCAGCTCACCGGGATCTTGAACTGACCGAGCGAAACGTCGGCGTACTCACTCTGGAAGGTAATGAAGACATCCTGCAGCACGGAGATGGCGCTGACCGGCTGGCGCGCGGTGACCTGCTGTGGCGTGGTCGGGTCGACTGGGGTGACGGGCACGACCGTACTCTTGTCTTCGAGCACCTTGGCCGGATCGAACATCACTGCATAGCTCGCCAACTTGGGGACGATCTCCCCTTTGACGTGAACCTCCGCGCGGCGAATGCGGAATGTGGACACGGACGATGGAGTAGCGCCGGTGCAGCTCGGACAGCCATCGAAAAGAAACCAACCCTGCAGCAAGAGCCCGGGTTGGAAGAGTCCTCCCGTGCCCACGGTCAGCTTCTTGGGCGGTGCATCGCCGGGCGCCGGGGGCGGAGGAGGAGGAGGCACCGTCGGCTCGAAGGGAGGCGGGGGCGGAGTCATTGGCAGCGCGTTCGGCGAAGGGGGAACGGGCTCGGTGGGCGAGGTAGCGGGGAGCGGCGGAGGGACGTCCGGGGGAGGAGGCGGGGTCTGCGCCAGCGCATTCGCGGCGACAGCCGACACCGCCGCTCCAATCAGAAGGGAACGAATCGACATGAGGTCCTCGCTTTCATCAACGGCAGTCAGCAAAGAGGCATCGCAGCGTGCTCATCGACTCGAGCGCAGCCCAGAAGGGCGGCACCGAGCGCTCCCGATGTTGGCGTTAGGCATTGCCCAGCGCATCCATGAGCTCGTGCTGTGCATCCGGAGATTGATGGCTGCCCGTGTAACATGCGCTCCGCGTTCGCACGTGTGACATTGTGGTGACATACAAGGCGCAATGGCGTCACGACACGCTTCCCAGCGCCGCATCGGCACGCCATGAGATCGATGACCGAGGGGCACGGTGACACCGAACATCGGACCGAAAGATCGTATGAGACACGTCTGTTTTGATGACGATCATGTCACCCAGCCCGCAGCGCCTGTCACCGAGTCGCCCGGCCATGTCGGACACGTGACGGAATCGTGAACACGAGCGCCCCGTCGCGCGCGCGCAACGGCGTTTCCGCTCTGTCTGACCACCTCAGGTTCGAGTCCTGATCAAAACTTCTCGCCACGTCGTCCGTCACAGGATGGACATGCTGCAACAGGACCCTGCCGTAGCAGACGAAACCAATGGTTTCGAAGGAGACAACAACGCGCTCGGCAGCGAAGACGGCCCCAAGAGCGAGCCTACTATCTACAATGCCACGCTGTGCGGCAAGAACGTCGACGTCGCCGCACAGCAGTACGGCCTGCTCTTGCGCCGCGCCACGCGAGCACACGTCTTCAACGCAATCGTGATGGGCTTCGAAGCAGGAATCGACATTCGCGACGTCAGCACCGAGGTCGAGATAAGAAACTCGATCTTTTTCGGCAACGTCGTCCGAAATATCGCCTACGAGGAGGACGGCTCGAATACCGACACCCAGAAAGACGACGACAACGGATTCGATGAAGTCCAATGGCTCATGAAGGCCGAGCATAGGAACGTCGTGTCCGATCCCGGCCTCCACTGTTTCGACCCCCTATCCCCCCGCTTTCAGCCGCGCACCGCACAAGCGCTCAACGCGGCCATACCGCCTGACGACGGCTTCTTCGACCCTTCGGCGAACTACGCGGGAGCTTTTCGAGACGAGACCGACCAATGGGCCAGCGGAAACTGGGTCCTCTTCAGCGACCATTGAGGAACACCCCGGCGCCAGCGCCGTGACAGTTTCGTCATGCTCGCTGAGCGATGCTCCTTCGGCTGCCGGCGGCCTCGAATTGTTTCGATTCGGTATCGGCAGAATCGCGCAACCGAACCACTCAGTAACCTAAACGTCACACAACGCGCACTCGGTCGTCACGCTGCCGACGATACTTTGATCAACTTGAAGCGCATGCGTTCTGGAGCTCAATCCGCAGGCAAATACATAGAGATGCAAGCGTGCTACGCGCGTGGCGGGGGCGTAGTGGGTTGGTCGTCTCGCGTTTGAAGCTGGAGAACGTATCGTCGTGTTCGAAGCACTGCAGCCCGCCGCCGCCGACACCGCCCGAAGACGGCGGCTCGCCCTATCCGCCGTAACGGCGGTACTGGCCTACAGCGCGGCCGCTGGCGCCGCCATCTTGCTTGGCCGCGGTGCGGGAATCGTCCAGGAAAAAATGCTGGACGTGACGTTCGAGAAGCAGCTTCCCAAGGAAGTGGTACCGCCTCCACCGCCGCCGCCCCCGCCGCCGCCTCCGCCCAAGAAAATCGAGAAGAAGGTGGAAGCGCCGCCTCCGGTCGTGGATACGCCTCCGCCCCCTGCCCCTCCCCCGGTCGTTATTCCCAAAGCGGTGCCCAAGGAGACGTTGCCCGAATCCGACGTGGTGGTCGAGAAACGCGAATACATCCCGCCGTCCGAAGGCATCGGTGGATCGGCGCGTCGAGCCGGGCCAGGCGTTCCCGGTGGCGTGCCAGGGGGCACGGGAACGGCTGCTCCCGCTGTTGCGCGCGCAGCGCTGGCGCCCATGAATCTTCCGGAGGAGGCAACGCCTCCCGTCGAGAGTCCGGCCAATCGCCGGCCCGAATACCCCGAGTCGGCGCGAGCGGCGGGTGTCGAAGGACTGGTGATACTGAAGATCGTCGTCACCGAGTCAGGGCGGGTGGGAAATATTCAAGTCATGAAAGGCGAACAACCGTTCGTCGAAGCGGCGATTGCCGCGGTCAAGACCTATACATTTCAACCGGCCGTACTGGCGGGGCGTCCCATCGCAGTATTTCGAATCATCAAGGTGCCATTTCGATTGAGCGTAGGCGGCGCGCGCTGACGCTACATCCAAATTGAACCGAGAGGAAAACCATGCATTTCGACCTCATCAAGATTTTTCACGAGATGGACTGGATGGCACGGGGCGTCACGTTCGTGCTCTTCGCGATGGGCATCGTCAGCCTCGCGGTGGCGTTCGAGCGCATGGTGGCTTACGCACGCTCCACTCGGCAGTCGGCCAGCCTTTCCGGGAGAGCCGCGGGCCTGATCGCCCAGCGCGACTACGAGAAGCTCCTCGGCGAGGCGCAGCAATACTCCGCCAGCCATCTTTCCCGGATGCTCGTCCCCGTGCTGCGCATTTACCTGCAGCATGAATGGCAGGTGGTCGACAAGCCGGCGGTGGTGGTGGAAGTGGTGCGTCGGGAGCTTGCCCGGAAATTGGAAGAGAGCTCGACGGATCTCCGCAAGGGCCTCTCGGTGCTCGCCTCCGTCGGGTCGGTGGCGCCGTTCGTCGGACTGCTCGGAACGGTCGTGGGAATCATCGCCGCCTTCGGGAAGATCTCGTTGACGGGGTCGGGCGGCCTCAGCTCGGTCGCGGGCGGCATCTCCGAGGCGCTCATCGTCACGGCGCTCGGGCTCCTCATCGCCATTCCCGCGGTGCTCATCTTCAACGCGCTCACGACGCGCGCCGACAAGATCCAGCAAGGGATCGTGATGTCAGGCGGCGAATTCATGGATCACCTCGAGTTCAGCCAACAGCTCCTCGAAGAAGCCCCTCCGGTCGAGCCGCACCATCGGGCCGTCGAGAATGGAAATGGACCGCACGAGGCGGGGTTGGAGCGCCGAGATGGACGTCAAATCGCAGTCTCCTAGGATCGTCCCGGAGATCAACGTCACGCCGCTCGTCGACGTCGTTCTCGTCCTGCTCATCATCTTCATGGTGATTGCGCCTCAACTCGAGGCCGGCGAACGAGTAGAGCTCCCTGCTCTCGCCAACGTCGACGAAAAAGCGAAGCTCGACGCTTTCACGCTCACGGTCACCGCGTCGGGGCGCTTCATGCTCGAGAAAGAGCACATCGAGGAAGCGGCGCTGCATGCCGCGCTGGTCGCGGCGCACGAACGGGACCCTGAAAAGCGCATGGTCCTCAAAGCTGACCGCGGTCTGACCTACGAGAAGATGCGGCGCTTGTTTTCCGAGGCGCGCGAGATTGGCTTCAACGGCGTGGCCCTCATGGTCGACGAAAAGCAGAAGCACGTCGCTGAGAAATGATCGAGGCTGACCCATGGGTATGAACGTTGGAGGCGGGGGCAAAGGCAGGGTGACCCCACAGATGAACGTGACGCCGCTCGTGGACGTCGTCCTCGTTCTGCTCATCATCTTCATGGTCGTCACACCGCTCTTGACCAAGAAAATGTGGCTTCACGTACCGAAAAAGGACAAGGCCGAGCAGGAAACGCCCCCCCCGCCTCCTCCCGACAGTGTGAAGCCCGTTGTCTTGACCTATGACCGTGATGGGACGATCAAAATCAACTCTCAAGCCGTTCTTCGCCAGGAATTGAGCCAAAAGATCAAGCGTGTTTTGGCGCCGCGAGCCGACCAACTCGTCTTCTTCGACGCGCAGAACGACGCTGCTTACGGCGAAGCGGTGGAGGTCATGGATCTGGCGCGCGAGGGCGGTGCGGTCATCGCCGTACTCACCGAAGCCGTGATCCAGTAATCAGCGGATTGTCCCCAAGTCCTGGCCACGGCTCTTTCTCGACGCGACGCGGTGGGGTCTCGCCGGCCGTGACTTCGGTGATGGTACCGGTGCCGAAATCGAGCCGGAACCGGGCGACGACGGCGATCGGCCTCGCTCCGTGGCCGAGCTCGACTGAGTCTCCAGCAGAATCATCCGCGCCCCCCATCGGACCGAGTTATCCTCGTCGATCGAGTCCGCTCGAGATCAGCCGCGTCATGACGCGCCCGGTGTGTTTGGGAGGTAGGGATGTCCGACTTGGGAGCCGTTCTGGATGTCGCGCTTGGTTTGATCTTCCTCTACATGATGACGAGCCTGCTCGTGACGATCGTACAGGAGGGGATCGCCACGATGATGCAGCTCCGCGCGAAGAACCTCTTCGACGCCATCGACAACTTGATCAGCGATCCAGCCCTAGCGAAGCACCCCGAATACAAGGACCTCGTCGTCGATCTCTACCGGCATCCGCTCATGCAGAGCCTCTACCGGCGGACGCCGTTCGCCGAGAACATTTCGGCGACGGATTTCGTCAGACAGGCGGCGCTTCCGTCCTACATTCCGAGCCGCATTTTCGCCGTTGCGCTGCTCGACGTCCTGCGCGGGAAGACCGCCACGGAAGCGGCAGGCATCGACCAAGTCTTGGCTGGCGCCCAGCAAGCCGTGAACAAACTCCCGGCCGGACAGCTCAAGACGGCACTCACCCTCTTCGTTGCCGATGCCGATCCCCAGCGCGCAGCCATCAACCAGCGCGCGCAGGCCGTGAGCGAACGTGTCGAAGGATGGTTCAATGACTCGATGTCACGCGCGTCCGGTTGGTACAAGCGGCAAGCACAGCGGATGTCGCTCGTGATCGCCCTCGTCATCACGGTGCTCATCAATGCCAATACGTTCAACGTTGCGGGACAGTTGTGGAGCGACAACGCGCTGCGCGCACAGGTGTCGGCCACTGCCGCCGCTTACTACAAAGAGCAAACCGACGGGAGAGATCGCGCACCGGTCGAGAGCGGCGCCAAGGAGGGAACTCAGGCGGGCTCGGTGGCGGCGCAGTGGAACGTTCAGATGAAACGCCTCGAGCAGTCTTCCTTGCCCATCGGTTGGAGCGCGGAC
>DATHES010000132.1:0-19787 GCA_035318465.1 Polyangiaceae bacterium
ATCGCTTTCTACCCCAGCGATATTCTCATCCGAGGAAAGAATCGTCAGACTGCCTGGACGCACGGCCTCTTGGCCGAGGCGCTGGCACACGAGCCCTGCCGGCAGACCTTCGATCCGAACGCGCAAGATCTGGAGCGACAAATCCGCCAAGTCTGGAGCGTGTACGACGAAAATCCGTCGGCGCATGTTCGCTCCGCTGCGCTCTTATCGAGAGTCGTCGACATCACGAAGGAACTCTCGAAGATCAAGATTGACCACGACGAGTGGCAGATTCTGTATCGGCAAGTACTGCAGCTAGCCCGCGCTTTACATGGCCAGCCTCAAATTCTTCAGGACGAAGTGACATCAACGGAGCCGTTCATGCAGGAGCCAGAGACATCCACCAAGGACGAGCAGCCTTTGACCGTCCTTTCCACCGCTGAGCTGGTGGCGCAACTCACCCAACAATCCACCGACCTCGTCAAGAAACAGGTCGAGCTCGCACAGTCCGAGCTGCGCTTGGACATCAAGCGGGAGATCACGGCCTTTGCGGGATTCGGGATCGCCGGAGCGTGTGCATTCGCGACGTTCATTCTGTTACTCGTGGCAGCAGTGTTCGCTTTGGCGGAGGAGATGTCGGGGTGGCAGGCGGCGCTGATCGTATCCGGCGCGGTGCTGGTGTTGGGCGGCGTCGCCGCACTCGTCGGCTGGTTGAAACGGGTGAAGACACCGCTCGGCTTGACACAGAAGACGTTGAAGGAGGATGCCCAATGGGCGAAGGAACGTCTGACCTGAGCACGTCGGTCCAGGGGAGACGCGCCTCCACCGGGTGCACCCGACCGAGTGGCATGCCCTTGAGCGGCGTCCCCGGCAAATGCCTGGAGCAACGGCACGAGCACACGAACCCGCCCTTGTTGAGGAGGATTGTCGACTGTCAATTGTCGAATACGTTCGATATCGGTCCGTGCCTGCTCCAGCAGCGCCGGTCGGGTCACGGCGCTCACCTGCGCTTCGCGAACATGGAGCCGGCAAGCGGCAACCGCCAGCTCCACTTCGTCGGTATGGCGCACCCACTCACTCGCTTCGAGAAGTTGAGCCCGAGCCACGAACATACCGACGATGGCAGATGCGAGACTGACCGCCCCCGCCCCGAGCACCGCGAAGATCAATCTCCTGGTGAAGAAGGCGACATTTTTCCCTGGGCGCACCGATCCAGCTTACGACACTGCCGTCACCGCGTCGGACATTCAATTTTGAGCGAGACGCAGAACGCCTGGATTGCCCGCAGTCGGCGGGCCAAGCACGACTGTGGATGGTCCTACGCGATGGTCGCGGCGGTAGCGATTTTGCTGCGTACAGCGTGCGGGTAACTCCATGATGGGTCATCGCTACTCGGCGATCGCTTCCGTCTCGTTCGTGAACGAACGCACCGACTTAGGTACGACCATCGCGATTCGCGATTGCCCTCACTTGTGCTCCCGCGATAATGTTGCCGCTTCTTGAAGGCCAAGGAGGCATCATGACGACGTATAGACTTAGCCACTTCCTTTTTGCGCTGGCAGCGGGGGCGGTGTTGGCCGTCGCCTGCGGAGGCGAAGAAGACAGCACCCCCGGGACCGACGGCGCGGCCGGATCGGGTGGGCGCGACGGCGGCTCGACCACGACCGGAGGTTCCGCGGGACGCGGTGGCGTCACGGGTACCGGTGGCGGCAGCGGCTCTGGCGGCGTCACGGGTACCGGTGGCGGCAGCGGCGCTGGCGGCGTCACGGGTACCGGTGGCGGCAGCGGCGCTGGTGGCGTCACGGGTACCGGTGGGGCAGGTGGCGTCGGTGGCGCGGGAACCGCGGGCACCGGTGGTGCCGCGGGCTCTTCGGGAAGCAAAGATGCGGGGGTGGACGCGGGAATCCCGTGCGGGGCGACGACCTGCAACCCGAACCAGACGAACCGTTACTGCAATCCGAACGGGCCCGAGGGGCCTCGCTGCCAGGCTTGCCTGACGGATGAACACTGCGCGACGAACATGCAGAACCCGCCGCGTTTGTACTGCGACGCAGCGGCCGGCTCTTGTCGTTCGTGTTTGAACGACACCCACTGCATGGCGCCCAACCACTGCATCGTGGGCACGAACAACAACACCTGTCAGCTGCGCTGTGCTTCGGATGCCGACTGCGCAACCTCGGCGACCAACCGCGCATGCAACCTGACGACGATGATGTGCGTCGAGTGTCAGAGCAATCCGCATTGTGTCGGCAACACCGGCGGACCGATCTGCGTCGGCAACAGCTGCGAACAGTGCGGCGCTGACACGGACTGCACGGTGCCCCCCAACACCACCTGCGACGCGACCAACAACACCTGCGTGCAGTGCCGCGACAATGCGCAGTGTGCCGAACCGACGCCCATCTGCGTGACGACGGGAGCGAACACGTGTCGAGAATGCGGCGCGAATCCCGATTGCGCCAACAGGCCAGGAGGACCGGCCTGCGTGATGAACGCGTGCCGTCAATGTTCGGGCGGCGTCCCCTGCCCCGCCGGCAACACTTGCACGATGAACACCTGTGTGCCCCTGCCCGAAGCAGGGATCCCTGACGCAGCCCCCGACGTGTCGAACGACGCCGAAGGCGATGCGGAAGACGCAGAAGGCGGTACGGAAGACGCCGAGGCCGGCTCGCAGGACGCAGAGGGGGGCTCGAACGACGAAGGCGGTCCGCCCGACGGGCCCGACGGCGGAATCGACGCTGGGGACGACGCAAGCAACGGCTGACGGCGCCCGCGCTCGCTGCCATCGGTCGGCCAAAGGGGGTCTCGCACCGTCCGCGCACGGTAGAGGCCCCCAATGGGATCTTTCGGTCACCGAGAGATCGCTTTTTCGCTCAAACGCCACAAGATTAGAGAGAACCGACTGCTTCGTCGCAATGGAATAGGGGACGGGCAGCCGGAGGCACGACGTTTGCGCGGCCCTCATTGAAAAATGCCGCGACCGTCGTGAGGAGGCACCGATGCGTACTCTTATGGACCGCAACACGAGCGGTAAATTCTTGATCTTGGTCGAAGTCGATTTTTCCGAGCATGGCCCGAGCGTGCTGCAATCGGCGGCCGATCTCGCATCGACGACGCCCGATGCCGAACTGCATCTCGTGCATGCTTTTGGTCCCGCGGTCCGAGCCGATCAGCTGCGCTGGTTTCCTGCGTTGTCGGATCTCACATCGATCGAAGATTCCGACGCAGCAGGAGCCGCTCTGCTTCGCATTGCGGCGTCGATTTCGCTGCCAGACACGCGAGTGTGCGCTCACGTACACGACGGGAGCGCGACGACCGTGATCGCCCAGTTGGCCGAGGACATCGAAGCCGACCTCGTCGTCGTCGGAAACCACGATCGCGCGGGAGTGAATCGCTCCTGCTTCGGGTCGGTCACTGAGAAGCTCGTTCGAATGGCGCCTTGTCCCGTCTTGATCATCCGTTCCAAATCGGTCCCCTCGTCCGAGCCGATCGCGCCTCCGTGCCCAGCGTGCGAAGCCAGCAAGCGGCTCACTTGGGGAGCGCACCTCCGGTGTCTCGATCACGCACCGCGCCGTCCCGGCGCCAGTACGCCCCATCAAACACCGTCGAGCTTCGACCGCAGCGCATAAGACTGCGCGGAGATCCGCGAACGTTGAGCTGATCGGCTGCCTTCACTCCCTTCGCTGCGCACCCAAACCGGCGACGATGACGGAGAGGCCAAATTCGAACGAGGCGTCGAAATCCCAAGGCTTGGAGGAGACGGCATGGACGACGGCGGGAAAGGCGTCGCGGCGCCTTCTCGGCAAACTGGGAATTGAAAAGATCGACTTCATGGGCTGGTCGCTGGGCGGCGGTGTTGCCGAGTATGCGCGGCAGATCGAGCAGTCGCCGCTCGCAGCAACGTATCCCGACATCGACTGGGAAGTGATGATGCGCAAGACCGGCGAGATGAACAAGGGGACCGACGACTGGTCTGCCGATGTCGCCAAGATCGCATCGCCGACGCTCCTCCTCTTCGCCGACGCCGACATGATGTACCTCGAGCACATCTTCGAGTTCTATCGGCTCCTCGGCGGGGGCACACGCGATGCCGCCCTCGATGGTTCGCTGCGTCCGACGCCCAACCAACTGGCGATCATTCCCAGCACCACCCACTACGACCTGATGCTGACGGCGACCAAGAGCGCGACGGACCACGCCAAGGCGTTCCTTGCACGATAAGCATCGCTGCTCGAAGCCCGCCAAGCGCGATGCAGTGACCGTGCGATCGATTGACGGCTCAAAATCGTCACGAGATCGCTGTTCATTGACGAAGGGCAGTCTGGCCTCTCTGCCTCAGGGCAGCGGCCCACCCAAGTGATAGACGAGCAAGTATTCGAACGTTGCCGCGGCCTGGTGCGTACGCAAACCCGCGACGCCGTTCGGATTGAGTAAGCTGGTGCGGGTGACCCGCTGCCCGGTGTCGGGAAGCAGGCAAAAGACGTTCATCCCGTGGGCTCCGGCCTGAAGGCGGAAGCGGTCGCCGACTTGGGGAGGCGGGATCGCGGTCTGCGGCGGATTCATTTCGCCTTGGTCACCGCCCACGATCGTGGAGACGGCGAGCAGCGAACGATTACTGACTGCGCACCCCCATCCGTTGTGGAAGAGCGTATCCATCCGGAAAGTGAGGGTCGTCCTACTGTCGATGGTGGGCAAGGCATCGAGGGTGAATCGCGTTTCGACGAGATAGTCGCTCCCGCTGGGAAACGTGATGCGATCGATTTGCTGGGAGTCGGACGTCGCCGTTTCCACCAGCGTGTCAGCCCTTGACTGCCACGTGCCGGCATAAACGGACCATTGGGTGTCTATTTGCACCGAGACGAACGAATCGAAAAGCACGATCGCGTCACCCGCCAAGGAAGGTCGCGGGTCGCAGGCATCGCCGACGCCATCAGCGGCGAGCCCTGCCGCAATTTCCCGCTGATCGGTTTGATCCGCGTTGGGCATCGAGGGGCAGTTGTCACATCCGTCGAGCACGCCGTCGCCGTCTTCATCGTGCGACGGCATCGAACCGATGCAGCCGCTGTCTTGCCCAGCGTCGGCGACGGCCGGCGCATCGCTGTCGCTCGCCCCCCCTTCCGCATCTTGCAGCCCTCCGCCTTCGAGCGCGCCTCCTTCGCCATCCCGCTCGCCCGCCACGCTGTCGAGCGCGCCTCCTTCGACGTCGCGTGAAGCGGGGGCGTCCGCTTCACGTCGCTCAGCGTCCACGCCGCTCGGGCTGCCATCGGCGTTCGCGTCCTCGGAGTCATGGCCGGGCTTGGCATCGACTGTCCCATCGAAACCAGGCGTGCCATCGTCGGAGCCCGAGACGTCCGAGCCAGCGTCGCGGATTTGCGCGTCTCCCGAATAGGGACCGAATTGCTGAAGCTGTTCTCCATAGACAGTGCACGCGGACGCGCCGAAAGCGATGCAGCCGCAGGAAATTCGACAAAGACGTGCGGTGGTCGAGCAAGCCTTACGCCTGCCCGCCGGATCTCCAATCGGCGCCGCTGGAGAAAAAGTCTGGGCGCTGCGCATGCTCTCCTTTTTCTGAAAGGAAGCCACCGAGTCGGATTCACTTCTACTTCGATTGAGGATAGAGAGAGGGGCGCTCGTTCGCTAGAGGATTATGGATTTCCCCGAGCGAGAATCGCGAATGTCGCTTGGGGGCAGTCAAAACGGCGGACTTGGTGAATGCGAAAGCGAGAGCAACCGCTCGACCGTTCCGACATTCTATGCAACGCACACCACGGCGGATCACCTTTATCCTCTCGGCAATGCCGGCGATGAACGAGCTCCCGCGATCGCCTGGCTTCGTCTGTGGGTCTACGCCGACCAAGGAGCGCGCCAATACTTCTACGGAGACGATTGCATTTTATGCCAGGCTCCGTGGGTGAATCCCCAACGAAAGAACTGGCCGTAGCTCGAAGCACGTGCGGCCATCATGGCGCTAGAGAATGCATTCCCACGCCGCGCGCTCCTCGTCGTGGGGAGCCATTTCGGTGCGGGTCGTCACGTCGAAGATGCGCGTCATGCGCCGCTCGACGTCGAAGCGCGGCCATTCTCCCCCCGCCGCCTCGGGAGCGCCGGTGGCGGCGAACGAGCTCCACGCGCGCATCATGGTGTCGGAAAGCGCGCGGACGGTGGCGCCGCTGCCCGCGAAGTGCTCCTGCATGGGAGCGTCGAGCGTCCCGAACACGAAGGGGAGCTCGAGAGCATGGCAGGCTCCCAATGCGCCCTTTGCTGCCGGCGAGCAATAGGTAAAGAAGTAGGCATAGGTCGGCAGATTTCGCGCCGCGTGCATTTCGGCCATGCGTATCGTCGGTAAGCGAAAGCGCAGGTCGCCGAGCACTGCCCGCCGCAGCGCATGCCCAGAATGAGGCAAGCCTTTTTGTGCGCGCGATCGGCGATAGACGTCGAGAAGTTGGGGGAGCTGGTCGCGCTTTTCGTCCGGAAAACCTTGGGCGACGAGGTCGTCCGTCGGATCGAATTCCACCTTGGAATCGTCGGCAGATGGAAAATCGAAGAGGTTCCACTCGTCGCGATTGGTTCCGATCATGAGCGGCACGCGAGCGCCGCCGCCGCCGGTAAAAACATCGCGCGGCTGCTGTGAAAGCGTGGCGGGATCGAGTACGGGGAAAAAACCCAGCCAATCGGCCGGGCGCCCGCGGACGAGCACTTGTGCATCCACGATGGTTTGTGCCGGCAACTCGCGCAGGCGCTCACTTTCGGAGAGGCGAAGATTCAGGGCGGCGAGCAGCTGCTCGGCCAGCTCGACCGCGACGGATCGATCGGGCAAGGTCAGCGTCGGCCCGGCGCTTTGCGCGATCGCACGATGGAACAGACCTTCGGCAGCAGGCATCGCGACGAGGTGAAGAAGCGAGGTCGCTCCCGCCGACTCCCCGAAGAGGGTGACATTGCTTGCATCGCCACCAAATCGATCGATGTTGGTCCGGATCCAGCGCAGCGCGGCGAGCTGGTCGAGCGCGCCGAGGTTGGGTACTGCGCCCCAGCGCGCACCTTCCTCGCCGAGGCACAAATAGCCGAATACGCCGAGCCGGTAGTTGAAAGTGACCACGACTTGGTCGCCGAGCTCGGCGAGTCGGCCCCCATCGTAGAGCGGCGAGCTGCTCGAGCCGGCGATGAAGGCGCCGCCGTGGATGAAGACGAGAACCGGACGCCGTCTTCCATCGAGGCCCGGCGTATAGACGTTCAAATAGAGACAGTCTTCACTCATCGGCCCTTCGGCTCCCGCGCCAGGGACGAATGGCTCTCCCTGCATCGCGGCAGGGCCGAAGGTGCGTGCCGCGCGCAGCTGCGTCCATGGCTCGGGGGGTGCGGGCGGCGCAAACCTCCGCTTGCCGATCGGTGGCGCGGAGAACGGTATTCCGCGAAAGGCGATATGGTTCGTTCGAATCTCTCCTTCGAGAGCGCCGGACTCGATTTGGGTAATGGCCGCCATCGCGCCTAGAATACTGTCCGAGCGCTCTACGTCGAGCTGTCGGCGCGAGCTGCGCATCGAATTGTCGCATTCGGTTCCAGCGTCGCTCCGAGCGTGCGTCGCGAGTTTCCGATTGACGCTCTCGGGCAATGGAAATGCCGGATCTGGTGACTCGCGGGGGCGGCGGTGCTCGCTGGCCGGGATGGCACTCTCGCCCCCCGAGCTGAAACCAAGCCGACGCGGCGCCGTTGCCTTTCGCTCTCAATGTGCGTCCGGTCACGCCGAGCAGGCGCGGAGATCAGCGAGCGTGACCAGGAGAGTCATCGGACTCAAGATCGGCGGCGCGCTCGCACGCGGGCGAGGCCGTCCACGCATGGTAGGGTCCGGCGTGCGCCGGCGGATTTGGTCGCCGAGCGGAGGACCACATGATCACGCTCTATGGCTTCGGACGTATCTTTCCCGAGGGGCGCGGCGAGACGAAAGACCTCCGGGCGCAGTGGGCGCTCGAGGAGACCGGGCTGCCGTATCGAGTCCACGCGCTCGACCATACCGCCGGCGAGCTCGACGGCGACGCCTACAGTCGGATCAGCCCCTTCCACCAGGCGCCGGTCATCGACGACGACGGCTTCGTGGTGGCCGAGTCGGCCGCGATAGTGCTCTATCTGGCCGAGAAGGCCGGCAAGCTGATCCCGGGCGACGCCCAGGGCCGTACCCGCGTCGTCCAGTGGTGCTTCGCCGCCGTCAGCACCGTCGGGACGACCCTGGTGTGCATCGACGTCATCGAGATGTTCGACCGCGACAAGACCGCTCACAAGCTCCACGCGGAGGTGCGCAAGCTCGCCGGCCGCTGGCTCGGCGACGTCGAGCGGCGCCTCCAAGACCGCGAGTGGATCGCCTGCAGCGATTTCACGGTGGCCGACATCATGATGGCCAGCGTCCTGCGCGGCATCCGCAAGACCGACCTGATGGAGCCCTTCCCGAGGATCAAGGCCTACTACGAGCGCTGTCAGGCCCGCCCGGCCTGGCAGCGCACCCTCGCGCTCTACGCCGAGCGGGTCGGCGTGAACGTCGACGACATCCGCTAGCGCCCGCCGGCCGACGCCATCAGCAGCCAGCCCGCGCCATCCACTGTACCTCTTCCGCCCCCTTTCCCCGGCGAGCTGGAAACGCTCGCCAAGAGCAGCAACGCTTTCGCATTCGATCTTTTCGAGAGGTTGCGCGCGACCAGTGGCAACCTCGCTTTTTCCCCGGTCTCAATCACGAGCGCGCTCGACCAGCACCCGGCCGGAGCCGTTTCGCACGTCCGGCACGGCGGAGCACCAGACGGCGACCATGCACGCCGTCGATCGCTTCGCCTTTGCGGCGCTCGATCAAGTGAAGCTCCTGGAGATGCGGTATGCGGGCGGCGACGTGGCCATGGTCATCGTTCTGCCTGACGCGATCGACGGGCTCGCCGCGGTCGAGAAGACCATGCGCGCCCCTACCCTCGGCAAATGGGTTGACGCGCTCAAGCCAGCTGAGGTCGACGTGGCGCTGCCGACTTTCGAGATCAAGCCCCGCGAGTCGACGCCCCTCCGCGCCCACCTGAAGGCGTTGGGAATGGCTTCCGCGTTCGATGAGGCGAAAGCCGACTTCACCGGCATCGCCAAGTCGGGCCTGACGCGCGCTAGGCTCCGTGTGTTGACCCGCGCTCGTCGTAGAGTGAGCACCCGGAGGTCGTCATGTTGGAAAAGTATCAAGGCGGTTGCCAGTGTGGAGCGCTCAGGTACGAAGTCACTGGCGAATTGGGAAAACCAAGCATCTGCCATTGTCGAATGTGTCAGAAGGCTTTTGGAAGTTTTGCCGCTCCGCTAGTTCCGGTACCCATCCAAAACTTTAGGTGGACTAGGGGCGCTCCGTCGGAATTTCGGTCGTCCGCGATCGTCGCCCGCGGCTATTGCAAAGAGTGCGGAACGCCAATGTACATGCTCGAAGACGGCGAACCCAATATCGAAATGGCGATGGGCACCTTCGACCAAGCCCAAAATCTCGGGCCACTCGATCATCAATCCGGCGTGGAAAGTCGCGTTCCGTGGTGCAAAGACCTAGACCACTTGCCCTCTCAAAAGACGACGGACTATCGGACCCCCGAGGACATGATCAAGCTCAAAAGTTTACAACATCCTGATCATGATACTGAAATTTGGCCGCGATAATGCAAATGAGAATCGCCTCCGGCCGCAGATGTGCCATCGCGAGGATTCAGGCGGTGCTCCCTGATCTCGTCGCAAGAAGGATGAGCCGATCGCACACCGTCGACGCCACCTGGTAGCCGTGCAGGCCCACCGATCCACCTTGGTGACACTCTTTGCCGTACTTTGGGTTTGGCGATGACGGAGAGCGCCGTTGTCGGCGAGAACGCGAAGAGAGCTTCACGGCCCTTTCCGTCATGAAGCTTCGCGACGAAGGGGCGGGTCATGCTCGACGAACCGGCCGCGACGTACTTTCCCGAGCTCCGTTCTCTCGCGCGATGGCGTGCAGCTCTCGACCACACCCGGGACGAGATACGCCTATGCCAACCTCGGCTGGGCGTTGCTCGGCAAAGTCGTCGAACGCGCTTCCGGGATTGCCCGGCCGTGGATGACACCTCGGGCCAACGACGAGCAGCGTGGCTCGGTCGAGCTACTCGCCCGCACCTTTGCGATCGATTCGTCGAGCCCCTCTCGCTCGAACGGGCAGCCGGCTGCGCGTCTCCACCATCTGCGAAGGTGCTAATTCACGGGGCTGACCGGCGCTCGTCGGGATTATCGCGTCGACCGACCCCGCGGTAGGGTCGGCACTGGCGCGGCCTTCGTCTTTCGCCTCTTCGCGCCTGCGCCGTCGATGAGGACGTCCACGATCCGCGAGATGATGACGTCATCCACGCGCTCGTTCTTCAGGAACAGCCGAACGTGTAGTGCGCCACCAAGCATTTCGAGGAGGAGTTGGATGTCCACCTCGGGATCGAGCTCGCCACGCGTGACGGCTTCGCTGAGCAGATCCCGTAGCCGCAATGAGTACCGCTCGTTCAGCGTTTTCGCAATCTCGGCCAACTCGGGCTCGGGGTGCTCGAGCAGGCGAAGGCGAAGAATGCCTTGCCCTTCGAACGACGACGCGAACTCGAGCATCCGTCGGCCGATACGCAGGAGGTCGCCTCGCAGCGAACCGGTCGACGGTCCAGGTGCCGTCGCTTCCGCGACCGTCTCGAGAGCCGCACGTATGAGGTCCGCCTTCGTCGGCCACTGCCGGTAGACGGTGGTCTTGTTGACTCCCGCGCGCGTCGCCACGCGCTCGATGCTGAGGCCGCCGTAGTCCGCACGCGCCAGCTCTTCCAGGGCGGCGCTCAGGATTTCGCGCTGCCGCTTGGGCCCGACCAACCGCACTGGGCGCGTCGCCTTCTTGTTCTTGTTCTTCATCAGGATCGCGTCGCAGGTCGTCATGCAACTACATGTTGCATGGTGATGCAAGCGAATACACCTTATTACCGACATACTACGGCCGCATTTTCGAAACGGAAAGGCACATGCAACTTTGTGTTGCGGTGAACTTCGGTCCGAGTAACGTCGATGTGGCGCGCCCGCATCGACCATGCACTCCCGAGCAAACCACGTCCGCTGTCTTTCGTTTGCCGTCGCCTCGGTTCTCACCGCCATGGCAAGCACGGCCTTCGCGCTACAACCGCTCGAAGAGTTCCTCCGCGGAGCGCGGACCGCGAACCCGAGGAACAAAGAAGCCCAGGCGACGCTCATGCAGCGCACCGCCGAGGCCGACGTTTCGACCGCACGCCTCTACCCCGCGCTGACCGCGTCGGGCACGTACACGCGCAACCAGTACGAGATCGCTCTCGCGCTCCCTCCCGCGCTGGGCGGCAATGGGCAGACCATCGTGATCCAGCCCCAGAACCAACTCGATGCAGCCGTGACGCTGACGGTGCCCATCGTCGACGTCGGTGCGTGGGAGCGCCGTGCGGCGGCGAAGGCCGCGGCGGACGTCGCGTCAGCGAGCCAGGCGGCGACGAGCTTAGAAATCGAAAAAGGTGTGGTGCGCGCGTACTACCAGCTCGTGGGTCAAGATGCCGTCCACGAAGCGGCGCGCCGGAGCCTCGAGGTCATGCGCAAGAACGAGACCTTGGTGCGAGACCGGCGAGCGAGCGGAACGGCCTCGGAGCTCGACGTGCAGCGTTCCGTCGCCGAGGTCGCTCGTGCCGAGGGCGATGTCGCATCCGCCGAGCTCGCCGTCATCAACGCGCGTCGCTCGCTCGCGACGGCGACTTACGTGGAGCCCGCGCCTAGCTCCGAATTTCCGACGGACGACCTTCACGAAGAGACCGCGCTTGCCGGCTGGCTCGCGGCGGCGGCGAAGACGCCTGATGTCGTCTCGGCGCGCGCGGCGCGTCGCAGCGCCGAGAAGGCCGCCGACGCCGCCGAAGCGAGCTGGCTCCCGACGCTGTCCGGCTCCGCGCAGGAGCGATTCACGAACGCAACAGCATTCTCCGGACGCAACTCGCTCTACCTTTTACAACTCACGCTTGCGTGGCGGCTGGATGCCACGCTTCCGGCAAACGTCCGCGCTTTCCATGCGGTCGCGGCGGGCAGTGTCGCCAGGGCGGAGCGAGCGGAGCGAGACGCCGAAGACGCGGTGTTCCAGTCCTGGCACCAGATCGGCGCGAACATCAAGCGGGCCCGCGCCGCACGGGCACAGCTGTCTGCGGCGAAATTTGCCGCTCAGCTCGCCGCCGACCGCTACGCGGGTGGCGTCGCGACGCAGCTCGAGGTCACTCAGGCGCAGCAGGACGCCTTTCGGGCCGAAGTCTCGCGCATCCAGGCCGACACAGACATCGCATACGCACGCGCCGCATTGCGACTGAGCTCAGGGCGCCCGATCGGAGCGGTCGTCCCGTGAGCTTTCGTACCCTCGTCGCTACCTTCGCGTGCCTCACGGCGGTTGCGTGCAAGCGCGATGGCGGCACCCCGCAAACACCCGTCCCGACGGCGCCGAAGGCAATCCAGGTCGAGACAATCGTCGTGGACGAGCGGCCAGTCCCCACGACGGTCACGATCACCGGCACGCTCGAGCCGGATCAGCGCACCGATCTCGCGGCCAACGCGTCCGGGCGCGTCGTACGTACGTTCGTTGAACGCGGCGACCACGTGAAAGCCGGCGCGTTGCTCGCGCAGCTCGATACGCGTGCTGCTGCTTTCAGCCAGCTGGAAGCGCAGGCGAACGTCAGCGCCGTCACCGAGCAGCTCGCCGCCGTCCGCATGGAGTGCACCCGCTACGAGGAGCTTCATGCGAAGGGAGCGATCACGCAGCAGGAGTTCGATCGACAAGCAGCCCAGTGCCGGACCCAAGCCTCGAGCGAAGAGGCTGCGCGCGCTCGCGCGCGCGTATCGCGTCATCCGGGACGCCGCGATACGCGCGCCGTTCGCGGGCGTCATCGGCGAGCGATACGTCAATGTCGGTGATTACGTGCAACCGAGCAGCAAGGTCGTCACGCTTCTCGTCGACGATCCCCTGCGGCTGAGGCTCACCGTTCCGGAGCCTGCGATCGCGTACGCGCGCCAGGACGTCAACGTTTTCTTCAAGGTCGTCGGCATTCCCGACAAGACATTCACGGCGGTGATCAAGTACGTCGGCCGCGAGATCCGCGCGATGACTCGCGACGTCGTCGACGAGGCGATCGTCGACAACCACGATCGCCTGCTCCTGCCCGGCATGTTCACTACGGTGCAGCTCCCGACGGGTACCGCGCCGCAGGCGATCGTGCCGAAGTCAGCCGTCCTCCGCACCGACAGCGGACCGGCGGTGTTCGCCGTCGTCGACCAGCACCTCCAGCAGCGCGCGGTCCGTCTCGGGCTCGAGCTCGACGACACCATCGCGATTCCTGAAGGCGTCAAAAAGGGCGATCGGGTCGCCCTTCGCCCATCCGCGGACATGATCGACGGCTCGCTCGTCGAGTGAGGTGAATCGATGCAATGGCTCGCAGCGCTCTGCATTCGGCAGCCCGTTCTGACATGGGTGCTCATGCTGGCCATCGTCGTCATCGGCGGCGTCGGCTACACATCGCTCGGCGTCGATCAATTTCCGAAGATCGACATTCCATTCATCATGGTGTCGACGACGCTGAACGGCGCCGCACCCGAGGTGGTAGAGACCGCCATCAGTGACAAAATCGAAGCCGCGGTCAACACGATCAGCGGCATCGACGAGCTCCGGTCGACGTCGAGCGACGGCGTCTCTCTCGTCCTCATCAGCTTCGCGCTGGAGAAGGACATCGACGTCGCTGCTCAGGAGGTTCGAGACCATCTCAATACAGCCCTCCCCGAGCTTCCCAAGGGGGTCGACCAGCCCGTCGTCACCAAGCTCGATCCCGACGCCGCGCCCATCCTGCTCGTCACATTCCGCGCGAATGGCTCCGTACGCGACGTCACGGAGCTCGCGGACAAGCGCGTCCGGCGGCTGATCGAGAGCATCAACGGCGTGGGACAGGTCTCGATCCTGGGCGGGCAGAAGCGCCAGGTGAATCTGTGGCTCGATCCTCCCCGGCTGGCGGCCGCGGGGCTCACGGCCGCCGACGTCCAGCGTGCCCTCGCCGCGCAAAACCTCACCGTCCCCGGGGGCACCCTTGACACCGGTCCGCGCCGGATCTCGGTTCGCGTCGAAGGCCGCGTCGCATCGGTCGAGCGTATCGGACAGATAGTGGTCCGCGAGCTCAACGGTCATGCCACGCGCGTGTCCGATGTCGCTCGTGTCGAGGACGGCGAGACCGAGCTGTCGTCCTATGCCTCCGAGGACGGCAAGGCCACGGTGGTGCTCTCCATCCGGAAGCAATCAGGGCAGAATACGGTCGCCGTCGTGGACGCGGTCAAGGACAAGCTCGCGAGCGTCGAGAAGACGCTCCCGGCGGGAAGCACGCTACGCGTGGTCCGCGACAATTCGCAGGCGATTCGCACGAGTTTGAATGCGGTGAAAGAGCATCTTGTGCTCGGCGCCGTCCTGGCCGCCATCGTCGTCCTCCTGTTCCTCGGCGACTTCCGCAGCACCTTCATTGCCGCGCTCGCCATCCCGATCTCGATCATCGGGACTTTTGCCCTCATGAGCGCGATCGGCTTCACGCTGAACCTGATCACATTGCTGGCGCTCGCACTCGCCGTGGGCATCGTCATCGACGACGCCATCGTCGTGCTCGAGAACATCACCAGGTTCGTCAGGGAGAAGCGGCAGAAGCCGTTCGTCGCCGCCGTGCTCGCCACCCGCGAGATCGGGCTTCCCGTCCTCGCCACCACGTTGTCGCTGCTCGCCGTGTTCCTCCCTGTCGCGTTCATGAGCGGCATCATCGGGCGCTTCTTCCGCAGCTTTGGGATGACGATGGCATTCGCGATCGCCGTGTCGCTCCTCGTGAGCTTCACGCTGACACCGATGCTTTCGGCGCGTCTCTTGTCCCCCGTGCCTCCGGAAGGCGAGGTCCGCCGGAGCTGGCTCGAGCGGGCCAGCGACCGGCTGTATCTACCGGTCGAACGTCTCTACACGAAGGTACTCCGCTGGGTGATGTTCAGGCGCTGGGTAGTACTCGTCGCATGCGCCGTGACACTCGGCACCTGCGTGCCCGTCGCCAACGCAGTCCCGAAGGGATTCCAGCCCGAGAACGACATGGCCGAGTTCGAGGTGCACGTGCGTGCGCCCGAGGGAACTTCGCTCTTCGAAACGCGCCTCATCGCCGAGCGCATCGCGAGCGAGATCCGGCAGCTGCCGACCGTGCGGCAGACGCTCGTGACGATCGGCGGGGATCAGCTGGCATCCCGCAACGTGGCCAACGTTTATGCGCGGCTCGTCGATCCACGAGATCGAGACCAGACGCAGCTCGAGATCATGAATTACGTCAGGCGCGAGATCGTGACGAAGCAGCGCAAGGATCTCCGCCTCGAAGTCGCGATCTCGCAGCAGATCAGCTCCGGCCAGTCGAGCGCGTCGGTGCAGTACACGATTTATGGTCCCGATCTGGCGCGGCTCGAGCAGTACACGAAGCAGATCCTCGAACGGTTCCGGCAAGTGCCCGGAGCCGTCGACGTCGACTCGAACCTCGTGGTCGGCAATCCCGAGGTCCGCGTCGTCGTCGATCGCGAGCGGGCGGCGAACCTCGGCGTCGACGTCGCCACGATCGCAAGCACGGTTCAGCTGCTCATCGGCGGGTTGAAGGTCTCGACGTATCAAGAGGGAGGCGAGGAGTACGACATCCGATTGCGCGCCGAGGCCGGATACCGGACCGATTTGAGCGGCCTATCCGTGATGACCGTCCCCACGCGGGCCGGCGGATCGGTGCCGCTCGCGTCGGTCGTGACCTTGAGGGAGACCGTGGGTCCGTCGCAGATCAACCGCTTGGCGCGCCAGCGTCAGGTCACGATCATGGGCAACGTCGCGCCGGGCGTGGGTCAGAGTACGGTTTCGGACGCGCTGAAGTCGATCATCGACGAGCTGCACATGCCGCCCGAATATCGCGCGGTGCCGGCCGGTCTCACGCGCGAGCAGGGTCGCATCATCACGGCGTTTGTCGTGGCGATCGCCATGACCGCGATCTTCATGTACCTCGTCCTCGCCGCGCAGTTCGCCTCGTGGATCCATCCGGTGACGATCATGCTGGCTCTGCCGCTGACCATCCCGTTCGCGTTCTTGTCGCTCCTCCTCTTCCGGCAGGAGCTCTCGATCATGTCGGCGCTGGGGATCATCGTCCTATTCGGCGTCGTGAAGAAAAACGCGATCCTCCAGGTCGATCACACCAATCAGCTTCGCGCGCACGGGAAGGAGCGCCTCGAGGCGATCCTCGAGGCGAACCGCGATCGCTTGCGGCCGATCTTGATGACGACCCTCGCGTTCGTGGCCGGCATGATCCCGCTCGTCCTCTCGCGCGGGGTCGGCGCGGGCATGAATCGCTCGATTGCCGGTGTCGTAGTCGGAGGACAGACACTGTCACTTGCCCTGACGCTGCTCGCGACACCCGTGGCTTACTCCTACTTCGACGACGCGGCTGCCTGGCTGCGGCGCGTGCGCGGCAAGAGCAAGGTCGACCGCGGCGAGGACCAGGTGCTGGGCGCCAGGGCAAGCTCCCCAGAGCAGCTCGCAGCGGAAGAGTGAGCGATTTCGCTCAAAATTCAACGGCTTACGCCGCGCGAACGCTGCACTCCAAAAAAAAGCCGTGGAGCATGTCGATCCGGCGATCGCTCGTTCGTCGCCGTTTCAGAGCGAGGGAAGAACGCCGTGCTCGACCATCTGGATGGACACCGCGCAAACGGCCTCGCCCAATTGAACAAAAAGAACTGCGACTTTCCACCACGGAGAAATGGCAATGACCACGACTGCAACGTTGAATGTGCATGAAGCCGCGGGAACGATTCAACCAACGGGCGAAACGATGAACGCCACCACGGGGGAAACGGGCCGAAGGAAAGCGACAATTCGGACTTGGATTGGCCGCGTGATGAGCGGGCTGGTGATCGCCTTCATGCTATTGGCGTCCGCGGCTCCGAAATTCTTCATGCCCCAGCTCGCGATGGAATCGATGCACGAGTTGGGATGGGATGCGAAGCACCTGTTGCTCATCGCCATCCTCGAGCTCGTCGGCACCGTTCTGTACGCCATCCCGCGCACGGCGGCCCTAGGCGCGGTCGTCTTGACGGGTCTTCTCGGGGGCGCGGTCGCAACCCACCTTCGCATCGACAACCCCTTGTTCAGCCATACGCTGTTCCCCCTGTACGTGGGGTTCTTGATGTGGGGAGGACTCTGGCTGCGCAACGCTCGGGTGCGGGCGTTCTTCGCGGGGTGACGAGCCAGTCTCGCGCCTAAGGCTTGAAGGGCTCGGCGATGGGCGCGTCGCTCGCGATATCGACGAGCGCTTCGATCAGGACCTCGGCGCTCCGCATCAGATCGGAAACTGGCACCTTCTCGTCGACGTCGTGGCCAGGGTACGGCTTTCCTGGGAACCACATGCCGAACGCGACGGAGCGGGGCAAACGCTTGGCGTAAGAGCCGCCCCCTGAGAATTGCGCCGGCTCCCGCTTTCCGGTGGCGCGCGCGTAGGCCGCCAAGAGCCGCTTCACGATCTTGGCCTCCGGATCGAACACGAGTGGCTCGTCCGCCCAAAACCCGCCCGTGACGAGCTTGGCGCCGTTTGCGGCGTTGAAGTCGGAGACCACTTTCTCGAGCTTCACGCGTAGCTCGTGCCCTGTGAGAGGAGGTGGACGGCGGGTGACCACCGTGAGCTGGCGCGTGGTCGGCGTACTACCCTCGGTCGACTTCTTGATCATCGCCACGTTCACGCTGTAGCCGCCCCAGGCCGAATAGGCGTTCGGCTCCGAAGCGACGAGACCGAGCCCACCGCCTCCGAAGTCCCGCCCCGCCAGACGAGCGAAGGTCAAGAGGTCGTCGGCTCCGCCACGAGGCAGCTCACCTTCCGTCGCGCGCGCGAGGGCGACGAGCGCGTTCCTCCCCCCTTCGAGGTTCATGCCTCCGTGGGCGGACTTGCCCGTGAAGCGAACGACGGCTCGACCGCCCGCGGTCTCGAAGGCCAGAGTTGTCCCTGGGGGCAAAGTCTTTTGGCGAAGTTTCGTTTCGAGCTGCCGCCAATCGGGGCTGCCCGCACCCTTCCACTCGAGGGTGAGCTCGGCGCGATCGGGAACGATGCTGGGAGACAATCCCGCCTCGAGCTCGGCGACACGGTAGGGCAACGCTGGACCGCCGCCGCGCTCGCCGAGCTCGGCCGACACCGTCAGGGCGTTCCAGGCCTTTTCGCCTACGACCACCGGAAACGCCGAATCGAGCACCAGGCTGAGGAGCGGCGGCTCGTGGCTCTTCAAGTACACGACGAAATCCTGGTTCTCACTTTCTTCGTCGCTCCCCACCAGAAGCCGGATGGTGTGGGTGAGGCGTGCGCCGCTTTCTTTCAACGACTTCATCGCGAGGAGCGCGGCCACGAGCGGCCCCTTGTCGTCGGCCGCGCCTCGCCCGAGCACATGGCCATCTTTCTCGACGCCGGCGAAAGGGGGAATCGTCCACTTGCTTTCGTCTACCGGCTGCACGTCGCCATGCACGACCAAACCGAGCACCGGAGCGCCCGCGGGGCCAGGCAACTCGATCTCCATCACCGGACCGGCATCGCGGGCGACAAGACCGAGCTCGTTCGCCACACGCAGGAGCCAAGCCTTCTGTTGCTCATGGGCCGCGGTTTCGCCGGCCACGGTGCGGAAGCGGATGACCTCGCACAGGAGCGGCACGAAACGCCGCGCCTCTTCGCGCTCGAACCTGGCGCGGACGGCCGCCGCCGGCCCCTCTGGCCGCTGGGGCGCGTTCGGCCGCGCGCCGCAGGCAGCGAGGATGAGTGCGAGCGTTACGGCGATCGTCGAGATTCGCATGGCACGATCTCTACAACTTCATGCCACCGCCGGCCATCGGCCAATCACGAACAAATCGCGAGACCAGCGCATGTCGCGACGCGAGAGCCCGCGTCGTCAGAATCGCCGCTCTGGATCATCGAACGGCGGAAAGACATGGCACTCTGCTGCCCGCTTCACTTCGGTGGCGGGGGCGGAGGCGGTGGTGGCGGCGGAGGCGGTGGTGGCGGTGGGATTTCGGTCGGCGGCGGGGGCGCTCCCGGAGGTGGGATGCTCGGAGGACTCGGCGGAGGCGGGGTTCCTGGAACCGGCGGGGGAACGACGGGCGGAATCGGCACGTCGCGATCGGGAAGCGCGCATGCCGACAACTCGAAGATCAGAAACTCCCACGCCTTCTCCTGCGGAGAAAGAGGAGCCGTCCCACACGTCGAGGGAAAGGGGCCGCCGTTCCCAGCCGAAGTCAAATGAATCCCCGTGTGGACGAAGCGCCCGCATTGTTCTGCCGGCGTGGACGCCTTCTCGACCGGCATCGGTACGCTGAAATAGGGAACTCCGCCGGACGTGTTGATCCAAGCCTGAGCGAGGCCGGCCGTCAGCGACATCGCCGGCGATTCGACGCTGGTCAGCTCGATCTGGCCACGGGTCGTCGAAGCGCCCACGTTGACCAGCCAGTCGGCAAATGCATTTCCTTTGGGAAATCCGGTCTCGATGGTGTACGGCGCATCGGAATTGCCGTCCCAAGCCGCAATGAGCGGCCAAGGCGAGGGCTGAAACTGCCGCGCGTCCGTCGTCCCGGGCACGCCGCGGAAATAGCCGAAGGAGAAGTGCGATCCGAACACGCGACCGCCCTGATCGACGAAGCCTTTCACGATCTGTTTTTCGGCGAGCGGCTGGGCGCGCGACCTCGCGCTTTCGCCGTGGCACGAGATGACGACCATGTCGTAGTTCCG
>DATHES010000133.1:0-50795 GCA_035318465.1 Polyangiaceae bacterium
GGCGCTTGTGCAAATAGCGTGGCGTGTGCTTCCAATATTTGTCCCGGGACCGGAGACGGCGGCGCCTGCACCGGCATCGCGTGCAATGTCGCCATGTGTCCGGCGGGCACGACGACATCGGTGAGCGGGACGGTCTACGACCCCGCCGGCGTTCATCCTATTTACAATGCCATCGTCTACGTACCCAACGCGGCGCTCGACCCCATCCCCATCGGTGCGCAGTGCGATCGCTGCGGCGCCCAGGCGTCCGGCAAAGCCATCACCACGGTGCTCACCGATACCGCCGGCCGTTTCGTGCTCCCCAAAGTCCCGACGGGTATGAACATTCCGCTCGTGATCCAAGTCGGCAAATGGCGCCGGGAAATCACGATTCCCAACGTGACGTCGTGCGTGGACACGCCGGTCAACCGCGATCTTACGCGGCTGCCGCGAACACAAGCCGAAGGTTCGATGCCGCGCATTGCCGTGACCACGGGTGGTTCCGACGCGCTCGAATGCCTGCTCCGCCGCATCGGCGTCGCGGACACCGAATTCACCACCGATACCGGCACCGGTCGCGTGCACATGTACCTCGGCGGCAAACCTGGCACGAGCGGCGAAGGGACGACCGGTTTCAATCCGCCGCTCAACAACGGCGCGGCATTCGCGCGTGCGAGCACGCTCTGGTCGAGCGTCGACAAGATGAAGGGCTACGACATCCTGATGATGTCGTGCGAAGGCAGCCAATACGAAGACCAGAAGGAGCCCTATCGCGCGAACATGAAAGCTTATGTCGATGGCGGTGGGCGCGCTTTCGCGAGTCACCTCCACTTCGATTGGTTCGAAGAAGGGCCGCCGCCTCTGCCCTCCACCGCCACGTACCTCGGCGGCGGGGGCGCCGATTTGCCCCAACCGTCGACGGCGTTCATCGATACGTCGTTTCCGAAAGGCAATGCGCTCGCCGACTGGCTCGTCACGGTGGGCGCGACGCCGATGCGCGGCCAACTCGAAATCTGGGAAGGGCAACACTCTGTATCCGCCGTGAACCCGCCGACCACACGTTGGATTCACGTCCCCATGAATCCGAACCAGTCGAACCTGCCGTCGGTGCAGTACCTCACGTTCAATACGCCGGTCGAAGCGACCCCCGAGAACCAGTGCGGCCGCGTGGTCATCACCGATTTGCACATCCAGACGAAGGTTGGCACCGGCGGCGGCGACAGCTCCGATCCTAAAAAGCCATTTCCGACCGGCTGCGTGACGAACGACATGACGCCGCAGGCGAAGGCGCTCGAGTTCGTCTTCTTCGACCTGTCGGCGTGTATTCAGCCCGACACGTCCACGCCGATTCCGCCTCCGCCGCCGCCGGGCGTCGGTACGCCACCTCCTCCGGGTGCGGGAACGCCACCACCACCACCGCCGCCGCCTCCTCCTCCTCCTCCCCCGCCGCCCCCCAAGTAGGCTCACGCCGGCGTGGCGCAACCGAGCGTCATGAACCCCGCGAAGCGCGGCGTTTCCGCCATGTAGAAGTGCTTCATGGTCACGAAGTGAAATCCGGCGCGCGTCACGAGCTCGGACATCGGGCGGTCGAGCCTGCATCCGCCGAGCACGGCACTGTTGACGGGGTTCAATCGCCGCTGCCACGTCTGGACTTTGGCGTCGTCGGCGAGACCGTGTTCGAGCACCAGGTAGCGTCCACCGGGTGCGAGTACGCGTCGGATTTCGATCAGGGCATCTGCCGCATCGGACACCGAGCACAAGACGAAAGTCGTCACCACGGTGTCGAAGCTGTGGTCACCAAACGGGAGGCGATCGCCTGATCCGAGCTGAAACTCGATCGGGACGGACGCTGCACCGATGCGCTTTCGCGCCAGTCGCTCGACTCCGGGATTCGAGTCGAGGCCGATGACCCTCTCGACTTCGCGCGGATAGTGAGGGGCGTTGAGGCCCGTGCCAAAGCCGATTTCGAGCACACGTCCGCGCGCGGTGGCGAGGGCTTCTTTCCTGAGATCGTCGAGCGCCGGGTTGCCCGTCATCATTTTGTCGAGAAACGTCGGGAGAATGTGGCGATGATAGAAACCCATGAGCGACTCCTGTGACGACGCGCGTCGGTGATTGCGGGCTGCGCCATGAGAACCTTCCCCGGCGCGCTCGACTCGTCCCATTCGAGCGTAGGTCGGGGGAGGTGCCGCTTGCATGAGGAGTTCGCCTCATCTATGCTCTTTTTCGGCGCTTTTTCTGCGCGCCGCGCCTGTGACGACTTCCTCCGGGAGCAACCCGTGCTGCACGGCGAAAAGACTGGCCGTTGCGCGGTTGGTAGCGTCGATTTTGCCGTAGACGTGCTCGATGTGATTGCCCGCTGTCTTGGGCGTCGACCTCACGGGCCGTGAGCCCGGCCGGCCCCTCCCTCCGTCGCCGCGCACGGTGACGGCTGCACCGAGGACCGCTTCCACCGCGTCACCGTCCAGACGCCCAGCGCGAACCTCGGCGCGCAGAGCCTCCGCCGCCTCGTCAGCCGACCGAGCCGCGCGATAAGGACGCGGTCGCGCATGGCCTGATAAGCATGAAGCATCCGCTCCGTGAAGTACGGGTGCATCCGCACCCGTTCCCTTTCGCCAGCGCCGAGAGGACCGGGTTTGTCCCAGATGGCATTCGACACGCCCAGTCTCCCGAAGCCTTGCACCAGGCCCGCGCGCCGCAAAGTCCGCACGTCGGAAGGTGGAAGGCCGAGCGCCTCTCCGGCAGCCCCGCAGAGCTCGGACACGGCGTTCGAGTGACCGAGGGTATGAGGCGATTTGAGATCGACGAAATTGGCGACCGCCAACAGCGCTGAGTCGAACTGCTCGTCCGAAAGCACGACGGCCAGAGCCGGTTCCGCCTCGATCGGAGCACGTGCTCCATTGGCTGCCCGAACCCGAGGTCAATGCCGAGCGATAGCGCAGCCACGAGCTCCGCAAGACGAAGGTGCCCGGAACGCGCTTCCCCCAGCATGGAGGGCAAAGTACTTCAATCACGCTCCCCCGCCGCACAAATCGGCGCGGCGGCACGGAAGACGCGGCCGCGTTCGCGACCCAACACGAGACACGACAAAGGGTGGCGGTGGGCTCGCCGCCAATCGACATGTGGCGGTTACGTGACAAACGTCTGAAGACTAGCGCGCGTTTTCATCCGGGCTGCGAGATCGCCGATTGGCACAAAACGCCTCTGTCGCGGCGTGGACGCCGCTCTCGACTTCAGGTACCGAACGTCGCGAGATCATGGCGCCGGCCAAACAAAACATTGCGCCCGTCGTGCAAAGAGAAGTTGCGCCACTTGCCGTTGCCGTTGCTGCCGCCGTGTTTGCGGCGACATTTTTCACCACGTCCGTTGTCGATGTCCCGCTCCTGTGGCTCGACCCCGTGCGCGGTGAACTGAGCTTTGGGCACAGGCCGAGCACGGTGGCGATTGATTGGTACGGCCGCACGCTGATGTCGGGGCTCGCCTGGGGCCTCGCGTGGTTCGTGACGCCGCTCGCCGTACGAAAATCCCCGACGCGGGAGACGCTGCGCGTCGCGGTGGGGTGGCTCGCCATCAGTTTTCTGTTCGCTGCGGGTCTCTACGCGTTTTCACTATGGGGTCGACGACCGAAGCCCGAGCCGCTCCCGTCATGGTACGAGGCGCGCTGATCGCCTTTTTGGCGATGGCGCTCGCTGCTGCGCCGGCGCGCGTCAGCGCCGAGGAGCCTCCGCCGCGCGCGCCGTCCGTCGCGACTTCGACCCCGGTCGACGAGACGGCGACTTCGCTGCAGGCGATCGAAGACGGCCTCGCTCGACGCACGCGGATAGCAACGGTGCGTCTCATCGAAGCGTGGATTGGCGCACACCCCGGCGACGCCGACGTCGCACGGGCGACGACGTGGGAAGGTCACCTGCAGCTGCAGATCCCGGACGTTCCCGCGGCACGCCGTGCCTATGGGCGCGCGATCGCGATGGGGGGTATTTGGTCATTTCGCGCGTATGCGGCTCTCGGCGATCTGGAGATACTCGAGCGGCGCTACGCCGCGGCGATTGCTGCCTATGAAGGTGCTTCCGCGTCGCCCGAAAATACTTGGGCGACCTACGGGCAAGAGGCGATCGTCACCGCGCGCGTCGCGCAACGCGAAGCCTGGTCGGCCGTTGGTGCTGCCGGCGCGTTGTCGCTGCAAACGATCCTCGGCGGGTTTGCCGCGTGGCGGCGGCGCGGGTGGGCCGCGCTCTGGCCCTTGCCCTGGGAGATCAAGGTCTATCTTCCGTTCGCCATCGTGATGAGCCTCGCCGCCACGTCGATATTGCCCACGAAACGCGCAACGATTCGCATGGTGTGCTGGGGCGGGCTCGCCGTGATTTCGGGTTACGCGGTGTATTTCCGGGCGGCGTCGCCAAGGCCTTGGGAGCGCGTCGCCGGAGCGGTGCTGGCGATCCTTTCCGCCGCAGCGCTCGTTTATGCAGCGCTCGTCGCCAACGGCCTGTTCGGCACCGTCGGTGCCGGCGGCGAGGGAGAGTGATGGGCCGGCGCTATCGACATGCGCATGGTGTCTGGACGAGATCGGAGGCCTATGGTACGCGTCCGCTCGTTGATCCGCCTCGGCTTGGTTGTGCATGCGTTGATCGCGCTCGCGCTGGGGGGCGCGTCGACGCATCTTGCGCTCGTGACCTTCGCCCTTGCGACGGGACGTCCCAAGCGCTGGCGCGTCCCCCGATTGGCGGCAGTCTACGCGCGCGTCACGGGCACGCTGTTTCTCATTTCGGTCGTCGCCGGCGGCGTGTTGTACCCGACCTATCGCTACCAGGTGCGCGGCCTTTATCTCGACCGCTACGCCGCTTGGGCGTCGAACCTCTTCGACATGAAAGAGGTGCTCGCGGCCCTCGTTGCACCGCTCGCGTTCGGTCTCATCGTGTTCGGACGGCGTCCACTCGACGAAGCGTCTCCTCCCGAGGCACGGCTCATTCTCCACCTCTGCGTCGCGGCAGTTTTCGGTACCACGGTGTTCAACGTGATTTCGGGCTTGGTCATCGTCTCCATTCGCAGCATCTGAAAGCGAGCCATGTTTGGAAACCGAAAGCAGAAGGGTAAAATCCTGCGCGTGCAGCTCGGGTATAACCCCAATTCCTCGTCGCTCGGCGTGGACGTGAGCTTCCTTTTATACGGAAGCATGGCGATCGTCGCGCTGACGAGCTTGGCCTCGGTGTTGCTCAACCGAGCGTCGGTGCCGACGGGGAGGACCGGCGTTGAAAAGTCGCATTGAGCATTTCGGCGCCATCGTGGAGCTCCCTTCGCCGCTGCCCGGTCTCGCCTGGGTCGATCGCGAACGCGCACGAAGCCTCGGACTCGAGGGAGGGGAAGCGTGGCAGGGCGAAGCGCCGTCGCACCTCTCCGGGCCGACCGAAGTGCATCTCGTGCTTTCGCGCCGGTGCGACGTGGGCTGTCGGGGATGTTATGTCGACGCCACGCCGCGCGGGGATCAGATGTTGGTCGAGGAAGCTCGCCGCGTCATCGACGCCCTTGCGCAGCAGGGGGTCTTTCATGTCGCCATGGGGGGCGGCGAGACGTTGCACCACGAAGACCTCTTCGAAATGGCAGCTTACGCACGGTCACGCGACATCGTTCCCAATTTGACGACGTCCGGGGTGGGGATGACCGAAGCCCTCGCTGAACGATGCCGCGTTTTCGGACAAATCAACGTCAGCGTCGACGCCGTGGGAAAAAAGCGCGGCACACTTTCGTTTGGTGAAGCGGAGCGGGCCCTGCGCCTCCTCCGAGCGGTCAAAAAAGAGGTCGGCATCAATTGCGTCGTGTCACGTTCGTCTTACGATGGCATCGGCGATGTCGTCCGCTTCGCGAAGCAACGGCGCCTTTCCGAGGTCGAGTTGCTTCGCTTCAAGCCCGCCGGGCGCGGGGCATCGCTTTTCGCGAGGGAGAATTTGCTGCCTTCCCAGAGCCGCGGAATCTATCGTCGCGCGCTCTGGCTCGCGTTCCGTCACCGCATGCGGGTGAAGCTCGATTGCTCGTTCGCGCCCATGATTTTTGCGCATCGGCCGTCGCGCCGCGCCGCGGAGTTCCTCGGCGTGGTCGGATGCGAAGGGGGGAACATCCTGGCCAGCGTCATGCCCGATGGCCAAGTCGTGGGATGTTCTTTTGGTGGGCCGAACGAGGGCAGCGTTCTCGAACCGGGCCACTTGCCGGCGATGTGGAAAGCGGGATTCGGCGCGTTTCGCGACTATCGAAGAAACGCGGCCGAGCCATGTCGCTCCTGTGAATATTTGCAGCTCTGCAAGGGGGGATGCCGCGTGGTCGCGCAGGCGGCTGGAGACTGGTCGGCGCCCGATCCCGGGTGTCCCAAGGTGCAAGACTACCAGGCCCGCGAAGCAGCGGCCGGGCGCCGTGCGCGACGCACGCTGTCCGTGTTTCCTCCAAGTGCGACCTAGCTGCAGCTCTATTCCGTCGTGATGGTGCGCGTGCGGTCGAAGACTTTACCCTCACCATTTTCGATGTGCGTCACCAGCACATGCTGACCGCGCGACAACGGCTTGAGCAAGACGAAGAGGTCGTCGGCGACAGCCGGCTGCAGTGATCCGGTGACACACGTATCGAAGCTCGTCGCCAGGCTCTTGTCGCCGACGAAGTAGAACAGGCGCGAGGAGGTGAAGCGATACCTGAATGGATCGACGACGGGCCTTCCGTCGAGCGTGACCTGCATGACCCTGATGTTGTCGTTGATTTGCGTGAGCCCTGTCGCGAGGAAGTCGAAGAGCGATTGGCCGGGCGCTGGCTTGAACGTCGGATCGGGGCACGGATAGTCGTAGGAGATTCCCGAGAGCATCACCGCCAGTGCCTTGTAGCGCGGCACGGTGAACGCGTCATTGTGGTTGGGACCGGTGGGAACGAAGTAGACGGGACCGAGTTGGTGTTGATCGTAGTCGACGCCCGCGACGATCGCGGGATTGGTCGCCGCGGGAATCGAATACTCCCAGCGCAGCCAGTTGAAAGCCCACTCCTTCATGCTGAGGCCGTACGGGTGCGAATCCACTCCGAAGAGCTGCGGATTGGAACCGTCGTTATCGCCCAAGCTGCTCTCCGTGTCCGCGATCGGCTCATCCGTGGTCGTCACTGGCCCGCCGCAACCGGCCCAGCAGCTCAACGCCATCGCCATCCAGAAATGATTTGTCGTCATGGGAACCTCCCTCGAGCCTCCACTAGACCTGACCGCGACGTGGCAGGAGTGACAGAAATAGTCTGTTTCATGCCAAACCTCTTCGGTCGGACGGCAGGAAGCGCACTTGGCAGGACTGGTCGGACTGTTCTAATTTGTGCCAATGCCGAAACGGGTGATCCTGGTCGGTTTCGACGGTGCCGAGGGGCTCGACATCTTTGGACCGGCCGAAGTGTTCACGACGGCCAGCCGGCGCCTCGGCATGCCCGCCTATGACGTCGTCATCGCCGCCGTCGACGGCGGATCGATCGTGCTCACGTCGGACGCTTCGGTGGCGGCGCGCCGGCTCGGTTCCATTCGTCCGCAAGCGGACGATACGGTACTCGTCGTCGGCGGCGCCGATCGCGCGCTCGAGGAGGCCGCTTCGGGGCAACCGCTCCTCGCTTGGCTCGTGCGGGCATCGCGCGTCGTTCGTCGTATCGGCTCGGTCTGTGACGGGGCGTTCATCATTGCGCGCGCCGGCATCCTCGACGGCAAACGCGCAGCCACGCATTGGTCGTCGTGCGATCGACTGGGACGCGCCTACCCCCGGATCGAAGTCGACCGCGAAGCGATCTTCGTGCGCGACGGCCGCGTATGGACGTCCGCCGGCGTCACGACAGGGATCGACATGGCGCTGGCGATGGTGGAGGAAGATCACGGTCCCCGCACCGCGGACACCGTCGCCGCGCACCTGGTGGTCTATGCGCGTCGACCTGGATTCCAGTCGCAGTTCAGCGAGGTGCTCGTCGCGCAGTCGTCCGCGTCCGATCCGCTCGGTCCGCTGGTGACCTGGCTGCGTGCCAACCTGCGCGCGTCGCTCGACGTGGCGAAGCTGGCGCGCCGTGCCGGAATGTCGGTGCGCTCGCTGCATCGCCACTGCCTGCAGGTGCTCGACACGACGCCGGCCAAGCTCGTCGAGAAGGTGCGCATCGAGCAGGCGCGAACGCTGCTGGCGACGACCAACCTCGGAACCAAGACGATCGCGGGGCGCTGCGGTTTCGGAACACCGACGCGAATGGCACGGGTCTTCGAGCGCGCATTGGGAGTGGGCCCGCGCGCCTATCGAACGATGTTCTCGAGCCCCAACGCGGCTCGCTGAGGCGACCGCGCTTCGCGTTGAGCCGCGCCGCGCGGGCCTGTAGCATCCGGCGCCATGCTGAGAGCCTCCGTTTACGCGTGGTTTTCGATCCTCCTCGTTGCGTCAGCCGCGGCGAGTTCGCAGTGCGGCGGTTCCGGGCCGAGCGCCGCTGCACCAGGGAGCACCGAGAAATCGGCGGCCGACGCGTGTCTCGCGATCGCCAGCCTCAAACGAGGACAGCGTCCGACGGAGCCGACCAAGATCGCGGCGCAGCACTTGCTCGTACAGTACCAAGGCGCAAAGACGGCGAAGGTGCACATCGTTCGCTTCCGCGACGAAGCGTGCTTGCGCGCCATGCAGGCGCGCGACGAGTTACGCGCAGGCGCCGATTTCGCCGATGTCGTCAAGAAATACAGCGACGAGCCGGGGGCCGAAACGCGCGCGGGATCGCTCGGCACCATCGAGCGCAAGGACGTCGTCCCACCCTTCGCCGACGCCGCGTTCGGACTTCTCCCGCGTGAGATCAGCGACGTCGTGGAAACCGAGTTCGGCTTCCACGTCATCATGCGGACGGAGTAGACGCGCAGGCGAACGCCTCATATCCCCCAGGGATCGTCGCGCGTGACTGTGCGCTTGACGGGCTGTGACTTCTGTAGTTCCCCGTGAGCCTCGGGGGATAGCGCAGTTCGCGGCGCGGCGAGAACGGGCGGCGTCGGTTCTGGCGCGAGCTCGAACTCTTTGGCGACATCGCGATCGAGGTCGATGGCGCGAACGAGCGTCGCATACCCTGGTGCTTCGACTCGAAGGAGGTGCGGCTTGTCGTCGGGCCGTCTGCGGATGCCAGCGGGATTACCCTCCAGCGGCGCGCCGTCGAGGAAAAGGTGCGCATGAGCGGGGTGGACCAGGAAGACGGCGGAGATTGTGCCGTGCGCAGGCGCAGCGGCGGGCGCTGCGCCCGGGCCCGGCGTCGCGATCGGCGCCGGCAGAGCTTGGAGACGGGTGGGGGGCGAAAGGATGGTCGTGCTCGCCGTATCGGCGTGCGTCGCCGCAGGTTCCTCGGCGATCGGTGCGCCGGCGGCCTGAGCAGGTGCACCGTTCGGTACGTGAGCGGCGTAGGCGATGCTCATCGCGGCCGCTGCCGGCATGCATGCAACCCCGACGATGCGCTGCACCCGCCGACGGAAGTTGAGCACCTCGCTCCCGGGTTCGACGATGTCGTACGAGGTGCTCGTCGTTCGGAAGGTGCCCGTGCTGGCGAGGGGTGAAGTCCTCGACGCGGGGGGCGCGGCCGACTCGCCCCCTGGAGACGACGCGCTCACGTCCGTGCGAAAGAGGTGGCTGTCCGAAATGGGCGGTGAAGAAACCAGTGCAGCCGCCGCTTCATCGACGACCGCTCGAAACTTCGCCCGGTCGATGGAAAAGAACGTTTGCATATACGCGGCTAGCGTCGCAAGGTGCGTAGCGTTGCCAAGTTGCGCCGACACGTTCTCGACCTCCAGGCGCATTTCGTCGGCTGTCGCGTAGCGATGCGACGGGTCGACGGCGAGCGCGCGCGCCGCGATTCTGATCATCTCGGCGCTCGGCCCTTGGGTGTCGGGTGTTTGGAGCGGCAGATCTCCAGCGGCGAGGCGGCGGAACACCGCAATTTCGTCGTGTCCTTGCCATAGGCGCCGCCCGGTGGCCGCTTCCCAGAGCATCACGCCGACCGAGAAAATGTCGGTCCGCCTATCGATGCGTTCGCGGCGTACGGCCTCGGGCGACATGTATCCGATGTTGCCTTTGACGACGCCGCTCATTCGCGTGTCGGCATCGCGAAGTGTCGCGTGGGCGATGGCGAAATCGATCAGTTTGACCCGGCCGTCGTAGGTCACGAAGACGTTGGAAGGCGTGACGTTGCGGTGGACGATACCGAGGGGCCTTCCGTGGTCTTTCAGCTCGTGCACATAGTGGAGACCCGCGAGCGCGTCTGCCAGCACGCGCAGGTGGATCGCAAACGGCACTTGGCTGCCCCGTCCCGCTCGCTCTCGGACGCTCGATAGTGTCTGGCCGTCCAGGAACTCCATGGCGAGGACGCAGAGATCGCGGTCGGCGTAGATGTCGTAGGTCTCCACGACGTTCTCGTGCTGAAAGCGCGTGCCAAGGAACGCCTCGTTCTCCAACATCGCGCGGAATCCGTCCTGCCGGCAGAACTCGGATCGCAGCTGTTTCAAGACGACTTCGCGGCTCGTTCCATCTTCCTTTGGCAGGAGCGCGAGAAAAGCGCTGCTCATGCCGCCCCGCCCTATTTCGGCAACGAGGCCGAAGTGGCCGAGGGCCGCCCTCAGGCCGGCGCTCGCGGCGAGCATTTTCGAGTCGGTAGTCATGGCATTTGCGTGAGCAAAAGGTAGCCCGATAGCGGGCCATCCAGGTTGAGCGAGGTGACGACTTGGAACGATCCGCGCGAACCCGCGGAGAATCAGTACAGTGCCTGCGCGCTCGCAGGAAGGGATCCATGGTCCGGGGTCCGCGCGGCACACGGAGGAACGAGTGAGACCGCGATGTCTGGCTTTCTATGCGGTGGGTCGGGCCATTTCGCGGCCCCAATGCTCTTCGTACACGTTGATCACCGCGGCGGCGGAGCGCGCGATGTCGTCGGCGCTCGTCTCGCAATTGACGATCGAGAAGCGCAGGGCGGGCGTCGCGCGCCAAATCGTGGGCGTCGGGTAGCAGGTTCCTTCGGTTTGAATGGCGAGGGCCATCCGGCGGGTCCAGTCCTCGGCCTCGTATCCGGCTGGCGCTTTCAATTTCACGACGACTTGGTTGAACACGACCTCGTTGAGAATCGTCATGCCGTGCACCACGCCGAGCTTGCCGGCGAGAAGGCGAGCGAGTTCGCAACAGCGCGTCACGAGCTCGTCGAGCCCTCGGCTTCCCAATTGCCGGAGCGCCGCCCAAAGCGCGAAACCTCGCGCGCGGCGCGACAGCTCGGGCGCGAACACGCCGGGGTTCGAGCCGGTGCCTTCGGCGCCACTCGACAGGTAGGGCCCGTGAATCGCCATCGCGCGGCGGTGAGCTCGCGGATGACGGGTCAACACGATTCCGCAATCGTAGGGAACGTTGAGAAATTTGTGCGCATCGGTCGCCCAAGAATCGGCAAGCTCCGCGCCCCGCGCGAGATCGGCATATGACCGGCTCGCGCGGGCCCAAAGTCCGAAGGCGCCATCGACGTGCAGCCAGGAGTCGTGCTCGCGGCGGTGGGCGCGGTGCTCCGCGAGTGCCGCACCGATTTCGTCGAGTGGGTCGAACGCTCCGCTATTGACGTTACCCGCCTGTGCGCAGACGATGACGGGGCCGATCGTGGTCTTCAACTTGCGCTGCAAGGCGGAGCTGGAGAGACGACCCTCCCGATCGACGTCCACGAAGCCCATTGCCTCCTTGCCCAACCCGAGGAGCCGCACCGCCTTGTCGATACTGTCGTGACGTTCGTGGCCGACGAACACACGAACCGGGGGGGCCTGGAAAAGACCTTGCTGCTCGACGTCCCAGCCGGCTGCTTTCAGCACGTGACTGCGCGCCGCGGCGAGCGCGACGAAATTGGCCGACATGGCCCCCGTGACGAGCGCACCGCAAGCAGCGGCCGGCAGTGCCAGTCGCTCGATGACCCATCGCAGACTCGCCATTTCGAACGCGGCCGCCGCGGGAGCACCGGTGGCAGGGCCCGCATTTTGGTCCCAGATCGACGTCAACCAATCGGCGCCGACGGCGGCCGGAAGGGTTCCGCCCGTGACCCATCCAAAAAATCGCGGGCCCGACATGGCCGTCACGCCGGGCGTCGCCCATTCGACGAGCTCGCTCAAAACCTGTTCGGCAGAGCAACCGTCGAGCGGCAATCGATCCATCTCGTCGAGTTCACGCTGCACGTCTTCGATTGTGGCGGAGGGCGCCACCTGACGCGTTGCCAAGGAGCGACGATAGAGAAGCGCGTGGTCTCGGGCTAAGGTGAGCAGCTTTTCCCATTCGGAGTCGTCGGCCATGGGAGGCTCATGGCAACACTGCGCGGCGCGTGCAAGCGCGCTCGGGCCGGCATGGCGCCAGCACACGGCCGCCGCATCGATGATACGCTGGCGAGCCCGCGCACGAGGTTCAGACAAGCCAATGACCGACACGACATCTTCCGCCACGTTTCTGCGCGCCGTGGGGGTGCTCGGCCTCGGGGCGGCGATCTTCAACTGTACGGTCGGCGGCGGCATTTTCCGTTTGCCGTCGGGCGCGGCGGCAGCAGCCGGCAGCGCTGCCCCTTTCGTCTACCTCATCTGCGCGGCCGTGATCGGCTGTGTGGTCCTTTGCTTTGCCGAGGTCGGCAGCCGCGTGGCGCGAACCGGCGGTCCTTATGCCTACGTCGAGGCGGCATATGGCCGCTACCCGGGCTTTTTGGCGGGCGTGTTGCTGTGGATGATCGGCACGACGGCGGTGGCTGGCGTCGGCTCGGCCTTTGCCGAGGGGGTGGCGGCACTGGCTGGCATGCCGGCGATTCGAGCGCCCGTCATCGTCGGCACGTTCGTGCTTCTGGCGACGGTGAACATCCGGGGAATCGAACACGGCACGCGGCTGGTGATGATCGCCAGCGTCGCCAAGCTCTTGCCGCTGCTGGTGTTCGTCGGCGTCGGCGCGTTCTTCGTCCAGCCCGGCAACCTCGTCATGGGTGCGGCGCCGCCTGCCAGCGATCTGGCACGCGCCGCCATGCTCCTCTTTTTCGCCTTCATGGGTGTCGAGACCGCGCTCGTGCCGAGCGGCGAGGTGCGCGATCCCGCCCGGGTCGTGCCGCGCGCGCTGGCGCTGGCGATGATTGGGGTGACCGTGCTCTACCTGTGCATCCACCTCGTCGCTGCTGGCCTTTTGGGGCCGCGGCTGGCCACGGCGAACGTTGCGCCCCTCGCCTTCGCGGCCGAACGGTTTCTCGGCCGGCCGGGCTACGTCCTCTTGCTGATTGGCGCTAGCATCTCGATGTTTGGATACCTGAGCGGGATGACCTTGGCGGCGCCGCGCGCGTTGTGGAAGTTCGCTGATGACGGGCTGCTGCCGAAATCGCTTGGCGCGATTCACATCCGCTTCCGCACCCCCCATGTCGCCATCATCGTGCAATCGCTGCTCGTGACCGCGCTCGCGGTGTTCAACTCGTTCGAGCAACTGGCGGTGCTCGCGAATGTATCGGCGCTGCTTCTGTACGGGGCCGTCGCAGTGGCGACCTTCGTGCTTCGCCGGCGCGACGTGCGCCACGATGGTGCTAAGCCATTCCGCGTGCCGGGCGGCGCGCTCGTGCCGGTGGTGACGGTGGGGCTGATTGGCTGGCTCTTGACTTCGATCACGCAAACCGAATGGGCAGCGGTGGTAGCCACGCTGTCCGTGGCCAGCATTTTTTATGCGGTCCGGTCGCGCCTCGATGGGCACGGCGCCTCACCAGAGCGGGCCCTCGCGCCTTCATCGTCCGCTCAATCGTAAAGCCGCACGGAACACACCCTCGGGTGGCGATGGTATCCTCCCCGCATGAGCGATGACAAAACCTGCAGACCATGACCCGCGCCGTGCTCCGTCATTCTTTCGTGCGGGCTTCGATGTCGTTCTGCTGTCTACCCGTGGCGTTCGGGCTGTGCGCCTGTCGCGCCACGACTCCTTGCGAAGTGGGAGCCGCGCGGCCCGCGATGGCGGTCTCGTCGCCCGCGGTGGCTTCGGGGAAACCGGCTGCACCGATGTCCGATGCTCCGTTCGCGCACCCGAGTCAGTTCGTCTCGCTCGGGCAACGGCGGATCCACTTGCGTTGCATGGGAGCGGGGAGCCCGACCATCGTTCTCGAGGCGGGGCTCGGGGGAGACTCGTCGAGCTGGGTTTTCGTGCAGCCGCGATTGGCGGAGCTCACCCGCGTTTGTGCGTACGACCGCGCTGGCTACTATTTCAGCGATCCTGGCCCCATGCCGCGCACCGCGGACGCGGATGTCGACGATCTGCACCGCACGCTCGAAGCTGCGTCGATCCGCGGCCCCCTCCTCATCGTCGGGCATTCGCTGGGCGGCCTCTTGGTGCGCCTCTACGCAGCGAAGTATCCCGCCGACGTCATCGGGATGGTTCTTCTCGATCCGAGCCTCGACAACGTCGAGGATGTCCGCCTTCCGAAGCCGAGCGATCAGGGCGAAGAAAATCCACTTCACGTCAAATGTTTGGCCGCCGCCCAAAGCGGCACCATCACCTCCGATGCGAAACTCAGAGAGGAGTGCATTGGACCGCCGGACAAGCGGCTCTCCTCGGAGCTCAATGCCGCGCAAACCGAAGCCTCGGCCCGGGTCACCAACTGGGAAACCGTGCTCTCCGAGGGAAAGGAGATGCGTAGCGGGCGCACCGGGGAGCGGCTGCGCGCGGCGACGGAAAGGCTCGAGAACCTGCCGCTCTTGGTGATGACGAAAGGGAAAGTCACGTTCCCGGCCGATAGGGAGATGAAGGTCGTCCAGGAGTACTACGGCCGCTTCGTGCAACGACACGCCGAGACCGCGGCTCGTTCGAAGCGCGGTCTTCACCTCGTGTCACCGAGCGGCCATCAAATGCCGATGGATGTCCCCGATCTCGTGGTATCCAGCGTTCGTGCCGTGCTCGCGGCTCATCGCGAGAACCGCGCCGTCGCGCCTTGAGTCCAAGTGCCTCTCAGCACGTCGCGTCGGCCGCGGGCTAAGCCCATGTGCTTGTTGACTGACATGACTTGACTTGACCCACCTCGTGCGCTGTCGTTAGTTTGATGACCCTTCTGCGCGTAGGGCTGCTCGCTTTGGCCATCGCCGTGATCGGTTGCGGCGGGCATGTGACCGACGACGATGCGGCCGACGCTGATTCTGCGCTCGATTCCAGTCCTGATCGCGACGCGGTCGGTGTAAGCGACGGCGTGCTGCCTCGCGACGGCGATGCTTCGGCGATCGACGTCGGGTCCGACGCACGCGACATGAGCTCCGTCGACGGGGGAGGCGATCGCCGCCCGGAGGCTCCAATCGATACGCGGGACGCGAACGCGACGTCCGACACACGCGACGCGGACATCTCCAGCGATATCGCAGACGCAAGCGACGAGGAACCATCCGTGGACATCCATGCCGACGTGCACGACGTGTCCGTCGATACCGATGGCCCTCGCGACCGAGACGCGGCCGACGCGGCGCCGCCCGACGAGGGCGGAGGGGACGTCGCGCCGCCGCCGTTCGACGCCGATGCCGGCGGTGATGGATGCAGTGCCGTCACGTGCGATCTCGTGGCGCTCTCGGTTTTTCCTCCTTCACCGACGATCATTGCCCGAACCACGCGCTGGATGCAGGCGACCGGCACGTATTTCGACGGCTCGACACGGGATTTGACCAACGACGTCGTTTGGTCGACGTCCCAGCCGCAAATTGCGCTCATGAGCACCGTGGCAGGCAGGGGCGGCCTTCTGACGGCAATGAATACCGGGACGGTGACGGTCACCGCCGAAATCGCGACGCTCTCCGCGTCGACGGTCGTCGAGGTGTCGGTCAACGAGCCCCGCATCATCCAGATTCGGCCGTCGGTTCCGTCGCTTGCGCAAGGCACCCAGCGGCAGCTCACGGCCATGGTAACGTTTTCCGACGGATCGCAGGCCGATTGGAGCTCGGTGCTGACGTGGTCGTCGAGCGCTCCCGCGGTGGCGACGGTCAGCGCGGAAGGAATCGCCGCCGGCCTCACGCCTGGTACGACTACGATCACGGCGGCCCTCGTTTGGCTGACGGGCTCCACGACGTTGACGGTCACGCCGGCCACGCTCTCCAGTATTTCGATCACGCCGGCCACGCTGTCGCTTCCGCTCGGACTCGTGCAGCCCCTTCGGGCGGTCGGCCTGTTCAGCGATGGAACGATGCAGGACCTCACCGCGCAAGCAACGTGGAGCTCCTCAGATCTTGCGCGGGTAACCGTGGGCGATGGCTTGGGCACGAAGGGGAAAATCACGGGGGCGGCGCTCGGAAGCGCGACTGTAACTGCGGCCTTCGGCGGCATGTCCGCCACCGCCGCGATCGATGTTTCTGCGGCCGTGCTGCAGAGTTTTGCCATCCTCTATCCTCCCGGCGGGCGTCTCATGCTGAGCATGGAGATGCTGCTCGCCTCGCACGGGAGTTATTCCGACGGGAGCACGCGGGAGATCACCGATCTTATCACCTGGATGTCGAGCGATCCCTCCGTCCTCGAGGTCAGCGGTCAGCGCATTTTCGCGCGGCGTGAGGGCCAGGCGCATGTCACCGGCACCTACGCGGGTGTGCAAGGGATCCTCTTCGTCGGAGTATTCGCGGGCGCGCTCGAAAGCATCGAGATCCGGCCAAGCCCCGCCGTGGTCGCGCGAGGCGCATCCGCGTCGTTTTACGCAACGGGAAACTATACCGGCGGGACCACCTACGATCTGACGTGGTTCGGCGGATGGAACACCGTCGATGACAACGTGGCGTGGGTCCAGTCTGTGCCGGCCTCCCCCGCCAGGCTCTGGGGTGTCAACGTCGGGACGACCAACGTCAGCGTCGCTTGGGCGGGAATCGCCGCTTCGAGCGTCGTCAACGTCACCACGACTGCGGACGCCGGGCCAGGGCCCTGACGTGCGAATGTCCCAGCTGCCGCGCAACCAAGATGCGGTCGAGCCGCGGAAGGATCCCCTCTTGAGCGATCACCCCATCGATTTGGACGCCTATTTCGAGCGCATTGGGTACCGCGGCGTGACGCGGCCGACGCTGGAGACATTGAACGGCATCGTCCATCGCCATGTGGAGGCGATCCCCTTCGAGAACCTCGACATTCTCCTAGGCCGACCGATCGATCTCGGTCCGGCGGCCCTGCAGCAGAAGCTCATTTTCGATCGTCGCGGCGGCTACTGCTTCGAGCAAAATGGGCTGCTTTTGCTGGTGCTCGAGGCGCTCGGTTTTCACGTATGGCCGCTCAGCGCGCGCGTTCGCTACCAGCGGCCGCGCGACTTCGTTCCCCCACGCACGCATGTTTTCGTTCGCGTCGAGCTCGAGGGTACGTCGTGGCTCGCCGACGTCGGGGTGGGCGGCTTCTCATTGACCTCGGCGATCCGTCTCGACAGCATGGAGGAGCAATCGACGCCGCACGAGCCAAGGCGCATCGTGCGCGAGGGGGCGCGGCTCTTTCATCAAGTGCGCCTGGCGGACGAGTGGCACGATCTCTGCGAATTCACGCTGGAAGAAATGCCTCTCATCGATCGCGAGCTCGGCAATTGGTTTACGAGCACGCACCCGCAATCGCATTTCAAGAGCCGGCTCGTGGTGGCGCGGGCGGTCGCCGACGGAGGTCGCAAGACGATTCTCAATAGGGAGCTCACCATCCGCCGGCGTGATGGGATCGAGACGCGTACGCTCGGGACGCCCGAGGAGCTTCTTTCCGTCTTGGAAAGCGACTTCGGTCTCGCATTCGCCGAGGGAACGACGTTTTCGTGTCCCGCCCTCGATTGGCCGATGCCCTGAGAACATAAGACTGTCCTGTCATGGCAAGTCACTCGTCCCGGGCGCTTCGAGCAAGAGCCACGGCGCGCGGGGCAGACTTTTGGTGCGAGCGAGGAGCTCGCCGCGGCTGCGTGCGCCGAATTCCTGTGAAGCTGCTTACAATAGGTGTGCACGGTGTGCGGAGCGAGCCCGAGTCGGTCCGCGACTTCCTTCTCGCTGCACCCTGCCTGCAGCCAGGAAAGCGTCTCCAAGAGCCGCCGCGGCAGTGCGATTCGGCTGACCTCGCTCCATGCCGCGCCGAGCTCGCGGTGAAGAAAATGGACAATCCGCGCTTTGCGGTGGGTGAAGCGCGCCCATCGACCGTCTTTGAACAGCTTGATGTAGTGAACCAGCCGGTGCTCCGGCACGTAGCGATGCGAAACAAGATAGTGATCGAGCCCGACCGGTCGATAGTGGTCATTGAACATCGGCGATCGATACCAGTCCCTGTTGGCGACCAGCTCGTGCCGCATGCGCTGTAAGAGGCGGTACCGAGCTTGGCCACCGTGACGTCGGGGCCGACCAAGGGTGACCAGGGCGCCGAAAGGGTGTACCCGTGCACTCCTTCGCGCACAAACAACGGAGGCCACGACAAAAATCCGCGACGCGATCCGAGCTGGGATGGCGCCGTACCAGAAAGCGGCGGCGGGTTCGAAATCCCGATGCCGACGATCCTCGCCTCAGGCGTTCAGCCGTGATGTTCGCCGGGGGCGAACCGGCCGAGCGGGTTGTGTACCCACTCGGCCGGCGTCGTCCACCTCGTCAGCGCGCAGTTGCGCTGCCCTCTCGTTGCACGGTAGCGGCACGTACCCAGCGGCGGACATTGCTCAGGTGCACCTGCTCTTCAGCGAGAGCTTGTTCGAACCGGCGAACGACAGAAGCGTTGGCCTCGGTGCGCGCCAGCTCAATCAGAGTTTCCCAGCCGTCGTTGTCGACGAGCTCCGCCACCAAAATCGCCTCGAGCGACTGTTTCAGGTTCATGCGTGGATCGCCTAAAACCTGAAGCAGGCCCATGGAATTGACAGCCGCGACGTCAGCGGACGGCGTCAGCGCCGTGGGATCCCCGCCCATTGACACCATCACCTCACGAAGCATTTCGAAGTGTACCGCTTCTTCCGCCTTGATCTGCTCCAGTTCAGCACGTGCGGGACCGGCAGGCAGCGGCTCCGATGCGTCGAACTTACTGAGCACCGCGTCGTACAGCCGCGTCCCTGTCCGCTCGAATGCGAGACGTTCTCCGAGTTTGTCGAGAAAGACGTTGGCGTTCTTCCCTTTCGCGGCGTCGACCAAACCAACCGCAATGCCCCGGATGGTGACCGGGGGAGGCATCGTGCCGATCGGAGCCCCGTCGGCCGCATAGGCGGTACGGGCCTCGTTGATTGCACTTTCGTTGCCAGGCATACTCGGTGGCGCCGCCTCTGCACCCTGAATCAGGAGTTGACTGTCGATAGGGGACAACGCGATCCCCGTACGGTTTTTTCCTATTTCCACTTGATTCTTCATCATGGCGACACCTGCCTGGTCGAATGGCCGTGCCCGTTGCCTTTGGGGGCGAGCTCTGTCCCGGGCCGCCATTGATATCCGGCGGCAACGCGCTCGGACGGCGAGCCTTCCCGATTCATCCGCTGGCGATAGGCGATCGAGAGTTGCGAATCTTCCTGCAGCGTAACAATCTGCCTGCCGTTCGCTCGGAAGTCGACTTGCTCCGCCAACGTCTCCCGTACGTACTTACGTTGACTCGAAAAGTCGATGGGCTCCGGCAGCGACGCAGGCAGGACCTCGGCGGGATCACGATTCTCATGCCGCCGGAAAAGATCCATGGCGACGTGCAAATGCCCTAGCTCGTAATCGACGAACCGCTCCCATATTTTCTTGATACGCGGATTCGACTCTTGCTTGGCGCACGAAAAATAGGTGTACACCTCCATCAACTCCAGCATCATCCACTTCTCGAGCCACGTCTCCTTGGGATCCGACAGCGACTCGTACTGCGTGACGTGCTGTTCTTCAATGGATGCAATTTCTGCATACAGCTGACGTGCGGTGGGGTCCGCAAACATCGGTCCGACAGTCATGTAATAGTCGTGCGTCTGCGTTTCGGCAGCCACGAGGATCACCGCGTTGAGCTTGGAGATCGGGGAGGCGGTTGCCTTCTCGTAATTGACGCGAAGGTCATCCTCGGGCGCCCGGTGCTCGACGCTAGTAGGGCGACCCGGCAGGATATCGGTATAGCATTGGAGCAGCGTGTTGGCATCGCGGCCTTCGACGCGATCCATCAGTGCGGCATACCGGTACATATGGTCGAAGTCTTCGAGCAGACCGAAATCCATCACCTGCTTGAGGTACGGATCGGGTTCGTTCTGTGCCAGGAAGGCGGTCAATTCGATGGCAACCTGCTCGAAGCCGATTGTCGTTTCGAGAGGACTCTGGTCGGGTGGGTTCAGCCAGTTGACCATTGTTTGCTGGTGCTGCTCCGCGCGACGAATTTGCGCGAGGGGCACCTGCAGGTGGGGATTGAACCGCGCACACATGTGCTTGAAGCGAAGAGACTCTGCTTCAATGCCGTTCATCAAAATAACGCGTACCCTAGTGAATGCATCGTCGTCCAGCTTGGAATAAGGAACTTGTACCAGTTCCTTCCAGGTGAATTGTTGCTTGTTGAGCGCGGTGCCGCGCTCTTTCATGATGTCGAGTGCCATGGGTGAGCTTCCTCCAAACTTCCGAAGTGTGGAGTCTTCATCGCACTCCGCGGCGGCAGTGCCAATGGACCCTTCGTCCGCTTCGCCGGGAGGCATCATCACGCGTTGCGACATCGACTAGTGAATGACGATGAGCGCCCGGATCGATTGTCCCATGCAACCACCGTGGCGAGTTGATGGGCACGACCGCTGCTAACTCGCTCGCTGGCGGACTGCGGCCGGCACGGTCTGCGGCGATATGGAAGGGAGGCTAGCGGTTCGGTCTACTGCTCGGGCGACTGCGCTAGCGAAGCTCGGCGGGCGCGCGGCGGCGTGACGAGGACGACTCCGTGACGAAATCCGGGCGCTCTGCGAAATAGCGCAGCAGGGCGTCCTCCAGTGTTGGCATGATGCTCGAGCGCTCGCTGCCGAGCACGCAATAAGCGGGCCTCCGTGCGGCCAACTTCAATGCCGAGGAGCGACAAGGCCGAATGAGCGCGCCGTCCAGTCCGGCCAGAGAGGCCGCTTTTTGCGCGAGACTGGCCCACGTGACGCTACCCTGGTTGGCCAGATGCCAGATCCCGGATTCTCCGTCGATCAGCAGATCCAAAGCCGTCCGCACCAAATCGGGAACATAGGTTGGCGAGACGTAGCCGTCGGCGGCTGCGGCGAACACTCTGCCCGACTGCAACGCGGCGAGCGCGACAGTGACGAAGTTGTGCTCGTCCCACGGGCCGAAGAAGGCGCTGGTCCGCACGACCATCGCAGCGGGCATGGTGGCAAGTACGCGCTGTTCAGCTTCCGCTTTTGCCCGTCCATAAGCCGATAGCGGCGCAACGAGGTCACTTTCCAAATAGGGTGAGCGCTTGGCGCCATCGAAAACGAGGTCGCTCGAAAACGTCAAGAGGCGAGCACCGTGGCGCGAGCACAGGGAGGCAAGAGTAGCGGGACCGATGCAGTTCTCCCGAAAGCATCTGTCGATCTCGCGCTCCCCGTCGTCGACCCGCACATAGCCCGCCGCATTGATGATACCCCACGGTCGAAAACGCTCGAGCGCTGAGCGGACCGATCCCGGCCGGGCGATGTCCATGTCCGATCGGCCGAGAAGACGGTACTCGAGCCCTCGGGGTGCGCAAGCGCGACTGAACGCGCGTCCAAGCGTTCCGCCGGCCCCACAGATGAGGAGGGGAGCCGCGCCGGAGTGCGACTCCGTAGAAGCGTTGCCGGTGAGCTGCTGGGCGCCTCGCAAGAAGCGGGTCGAGCGGCGCCACCAGCCCGGCGTTTGAAGCGCGGCGTGCTGATAGGATCTGTTGGCGGCCAAGTCCCGCATTGCAGAACCGATGGCGGTAAGACGTGGCGAGGGAGCCCGTATGTCGAACGCGCCTGGTTCGTAGTGTCGCGCGGCGCGCGTGACGAGGCTGTCCCAGTCCATCGAGCCGAGCATGGCCCAGGCCGTGACTCCCCGCACGTCGGCGCCGAAGCGTCGCGCCCTGTGGGCCGAATGCCAGGCCTCGATGAACCAGCGGAGCTGCTCCTCGCGGGTGCATCCCAAATGTACTTCGGTGAGCGCGATCGGCAGATGGTAGCGGTGCCAAGCCTCGAGAATGAGCGCGCACTGCCCGTAGATTCCTTCGGGGCGCACCCGCACAGCGTCGATGTCGGCGTAGCGCATCCGACCGTTTCCTCCCCACGTCGATGGGGGATAGCGGTCCAGCTGATGATCGAGAAAGCGATCGCTGGTCGCGTAATAGTTGAGCCCCACGATGTCGGGACGGCAAGGATGACGAGAGAATTCCTCTAGCTCTGCCACCGCGGCGCCACTGGACACGAGATATTGCCAGAGAGGATGGCCGGGGACGACCCGTCCATCGACGAGATCGAAACCGAGCCAGCGACGATGGTTCTCGAACTCGACTTGGTCCTTAAGGGGCGGGGTTCCATAGGTGTGGCCCCCGTCGTCGATATGAACCAACTGCGCGTCGGGGATGGATTCGCGGATGGCTCGCATCGTGAGGACGACGGCGCGACATTGATGGATCGCCATGCGCGTGAAAGCGGCGTCGTCGCGGCGATGCGGATACCAATGTCCGTAGAGGCCGCTGAATCGGGCAGTCGTGATCGGCTCGTTCACCGGTGTAAACGATCGGAGCCACGGGTAACGCTCGGCGACCGCGCGCCCGAACTCGGCCAGCTGCCTGGGGAAGGCCGGGTCCAGCAACGAGGTGCTCGGCGGCCCGCTTCCGTGATGGATCAAGCCGACAATTGGCTGAATGTCGAGCTTCCGCATTTCGCCGAGCCGGTCATCGGTCTGACGCCAATCGGCGGTCTGCACGCCATGTGGCGCGACGCTCTCCCACAGCACCGGATAACGCAGGGTACGTAGCCCGAGGTCGGCGAAGCGCTGCAAATCGCCCGACCGTGTCGCGTGCCCAGTGGACGCGATCTGGTCGAAGTATCGACCGCCGACGCGATTGCGCGTGCATTCCACCCCGCCCCAGAGCTCGACGCTCTCGTCGCGATTCGCCAGGCGACGAAGCTCATCCGGCACGAAGGGCCTGTTCATGACGGGCGAGCTTGTCGTAGAGTTTCAGGGCCTGCGCAACCACTTGATCCATGTTGTAATATTTGTAAGTGCCGAGGCGTCCCGCGAAGTGCAGCTGCGGCGTGGCGGAAGCCAGACGCTCGTACTTGCCATACAGCTCGGCGTTCCCGCGACGAGGTACAGGGTAATAGGGATCTCCGGCTCCTTTCGGATATTCATAGACGATGGTCGTCTTGGCATGTTCTTGCCCGGTCAAGTATTTGAATTCCGTACACCGCGTATAGGCATAGTCGTTCGGAAAATTGACCACGGGAGCTGGTTGAAACATGGGCCTGTCGTGTGTTTCGAACTGGAAATCAATGGATCGGTATTCGAGTTTTCCATATCGATAGTCGAAAAATTCGTCGACGGGGCCCGTGAAGATCATTTCGCGGTAGTCGATCATGCCGTGGACCTCCCGATAGCTCGTATTCAACATCAACTTGATGTTGGGACTGGCGATAATGCGCTCGAACATTCGAGAGTACCCATGGAGCGGCATCGCCTGATACGTGTCTGCGAAGTAGCGATCGTCCCGGTTGTGGCGCACCGGCACGCGCGCGGTCACGGTCGCGTCCAACTCCGAGGGATCGAGCCCCCACTGTTTGCGAGTGTAGTTGCGGAAGAACTTGTCGTACAGATCTCGTCCCACCTTGCTGACGATGACGTCCTCCGAGGTAAGCACGGGATTCACCGGTTCGGCGAGCCCCTCGAAGAACGCTGGAAGTTGCATCGCCGTCAGATTCAGCCCATAGATGCGGTTGACGGTATCGAGATTGATGGGTATGGGGACGAGTTGGCCGTCGACCGCCGCGACGACACGATGCTGGTAAGGGCGCCACGAAGTGAAGCGGCTGAGGTATTCGAAGATCGCCGCGGAGTTGGTATGAAAGATGTGGGGCCCGTACTTGTGAATCAGGATTCCTGCATCGTCGTGACAATCGTAGGCGTTGCCGCCGATGTGACGTCGCTTGTCGATGAGCAGTACGCGATTGCCGCTACCCTCCGCCAGGCGTTCGGCCAATGTACACCCTGCGAATCCAGCGCCGACGATCAAGTAGTCGAACATCAGCCGGCGTCTCGGAGCGGGGAGGGGGAAGGCGCCGCCATCTGGGAGATAGCGGGTCGAGCGGAGTGCGGTCGATACGCGGCGCGCGCGGCGGCGTCGACCAGGCTGGCCATCTTGGAGAAGGTCGCGTCCCAACAATTGGCGGCCAAGAACACATCCGCCTCGGCTCGGCGCTGGAAGGGATCTCGCGCAAGTGCCCTTTCGACCCCGAGCGTGAAGTCGAGCGGCGAATCGGCGATGTGAACGAGTCCGAGCCGACCATAGGGCTCCACCACGTCCGCGATCGCCGTGGAAACGACGGGACGGCCGGCAGCCAGATACTCTGGCGTTTTCGTCGGACTTATGAAACGGGTCGCTTCGTTGCGTGCAAAGGGCAGAATTGCGGCGTCCCACCCGGCGATATAGCGCGGCAGCTCCGCGTACGTCTTCTGTCCCAGATAATGAATGTTGGAGGCTCGGGGCAGCGTCCCCTCGTCGATCTTCACGACGGGGCCCACCATGACGATGTGCCAATCGGGGCGAAGGGCCGCTACGCCCGCCAACAGGGCGAGGTCCATGCGCTCGTCGATCACCCCGAAAAAGCCCAGGCGCAAGCGAGGAATGTCCTTTTGGTCGTCGGGATCGGCCTGGGGAAGGCGCGCCTTGCCGAAATGCGCCGCGTCGACGCTGCTAGGGAAAAGATGCACGTCGTGGCGGGTCTTTTGTTTGGCGCGCCATAGGCTGTGACCGCCGGCCATCACGACGTCCGCTTGACGCAAAAGTTGGTGTTCGAGAAGCGTGAGCTCCGACGGAGCGCCCCGGAACGCCGCGAGTTGGTCCATACAGTCATAGACGACAGCGCGCGGTTGCAATCGGTGCGCAATCGGCATCGCCATCGGCGTGTAGTACCAGAGAATGAAATCATTCATTCCCTCGTCACGGACTAGGCACTCCAAGAGCTGGGACTGGGCGCGGCGCACCATCGCCGGCGCACTGCCTCGGGGAATGCGAGGTACCACTACGGACAGCCGGTCGTCGATGCGCCTGATTTCTAGGCATGCGGAGCCGTCGCCTTCATGCTCGAGCGGTTCCTCTACATAAAAGACGCGGGCGTGCTTTGCCCATCTCGTCATGAGATGTTGAGGCCGTTGAAACACGAAATTCCAACGAAGGTGGGAAAGGCAGACGAGGTGGGCGAGCGCGTGTTGAGGCATTTTTTCCTTGGGCAGAGCGCGAAGCATCGAGGGCTGAGCCTTGGCATCACACTCTTGAGGCGCACTAGTTCAAGATTCGTTCCACGATGCGGTTGCAGGTTACGTACAGTGCCGCTCCGGCCGAATACGACGGAGACCGTAGAACGACAGAAGCGCCTCTGCGAAACGAGGGCTATTCATCCGCCGAAGGACTCTCGGGTCCCGGCATGCCCTCCTGCAAAAAGAGCGGCCAAGTACGAGGCCCGCGGGTCGCTGCGGAGATGAACGCGATCGGCAGCTTCGGCGTGCGATCCGCATAAAGAAGGCCGTTGGCTTCTTGGTACGCGTCGGCAAACTGCGTGTAGCAAAAGCCGCAAAGTAGCCCGAGCGAGCGGACCACCTCGAGTAGCTGTGCATAGCGAACTCCGAGCTCATCCGCGTTTGCGCAACGCGAATAACCCCACGTGTGTTCCGTGTTGCCCAGCGCGATCCCACCGAACTCGCTCAGCACGAGCGGTAGATCCGACTTCTGTCCTTCGAGAATCAGTAGTCGTCCCGCTGGTCTTTCGCGCCGGAACAGCCGTGGCAGCACCTCGTCGGCGTGGTACCGCCGCGCGATACGCGTTGGGTCGTCGTCGTAGTCGTGGATGCCGATGATGTCGGTGGCCACGCTTTCCCAACCGTCGTTCCCGATGACGGGCCGCGACGGATCCCACGTTTTCGTCAGATGGTAGAGGGCGCGCACATAGTCGCGCTCGGAGGGGCTGCGCGGGAGGTTGGGTACGCCCCACGATTCGTTGATGGGAACCCACGCCACGATGCACGGATGAGAGCGGTCGCGTTCGATGACGTTGATCCATTCTTTGGTCAACCGTTCCACGGATCGCTTGGTGAAGCGGTAGGCACTCGGCATTTCCTCCCAAACCAGTAGGCCGAGTGTGTCCGCCCAATATAGATATCGGGGATCCTCGATTTTCTGGTGCTTTCGAACCGCATTTGAATCCCATTGCCTTCGCGAGTTCCACATCGGTGCGGATGGCGGCGTCATGGGGCGGGGTCATCCCGGTTGCCGGCCAATACCCTTGGTCGAGCACCATGCGCAGGAAGTAAGGGCGGCCGTTCAGTAAGAACCTGTCGCCTTCGACGCTGACCGCGCGAAGCGCGGTGTAGCTCCGGACCGCGTCGATGACCGTTCCCGCGGCATCGCGCAGGGACACGTTGACGTCGATGAGACGCGGGTGCGCCGGGTTCCAAAGGAGGTCGTTGCGGGAATCATCGATACCAGGATCGGAAAATCGAATCGCGCGATTGGCGGAGCCCCCGATGCAAGCGTAAATATCTTTCGCCAAAACCGTGTCGCCGGAGGTGAGCGTGACCTCCAAGGTCGCGCCGGCAACGGCAGGTCCCCGAAGCTCCGCCTCGATATCGATTTCCCAGCGCTCCAGTGATGGTTCGCACCGCAAGAGCGCAATGCGGGTAGCCGGCACGACTTCAACCCAGACTGTCTGCCAAATGCCAGTCGTGCGCCGGTACCAGATCGAGTGCGGCTCGAGCTGCCAGTCCTGCTTGCCGCGAGGTTTGGCGAGATCGTGCGGATCGTCATAGGCCCGCACGGAGATGAGGTGCGTCTGTCCGGGCTTGAGCAAGCCGGTGATGTCGACCTCGAAAGGCGTATAGCCGCCGTGGTGCTCGGCCACGAGCGCATCATCGATCCACACGCTGGCTTCGTAGTCGACGGCGCCGAAATGCAGGATGAGATGCTCGTGATCCTCGAGACGCGGTGGAACGACGACCGCTGGTACCAGCAGACAGCATAGAAGCCGATGTCGTGGATGCCGCTTGCCGTCGTTTCCGGCGCGAAGGGCACGCAGATCTTGCGCTCGTCCCACACAACCTGAATGGGCTGCGTCCACGAGCCGTCCCGATCGAATGCGAACAACCACGGGCCATTGAGCGTTGCCCAGCTGTCCCGTTGCAGCATCGGTCGCGGGTATCCTCGGCTGGGATCGGCCGGTCCTAGTTGAATGGCGTTCAAGCGCGGCCCTTGGGGGCTGCCCACGGAATGTGTGGACGCGCTATGAACCAACCGAGCCCGGCCAAGAGCACCCCCGACGCGAGAAACAGCAGGTCCGGACCCAGATGATCGGCATTCTCGATGACGTGATGCACGCTCAGCAGGTGGTGATCGATAACGCCCTCTACGAGATTGAACGCTCCCCAGCCGAGGAGAAGCGCTCCCACAAACGTCGCGGGAGGAGGAAAGCGTCTGGCGTGCGCACCTGCACGCCAGAGCATGGCGATGCCCAGGGCGGTTACGGTCCAGGTGAGTGCATGAAAGAGCCCGTCCCAGAACATATTGACTTCGAGCGCCACGATGCTGGCGCGCCCAATACGCGCCGAGAGCATGCTGTGGGTCTGTAGGATTTGATGGAAGAGAATGCCGTCCACGAAGCCGCCCATGCCGATGCCGATGGTTGCTCCGGCTGTCGCGACTCGGCGCGCGGTCGAAGGATCCGCGGTATCAGGCTGGTTCATCTGGTCCGTGCTCGCTGCTGCGGGCGTAGCTACCATCGTGACCTCTGGTCGTGGTGAGCATCGAGGACCGAGCCCACGCAACGACAATAGCAAGCAAGGCGAACGGGAGAATGGTCGCCAGGAACGAGATCACGATCGGTCCGTCGGCGAGTGCGTGCCGTAAGGCAAGGCCCGCATCGCTCGAGCAAACTGGACAGTTCATCATTCGGTTCCCGCGTCTTGCGCCCGCGCCTGTGGTGGCATTAGCAACGTGCGATGGCGACGCCTATCCGCCGTTGGCTCGGAGCCGAGACGAACGCCACCCGCCAAGACTGTCGCTTCAACGGTGAGCGCTGAGCGCATTGCGCACGGTGTGAGCTTTTGTATCGGGCACCTTAGTTGCAATGGACCCGGTCCACGGTCGTTGGCTCGTCGCAGCACCCTCACACATTGGCGCGCCGGACCGTGCCCCTCCAACAAAGGAGTTATCTACCATGAAAAGCCGTCCGCTTCTGGCTACCGAGTTGCTCGAAAAACAGCACCGCAAGGTCGAAGCCGCCTTCAAAAAACTGGAAAGCAAGCGAACCGCGTCGCTCGAGCTTCTGCGCGAGCTTGCCAACGATCTCGCGGCTCACATGGCCATCGAGCAGGAGATTTTCTACCCCGCCGTTCGCGAGGTCGATGAAGATCTCATACTCGAGGCGTACGAGGAGCATTCGTTGGCCGAGCTGGCGATCAAGCGCCTCATGGCCACGGAGTTGAACGACGAATCGTTTCCCGCTCGGGTTACCGCTGCCAAGGAACTCATCGAGCACCACGTCGAGGAAGAAGAGGGAGACCTGTTTCCCGAAGTCGAAAAGGCCCTGGGCAAGGAAAGACTCGCTGAGCTAGGCGAGCAGATGAAAGAGCGGTTCGAAGAGGTATTGGCGGCCGGATTCGAGGCCGCGGTGCCCAAGGGCTTCAGCAAGACTTCGGCCGACGTGGCCAAATCCGCGGCTTGAATCGCATCGATGCCCATGCCCATTCCGACATAGACGAACAGACAAAGGTCCCCAGCCGGCGAAAGCATTGGCGCTCTCGCCGGCTGCTGCTGTCAGAGGTGGCGAATGGAGCTACCGCAACTCTTTTTGATTCGTACGAGAACGCACCGCCGCGTCCGCTCCGTTGGACTCCGGCTTTAGTCATCCGGAGAATCGTCGAGCGGCAAGCCGTTCGACTCAACGGGGCCGACTAAAGTGTGACCAGGCGCCCGATAGGGTGGTCCATCCGTCGCAAGCTCGGTGTCGAATGCTTTGCATGTCGCTAAGACATCCCCATCCGCTATGCGGATGAATGAAACAGACAAGGATGGCCGTCGAGCCAATCTGGAGGTTGAAAATGGATCTGAATACAAGCACGTTGGAAGCTGGTCGGAGTGGAGATCGAGGGGAAGAAGGGAAGGCGACGCGCGCGATCGAAAGGCGGACGTCGCGCGCTCCGTCGGGCATCTTCTTGGCGCTCGCCATCGGTTCGATGGCCGCATCAGCGGTCATCATGCTCACCGAGAAGACGCGCTTCGGTGGGCGTTGGATGGGCGGCCGTCGTTCGGGGCTCGCCAACTTCGTCGGCCAGTGGGCGCCGACGCTGCTCATCATGGGCGTTTACAACAAGGTCGTGAAACTGGAGAAGGAGCTCACCGGAATGCCGTGACCGTTCGGGCGCGCTCGTCGACGAGGCGCGCCAGCCAATGAAATGGTCTGGCGCGTCGAGCCGACGCGTGAGACGGGCGCTGGAGCGACGCCAAAATGAGAGTGGCTGACTCGACCACGTGCTCGGCCGAATCAGCCACGATCAAGGTCATCGAGATAGGATGGGTGGGAGCGACGTCGGCTTTTTTGCATTCGCGTGCATCCGGGCTCGCTGGTTCGCGCGTGCGCAGGCGCTTTCGCGCGTGAGTAGGATGGGCCGGCAATTAGGCATAGTGAGTGACTAGTTCCGGCGCAACCGTATCGGTCCTGCGCACGCGCCGAGCCCATCCGGTCAGAATTGGCCGGATGCCCCCACGCCAAATCCGGCATATCCCATCTTCATCGGCGTGATGTGTGTGCCCTCCTGGCCGATGAGATACCACCGGCGGGTCGATTTCTCCGGCAAGACGAAGCTCATGAGGACACCGAGCGCGCCCAGGCCTTGCACGACGCCATCGGCAATCAGAAGCCCTTTATTGAGGTCCTCGTTGGAGCACGTGTTGGCGACACAATCCCGGTTTGCCAGATCCATCCAGGGGCCTGCGACCGGATAGACTAGCTTCTTGTCGTCCTCTCGATCGGCCATCCCGCCGATGATCGCAGATGCGCCGTACGAACCTGCGAAGACGACGAGCCCCGTTACCATCAGCGGTCGATTCGGGTACGTGCTGCGCGTCGTGGTGGCATCGATGACCGGCTCGTTGGGATCGGAGACAACGGGCAGCGGGGAGATGGCAGGAGCCGGAGCCGCGGTCGGTGCGTCCGTCGCGGCGGCGGGTGCGGGCCGCGGCGTAGGCACGTTGGTTCCGGGCTGCTGCTGGGCGTTGGCGACCGACGTTACGCTCGCCAAGAGAAGGACGAAAACGGAAGCAAGATTCTTTGTGGACATGGGCGTTGGTCTTTCTGCGTACTCGCGTTGTTGCGAGCGCGCGTTGTGTGTTCGCAATGTGGAATGCAAATCGACGACCACCGGGCGACGCGCGGCCCAAATGAGTCCGCGATCTTTGGGAAGGGACGCCGAGGCACATCACTTGCGTACTGTTCGTCCCACGGAGGACACATGAAAAAGAACACACTTTATTGGGTAGGCGCGATCACTGTGGTCGCGTCGGTCGGATGCGGGGCAAGCTATCCCGCCCCCACGGAGCATCTGGCAAGTTCGATGGCGGCGGTTCGCGCCGCGCAAGAGACGGGCGCAGCGAGCGTGCCCAAGGCTCAGCTCTATTTGAAACTCGCCGAGGAACAAACGGCACAGGCCAAGGCCCTCATCGAAGACGGCAACAATGAACGGGCGGACTATATGACGCTGCGAGCGTACAACGACGCGACCCTCGCCATGGCAATCGCCCGGCAAAACGCGGCCCGTGCGCAAGCAGCACAAGCGACCGAGGCCAACCCATCCAGCCCGAGCCAACGATGACGATGAAGGCTCAACACGATCACGACGTCAGAAGGAGTACGACATGAATTCCCGACATGCATTCATTCTTGGTTTACTCGCTTGCGGGGGGTGCGCGAGCTCGGTCCCCCGAGAATTGACCGACGCGCGTGCGGCCTACCAGCGTGCGTCTTCCGGACCGGCGGCGCGCGAAAATCCAGCGCAACTCCACGTTGCGGAGCAGGCACTCTCGGTGGCGGAAAAGACCTTCGACGACGAAGGAGACTCTGACAAGGCGCGCGACCGGGCGTACGTGGCGGTACGCAAGGCCGAGCTCGCCGAAGTGCAGGCAGATATTTCACAGCTCGCCAAGCAAGCAGCGGATGCAAAGCAGCGAAACCAAATGGCCAATGCGCGTACGCAGGAACAGATGCGCAATCAGCTGGGCAGCGCCACGGCACAGCTGGCCGCTCAGCGACAAGAGCTCGACGCCGAACGGCAGGCGCGCGGAGAGGCGGAGCGGCGGGCCGCCGACACGCGGGCCGCGCTCGAGCGCATTGCCGCGGTTCGCGCGGATAGCCGCGGCGTCATCGTGACGCTCCCGGGAGGTGTTCTCTTCGCGAGCGGCAAGTCCGATCTCCTCGGGACGGCCAAGAGTAAGTTGAGCGACGTCGCCACCGTCCTAGCCAAAGATCCCAACGCCAAGCTCACGGTCGAGGGGTACACGGACTCGCGTGGGTCCGACCAACTGAACAACGATCTGTCGGCAAAGAGGGCCGAGGCAGTGCGATCGTTCTTGGTATCGAAGGGTATCCCCGCGGCGAACATCGTTGCCGAGGGTCACGGCAAGGACCAGCCCATCGCCGACAACGCGACGGCGGAGGGACGAGCCAACAACCGGCGCGTCGAGATCGTCGTCAAGGCCGGCGAGCGTCCGCCGGGCGGCGTTCCTGGAGCCACGGCCAATGACGCGAACAGTCCCCCTTCGAGCGCGCCGCAGCGGTAAGAAGCACGGAGTCCCACCCAAAGGACTCCCGATATGAAATGAAGTTTGGCGGGCCCCTGGTTGCGTGGCGCAACCAGGGGCCATGGCCAATTGCGCCAGCGCGCGCCGTGGAAGTCGGGTCTCGAGAGCCAGACGATCAGCATGCCCGCCCGTCGTACCGCGGGCGGCCAAGGCGGCCTCGATGGCCGGCCTTGGCGCGCGCGGGTCGCGGGATCTACGGGACGACGGTGCACGGCGTCAGCACGCCCGTCGCCGGGCTACTGTCCATGCACATGAGAACCTTGAGCGGGTGGCTGGTATCGCCGACTTTGCCAATGGCAAACGCAGTGGCGAGCGAGCCGGCGGTGATGGTGACGTTGGGAACGACGAGGGCGTCGGTCGTGCCGCCCGAGAGTCGGGCAGAGAGGGTCTGCGCGGCGAGCGGTGCCGCCGAAAGATAGCCGTTCGCGTCGATACCAACGCCCAGCCCAAAGTTACGGAAGGGGACGTTGATGAAGAGCGGGATGAATGTGCCGCCGCTTCCGAGACCGACGTCCACGGCCGCCGTACCCGGCGAAGCGTGGATGAAGCGGAGGTTGATATTCCCGGCGGGAAGAGGCGCGTCTCTGTCGTCGACGAACACCTTGAGCCCGAAGCTCGTGGGGATCGTTCCACCGTCAGCCGTTCCACCATCAGCCGTTCCAGCATCGGGTACTCCAGCCTCAGGGAGCGGCGGCACGGTGAGATCGCCGAGGGCGCCGATGGTCGCGTAGAGATTGTCCACGACGACGACGTTGGGCGTGTCCGGGACGGCGGCCGTGTTGCAATCGGTTGCCGTCGCTGCGACGAGACGAACGCTATAGGACGCCAGCGGCACGTCGAGGTAGGTCGTGACCTGAGGGTAGGCGAGGCCCGCCGTTACGTTGAGACGGCGCAGAATGCCCGCGCCCGCGAATGCCGAACCCGTCGGCGCCAGGCATACGTCGATGGCCGGGACATCCGGCGAGAGGTGCGCCACGCGAACGTGGGCGCGCTTCGGCGTTTCGCCGAGGACGGTGCACACCGTGAGCGCGCCCACCGAAGCGCCGTTATCCAAGCAGAGAAGGACCCTGAGCGGCGTCGTCAGGTTCCCCGTCTTTCCGATGGCAAACGCCGTCGCGATGGCGCCTGACGCGAGCTCGGTGTTCGGCATGGAGAGAACGTCGCTGGTCGTCCCGTGCACGCGCGCACTGATCTCGACATTGGCGAGCGGGGGTGTCTCGATGTAGCCGTTGGTAGCGCTCGCCGCGGTGCCGAAGGCAACGTCATTGAACAAGGGGCTCAGCAGAACACCTCCACCCGTTCCCACGTCGACCGACGGCGTGCCCGATGACGCGTGCACGAAGCGAAGCTTCGCGTTGCCGGTCGAGACCGACGTATCGTCGACGAAAGCCTTGAGAGCGAAGGGCTGCCCGCCCCCGTCCCCGGGGGAAAGCTCCCCGACGGCAGCGAGGGTCATCGCGCCGCCTGCGGGAATCGCGGGAACGTTCGTCTGATCGGGGAGGCCGCCCAGCGACGTCGCGCAGCTGGTGGCGCCAGCCGGGACGAGCCTGACATCGTACTGTCCAGCGGTCACCGTTTGGTATTTCGTGACAGCCGCATAGAGAAGACCGGTCAGCACCCCCTGCCCGGAGAGGATCGGCCCCGTAAACACGGTCGTTCCGTGCGTGGCGAGGCAGAAGTCGACTGCCGGAGCACCGGGAGAAAGATGCGCGACGCGAAGGTTGGCCACCACTGTCGAGCCGTCCCCATCCGTCGAAGCGTCGATCACGCCGCCGTCGCCTGACGAGCCCGCGCCGCCGTCCTTGCCGGCCGCTCCACCGGCGCCCGCACCACCCGCTCCCGCACTGCCCCCTTTGCCACCGGCACCCGCGGTCCCCGCGCCGCCGCCTTTGCCGGCACTCCCGGCGCTTCCACCCGCGCCACCGCGTGCATCGGCACCGGCATCCAAGGCTCCGCCCGTGCCGCCCTTACCCGCGGTGCCCGCTGTACCTCCGCCTCTTCCTGCAGTTCCTCCAGTTCCGGAGCCGCCCTTACCGGCAGCACCGCCGGCGCCGACCGTGCCGGAATCGTCGTCATCGCCACAAGCTGCAAAAGCCACAACCGAACCGCAGAGTGCGGTCAAGAGAAAGAGATGCCGCTGATTGAAAGATCGCATGGTCCGTCCTTTGATGAGATGAAGAGGTGAAAGAGGATGCTCGCCAGATCGTTCGGCTCCGGCATTGCCGAAGCCTGCGATCGCTCGCGCCCTATGCGTCGTCGAGGTGCCTTGATTCGTGCATCACCATGCGCGCACGCGCCACCGCGTTTCCTGGGCCGATTGGCCCGACCGACCGAACGTCGGACGCGCGCGTGCGTTCACGCACACTGTCCTCTCGATCGAGCGGCCGACGCGTTCAACCGGAGCTCCGTTCGCTTCGCCGGCACGACGAGATCCGTGAGTGGCGGCTGGATTCGGTTCAAGACGAGCGCTGGGAGCTTAGGCGACGATGAGAGCCGTCATGACCGGGGGTTCCCGGACAAACGGGCCATGAGCGCCGGAATTTCGGCTGGAAGCTCGCGCGCCAGAAATCCGAGCGTCCCTCCTTTGCGCGCGAGAACGTCCCCAGCCTTGGCGTGCAGATAGACGCCCCACGCTGCAGCCCGGAGTGGATCGGCGCCACGGGCGGCGAGACCGGCGATGATCCCCGACAAGACGTCGCCCGACCCCGATGTTCCCAGTCCGATATTGCCTTCTGTGTTGTGAAAGGCTTTACCGTCGGGCCCCACGATGTACGTAGACGGGCCTTTCAACACGACGATGGCGCCGATGCGTGCCGCCGCGGCGCGGGCCAGTTCGAGTGGATGTAGAACCACCTCGCTGCGTTCGACTCCCCAAAGGTTGGCCATTTCACCCGGATGGGGCGTAAGGATCGTCTTTCCTCGGCCAACTGCGGGTAGGACGCGTCGGCCGGAAAAAAAACGTAAACCCCCCGCATCGACCACGAGCGTCGCATCGCGCTGCTTTGCCCGATGGAGAAGGTCGACGACAGCGCTGGCGTCGGCCATTCCCGGTCCCACGACCATCGCATCACATCGTTTGACTTCCGGAAAAATGGCCTTGCAAGCGCCCGTCGCGATTTCCCCGCGACGCGTGCTCCCGAGTCCGATCACCCGCGCCTCGGGAACGGCGAGGGCCATCCCCGGGGCCACCTCTCGGCTCGTGGCGATCTGCAGCTTTCCTGCGCCGGCCCGGAGGACACCTATCGCGGCCAAGAGCGCAGCCCCCGGCGTCTCTCGCGAGCCGCCAACGACGAGGGCGCAGCCCCGTTCTTCTTTGCCGCCGTCTGCACCTGGCTCGGGCAACGGCCATTGACGAAGAAGACTCGCGGTAATGCGGATGCTGGCGGCCGTCATCGCGCCGCAACGGGAACGTCGGGCTCTCGCGTGACGGGCGCGCTCGCGTCCTCGAGAGGCGCGACGAAGTTGTAAGAGCGAAGCGCCATCTCGCCACGGCCCGACTCGTTACGAATGAAGTGGTAGTCGGTGACCGAACAGTTGGCGACGTCTTTTTCGGCGTCGATTCGCAAGATCTGCTCTTCGTTCATTTTTTCGAGCAAGTACCGGAAACAAAGGACGACGACCTGATGCGCGACGATGAGCACCCGCTCGCGGCGATATTCCAGCTGAATGTTCTCGAGCACGCTCCGCAGCCGCAAGATGACGTCGCACCAACTTTCCCCTCCGGGCGGGCGATAATAGAATTTGCCGATCTCGGCGCGGCGGCTCGCTTCGGCCGAGAAGCGAGCCACGATCCCTGCCTTCGTCAGTCGGTCGAGGAGCCCGAACTCCTTTTCGCGCAGCCGCTCGTCGATGATCTGAACGACGGGTCGCGCCAGCCTTGCTTCTTCGACGAGGAGGGCGACGGTTTGCGTCGCCCGAACATAGGGGGAGGAGAAGATGACGGTCGGCTGTTCCGTCTTCGGATTTTGCCGAAACCACCGGCCGAGCGCCCGCGATTGACGCTCGCCGGCAGCCGATAGCGGAACATCGACGTCCCTCTGCGCCAGCTCGATGAGAGGCAGGCCTCCGGCCTCCGCCGCATCGCGGGCAACGTTGCCGGCGCTCTCCCCGTGACGCACGAGCCAAAGAACGGACGGCCAAGTCTGTTCCGATGGCGCGAGCACCGTACGATCATACGGTCCGGCTCGGCGTTCACCCTTCCGTCTTTGGGCTGATTGGCGAGAGCCAAGCCGTCTGTCGGCGCGCGGTCACCTGTACGCAGACCAATGTCCGCGGTCGGTGCAACTTCGCTTCACCTCGCGCAATTCAGCGAGATTTTAGGGTATGGCGGCGCGGCATGGCATCTGCACTGCCCTGCGGTCATGGACCTCAAAGTCTTCCCGCCTTCCGAGCTCGACGTCGTCCTCCGCGCGCTCCGCAACGTCGCCGTTGCCAATGACGCCTTTACCGAATCCGAACGAGACTTCGTGCAAAGCGTCGCGCTCATGCACGGCGCGTCCGTGGAGCCGGATCGCCTCCTGCCTATCACCTTCGAGGAAGTCGCGCGTGGGGTGGTCGATCCCCATCGGCGAAAGCGCGCGGTTCAGCTTGCCATCGTGATGGCGCTCGTCGAGGGTGATCCTAGCGACGCCACGCAGCAATCGGTTCAAGCGCTCGCCACCGCGCTCGACATCCCGGAACGGGGCCTGCGCGTGCTCTACGACATGAGCCACGGCCACGTCATGGCCGCTCGCTTCGAGATGGTCCGGCGCATTCGCAGCTTCGCGCAAGGCGTGGATGGTTTTCCTGGGTTTCTCAAGCTAGCGCTTTCGCTGGTTGGTATCGGCGGCGAAGACCCGGTGCTCGCGGGGCGCTATCGTGCGCTCGAGGGCTGCGCGCCCGGGACCTTCGGACGCGCGTTCTATGACCACATCGTCGATAACGGTTTCGCGTTTCCGGGCGAGAAGTACGGCGTGGGGGCCATGGTCTTCCACGACGTGGGCCACGTTTTTTCGGGCTATGGCGTGGAGCCTGACGGAGAAATCCAGCAGGCTGCGTTCCAAGCCGGATTCACTCGCAACGACGGCTTCTTGTTCCTCCTCTTCGGCGTCCTCCAGTTCCACTTGGGCTTGCGCATCACGCCCGTCGCCAAAGGGCAACGAGGTTTCTTCGATGTGAAGGCGGTGCTACGTGCCGTTGAACGCGGTGCGGCTTGCCGAGTCGACTTCGGAGCGGGCTTCGATATTTTTGCGCATGCCGACATGCCGCTCGGAGAGTTGCGACGCAGGCTCGAGATCCCGCCGCTGTGATCTTGGGAGAGGGGAGGTGTTCTCAAGGCTGACTGCCGTAGCCGGCGAGCACCGCATGCGCGTTGAATGGCGTCACCACCATCCCCAGCACGGCCGTGAAAACAACCTTGAACAGCAAGAAGGCGCCGAAGGTGAGGTGGGGTTGACCCATGGCGCCGAGAACGGCGAGGGCGATCAGAACCGACGGGATCGCGAAGATGGGTCCAAAAATCGCGGCGCGTTTCCAAACGCCGATCGGAGCCGACGCCCATGGTTTCGTTTGGACGAGCGGTTCGACGCGACCGAGCCGCACGTCCAACCGCACGAACAGACTCCCGATGACGATCGTCAACACCGACAAGAGAAAACCGCTGATCAAGGTGTCGGACGCCATGCTGGGGTATCCCCAGGAATCGATGTGCGCCTCGTGACGTAGAGGCCACGCGAAGCCCAGCCCGATCGCGCTGTTGACGAAGACCGAGCCGAAGGCTTGGTAGGCGAGATACTGTTTCGTGTTCATGGACGCGCCCCCGAGCTTTCGGGCTCCTCCCCCAACAGCAGTCGCTGCGTATCGTACGGTCCCGCACCGGCGATGTCGACGCCGAGCTCGCGGGAGGCAAGGCAACACGGCGCTGCACGATATCCGTGCCTCGGTGCCTCCAGGTCGCTGGGGGGGGGCAACTCATGGCCGCCGGGCGAACGCGGGTGCGCAGAACATTTTGGGGGTCGTCGCGACGCGGTGTTTGTCGCCGGGCGAACAAAGGAGTACGTCAGGGCCATGAAGCGACACCTTCTTTGCTCTGCTCTCTTGCTGTCTGTTCTCGCCGCGTGTGGCGGCGAGCCCCCTCCTCCTCCTGCCCCTCCTCCTCCTCCTCCCGCACCGCCTCCGGCCGTCGTCGCCGAGCCCGAGCCGGCGCCCAAGGCGCCCGAGCCGACGCCGGAAGAGTTGAAAAAGGCGGAACAGGCCAAGCGGTTGCAAGATGATCGTGCCGAGTGGGAGAACGATCGCAAAACGGAGATGGCTCGCTGGACGCCGGAGATGCGCGCCGAGGTCAAGGCGCTCGGCGAGAAAGCGTACCCCTCGGGCAAGGCCGCCATTCAGGCGGTCATGAAGGGAAAGCATCGCCGCCCCGACGCCGTGGTGCGCGACAAATACCGTCATCCGGTGGAGACGCTCGAGTTCTTCGGTTTCAAGCCGACGATGACCGTTCTCGATTTCGGCCCCGGAGAGGGCTGGTACACCGAGCTGCTCGCCCCCTCCCTCGCGAAAAGCGGCAAGTACATGGCGACCAACAATGACCCGAACGGGCCGGCCGACCAGCGAAGCACGTTCTACGGGCAAATCTTCAAAGGCTTCGTCGACGGCGTTCCCGAAGCCTATGGCAAGGTCGAGACCGTCGTCGTTGACAACAAGGCCCCGAAGCTTCCCCAAGAGGGGACCGTCGATCTCGTCATCCTGATGCGCGAGGCGCATGGCCTCATCAACAACGGGAGCTTCAGCGCATGGCTTCCCGAGATCCACCGCGCCCTCAAGCCAAAGGGCGTCCTCGGCATCGAACAGCACCGCGCGCCGCCCGCCGCCAACCCCAGCGAGAGTTCCAAGAAAGGCTACGTGCCGGAGAAGTGGTTGATCGAGCAGGTCGAGGCCGCCGGGTTCAAGCTGGCCGGCAAGTCCGAGATCAACGCCAATCCGAAGGACACGAAAGACTACGAAGGCGGCGTGTGGACGCTGCCGCCATCGCTCATCAAAAAGGACAAGGATCGCGACAAGTACGTCGCCATCGGCGAAAGCGATCGCATGACGCTCAAGTTCGTCAAGGCGCCGGTGAAAATCGCGAGCGCACCGAAGGCTGAGGGTGACAAAGGCAAGCCCGAGCCGAAGGCGGACAAGGCCGCACCGAAAGCCGACAAGGCCCCGGCGAAAGCCGAACCCAAAGCGACGCCCTGAAGAGACCCGAGCGTCAACGAGCGGCAAGAAGCGCGAGGCGCGCTCCTTGCCGCGCTCGGCAGCGATCAAGACACCGGTATCGAATGCATACCGCGGGATCATGGGCGATTGCTCAGGTCCGTGGCGTGCCTTATCGTCAGCGAAATGGCCGAGCCCAAGACGAAGAAGACCGAGGCGAGCGTCAGCGATTTCATCGCGGCGATCAAGGATGCCGAGAAGCAGAAGGACGCCCGCGTGCTGCTCCGACTGATGCAGCGGGCGACCGGTGAAAAGCCGAAGATGTGGGGCACGAGCATCATCGGCTTCGGCGACATGCACTACCGCTCTGCATCCGGACGGGAGGGTGATTGGTTCCTCGTCGGCTTCTCTCCGCGCGCTCAGAACCTCACCGTCTACCTCATGGCGGGCATCAAGAAGCACAAGCCTCTGCTGGCGAAGCTCGGAAAGCACAAGGTCGGCATGTCGTGTCTCTATCTCGGACGCTTTACGGACATCGATCTTGCGGTGCTCGAGGCCATTCTCGAGCGGGCGGTGCCCGAAGCGCGAGCCCTCGATCGAACGGCGCGGGCCGCTGCCAAACCAAGCACGACAAGAACGAAGCGAGCGCGCTAGGGGCGCGCTCCTCGTCACTCTCGTGCGAGCGCCGCCAACGTAGCCTCCACGCCTGGCGAGCGTGCGCGGAGGACTTACACTACGCCGTCCATGAAGAAGCTCCGCATCGATGTTTGGTCCGACATCGTCTGCCCCTGGTGCTATGTCGGCAAGCGGCGGCTCGAGGCCGCGCTCGCGCAGTTCCCGCAGCGGGAAGCGGTCGAGGTCGTCTGGCGCGCGTTCGAGCTCGACCCGTCGGCGCCAGCCGTGCGCGACGAACGCGTCCCGTATCCCGAGCGCCTTGCCCGCAAGTACGGCACCACCGCCGATCAGGCCCAAAAGATGATCGACCGGATGACCGAAGTCGCCGCGGCCGACGGCCTGGACTTTCGCTTCGATCGCATTCGCCCCGGCCGCACGTTCGACGCGCACCGGCTTCTGCACCTCGCTGCCGAGCGCGGCCTGCAGGACGCGCTGAAGGAACGTCTGTTGCGTGCCTACATGACCGAAGGCGCCGCCGTCGGCGACGCCAAGACGCTGTTGAGTCTCGCGTCCGAAGCCGGGCTCGACGCCGACGAAGCAGAGCGCGTGCTTGCGACTGATGCCTATTCGGCCGAAGTCCGCTCCGAAGAGGACGACGCGCGCGATCTCGGCATCACGGGGGTCCCGTTCTTCGTGATCGGCGGTCGCTACGCCGTCTCCGGTGCGCAACCCGCGGAGGTGTTGCTCAGCGCGGTGACTGCGGCGTGGAACGAGCTGCCCGAGCCCGCCGAAGCGCTCGCCGAGGGCGCCACTTGCGGGCCCGACGGCTGCGCCTGAACGGGGTACTGACCTCGGCGCGCGCTGATCACGCTGGGCCCGGCGGAGGGAATCACGGTCGGCTATTGAAAAACGTGAAAATGACCGAGCGCCCACCAGAGGAGGGCGAAGACGAGGATGGTCGTTAGGCACCCTCCGCCGAGCTTTTTCGCACCCCATCCGGCTGCGATGCCACGCAAGAGCTTACTCATCGGACCACTTTCTGATTGGCCTGACGGCCATCGACCCTTCGCAGGCGATCACCAAGAGACGACCCCGGCCGCTGTTTCAATCCTTCTTGTCGGTCTTCTTCTCGACATTCTTTTTGGCGTCTTCGGCCGTCTCTTTGGTCGCGTCGGCGGCGTCCTTCCCCGTTTCCTTGGTCTTGTCAGCTGCGCGATCGACCTTCTTTCCAGCCCGTTCGGCGGGCCCCTCGGCGGGCTTTTCCGTACGACAAGCGACGAGCGACAGGGCGGAAATCACCAAACATCCAGCGACGAGCGTCATTCTCACGATGTGTTTTCTCCGGGTGCGACAAACGAGCCCCACCTTATACCGAACACCCGGGTGAGTGTCGTCTTTTGCCGTGAAGTCCCCGTAAGCAACTACGAACGGCTTCCTGTGCGTTTCGACTTCGTTGGATAGCGCCAGGCATGTCATAGTGGCTTGCGGCGCGGGGGGTCTCGCGGAACGGATGACGCGACCCAAACTTGGTTTCTTGGTGGCGGTCGTGACGTCGTTCGGGATGACGGCTTGCTCGGATCCGGACGCTCCCACCGCGCCTCCCCGGGACGGCGGATCGGACACGCCCGACGCGCCCTTTCCGATGCTGCCCCCCGAGTGTGCGAGCGCGGTACCGGAAATGGTGATCGATACCGCGTTCGCCGGATTCTACGTGCCGCGGCTCCGGACGGTGGGCGACATCTTCTATTTTCAACGGGGGGACGGGATCCACGCAACCACCTTTCCGGACGGCGCCGATCGACTGGTCGTTCTCGGTCCCGCCGTTCCATCGGTGGGAACCGACGGAGGCCTGACCAACGTGTCTTTTGCGGACTTCTGGGTCGATTCCACGTCGATCACTGGCGTCCTCGGCGAAGCCATTTATTCCGCGCCCACCGAGGGCGGTCCGCTGCGCGTGACCGCTGGGAACCTGCCGGAATCGAGCGACGATGCGCTACTCATGATCCTCGAAAAAGGAGCTTACGCGCGAAGCGGCGACGATCTCTATCACGCGACCGCAGATACCGAGCGGTGGCCGGGCTACAGTCTGCGCCGTGCGTCCCGTTTCGGCGGCGTCTGGGCGGAGGTTCTGCCGTCCGACACCCTCGGCCCCACCAACATTCAAATCGACGATCGGTTTCTCTACTACTTCGGCGCGCGCCCCATGCCCAACGCCGGGGCGCAGGCGCTCTTCCGATTGCCGCTCGAACAAGGTACGCCCATCGAGGACGCGGTCGCGTTTCAATCGCCGCACTTCTCCGGCTTCGATGGAAACCTCTATGTGTCGGAAGAAGGTTTGGGGGGAGGGACGCTGTGGCGTGTCCGGCCCGATGCGACCCGTGAAAAGGTGCGCCTTCCGCCTGGCGTTCTCGTGCGGACCCCGAAGACGTCGGAGTACCCGCAGCTCCGACAGGGCGCTGTCTACCATGGGTCGCTTTACCTGGCGCTGGAGGCGCTTTACCAGTTGCCCGACGATCGTCGTCGCACGGAACGCTACGTCGTCGTTCGGATAGATGCTGGCGGTGACAAGGCCGAGGCGGTGCGTTGCCTTCCCGAGTTGCCGATCGATCCCGAAGTTCCCCGCGACGAATTCACGACGACGTTGAACGACCTCGTCGCCACCGAAGACGGCGTCTTCGTCTCCGTCGGTCGGCGCGGCACCAGGAACTCGGTACGCGATCGCACGCACCTTTTTCGAGTGATGCCATGAGCACCCGCCCGATGCGAACTCCGGCTCGCCTTCTCTTTGCCCTGGCGTTCGGAGGAATCGGCGCCGCCTGCGGCAATCCCGATCCTGGGCCGATCGTGTTCCCGCCCCCACCCCCACCGGTGCCGCCCCGCCCATCCGACACGCCCGGTCGCAAGGTAACCGTCCCCGTCACGTGCCCCACGAAACCTGTCGACTCTTCCCGCACGCGGGTGATGGTCGTCGATAGCGGTTTCGACCCACGGCATCCGATCTTCGAAGGCAAGATCGCGGGCTGCTACAGGATCGATTGTCCGACGTTCCCGTCCTTTTCGTATCCGCGTGGAGAATCCGATGACGACACGGCCGCGCGGCTCGTCGCGTATCTCCAAGAGCCTGAGCCTGCGTGCACGCTGACCGAAGGCTTCGACATCGAAGTCGACCCCTACCTCGAGTACATGGACCCGAAGTTGCGCGACACGTGGAACGGCGCGCTCTTGGGAAAGCGCGAGCTCAGCGCGGAATGGCCCGTGTCATCGATCCTCCGCGCCACCGCGAACGCTGCGTATCACGGTACCGCCACCGCGGGCGCGGTCGCATATCAAAACGACGTCGACATCGTCGCGGTGCAGATCAAGCTCGGCCTTCCGGGCGAACCCTCGGGCGATCCGGTTCCCTGCCCGAAACAAACCGACATCGATCGTCACACGCGCTTGCTCTCGCGCACCGATGTCTCGGAAGCGTACGTGAGCTCGCCGCTCGACGGCGAAGAGCAGATCTTGATCGCCCTCCGTCAGCAGCAAGGCATTCGCATCGAGAATCACAGCTATGGCGTGCCCACCACGAAAGAGCGACAATCAAAGCTCTTTTGCGCCGGTTGTGGTTTTGTGAGTCTCGCGGAAGATGCGCGTGTCCAGGGGGAGCTCGAGGCAGCCCGCCTGGCAAACCTTACCGCGCGCGGCGTCTTCGACGGAACCGACGTCGTGATCCTGCAATCGGGCGGCAACGACGGCGATCCCATCGACGATGTTGGCGACGACTTCGATTGCGTGCCGGGGCAACTCCACCATCTGCTCGTCGGATCTTACGAGATCTATCGTGAGCAAGCGGTTCGGTCCGGCTTTTCCAATTTCGGCAATTGCGTCGATGCCTACGCTCTCGGCGAGAGCGTCATTCTTCCGAGCGCGGCCGGGTTTTATGGCGTCGTCTCGGGGACCAGCTTCTCGTCCCCGCTCGCGACTCGCTACGCGTCCTTGCTCGCAGGCGAATCGCCGACGGCCGCGACGTTGCGTGAAAAGGTGCTGTCGGTAATCGACGAACATCGCTTTCTGCCGCTCGGGCTCATGCCGCGGGAGCTGAGTTATCATTCCTCGACCACAGCCGACGCTGGAGCGCACCAGACGTCGCTCGCGCCGCTTCGCGTGGATCGACCGCGCCGCGCGGCGCCCATTCACGGAATGTTCTGAGTCGTCGGCGCCTCTGGATCCGCGGACTACGCCTGGTCCGCGTCCGATAGCAGTTTCTCGAGGTTCGTCGTCGCCAGGGCGGCGAAGCGCTTGATGCGGTCGCGAGCTTCGATCACCCTCGCATCAGCGAGGTAGGACGAGAGCCCGCACAGCGGATGCCCTCTCGATGCTCCGCACGTGTCCCATCCGGACGACGTCCTCGATCTGGCGGAGAAGCCCGAGCTCGGACTCGCTGACGATGCCGCCATGGAACATCGTCGGCGTGAGGTCGGGATCGACGCGGAGCAAGACTCCCTGCGATTCGAGTCGCGCCAACAGATCGTCGACAGACGAGGCCTTTGCCATGGCTTCGACCTGGATCGATGCGCCCCGATAGACCTCCGGGAGCATCGTGTGCGGCTGCTGAAACCTGCGGTTCAACCACCAAGCCTCGCGCGATTTGATCCAGCGGATGGCCGAAGCGGGGACGCCTCGCGTGAGCAACCACGTGCAGGCGTCCAGTGCCGTCTTGCCTGCTCCGATGATCACGAAGCGCTCCGGGCGATCGCCGAGGCGCGCGATCTCCCCGGCGGGCACGCAGCGAATGCCGTCGGCTACCGCGAAGGGGGGCGGATCGGTCGCCGGGATGGCGCCCTCGAGGTACGTCGTGTCGACCAGCTTGCGGTGAACGCGCGCCCGCCACGACCCTTCCGTGAGCCGGGAGACGAAACGGTGCTCGCCGACGTAGTCGCAATTGGGGAAAAACCGAACGCGACCCGTAGGCAGGAAATGGCGAACCATGACGCGCTCGTAATAGGCCCGGAGCTCGTCTGGGCCGGCCAGCTCGTAGAAGCCCGCATTCGGCCCGACCGTATCGATGGCGTCTTCTCCTAGCGGCACCGAGCTCACGCCGTAGAACGTGGACGGCTGATGAAGGCGGACGTACGGATAGACGTCCAGCCAATGCCCCCCGGGGGCGTGACGACGGTCCACGATCGTGACGGTCGCATCCGAATGCCGGAGGATCGCGTCGGTGAACGCCATCCCCGCCGCCCCCGCGCCGACGACGAGGTAATCGGTTTCGAGCTCGTGGTGCATGGGGAATGACCTTAGCTCGACTGGCATTCACCGCCAAACGAGTGAAAAGGACGCCCAGCTGGTGCCGGCTCGCTCCCTGTCTAGCCCGGTTTGCTGCTCGCTCCGGTGGAGGGCAGGGCGATCGCGTTGCCGTCGATGGCGAGTCGAATGAAGAAGGTCGTGCCCTTGCCGACCTCCGTCTCGAAATACAGCCGACCGCCGTGTTTTTCGACGACGATCGACCAGGCGATGGCGAGCCCCTGTCCCGTGCCTTTCCCCACCTCTTTCGTGGTGAAGAACGGGTCGAACAAGCGCAAACGGTTGGCCTCGGGAATGCCTCCCCCGGTGTCGCGGATGGAAATGAGTACCGCGCCGTCCTCGCGTTGGGTACGGACGCCGATCGTACCTTTCTGGTCGGTTCCTTTGACGACATCGGCGATGGCGTGAGCGGCGTTGACGACGATGTTGAGCACGGCCTGGCTGATCTCGCCGCCGTGACAGGTCACGAACGGGATGTCGCCGAAGTCGGTCTCCAATGCGGCGACGTATTTGTACTCGGTCGCGGCGATGGTCAGCGTGTTTCGGATGGCGTGGTTGACGTCGGTCGGGACCATGCGCTCGCCGGCCGGGTGGGCGAACTCTTTGAGCGACCGAACGATCGTTGCGACGCGATCGAGCCCGTCGACGCAGCGGTCGAATGCCAGAGGCATGTTGTCGCGGAGGTACGGGAAGTCGGCGGCTTGCTCGGCCTCCGCGGCGAGAGTGATTGTCTCCGCGATGGGCGTTCCCTGGACCGCTGCACGGCGGAGCGTTTGCAGCTTTTCGATCAGATGCAGCATGTCCCGGGTCGCGTCGCGAAGAAAGACGATGCTGTCCCCCACGAACTGAATCGGCGTGTTGATCTCGTGGGCAACGCCGGCAGCGATGGTTCCGAGGAGCGCCATTCGCCGGGCGATGAGAAGCTCCGCTTGCGCGCGTTTGGCCTCCGTCACGTCCTGCGAGACCAGGACCGCGCCGACGATCTTCCCGTCGCTCCGAATTGCGCCGATCTGACTGGAAAAGTAGAGCGTTCGGCCATCGGGCCCGGCCGTGCTCACCTCGTACGTTTGCGTGTCGCCTCCCGCAAGGACCGCCTTGAACGCCGATGTCATCGAAGGCCAGAGGTCGGGCGGAAAGTACTTCAGCCAGTACGATCCGATCACGTCTTTCTTCGAATATTGCGGAAGAACGCGATTGATGTACTGAATCTCGCCGCTGGGGTTGACCGCAATGATGAAGGCAGGGGCAAACTCCAAAAGGGCCTCGAGCCAGATGCTCCCGTTTCGCGCGGCGGATGTCCCTGGCTCGGCGGACGGGTCGCCAGCCGGTATCGCGGCGGCGGCAGTTCTGTCCGCCATGTCTCGAATTTCTTCCCCCATTGTTCAGCCCCCTCCCGGAATTGTCCTTGGGCGTGGAGCGAGAGTAAAGCTCACGACGCGTGGCACGACCGTTCGACGACACCGATCAGCGCTTCGATATTGAACGGTTTGGTCACGTAGCCGGCCGCTCCCAGTGCGGCGGCCTCCTTTCCGACGTCTCCAGCGCCCGACAGAATGATGACGGGAATGGCGGCCAGGGCGCCATCGAGCAGCTGCTCGGAGCGAAATTGCCACCCATCCATGACCGGCATCATCAAGTCCAGAAGGATCACGTTGGGCAACACGCCCGCGTTCCTCAGCCAATCGCGCGCGATGAGACCGTTGGCGGCCGTCACGACTTCGTATCCCTGGGATCGCAGGCCGTCGCCGACCGCCTCGCGGATGTCGTCGTCGTCTTCCACGAGGAGGACTTTATTGGTCATCTCGTTGGTGGTCCACGGGAAGAGGCGGGGTCTCTACCCGCGATGTTTGCGCGAGCGACGGCAAGGTGACGGTGAACGTACTTCCGACGCCGATCTCGGAATCGAGCTCCAGGGTGCCGCCCAGTGCGGATGCTATCTCCCGCACCAGCGTCAAGCCGAGGCCCATGCCGGGGACATGCTTTTGCCTGGCATCGCCCCTCGGCGAAAAGGGTTCGAAAATTCGAACGCGGGCCGCCGCCGGTATCCCGGCCCCCGAGTCCTTGATCGTGAAATGGTGTTTCCCACCTTTGCAGTCGATGGCGATTTCCACCTGGCCACGTTCGGTGAACTTGATGGCATTGCCGACGAGGTTCAGGAGTATCAGTCGAACGAGGAGCGAATCGTTGCGGAGGAGTGGCAACCCGTCCGCCGTGACGAAGCGCAGGTCGAGGCTCTTCTCCTCTGCGTAGGGGCGAAGCTCCTCCACCACACTGGCCGCGACGGCCCCCGCGTCGACGGCATCGATCTGCGTCGTCAGTCGACCGCTCTGGATGAGGGCATGCTGGAGAAGTGACTCGACGATGGTCGTCAAACGCGCCACGGCAGCGAACATTCGCCCGATGATTTGCTGCTGTTGCGGGGTCGGCGGGCCCTCTTCCGCCCGCTGCAGACGCTCGATCAAGAGCTCGAGCGCCGTCAGGGGACCACGAAGCTCGTGGGAGACGACGCTCATGAAGTCCCTGCGGAACTCGCCTGCCCGCTCCGCGAGCTCGCGCGCCACCCGCGCGGATTCGACGGCCGTATGAAGCTCGAGGTTTCGGTGCTTCACTTCGCGAGCGAGCTTTTCGATCAAGCCTTCGCCTGTCGAAGGGAGGGGCCCTTCCACCGCTTGTCGGGCCATTTCGGACGGGAGCACATGAAGGAACGGCGCGTGTTCGATCCCATGCTCACTCGCCGGTCCCGTCTTCTCGAGGGCCTCGTTCGCCGGGGAAGTGAGGGGCAGCGTGAAGAAGAACGTGGTGCCTTTGCCCACGGTGCTCTCGACCCAAACCTTGCCGCCATGGGCCTCGACGATCCCCTTCACGATGAACAGGCCAAGGCCGGTGCCGAAGCGCGCCGTGCGCGGGGACTGCCAGTAACGGCGGAAGAGATGCGGAAGGTCGTCCTCGGCAATCCCTGGGCCCGTGTCGGCGACGGAGAAGGTCATCTCCTTCGCCGCGGCGCAGGCTCCAAGGGTGATGGTTCCGCCCGCGGGCGTGAACTTGATCGCATTGCCGACGAGATTGGCCAGAATTTGCAGGAAACGCGAGCCGTCGGCTTGCAGCGCCGGGAGGTCGGCTGGAAGCTCGCTGGCGAGGTGCAGGTATTTCGTCGCGGCCAGGGGCTCCAGCGCGGCGAGCGATTCGGATACGAGCGAGGCCACATCGACGGGCTGCGGCTTCAGCGAGAGCCTTCCTGCCTCGATGCTGGCCGTGGCGAGCAAGTCTTCGATCAGACGACACATCCGATTGGCGGAACGTTGCATGGTCGCCAGCTGGCTACGGGAGGCTCGACGCTCCTCCCCCAGAGGTTCCTTCAGCAGCTTGGCGAGATTGAGGAGGATCACGCTGAGCGGGCTCTGAAGATCGTGGGAAACGATGGCGAGCAGATCTTCTCGCGCGAGCGTTGCCCGCCGAGCTTGTTCGTAGAGTCGCGCGTTGTCGATGGCGATGGCCGCCCGCCGCGCGATCTCCTCGGCTACGGCGAGATCGTGCGTCGAATAGCGCCGACCCGACTCCGTTATCGCGAACGTGATCACGCCGAGCGTTTTCTCGCGGCTGAGAAGAGGCACCGCCATCATCGATTTGACCCCAGCGGACGTGAGGGCGGCGGCCTCGTCCTCTTCGGCGATGCCGAACGCAACCGGGTCCGGCACTCTGCTAAAGAGGACGGGTTTTCGCGAAAGCAGCACCGTCGCTTGCATGGTCCGCGATCCGGCCTGCATGGGGTGTTGCCGCAGGCGGTCGGCGAAATCCCGTTGGCTCTTCTCGTCGGCGAACACGACCTCCCGCGGGTGGACGTCGCCCTCTTGGCCCGCAGCGTCGATGAGGCACAGGTCGGCGAACTCGGGGACGGTCGAACGTGCCAAGGTGGCCAGCGTCTCCCGATACTCGAGCGAAGATCCCACTCTGGCGCTTACCTCGGCGAGGAGGCGCTGCTCCTTCTCCCGCGCTTCTGCGCTCGCGTGCCGCGCGCCGATGAGGTTCTGCCGATCGACGGCGATCGCCAGCTGGTTGATGACGGCGTTGACGAAAGCAAGCTCCAGCTCGTTCAGTTTGTCGGCGCCTTCCACTTGAAGAGCGCCGAAGATCGCGCCGTGATCGACGACGAAGGGGAGAAGAACGAAGTTGCCTTCCAACGCAGCGGGTGGCGTCGTGGATGGCGTGGGGAGCGGCAGCGGGTCCGTCCCGTCGGTGGCGAGATCGGCGCTGGACCGCACGAGATACCGGTAGGCCCTTTGCGCGTGCGTTCTCGCGAATTGCAGCCGCGCTGCGCCTTCGCCCTCGGCTTGCCAGGCGATGGCTCGCGGCGCACCTGGCTGCGCCTCGAGAATGAAGATCGCGCTGCGCAGGGGCACCGCTTGCGTGAGGAGAGCGACCACTTCGGGAACGGTTCGCTCGACGGTCCGAAAACGCGTGAGCAGCTTGCTGATGTCGTAGAGAGACTGCAGGCGCCGCTGCGAAAGCTCCAGTTCGGCGATGCGGTCGTCGCGCTTCGCTTGACCCTGGCGGATCGTGCTGATCCTTCGCTCTTTGGAACTTCGAGCGGTCATCCCGTCTCCCTATTCAGTTGGCGCGCTTGTCTGGCCTGCGTTTCTTGTTGGTGGGCGCGAGCACCCCGTCCACGCGCTCCCCCACGCGGATCCCGCCTTTGCCGATGGAGAAAAAGTGCGTCCCCCGGTCGTGCGCACCGCCCCGCGTCTTGACCACCGCCAAGGAGGGGATGTCCTCGGCGAGAGAACGCATGTAGCGAAGCATGACGATGTTGTCGGCGATCCGAGAAAACCCATGGTCGGTGATGGTGCCCGTCGCGTACATCGAGTTCGCTTCGAGCGTGATCATGCTCGTCACTCCGAGGATCTTGAATCGCGCGACCAGGGCAAAGAGCAGCTGCCGCAGGTCTTCGGACCTCTCGTCGCCGAGGACGTGACTCACGCCGTCGAGGACCAGCCGGCGGATCTTCTTGGCCTTGATCTTGTCGGCGAGGATGGCAAGAAATTGACTCGCCCGAACCTGCTCGCGCGAGAGGTAAATGACCTCGCAAGTGCCTTTGTGAATCGCCTCTTTCAAGGGCAGTCCGAGGCCGGTGGCAGTTTTGACAATCTGGGCCGAGCCTTCCTCGAGCGAGACGTAGAGCCCCGGTTGCTTGTGCTTGAGGCCCTCGGCGATGAACTGGAGCCCGAAGGTGCTCTTGCCGATCCCGGCGCTCCCGGACACGAGCGTGACGCTTCGCTCGGCCAGTCCTCCGTCACAGATATCGTCGAAACCCGGAATCCCGGAGGCGAGGCGGCTCGTCGGCTCGAGGGAGGGCGGCTCCCGAAGCTCCTCCAGGTTGTAGCGAGGGAAAATCGTGATTCCGCCCTTTCCGATCGCGAGGCTATGCCGGCCCTTCAAGTGGGCGGTGTTTCGGAGCTTGTACACCTCGAGGTAGCGTTGCCGCTCCATGATCTCCTGGGTCGACGAGAGCAGGATCACGCCGTCGACGACCGTCTCCTCCACACCAAAGCGGCTGATCTGGTTCGTGCCGTAGGGGATGTCGGTCGCGAAGAGGCCTACCGCCTGGTTGTTCTGTACGATGCTGGCGAGCTGGAAGGTTTTCTCGCGGGCGATCTGAGGGTTCTTGATCTTGTGCAGGAACACCGAGACCGAGTCCACCGCGACGCGAACGGCCTTGGCGGCTTCGACGCGGTCTTTCATCATGAGAAGGTGCACTTCGACCATGATGTTGGGCTGCGGGATGAACACCACCTCGATCATGCC
>DATHES010000134.1:0-16144 GCA_035318465.1 Polyangiaceae bacterium
TCGTCGAGGAAGACTTCGTGAATGTCACCGTCGCCGATGAGGCTTGGAATGTTACGGACGGTGATGCCCGGCGTATCCATCGGCAGCAAGAAGATCGAAAGGCCATTCTTTCCCGGCGCCGTGCGTGCGAGCAGAAAACAGTTGTCGGCGGCGCCGGCGTAGGAGGTCCAGGTCTTCTGCCCATTGATGCGGTAGGTCGACTCGTGCTTTTCGGCGCGCGAACGCAACGAAGCGAGGTCGGATCCCGCTTCGGGCTCGGAGAACCCTTGGCACCAGAGGGTTTCGCCGCGCGCCATCGGCGGAATGAAGCGCTCCTGTTGCTGCGTGCTTCCGAACTTCATCAATGTGGGGCCGATCCAGTTCACGTTCATGTACTGGCCGCCTCGTGGCTCGCCCACCGCCCACATCTCCTCCGCCAGGATGAACGAGGTCCAAGGATCCGCATCGCGCCCGCCCCAGCGCTCCGGCCAATGCGGGACCAGGAGCCCAACCTGCGCCAGCTTCCCGCAGAACTCCTGGGAGAACTTCGTTTGCGCCTCGGAGGCGGGACCGTGCGCGATCGTCTCCCAATCGGCGGGCAGGTTGACGTCGAGGAAGTCACGGACCGTTGACCGGAACGCCGCTTGCTGATCGTCCCACGCAAAATCCATCAGGATCTATCCTCGCCACGCGTCGGTGCTCGAGCCGGCTGGACTCTTTCGCAGTGGAGAGCGTCGGGGCTGACGTACTTCGTCTTCGTCCAGCCACCGTCCAGCGCGATCGTTTGGGCCTGGATGTAACTGCCCTCTTTCGAGGCCAGGAAGAAGATGACATTGGCCACATCCTCCACGTTGCCCATCCGGTGGAGCGGCGTCATTTCGTGATTTTTGCGGCGAAACACTTCGGTGCCCCAGTTGGCTTGCGACATCTCCGTCGGGATGACTCCCGGCGCGACCACGTTCGCGCGGATCCCTTTCGCGCCATAGTCCACCGCGATCGCTTGCGTCAGGCCAATCAAACCGGCTTTGGCCGCGCAGTACGGTCCTCCGTTCAGACCGCCGAGAATTCCGAACGTGGAGCCCACATTGATGATGGATGAATCTGGACGCATGACCCGAAGCGCGGCTCGAGAGAACCGAAATGGCGCCTTGAGACTGGTATCGATGACCTCATCCAACACGTCGTCGCTGGTCTCGCCCACCGGCGCCCACTTGCCGGAACCAGCATTGTTGACGAGGCAATCCAATCGGCCGAAGGCATTCATGGCCGCCGCGACGGATCGCTCGGGGGCGTCCTTGGCTCTCACATCGGTGACAACGACCTCGACCTCGGTCGCGCTCGCGAGGTCAGTGGCGAGTCGCTCGAGACGCTCCCGCCGTCGTGCCACGGCGACGATCCTGTACCCGCCGGCTGCAAACCGGCGAGCGACGCCTTCGCCGATCCCGGAGCTCGCACCCGTGATCAATACGACGGGTTTTTCGGGACGATCTTGCTTCATCTTCTCATCCAATTCGTCGGGCGAACGAGAACTACGGCTCAATCAGCGGGCTGACCGTACTTGGCCCGCAGCGCCTTCTTGTCGGGCTTGCCAAGGGGAGTCTGTGGAATGGAATCGATCAACTCGACGAGCTTGGGCGCCTGGAAAGAGCCCTTGAGCGCGGCTACCATCGCGATGAGTTCCTCCGGCCTCGCCGTCTCTCCCGGACGTGTCACCACGAGCGCCTTGACGGCCTCGCCCCATTGGGGATGCGGCACGCCGATCACCGCCACTTGAGAGACCGCCGGGTGCTCGCCGATGATGTCCTCGATCTCACGCGGGTAGATGTTGAAGCCACCACTCACGATCATGTCCTTCGTGCGGTCGACGATGCGCAGAAATCCGCCCGGATCACGCACGGCGACATCGCCCGTGTGCAGCCAGCCGCCTTTCAGCGCGTCGGCCGTTTGCACCGGGTCGTCGCGGTAGCCGTCCATGACCAGCGGTCCCTGAACACAGATCTCACCGGGCTCACCATTCGGAACGGGGCGCCCGTTCGAGTCGAGCAACTCGACACGCACCCACGGCACGGGACGTCCGCAGCTCGCCAGGCGTTTCAAGTCGTTCACGTCGTGCTCCGCCTTGCGCAGCACGGTGATCGTCATCGGCGCCTCCGCCTGGCCGTAAAACTGGAAGAACACGGGACCGAAGCGCGCGATCGCTTCCTTCAAGCGCGTGGGCGAGATGGCGGACGCACCATAAAAGATGGTCTCCAGACTGGAGAGGTCGAACGCGCCGAACTGCGGATGATCGATCAGCTTGTAGATCATGGTCGGCACGAGCAGCATGCAATTGATGCGGTACGCCTCGATCGACTGCAGGATCTTGAGTGGATCGAAGCTGGGATGAATCAGGATCGTCCCCTGCTTCATCAACGTCGGGAGAACCATCGCCGCGCCCGCGTGGCTGAGTGGCGTGCAGGAGAGCACGCGTGGCGAATTCGGCCACTCCCACTCCGCCAACATGATCTGTGCGGCGGCAAGGGCGGTGCGGTGAATGCCAGCGATGGCCTTGGGCTTGCCCGTCGTGCCGCCGGTATAGGTGAGGCGCGCGATCGTGGCCCCGTCAACCTTCGGCGCAGCGAGCGGAGCTGGCTCGAAACGATGGGCGAGCTTGCACAGATCCTCCGCGATCGGGCTGGCACCGAACGCAATCAGCTTCATTGGCGGCGCTTGCTTGGCCAGCGCGTCGGCGCGTTCGCCGAAGTGTTCTGCGTCGAAAATCAGAACGTCGACGCGAGCGTCCTTCACGATGTGAAAGTGGTCCGCGAAACCTCCGAGCGCGTGCATCGGGACACCGACCGCAGCCAGGATTTGGATGGCATGAGCGACGTGCAGCACCTCGGGCCGGTTGCCGGAGAGCATAGCAACGCGACTACCGCGCCCGACGCCGAGACTTTGCAGCGCCTGGATAAACTGGCTGGTGGCATCGCGCACCTGCCCCACGGTGAGCATCGGGCCGCCGTCGAGTTGGAGGAGCGGGCGCTCCGGCGTTTGACTGAGCGCGTTGACGAGTAAATCCGGCACGTACAGCGGTCGGTGGAGGTCGTCCTTGCTCACGTCGATCTCACGCGTCGCTCCGGGGTCGGCCCTTGCCATGGTCGCAGCTCGGCCGTCACTGAGTCACCCGTTCGAGAATATGAATGGCGCACGCGCTGCCGAGCCCGAACACGTGGGCGAGACCCATCCGTGCCCCGTCGACCTGGCGCTTGCCGGCTTCGCCGCGAAGATGCATCGACACCTCGTAGATGTTGGCAATGCCGGTGGCGCCGAGCGGATGCCCCTTCGACAAAAGGCCCCCGGACACGTTCACCGGAATGCGTCCGCCGAGGACCGTGTCGCCCGCGTCGATCATCTTCCCGCCCTCGCCGTCACGGCACAGGCCGAGGTTCTCGTAGTGGAGGATTTCCGCGGTCGCGAAGCAGTCGTGCAGCTCGACCAAGTCGAGGTCACGAGGTCCGACCCCCGCCATCTCGTACGATTTCTTCGCTGCGCTGCGCGTACAGGTGTTGATGTCGGGCATGACGAGGTCGCGCTCTTGCCATTCGTCGCTCGTCAGCGCGGACGCCCTCACCCGGACCGCGCGCGAGAGGCCCAGTTCTCTGGCCTTGCGCTCCGAGCCCAAGACGGCCGCCGCGGCGCCATCCACGTTCACCGAGCACATGAGCTTCGTGTTCGGATAGGCGATCATCTCGGCGTTCATGACCGTATCGAGCGGCGTCTCGTACTGGTACATGGCCTTGGGATTCATCGTCGAGTGGTGGTGGTTCTTCACTGACACCTTCGCAAACTGCTCCAACGATGTGCCGTACTTGCGGCTGTGCTCCATGCCGGCCTCGGCGAAGACCGCGGGCATGGTGCCCGAGCCCAGCAGGCCTTCGGTGGAGATGCCGTTCGATCCGCCGCCCCCCAAAAGGCCCCTCCCCATCTGCTCGACGCCCACCGCGAGCACGAGGTCAAAGAGTCCTGCCTTGATGCTCATCCAAGCCTCGCGAAACGCAGTGGCGCCCGAGGCGCAGGCATTCGCGCAGTTGACGACCGGAATGCCGGTCTGACCGATCTCGCGCAGGATGCGCTGCCCTACCATCCCGTTGGCCTGCCCCAGGTTCGCGCAGTACATCGATTCCATTTGCATGATCGTGAGGCCCGCGTCGTCCAGGGCCATCAGCGCCGCGCGCGCCCCGAGCTCGGGGACCGTCATGCTCGGGAAGCGACCGAACTTCATCATGTCGATCCCGAGTACGTAAACGTCGCTCATCGCGATCCCCTCGGCGATTGGCTCCGTGGCTGGAAGAAGTAGCTGAGGTAGGAGTTGCCGTCGCAGTCCTTGCGTCCGAGGGCGTCTTTGTAAGTCACCCGGACGGGCATTCCGAAGGCGAGCTTCGTCGGATTGGGATCCACGTCGATCAGGTTGCCCTTGACGGTTCCTCCGCCTTCGAGATCGACGATTGCGGATACGTACGGGACTGCGACGCCGGGAAAGGAGCGGTGCACGATCGAATACGTGTAGAGCGTGCCTTCATTCGACAGCCTCCTCGTTTCCATCTGGTCGCGCGCGCCACACTTCGAGCACACCGAGCGCTGACCGAGGAAGATCGCGTCGCAGCGCGTGCATAGGCAGCCTTCCAGATAGGCCTCCCCGTCGTCCGGGACCTTCAGGAAGGGCACCACGGGAAGCGGCCCAGTCGTCGCTCGCTTTTCAGACATTGGCGGTTCCTCACGACAAGGACGCAGCTTCGCGTCGAGCTTCCTGCGGGGGACGCTACGCGAAGTTGACGTCGAAGTCAAAATGAAATTGACGTCGGCGTCAGAACGGTCTAATCGAGTGAAGCGATGACGATCCACCGCAAATGCGATTTCCCGGTATTCGATGCCGACAACCACCTTTATGAGACGAAGGATGCGTTCACCAGGCATCTGCCCAGCAAGTACAAGCACGCCATTGACTACGTCGAGGTGCGCGGCCGCACGAAGATCGTCGTGCGCGGCAAAATCAGCGAGTACATTCCGAACCCGACCTTCGATGTCATCGCGCGCCCGGGTGCGCACGAGGACTTTTTCAAGAACGGCAACCCCGAAGGTAAATCGATGCGCGAGCTCACGGGCGAACCGATGCGCTGTATCCCGGGCTTCCGTGAGCCTGGCCCTCGCCTCGAGCTCATGGACGAGCTCGGCGTCGACCGCGCGTTGATGTTTCCGACGCTGGCGAGCTTGCTCGAAGAGCGCATGCGCGACGACCCCGAAATGATCCACGCCGTCGTGCACTCACTCAACGAGTGGCTGCATGAGACCTGGTCGTTCAACTACGAGAATCGCATCTTCACCGTGCCGCTCATCTCACTGCCTATCGTCGACAAGGCGATCGCGGAGCTCGAGTGGGTGCTCGAGCGCGGTGCCCGCAGCATCCTCATCCGACCTGCGCCGGTTCCCTGTTACGGTCACTCACGTTCGTTCGCCTACCCGGAGTTCGATCCCTTCTGGAAGCGAGTGGCCGACGCGGGGATCCTCGTCTCGTTGCATTCGGCCGACAGCGGCTACGCCCGCTACCAGAGCGACTGGACCGGCCCGACGGAGATGCTGCCGTTCAAGTTCGACTCGTTCCGGATGATGAGCATGATGAAGCGACCGATCGAGGACAGCATGTCGTCGGCGGTGTGTCATGGCTTGCTCACGCGGTTCCCCAACCTCAAGGTCGCCGTCATCGAGAACGGCGGCAGCTGGGTTCCGCACTTCCTCGAGCAACTCGCCGGCGTGTACAAACAGATGCCGCAGGCGTTCGACGAGAATCCGATCGCGGCGTTCAAGCGTAACGTGTACGTGAGTCCGTTCTTCGAGGACAACCTCGAGGCGCTCATCGCGGAGATGGGTGCCGAACACATCCTCTTTGGATCCGACTACCCGCATCCGGAGGGGTTGGCCGAGCCGTGCACCTACGTCGACCACCTCCCGCCGGGCACGAGCCCGGTGGATGTGCGCAAGATCATGGGCGGCACGCTCGGCCAGCTCATGGGCATCGACAACTGACAGCGTCGTGACTGGGTGCGATATGAAACTAGAGCACGTCATTTTCGAAGTCGTCGACGCGATCGCGGTGATCACGCTGAATCGGCCGGAGGCTGCCAACGCCCAGAGCCAGAAAGTGCTCGAGGAGCTCGACCGCGCCTGGCAGGCTGCCGATCGCGATCCCGAGGTGAAGGTCATCGTCTTCAAATCGAACGGCAAGCACTTCTCCGCCGGCCACGACATGTCGAGCACGAGGAACAGCACCGAGCCGGTCGAGTGGCACGCCGACAGCCACTACGACTGGGAGACCCGTCATTACCTCCACTATGCGAAGTCTTGGCGGGAGGTGCCGAAGCCATCCATCGCGGCTGTCCAGGGCAAGTGCATCGCCGCTGGGCTCATGCTGTGCTGGCCGTGTGATCTGATCGTGGCCGCCGACAACGCCCAGTTCTCGGATCCCGTGCTTGCCATGGGCATCTGCGGGGTCGAGCTGCACGCCCACACCTGGGAGTTCGGACCGCGCAAGGCAAAGGAGCTGCTCTTCACCGGCGAGGCGATCACGGCGCAGCAGGCCGAGCAGCTCGGCATGGTCAATCGCGTGGTGCCGCTCGACGAGCTCATCCCCAGCACGATGGCGCTGGCGCGGAAGATCGCCAAAAACGATGCGTTCGCGCTGCGTATGGCCAAGCGGGCGGTGAACAAGACCCTCGACATCCAGGGGTACACCACGGCGATCGACGCGATCTTCGACATGCACCACTTCGGCCACGCCCGGGCGGCCCTGGTCACCGGAGGGTTTCCAGTGCTCGCCGGTCTCGACGCGATGAAGAGCAAAGGTGCTGGCTGAGTGCCTAGGGACAACCGCGCCTTCCTCGAGCACTCGAACGGCTGTCCGTTCGAGGCCCGGGCATGGTTGGACGACGAGCTGGTGGCCGTGTCGTCGGCGGCAGTACGGGTGGAGCAACCGGGAGCAAGGCCGATGCTGTGTTTCCCCGCGGGCGATGTGCGCGGGAAGGTCGCGACGGGCGACGAGGTCCTGCTCGCTTCGGCGCCGGAAGGCTACGTCGCGTTCGATCACGACCACGCCCGGGTCCGGGTCGTGCTGGTCGACAGCGTCGCGAGCGAGCAGGAACGAGATCGTACGCTCAAGCGGTTCCCGACCTGGGGCGACGCTGCTGATCTGATCGACATCCTGAACGTGCGACCGGACGGCGACGGTAGTTATGTCAGCGCCACGCGCGCTGCGGCTGCGAACCGCCATCGCAGTGTCGTCGAGGGCAGCCAGATGCTAGCGCAGGCGATCGTTGCTGCGGGGCGCCACGCGCCGGGGCGCAGGGCCGTGTCCGCGTCGATGGTGTTCATGCGGGCGGCGAATACATCCGAGCGGCTGCGTATCCATATCGAAAAGCTCTCCGTCGGCCGAAACTTCACCACGCTCGCGGCTCATGTGCGTCAGTCGGGCAAGCTCTGCGCGAGCGGGATCATGCTGCTCGACGCCACCGCACCGGATGTGGTCCGGCATGCTGCGGCGGCGCCTGACACGAAGGGGCCCTACGACAGCGAACCGTTCGACATGTCGGTGACCGGTCGCGACGTCCGCTTCGTCGACGGCGCGTACACGGGGGATCCGAACGCCCCCGTTGGGCCTCCGGTGCTGGACGCCTGGGTGCGCTTTCGCGAGGTGCCCGAGGATCCACACTTGCACGCCGGATTGCTTGCCCAGTTCACCGGACACGTCTCGATTGCCGCCGCGCTGCGGCCTCACGCGGGCATCGGCCAGAAGCAGGCTCATCGCACGCTGTCGACGGCGATCAACGCAATCTACATTTCGTTCCACGCCGACGTCCGCGCCGACCGCTGGATGCACTACCACAACCACTCGACGTTCGCCGGCGACGGCATGACCCACTCGGAATGCCGCGTGTACGACGTCGAAGGTGTCCTGCTCGCGTCGTTCAGCGTCGAAGCGATGGTCCGACGATTTTCGACCGATCGACCGGTCAGCGATCTGACCTCGTTATGAGCCTCACCACGGGCCGCGCTCCACTCAGCACCAATCCCGCCGGCCGGTTCGATCGCCCCGTGCCCGCCGGCGCGGTGTACGTCGAGCCGTTCCTGCGGCGCGTACGTGCCGTCGTCGGGGAGCGCACGGTGATCGACAGCGAACGCGTCGTGCTGGTGCACCGCCCGGGGCAGCCCCCGACGTACGCGTTCCCCGAGAACGACGTGCGCGATCTGCCGGCGTCGGCGGAGCCGGCAGCGCTGGGCTACGTGCGGGTGCCGTGGGGCGCGGTCACGGCGTGGTACGAGGAAGAAGAAGAGGTGTGGGGAGGCCATCCGCGGAACCCTTATCACCGCATCGATTGCGTTCGGGCACGGCGGCAGTTGCGCGTCGAAGTGGCCTCGAGGGTGCTCGTCGACACGACGGACGTGATCTGCCTCTACGAGACATCCAGGGCGCCTCAGCTCTATGTGCGGCGCGAAGCCGTACGTACGGATCTGCTCGTCGCCAGTTCGATGGTCACATACTGCGTTTACAAGGGTAGGGCGACCCACTGGACCGCCGTCGTCGATGGCACGCTTGTGCCGGACGTGGCGTGGTCGTACAACGACCCTCAACCCGAATCCGCCCCGATAGCCGGCATGCTGAGCTTCTACCCCGAGCGCATCGTGGTTCAGGATGTTCTGCCCTGGTTTGGCGCTCCGCCGCCCGCAAACGCTCGAGACAATGACCAACACCGTTCGAATGGCTAGAAATCACGCGACCCAGAAGGCGCCCGCGGAGCCCGCGCAGCCACCGGGGAGCGACAAGGCGAGCGGTCGCCGCTCGTCGAAGGGTGTCCGTACCCGAGAGCGCCTGGTCGAGGCGGCCAAGGAGATCTTCGAGGAGCACGGTTTTTTGGACGCCCGCATCACCGACATCACGGAGCGAGCCGACCAGTCTCATGGGTCCTTCTATTACTACTTCGACTCCAAGGAGGAGGTATTCAGGGAGATCGCTGCCAACGTCGACGAGCGGCTACTCTTCGCGCCGATGGATGAAGTCATTATGGCGCAGTCGCGGCTCGCGCCACAGCAGCGTATCCGCGAGGCGATGCGACGCTACTTCGAGAGCTATCGGCAGGAGGCCCGCATCATGGGCTTGATCGAGCACGTCTCCCGCTTCGATCCGGAGATCAACGCTCTACGTCTGGCCCGCCATAAGCGTCATACCGAGAAGGTCGCCGAGACCATCCGGCAGCTGCAGCGCCGCAAGCTCGCCGACTCGAAACTCGACCCCATGGTGACCGCTGCCGCGCTCGGCGCCCTCGCCTATCAGTTTGCGGAGATATGGCTGGGGCATGGCGCCGTCGACTGCACGCTCGAGCACGCGGTCGAGCAAGTGTCGCGGATCTTCGCGAATGCAATCCGCCTCAAGGAAAGTCGATAGAAGGGAAGTCAGCCGGGCTTGCTGCGACTCCGCGGGACCTCGCGGAACGGGAGATCGCGATCGGGCGTCAGCTCGCGGGGCATTCCGAGCACGCGTTCGCTGATGACGTTCGCAGCCATCTCGGTCGTCCCGCCGCCGATGCACATCGCCTGTCGCATCAAGAAGTCGATGCCCCACTCGGCGAGCTCCCCATCGCTATCGATCCACGTCGCACCGGCGCTTCCGGCAAGCTCGAAGGCTATTGTCGCCCGACGCGTTTCGGCAAGGCCGAGGAACAGACGGGCGATGGCCGAGGACTGGTCCGACATCGTGCGGGTCGCTATTCCTTGGCCGACGCGCCGCCTGAGCGCTTCGCCCACGAGTTGGAGCATCTGAGCCTCACCGATCAGCTCGCACGCGCGCGGGTCACTCAGTTTGCCGGCGGCGCGTGCGATCGCGTGCATCGTGGCACCCGCCCCGCCGGCCCGAATCGTACCCTCCGGCATGGTGACCAGCGACGAGTTCTGCCCCATTCGCTCGTGGAACATCCAGCGGCTGCCGACGGTCCATCCCTTATTGACCTCACCGATGCGCTGGCTGTCGGGGACGCGTAGGTCGGACAGGTATTCCTGGCAGAACTCCTTCGAGCCGTTCAGCATCTCGACGCGCTGCACCTCGATCCCGGGGCTCTTGATCGGAAACATGAACACCGTGAGCCCACTGTGCTTCGACACGTCCCAGTCCGTTCGAGCCAGGCACAAGGCCCAGTCGGACCACCACGCACCGGTCGTCCATACTTTGGATCCGTTGAGGACCCATTCGTTCCCATCGCGTACGGCGCTGGTGAGCGCGCCGGCGACGTCAGAGCCGCAGCTCGGCTCGGAGAGGAACTGCATCCAGAGCTCCTCACCCTTCAAGATCGCGGGAACGTGCCTTCGTCTCTGCTCTTCGGTTCCGAACTCCAAGAGCACCGCGAGACAGGGCGTGAACGTCGGCACCTGCGCGCGCGTTGGATACTCGTAGCCGCGCATCTCTGCGTTCAGCACTCGCTGGTGCGCCGGCGTGAGCCCCTGTCCGCCGTACGGGCAAGGTACGCAGATCCCTGCCAGACCTGCGTCGAAGAGCATCCGCTGAACCTCGCGTTCGCGGGCAACTTCGGCCAACTCCTCCTCATCTCGGTGATTGGCCCGCAGCGCACTGGAGACTGTCCTCTTCGTCACGGGCCGCAGGTTGGCGCGGATGAAAGCGCTGGCACGCTCGCGGAAGCTCTCGAGGCTCTCGACTTCGACGTTCACGACGCGACTTCCTTCCTGGCGACGAGATCGGCGAGACGACGACGATGCGCGTCGGGAGTGCCGTGAAGTACGCGCGCCAGCGTCAGTCTGCGCAGGAAAAGGTGCAGGTCATGCTCGAAGGTGACTCCGATTCCACCGTGCAGCTGGACGCATTCTTGGAGCAGCTCGGCGCCGTACTCGCCGATATAGGCCTTCGCCGCACTCACGAGTAGAGCTGCCTCGGGCCTTCGCTCGGCGACCGCCCGGGCGGCTTCGTCGCCGATGGCATGACTTGCCTGCAGCCAGGTCGCCATGTGGGCGAATCGATGTTTCAGTGCCTGGTACGACGCCAATGGACGGCCGAACGAGTAGCGATCGAATGCCCACTCGACGGTCATGTCGAACGCCCTTTGCATCGCGCCCAAGGCCTCCGCGTTGAGGACGACGAGGGCATGCTGGAGTTGCCGTTCGACGTCGTCGGCGGCCTCGCCGACACGACCGACCAGGCACGCGGCGGGCACGCGAACGTCGTCGAACCGCACGACCGAGAACCGCTTGGTGAGATCGACGCCGCGCATGGGAATCAGAGAGACGCCCTTGGTAGCGGCGGGAATGATCACCTGGGTGAGTCCCTCGGCGGTTCGACCGGTGACCAGCAAGTGGCTGGCTTCGTTGGCCGACTCCACGGGTCGCTTCACGCCGTTGAGCACGAGCTCGTCGTCGTGCACCGCGATATCGAAAACCATGTTGCCCAACCCGTCGTTGGGCGGAGCCTCGGAGACGCACCACGTGCCGATGGATGTCCCATTCAGCAACCCGGCGATCAGCTCCTTGTGGGCGCCGGCAGCGCTCAGCGCGCCTGCGACGACGTTGGTCGAGACCAGCGGTCCAGGCGCGGCGTGCCGGCCGAACTCGTAGGCAACCAGCGTCAACTCCACGAGCCCGCTGCTCGAGCTCGAAACCCCACCATCGTCTTCCGAGACGAGTAGCGACGTCCAGCCCAGCTCGGCGCCCCGGCGCCAGTAGTCGCTCGCGAACCCACGAGGGTCGTCCCGCAGACGCCGCAACTCCGCGACCTGCGCGTTGGCGTCCAAGAATCTCGCGGTCGTCTCGCGAAGGAGCTCCTGTTCCGAACTCAACTCCAACAGCATGCACCGGAAGCTAGCCTTTCCTCATCGGGGCCATCAATAGGCGGGAAAGGGCGACTATGTGCAGGAAAAGGCGATTTCAGAGCGCTGTCATCTTCGCCGTGGATAATCACGTCGACGAGGCGCCCGCGCACGTGATTGAGGCGTCGATTACGCGACTGTGTTTTTGAAGAGCCATGACCAAGATTGAATTCGAGTTTTCCCACGCCGCGATCCTGGTATCCAACATCGAACGCTCTGCGCACTTCTACGAACGCGCGGTCGGCTGGGAGCGGGAGTTCGGCGGCAGCTATGATGACTCGCTCGGGCGGGCCAATGGCTACGGTGGTCCGGGGCGCATCCTGATGGGCAAGATGGGCAGCGTGAGGCTGCAGCTCGTGGAGATGCAGGTGTCGCTCGAGCCGAAGCGACTGCCCCGCCACTTCGGCATCTTCCTGTGTTCTGTGATCGTGCGCGACTTGACGCCTGTGCGAGCGCGGCTGAAGGCCGAAGCCATCGCGATCACGCGCGAGCTGGATATCGGGCGCGTTCATTTGCTGGTGGTGACGGACCCGGACGGTCAGGAAATCGGGATCATCGGACCGCAGGGCCAGGAGCACGCACAATGAGCCAGGAGCCCAAGGTGCCGGTCTACCGCATCGCATTCGTGGGCATCGGGCGCATGGGCTCGCCGATGTTGCAGTGCGTGCTGGAGGCTGGCTACCACGCGACGCTATGCGATCCATCCGAGCAGGCGACGGCTCCCTTTCTCGCCGCGCTGCCCGATCGCGTTCGCTTGGCGCCAACGCCGCGTCAAGCGGCGGAGGACGCGGATGTGATCGAGGTGGCGGTGAATACGAACGAGCAACTGCTGGAAGCCTGCCTGGGTTCCGACGGCGTGCTTGCGGGCGCAAGGTGCGGGAGCATCGTGCTCATCCACTCCACCGTCTCCCACGACACGTTGCGCCGCCTCGGTGACGCGGCTTCCAAGCGCGGGGTGCATTTGCTGGACGCCATGGTCAGCGGTGCGCGCGGTCATCTGAGCGTGGGCAACCTGGCCGTGATGGTAGGCGGCGACGCCGAGGCTTTTGTCCGAGCCAAGCCAGTCATGGACACGTACGGGGGCCTGGTGCTGCATCTCGGGCCGCGCGGGGCGGGCCTCGACGCCAAGCTCGCGATCAACCTGTTGCGCTACCTCTGCATGGCGGCAGGGCAGGAGGCGACGCGCCTCGCCGAAAGAACGGGCGTGGGCGATGCGATGGCCCAGTTGGTCGCTCACACCGAGGCCAACCGCTACGTGGGCAACTCGGCGAGGCTCCGTATGTTGGAGTCCGTTCCGCTGAGGCAACGGGAAAAAGACGCGGAGGTGGCCCAGAAGGATCTGCGGGCGGCGATTGCGCGCGCCGACGAAGTCGGTGTCCGGCTGCCCAGCGCCGAGCTCGCGATGGGGCTGATGCACCCCTTGTTCGGGGCCGAGCCACTCACCGACGCAGACACTCAGGCAGAGCAACGATCGGGTTGAGCGTCAATTCCTCTTGGTCGCGGCGCTAACGCTATCCGCCACTTGTCCGTGAGCAACCGTTCCGCGGTCCACGTTCGCCTGCTGGACACCCCATGTCGGCCGATCGAGCGGCATTTCTCGATACGCGCTCGGCGTCCGCCCTGTCCAGCGCTTGAACGCTCGATGGAACGTGCTGGGATCCGCGAAGCCCATTTCGTACGCAGTCTCCTTGATCGTGAGCTGCCCATTGCGTAGATGTTGCTTGGCTACGATCGCGAGCGCTTCCTTGGCGATTGTCTTGTACGAGCTTCCCTCGGAAACGAGGCGCCGTCGAAGCGAGCGCTTGCTCAGCCCGAGCGCGCGCGCGACACGGCTCATATCCGGTTGGTGCGCTTGCGCTTGCTCGACCAAAAGATCGCGCACGCGCAACGTGAATGGGGTGTGCTGCGTCAGTCGTAGAATGCGCCGCTCCGCGATCGCGCGCAGCGCGTCGTGCACATCCTCGTCCTTGTGCAACGACGCCGTGTTCATCAGTGCGCGGTCGAACACGATGCACGTGAACGGTTGCTCGAAGCCCGGTGCGAGCTCGAATGCCCGCGTGTACTCGCCGTGGTACGTCGGCATGGCGTACTCGAAGCTCACGGCGTCGAATCGAGCCTGGGCGCAGTAGGAGCGAATGAGCCGGATGAGGCCCAACACCAGCATCTCCGACGCGAAGCGCTGCATGCGCAAAGATGCACCGCACAGGTTGGAGCAACGCACTGTCACCTTGTCGGCGTGTTCGGAGACTTGGAAGCTGGGCTCATCGCTCAAGAGCCGATGGAACCTGCGGAGCGACTCCAATCCCTGACGTAACGTTGCCGCGTGGGCCGCCAGGTGTGAGACTGGATTGAAAGTGGCGCCGCACAACCGCTCACTCCAGTGCAGACCGAACGCGGGGTCGCCAGTCAGGTCCAACGTACGCTCGCAGAGGCAGTACACAGCCGAACGTGGAACGCAGGCATCCTCGCAGTCGAGCTGCGCGGGGTCGAGCTCTGCAGAGCGCAAGAGTTCCATGCGCGAGACGCCCACCTGCTCCACGGCCTCGACGAGTCCACGCACGATCCGCATCGACATCGAGGATTCTTGAGGGTCGAGTTGCCGGGCCGCGCGAGTCTGCATACCTCCTTGAGTGTCTGGCTGGAGGTGGGCCGGCTTGGTTAAAAGTGACAAACCGCGCGAAGCGGAAAGAGGGCGCGCTCGGTCGGGCTTAACCTCACTCGGCTTGCGGGTAAAATACACCGGCCCCTCTCCATTTGTTCAGCAACGGGCGAGTGTCTGGTCCGCGTCTCGAAACTGAGCTGCGCGGGTCAGTGCCCTGCACCCCGTCGGCCAGGGTCCTACTCACCCCAACAGCCTACACAGGCACGTTCACAAAGCAACTGGAACGTTGTGATGTTGGCGCGCGTATGTTTAATCTGCAATTCAATGAAAATTACGACCGAACTCAAAGCCAAGCAGGTTCGCGGAGATCGCTTGGTCGCTAAAGTGCTCGAAGCCACTGTGGTGGAACTTTCGCGCTCGGGCCTCGAGAACCTCTCGGTGGAACGCGTCGCCGAGCGCGCCCAGGTCAACAAGACGACGATTTATCGGCGGTGGTCTACCCCGGAAAAACTCGTTCGCGCGGCACTCTTGCGCGTCGCCAGCGAGAACAGTGTCGTTCCCGACACTGGCAGCTTGCGCGCGGACTTGTCGAAACTCATCAACATGCTTCGCGTCGTCCTCGCGTCACCGCCCACCCATGCGCTCATTCGCATGCACCTCGGCGGTACCATGCACGGCGACTTGGCGGCGCTCTCCCTCGCTATCCGGCATGAGAAGGACGAGCAGTTGAAGACGATCTTCGTCCGGGCCGTGGAGCGCGGCGAGCTGCCGCCCGGCACGGATATCGATCTGCTCTACGACACGATCGTGGGGGCTTTTTTCAACTTCGCCGTTTTTCGGCGCGAGCCCGCCAGCAAGGCGCGCATGGAGCAGGCCGTCGATCTCATCCTCGTCGGTGCGGAGAACGCGGTCCGCCCTGCGAAGAGCACTGCAAGCCAATTCCGAAAACAAGGTAAGCGGTAGCCTACGCGACATGGCGATACGTTGGGGCTACGCGCGTGCTTCCGAGTGCACGCACCGCATCGCATGGCCTCGCCGGGAAAACGGTTTGGCCGCCCACGACCATTGCGCGACCGCAGTGCCGCCCCGTAGGGTCCGAAACGCAGCGCGGCTCGGCGATGCAGACGAGACACGGGTGAGCTGCGCCGTGGCGCTCGAGTATTGGGAGGAAGGTCGGCAATGGAACAGCAAAGGATGGTCCCATGATGCGAGTCGTTGACGGTCCCAAGTTGCTCTTGCCAACATTCGTTTTTCTGCTCGCGTGTGGGTGCTCGAACGAAGGGTCGAATAAAAATACCGAGTCGAACCCAACCATGGGAGCGGACGCGGCCACGCCCAAAGCGGACGGCGCAACCGTGCCCGTAACCGTCACCGGTCCGATCACGGGGGGCAGGGGCAAGCCGTTCACGACTTCGATCGTGGATCTCGGTGCCAACGGCTATGGGGAGAAGGAGTTCTTTTACGAAGGCGACGCCACCGCCTACGCCCTGGAAGGCGAGATGACGATGGACGGGAAATGGAAGCTCATGGAAACGAGCAAGGAGAGCTACAAGTCCCGCATGATCGTGCGCCGGCCGAGCGACGCCGCCAAGTTCAATGGGACAGTCGTCGTCGAATGGCTCAATGTTAGCGGCGGTGCCGACGGCGACCCGGGCTTCATGTACAACTGGCA
>DATHES010000135.1:0-12702 GCA_035318465.1 Polyangiaceae bacterium
CGATCGCCACCCGGGTCTCTCCGGGGGTGCTCTCTTTCGGAACCGCAAGTCTCATGGGACCTTTGGCGACGGTAAAATGATGATGACGGCGCGTCGGTCGGGGCGAAGCGTCGTTCCGCCGCGCTGGGACCCCTACCAGACAGAGGGCCCTTCTCACAAGAGGTTCGAGCAGCTAGAGCACCGAACGGCTATTGCCGTCGGTGCTCTAGCTGCTCGAACTGCGGGAGCTCCTGAGTTCGCCCCCGCCCCGCCGAAGCAAGTTCGAAACAGGGCCCCACCCCGACCGTGCCTCCGGCACGGTGTGCGTTCCGCCATCTGCGACGACGGCTACTCATCGCCCTGCGGTGACTCTGCCCCCGGCGTGCCTCGTCATTCGAACTCTGCCCCGGCGTGCCTGGTCATTCGTCACCGTGTGGGCCGATCGTGCGGAAAAACCTCCAGGGCCCGTACCAGCGGGGTCTTGGTCAAGACGCACTGCCCTGGATCCCTCAATCTCCTGCGGCCCTGGCGACGACGCTGGCGCCGTGACGGCTTTCTCCCCATCTCGACGCGGCTCGCACCCCCATCGCGGCGCCTTCGGGTGGCGTCGCATGCACGCTGCAATGCGTCAGCGGGTACGGAATCGTTGGATGATGAGCTCGCACGCCGTGTAAGGGTCGATCTCGCGCCGCGAAACGCGCGCCGCCAGGGCGGCGATTTCGCCGCCCATCGATGCTTCCACCTCGTGCGCCAGCGCGTCGCGCAAAGTGCTCACGAATTCCATGAGCTGCCTTTCACGACGGCGCGCCTTTCCGGGCTCGGTCGTCTCGAGCCAGGTTCGGTGTTCACCGAGTCTCGTCACGAGCTCCTCGACTCCCTGGCGCTTGGAAGCGACGCATTTTTGGATGGGAGGTATCCAGCGCGTGGGCTGCTGCGTGACGACGACCTTGGCGACATCGAGCTGCCCCGCGGCGTGACCTGCCGAATGGGAGCCTCCGAAGACCGTCTCCCCGCCCAGCGCGATCATGAGCTGAAGATCGCGCACAGTGGCGTCAGCGCCATCGCGATCGGCCTTGTTGACGGCGAAAACGTCGGCGCACTCGAGGATGCCCGCCTTGATGGCCTGCACATCGTCCCCCATGCCGGGCGCCATCACCACCAGCGTCGTGTGTGCCGCGCGCACGACCTCGAGCTCGTCTTGCCCGACCCCGACGGTCTCCACGAGCACCACTGCCGCGCCCCACGCGTCGAGCACGCGCACCACGTCCCGCGCCGAACGCGAGAGGCCGCCGAGCGCGCCCCGCGTCGCCAGCGATCGAATGAACACCTCGGGGTCGTCGAAATGACGCTGCATGCGAATGCGATCGCCCAGGATGGCCCCACCCGAGAAGGGGCTGGTTGGATCGACGGCGACGACGGCGACCCTGGCCCCCTGTTTGCGAAAAACCTCGATGAGACCGTCGACGAGCGTGCTCTTGCCCGATCCGGGGTTGCCGGTGATGCCGACGATCCACGCTCGCCCGGTGTGCGGAAAGAGTTCCTTGAGCAGCTCGACGTGCCCGGGGAGCGCGTCATCGACGACGCGGCACGCTCGCGCCGCTGCGCGCATGCTTCCCGCCGTCACCTCCGTGGCGAGCGCGCCGGTCATTTCTCCAACAGGCCGTCGGCGATGACCCGCTCGATGGTGCGCGTCGACATCGTCCCCGAAATGACTTCGGGGTCGCGCAAGAGCCGCTTGTGCAAAGGGATGTTGGTGCGGATGCCGGACACGATGAACTCGTCGAGCGCGCCCGACATGCGGCGCAGAGCCTCGTCGCGGGTGGGCGCGTGGGCGATCACCTTGGCGATGAGCGAGTCGTAATGGGACGGAACGCGCCACCCGGTGTAGACGCCCGAGTCGACGCGAATGCCGGTTCCACCGGGCGGGTAGTACTCGGTGATCGCGCCCGGCCACGGAGCGAACGTCACCGGATCTTCGGCGTTGATGCGGCATTCGATGGCGTGACCGCGGAAATTCCACCGCCGTGTATCCGGCAGATCGATGCGCAGGCCCGCCGCGGCCCGGATCTGCTCTTTGACCAAGTCGACCCCGGTCGTCATCTCGGTGACGGGGTGCTCGACCTGCACCCGGGTGTTCATCTCCATGAAGAAAAGCTCGCCCCGCTCGTCCATCAAGAACTCGAGCGTGCCGAGCGTGGTGTAGTCCGTCGCGGCGATCGCCTTGCGAATGAGCTCCCCCATCGACGCGCGCAGAGCAGGCGTCATTGCCGGGCTCGGCGCTTCCTCGATGATCTTTTGGTGTCGCCGCTGCAGCGAGCATTCGCGTTCGCCGAAGGTCCATACGCCGCCGTGCTTGTCGGCGAGCACCTGGAACTCGATGTGCCGCGGCGTACCGACGTAACGCTCGAGGTAGACGTCGGGGTTGCGAAATCCGGCCATGGCCTCGGCCGTGGCCGACTCGAAAGCGCGCGGCACCTCGCTCTCCTCGCGCACGATGCGCATCCCGCGACCGCCGCCCCCGCCCGACGCTTTGAGGATCACTGGAAAGCCGATGCTCTTGGCCTCGCGGGCGGCATGCTCGGCGTTCTTCAAGACGCCCGTCCCCGGCAAGAGAGGAAGACCGTGGCGGGTGGCCTCGCGGCGCGCGCTGACCTTGTCGCCCCAGAGGCGCATGGCCGCCGGGCTCGGACCGATGAAATTGAGCCCGCATTTTCCGCAGAGCTCGGCGAAGTGGGCATTTTCCGAGAGAAAGCCGTACCCGGGATGGATGGCATCGGCACCCGTGACTTCGGCGGCGCTGATGATGGAAGGGATGTTCAGGTAGCTCTTCGCGGCAGGGGGCGGACCGATGCACACCGCTTCGTCGGCGAAGCGGACGTGGAGCGCCTGCGCATCGGCCTCGGAATGGATCGCGACGGTAGCGATCCCCATTTCGCGCGCCGCCCGAAGGACGCGCACCGCGATCTCGCCCCGGTTCGCAATGAGTATTTTTCGAAACATGCTGGAAAACGCAAGCGCCCCTTGGAGAAGCGCGGCGACTCAGACCTTCTTCACCCGGAAGAGCTTTTGCCCGAACTCGACCGGACTGCCGGTTTCGACCAGGCACTCGAGCACGACGCCTGCAAATTCGGCTTCGATTTCATTCATCAGCTTCATAGCCTCGACGATGCAGAGCGTTTGGCCGGGCTTGATGCTGCTCCCGACATCGACGAAGGGAGGCGCGTCCGGCGATGGCGAACGGTAGAAGGTGCCGACGAAGGGGCATGTGACGAACGTCCCCCCTTCTTGCCTCGCGGCGGCGGCCGCGTCGGACGAGCTGCTCGTAGCGCTCGGAATGACGAGGCCGTGCGCGGCGACGGGCGCGTGTGCCGCAGGCGCGACGGCGACGACAGGTTGGCCCCGTCTGACGTGCACGCGCGCCTTTTCGTCTTCGAATTCGAACTCCGAGATGTCGCGCTCTTCGAGCACCTTGAGGAGCCCCTCGAGCTGTTTCAGGTCGATGTTCACGCGGTTCACTCCGTAGTCCGCTGGGTAGGGCTCGGCAACCTACGCGAGCTCGCCGTCGCAATCCAGCCCTTCGAAAAAGCGCGCCATCCCCCCGCTCCTGTCGCTATGCCGCTCGCGATTCGCCAGCGCGGCCCAAAGCGGCCACGCGAGAGGCGTCGCGCCACCGTGGCTCGGGCACGGTTTTCCGGGTCAACGCTTCGCGTCAAGCAGATCGAGCAGCCCTCGGAGCGCCAGCAAATACGAGCTCGCTCCGAATCCGACGACCTTCCCGACGCACGCAGGCGCAAGCTTCGATTCCTTACGGTACGCCTCGCGCGCTTCCGGGTTCGACAGGTGCACTTCCACCACCGGCAGCCCGATGGCGCGGATCGCGTCGTAAAGCGCGAGGGACGTGTGGGTGAAAGCCCCGCCGTTGAGGAGCACACCTGCAAAGCGTTGCGCCGGCGCGGATCCGAGCCAATCGAGCAGCTCCCCTTCATGGTTCGACTGTCGGCAATCGACGCTCGCGCCTCGTTCGCCAGCCAAGGCGGCCAAGCGCGCGTGAATGTCGGCTAGCGTGTCTTTGCCGTAGATTTGCGGCTCGCGCGTGCCGAGAAGCTGCAGATTCGGACCGGAAAGCACCAAAACGGAAAAAGGACGCCGCGCACGCCCTGCGCTCGGCCTTGCCGCGACGGGCCGGCCCTCTCGGCGTCGCCTGGGGAACGGCCCTGACGCCGGCGAGGGACCCCGGGCGACCGATCCTGCCCGCGGAGCTCGCTCTTCGGAGGGGCGCGTGGGGGACGTGGGTCGCGAGGGGCTAGCGCGGCGGGCCATTACGCGGGGTGCCCGGGCATCAGACGAGCTGTTCGAGTAGCTTCGGGGCCGCCGTTCGCATCAAATACCGCCCTTTGCCCAGGTTGCCGCCCGGAGAAAGGGTCATCGCGAGAAAATATTCCTCGTTGAGGATACGAATGATCGTCGTCACCTTGTCTGACTGAATGGCGATTTCTTGCGCGCCCCCGGCTTCGAGGCTTTCGGTGGCCCGCTGAATCGACTTCAAAATGACGCTGTACTCGGCGCCCACGGAATTGATGTCGAACGTGCCACCTTTCACGTAGCTGTCGACCGCAATTCCCTCGAAGTCCATGAGGATACCGGCGATTCCACCGTCGGTGCCCTCCACGACGTCCCGAATCGCCTCTTTGAACATGTACGAGCGAGGTTACGAGCCAGGGGCAGGCAAGGTCAAGTTTGGCCCGCCCCGCACCTTATCTTCGACGTCGCCGAGACCCTTGCCGCCGGCGCGCCGATGGGTCATTCCCGCACCCGTCGCTACCCGCTTGCCTCTTCGCGACCAAAAGCTCCGTTTTTGACGCCCGCGCAGCTTGACCCCCCTCCAAGCGAACGGCTACCTTCGCGCCCGGTCGCGAGAGGGTTGTACGCTCTCGCGTCCACGCACCGGACCATCGATAGGAGCAAAATCACTCGAATGCGCGCGCGAGCCGGGGATCCTCCCCGCACGATGCCTCAAAAGATTCTCGCCGGTCGGTGCGCAGATGCGCAGCTTCGCGGCGATGTCGTCGAAGTCAAAGTCGACCAGGTCATCCTTTCGCGCGCGCCGAACCGCGCGTTTGCGGAGGCTTGCGGGCTCGGGCTGAAAAAAACACCCGTCGAGCTGGCGGTCGCCTACGACGGGTTTTGCGTCACCGACGCCGCGAGTGACGCGGCATTTGCTCGGCGGGCGTCCGAGGCGGTGGCCCCGGAGATGTCGCAGTCCGGCGTGCTCATCGCGCGTCCGGGAATCGGCTTTCCCGCGCCGGTCCACCTCGAGCGCTTCGGTTCGCCGGCTCGCTTGGCGGTCACCGACGACCCCCGGCTCGCCGCGGTCGGCGGCGCTGGCATGCTCGTGCTGGTCGTTTCCCCCGGGCAGCTGGGGCAAGCCCTTGCCCTCGGCACGGTCTCCCTACGGCCACCGCGGAGCGTTCAGATTCTCCTTTCCGGTCGTATGCGCCCCTTCGTCTGCGCGCGCGACGTCGCGCTCGAGCTTTTGCGGCGGGGGTTGGGTGAGGCCATCCAGCGCATCGAGGTGCAGCACCACGCGCCGGTGGTGATCGAGTTCGCAGGCCCGAGCGCGCGTCTCTTGTCGGTGGCAGAGCGCGCCGTCCTTTGCAGCATCGCTCCCGAGCTCGGAGCTTCGGCGGCGCTCTTCGTGAGCGACGAAAAGACGGAGGTCTTCCTGCGCGATCAGCGCCGTTCCAAGGCGCACCGCACCTTGGTCCCCGATCCCGGCGCTCCTTGCGACGAAGTCATTTCCATCGATCTCGCCGCGGTCGACCCGCTCCTCTCCGACGAATCCGGCCACGTGCGCCCGGTGCGCGATCTCGCCGGCAAGCCGGTGAGCCAGGTGATTTTGGGCGGCGACACCGGCGCTACCCTGCGCGACATGCTGGCCGCGGCTATGCTGCTCAAGTCGAAACGCGTGCCCCCGCGACTCGACTTCATCGTGGCGCCCCCTTCCCGTCAGGTGCTCGAAGTCCTCGGACAGGCCGGGGCGTTGGTCGATCTCATCGCCACCGGTGCGCGCATCATCGAAGCCGATCGCCGTGTGGTGACGGGCGAAATGTACACCGCCGTCTCGGGCCAGCTGTCCTTGCGCACGAGCGATCGCGATCCGAGCGTACCGCAAGCCAAGCCGTTCATCGTGGCATCGGCCGAAACGCTCGCCTATGCCGTCGCGACGGGCAACGTCGGCGATCCGCGTTCGTTCAAGCGGCCGGTGCGGGTCACCGTACCGCGCGCGCTGCCAACCGACGACGTGCTCATCCTGCGCGAGCGGCGCCCCGATACCGCCGCTGCCAAGCGGCCGCCCCTCCCCATCTCGACGCCACCCTCGTGGAGCGGCGGCGCCAACCTCGAGCTCGTGGAAGGCGTGCCCTCCGCCTCGGCCTGGCCGACGGGGGAATGCGCCCTGCTTCTTTCGACACTCGACGAAGTCCGACAAGTGGCCGCCCACGCCACGGGGGAAAGTTCTCTCAAGGCTGTCATCGCCCCCTTCGTTCCCAGCGGGCTCGTCGCCATCCTCGCCGGAGCGGGCATTCTCGCGCTCGGCGCCGACACCAATGTCCTGAAATCGCTGAAGGGACAAAAGACGATCGCCATCTCCCCCGTGACGGCGGCGACCGATGGCGCCGTCGTCGTCACCATGCAAAATAAGGCCAAGATCAACCTCTCTTGGTTGGCCGTGGGAATCGAGCGCAGCTGGACCTTCAGCGGCACGTCGCGTCCGACCCCGAGCGCCACCCGGATCCGAACCACATGAAACCTCGGCGAGCACACCTCATCGTCCTTTGTATCGCGCTCGCCTCGCGGCTCGCTGCCGCACAGGCTGCGCCCCCGCAAGCCAGCCCCGCGCCGCCGTCAGGCGTTCAACCGGCTTACCCTCCGTCGCCGCCGGGCGCGGCTCCGCAAGGCGCACCCATGCAGCAGCCTGGGGCTCCGGACAAGGCGCAAACCTCGAAGGCACGCGGCTATCCGCAGCCCTACTACCCGCCGCAAGGTGGCGCCCTGCAGCAACCCCCGTCCCAGGGGGCGGGCGGCTCAATCGGAAGCCAGGGTCCGCCTCCCGCCGAAGGGGCTGAGACCCGCGACGCCGATCTCGGGCATCACGGCCAGCTGAACTTTCGCGCGGAGTTTCTCACCGGCTACCGCATGCTGTACCGGTACCAGCCCTCGCCGCGCTGCGCCCCCTTCGACATCAAGAAGAATTCCAGCGATCAGCAGAAGTTCTGCGGCTACGGCGCTGCGCCGGCCCTCGGCCTGGCCGTCGGTTTCGCCCTCGTCGACTTCTTCGAGCCTTTCGCGTTCGTCCGGCTCGGACTCGCCAACGAGGCCAGGGAGACGAACCAAGGGAGGTTGCTGCAGGCGGGCTTCGGCGCGCGCCTCTACACGATGGCGAATTCGCGCTTCAAAGTGTTTTTTGCGCCGTGGATCGGCGTGGACGCCACCGCCGGCCCGCTCGAAACGATCGGCTCCGGCCCGCCCGGCTCGCCGGGCTATGACGACTCGCTCGCCAAGGTGCAGACCGGTTCCTACAAAACGGACATTCTCGCGCACCTCGATATCGGGCCCCAATTCGACTTCTCGCGAGCGTTCGGGATGTACGTGGCGGGGGGTCTGACGTTTCAAATGGTGCGGTATTTCGGTACGTCGGCCGACCTCTCGATCGGCTTCCAAGCTCGGGCACCTTAGGCCTCGGCGATGAGCACCCGCGCGCTCGCACAGACGTACGAGCCGAATCCGCTATTGGCGTACGTCTATCGTCGTTTCTTCGAGCACATCCACGTCGATGAAACCTGGGTGGCCACCGTGCGCGAGGCTGCCGCGCGCGGCTCGGTGGTCTACATCCTGCGCAACCTCTCGTTTCTCGACTTTCTCGCGCTCGATCACCTGACCAAGCGTCACGGTCTGCCGCGCATCCGCTTCGCCAACGATCTCGGACTGTGGGTGCTCGAGCCCATGGGCAAAGGTTGGTTCAGCGCGTTTCGCCCGCAGATCCGCGGCCACGCCGCCGAAGAGCTGACCCAGGTCATCCAGCAAGGGGGCTCGGCGGCGCTCTTCCTCAAGCGCCCTTCGGCCGGGCTCGACGTGACGGGGCGCAAGGTCGGCACGCGTCGCTCGCTCTCCGAGGGCGACGACTTGATCCGCGCGCTCTTCGCGCTTCAGCGGGGCCGTTCGACGCCGATCCTGCTCGTCCCCCAGGTCTTCGTGTGGACCAAGAGCCCCGACCGCCGCGAAGGTGGCGTCGTCGATGCTCTGCTCGGCAGCCGGGAGTGGCCCGGGAAGATCCGCACCACGATGCAGTTTCTCCGGAACTACAAGAACGTCATCTTCCGGGCGGGGGAACCGGTCGACCTCGCCGAGTTCCTCGACGCGGCCGGCGGATCGAGCAACGGCAGCACCGCCGAGGACGACGGCGCGCGCGTCCGCCGTCTGACCTACGCCCTGCTGCGCCGCCTCGAGCGCGAGCGGCGCGCCATCGTCGGTCCGGTGCGCAAGGCCAACGATCGCATGCGGAGCGAAATCATCAAGAGCCCGCGCTTGCAGGGCATCATCCGCGATCTCGCCGGCGAAGGTGAGAAAGAGCGGCTCGTCCTCGGTGATCGCGCCTACGGAATGCTGCGCGAGCTCGAATCACAACCCGAGCCGGGCGTCATCAGCATGCTCGACGTCGCGCTCGATACCATCGTCAACCGCATCTACGACGGTGTCGAAGTCGACCAGGCAGGTCTCGAGCGCGTGCGGGCCGCGGCCAAGCGGGGCACGCTCGTTCTTCTGCCGAGCCACAAGAGTCACCTCGACTACTTGATGCTCTCGTTCGTTTTCTACCACGCGAATCTCCAGCTTCCCCTCATCGCCGCGGGCGACAACCTGTCTTTTTTCCCGCTCGGCATCATTCTGCGCCGGGGCGGTGCTTTTTTCATCCGCCGCTCGTTCAGTGGCGATCGGCTGTACGGCGCCGTCGTCGATGCCTACGTGCGCCGGCTCATCCGCGAAGGTTACTCCATCGAGTTTTTCCTGGAGGGGGGGCGCTCGCGCACGGGCAAGCTCTTGCCCCCCAAGCTCGGCCTTCTCAACATGGTCGTCGAAGCGGCGATGGCGGTCCCCCACAAGGAGCTCTTCTTCGTGCCGGTCTCGATCGGTTACGACCGGCTGGTGGAAGGGTCGTCGTACGTCCACGAGCTCACCGGCGGGGAAAAGCAGGAAGAGGACGCGCGGGGGCTGCTCAAAACGACGGGGCTCCTACGCGGTCGCTACGGTCGTCTCAACATCCAATTCGGGGAGATCCTCTCCCTTTGGGACATCCGCGCCAACGGCGACGCCGCGGCTGCGTCGCCCGAGGAACGCAGCGCGACCATGCACCCGGCCAAGCGCCGCAGCCTGGTGACGCGTCTCGCCCACCGCGTGATGGCCGAGATCAACCGCGCCACTGCCGTCACCCCTGGCGCCGTCGTGGCCACGGCGCTGCTCAACCACGCCCAGCGCGGCATCTCGCACGGCGAGCTCATCTCCATGTGCGATCGCCTTACCAAAGTGCTGAAAGGGCTCGGTGCGCGCATCTCCCATGCGCTGCTCGATGCGCGCGGGGAGCTGCGCGAAGAAGCCATCCGCGAAGCGGCGCAGCTCTTCATCGAAGCCGAGACGGTCGTCGCTACCGTTCCCGGCGAGGGGGCGAGCCAGGCGCGCAGCAAGCGCGCCAAGATCTACACCGGACCCGATGTGATCTACGTCGTGCCGGACGACAAGCGTCTCAGCCTCGATCTGTCGAAAAACATCATCGTTCACTTCTTCGTCCCGCGCGCGCTCGTCTCCACTGCGCTTTCCTCGTCGGCGCGCCACAGGCCGCGGGTGATACGCCTGCGCCAGACCTTGCGCCCCCCTTCCGCCTCCGAGCCACCGCCTGCAGAGACGCCGGGCTCCCGGATTTCCCCCCTCGCGCGCGCTACACTGGAAGAACGGGTGCGGAGTCTCTCGCGCCTTTTCAAATTCGAGTTCATGTTTCGCGCGGACGCGACCTTCGAACAAAACTTCGCGGAAACACTGGGCGAAATGGCAGCCTCCGGTGAGCTCGCGCTCGCCCCGAACGGCGACGTCGGGCCCGGGGCCGGGCACGACGGCTGGAGCGGCGAAGCGTGGATCGACTTCTATGCGTCGGTGGCACGCACCTTCCTCGAGAGCTACCGCATTGCCGCGCGAGGCCTCGCGGCCTTGCAGAAGGGCCCCGCCAACCAGAAAGACCTGGTCAAGCGCGCCCTGGCGGCCGGCGAGCGCATGTTCCTGGCCGGCGAGATCGAGCGCCCGGAGGCAGTGACGCGACCCACCATCGCCAATGCCTATCTGGCCTTCGCCGATCAGGGGTACGTCTCCGCGTCGCAAGGGAAGATTGCACTCGCCGAGTCGTTCGCCACGGCGGCCGCGTTGGCGGCGATCGAGTCGAAGATCGCCGGCTACTCCGCAGCGGAGGACGCGTCGTGACGACGAGACGGGCCTTTGCATCGCTGACCATCGCGCTCTCGAGCTGCTCGTACACCCCTTCTCCCCTCACGCCTCATTGGCTGGGGTCGGTGGGCACCCCCACGCACGGAACACTCTCGGCCGGCGCCGAGCTCCCCATGTCGGGCCCCGGCTATCGCTGGCTCAACCCGATGGGGCATCACTTTGGAGTTCCTCGCTTGGTCGAGGCCATCGCCAGCGCCGCCGCCGAAGTCGAGCGCCAGCGCCCGGGGGGCGCGCCGCTCATGATCGGCGATCTTTCGCGGCGCACGGGAGGCCGGATCCCGCGTCACGCCTCGCATCGCTCGGGGCGCGACGTGGACCTCCTTTTTTACGCCGAGACCGCCAGCGGCGAGCCTCTCACCACGCCCGGCTTTTTCAAGTTCGGGCCCGACGGTCTCGCCTTGGTCCCGAACCAGCGCGGGGGCGGGCGGTACATTCGCCTCGATCTGGCGCGCGAATGGCTGCTGATCAAGGCCCTCCTGAGCGCGCCCCAGGCGAACGTGCAGTGGATGTTCGTGAGCCTGCCGGTCGAGGCGCTTCTCACCGACTATGCGAGGGCGCGAGGCGAAGACGCCGAAGTCGTTTGGCACGCCGAGACGGTGATGCTCCAGCCGAGGGACAGCCTCCCCCACGACGATCATTTGCATCTTCGCACCGCGTGCACGCCGGACGAGGCCGTGGTCGGATGCGAAGGGGGCGGACCCTATTGGTCCTGGCTGCCTCCCTTGCCAACGGCACCGCCGCACGAAACGGACGACGCCCTCGCCGTGGCGCTGCTTTCGCCCATCGAGCCCGGCGCACGAAACGCGAAGACCAGCCCCTTCATCAACGTCCCCTCCTCGGACGAAACTGAGCGTGCGCTCTCGCCGCAGCACGCTAGCGAGAAGCCGCCGCGCTAGCCGGAAATGACGTCGCCCTCCTCGCCCGCGACCGGCCACCTGTTTCACGCCGACGCGCTCGACGCTTGTCGCACGTTCGAGGAGCCGCTCTTCGACCTCGTCTATCTCGACCCCCCCTTCAACGTGGGGGGCGCCTTCGCCGCCCGCACCCGCGCCGGCGAAGCGCGCGGACGGCGCACCAAGGGGAGCGGTCCCGACGCCTACCACGATGCCTGGGGAGGGCGGCCGTCGTTTCTCTCCATGCTGCGCCCGCGCCTTGCGGCGCTGCGTGATCTGATGAAGCCGCACGCGTCGCTGTGGCTCCATCTCGACTATCGCACCGTGCACTACGCCAAAGTCATGTGCGACGAGATCTTCGGAGCTGGCGCATTCCGCGGTGAGATCGTTTGGGTGCCCGGAAATGGCGCGCGGGGCGGCGGGCCGAGCGTCACCCACCAAACGCTGCTCATTTTCAGCCGCGACGCGAGCCCGGCGGCGCGCGTCATGTGGAATGCGGACGATCCCGCGCTGCGCGAGCCCTTTGCCGCGACCAGCCTGGTCATGCATTTTCGCAAGAGCACGTCCGACGGCCGCCGCTACCGAGAGCGCATCATCGGCGGCAAGACGTATCGGTACTTTGCCGATGAGGGGCGCAAGCTCGGCAGCGTTTGGGGCGATATCCCGGGAATGAACGCCAACACGCCCCTGCGCAAGGAAGGCACCGGCTACCCCACACAAAAGCCGGAGCGCCTCATGGAACGCATCATCCGCGCGGCCAGTCGACCAGGCCACACGGTAGCCGACCTCATGTGCGGCAGCGGCACCACGTTGGTCGTCGCCGCGCGCCTCGGGAGGCGCTTCGTGGGAGGAGACGCCAGCGCCTTCGCCATCGAGACGACCTCGCGACGCCTCGACCACGCGGGCACACCGTACCGACTCGCCGCGATCGACCGTTCGCCAGGCGCCGCGATGCCGATCTAGCCATGGTGCACGGGCCCGGAAGGCCAGCAGATCGACGCGCCTCGAGCGACGTTCCCGGTTGAACTTCCGTGCCGGAGGCGCGGTGGGGGTGGGGCCTTGTTCCGGACTTGCTCCGGCAGGGCGGGGGCGAAACCACCGAAGGGAGGTGCGCGATAGCGCCGACGGCTTCGCCGTTCGGCGCTATCGCGGGTTTTGCTCCACGAGGGCCCGTGCTAAGCCCGGCGCAACCGAGGTCACTGAGAATGTACCGCCCCCGATCCCCAGCCTGGCTCGTGCCCGCTTTGGCCTTTCTCACCGCGGGCGCCGCGGAAGGCAAGCCACGCCA
>DATHES010000136.1:0-92033 GCA_035318465.1 Polyangiaceae bacterium
CGTTTCTTCATTGCCGCGCGGGGGCATGCGTACCATTGTTGCGGCGTACCGATGAGGGCTGTCGGGCGCATCGCGCATGCACTTACGTTGCAATCGTTCCACGTTGGAAGATGCGGTCATCCCGGCCTGACTTCGCTCCGCAATCCGAGTGCCCGTCCGGGTCGTACCTGTGGAAACGCCTCTGAATGCGGTAGCGCTCATGGGTTCTCGCATCGCTGGTTCTAGCCATTCTACTACGTTTGGAATAGGAAGCATGGGCAACGGCATGGTGATGGGATTACGAATGAGGCTTATCGGCACCGCGTTTGAGAGATGCCCGCGGACCGCTCAGAACATCTTGTTCGCCGCCATCGTAGCCGCCAGCAACTTACTCGGCTGCGCAGCACAAGGGCGCCAGCCCACCGCGGCAATATCATCTCCGCCGCCGGTGAATATACTGGACGGCCGCGCCATTATGGGCCGCAGCGCCGCGACGGATAGCCTGAGATCAGGCTCAAATCGACCGCGGGTACTCATCGAGCCGGATGTCTCGACGGTCGTCGCGGACGCGAGCAGTCTCGATAAGCCGATCCTCCTGTACTTTGGTGCCGTATGGTGTGAGCCCTGCGTCCAGTTCGAGCGTACAATCTTGTCGCAGCCTGAGGTGGCCGGCGCACTGTCCGACTATCGCTTTCAGAAGTACGACCCAGACACAGGTGCTGGTATGGACGGCGCCAGACAGTTTGATGTCCGCGCGTTTCCTACGCTCATTTTTCTTTCTCCGAAGGGCCTCGAGGTAGACCGACCCAAGGTGCCGAAAAGTGTGGAGCACTGCCTGCAAATGCTCCGCGAGATGCAGCCCATCGCCAAAAGCGGACCTCTGGATGAATCACAGATCAGCAGCGTGAAGGATGCACGGCGCTTGATAGCGAGCGCTCGTGCTGCGGAAAACGCATCGAAGCTGGGCCTTGCCTTGCGATTCTATCGAGCCGCCACGGCCGCCTCCCTGAACCAGGGAGAGCTGGCCGCCGACGCCGAGATGGGACGGCTGCGCGTCGAAACTCAACTGGCCGACAAGAAAAAGCATGCCGAATTACTTTTCGCTTTCGTCACCAAGTACCCCACCTCGCCACGGGCCGTCGATGCGCTGGCAGGTCTCGCTGGCTTCGCGCAGCAGGTTAATACCGACACGAAGGCGCTGCTACGAGTCGCAACTAAAACGCGGGTAGCTATGACCGAGCAGAAAGATGTCGTGTCGCTCCGAAGATTGGCACTCGTTCTTCAGAAGCTGGGTGACACGCCCGGCGCGACGGAGGCTGAAAAAACAATGAAGTCACTCGAAGCATCGGGGTCGGGCGCGCCAACTTCGGAACCCCCGTCTGAATTGTTCGGCTTTCGGGATCCACTAGCATTGGGGCCGCTGCACGTTCCCCACACCAAGGACCTGCCTCCGGAGATGCGGTCGAAAATCGAGGCCATGGACTTCGACCTGCAGCTCGGAAGACAGGTCATGGAAGAATGCAAGGAGTCGCCAAGGCGTGGGGATGAGATCTCTGTGCGCATCTACGTGAAGGGAGACAACGTCGAGCGAGCGGTTGTATTGGATCCGGAGGCTCCACCCGAACTCAAAGAATGCCTGGAGAGGGCTGTCCTCGCTACGCATGGATTTCCGGCGACTTTCGGGGAGCGTCACGAGGTTCGGGTGACATTCAAATGAAGCCGATGTGATTTTCACCGGGGCTGAATTGCACGGACCTTCCAGGGCAGACGGAAGAGAGCAGACTGCGGGAGGTGTCTCGTGCGCGATGCTGTCCCCTCGTCGAGGAGAAGCTGCCGGGTCCCCGTCGCCTGCAGCGAAGAACGAGCGACTGTCGCACGCCGGCAGCTCTGGACGCAGAGAGCACAGCGGGTGGGGACCTGTGGTGCGTATGCTAAGACATTTGCGGGGATGACATCGGATTCCAGATTTCGCTGGCTTGGCATAGCCGCTTGCGTCCATGCTTTTGGGCTACTCGTGGTGTCGCGAGTCGCACGTGAAGGACAACGTTCACCCGAGAGTCCTCCTGCTCGCTCGGAGACCGTGGTTGAGGTGGAGGTGATGCTATCCGGTCACGCCCTTTGGACTCCGACCGCCTTTCCGGATGAAATGCGCCCTGCCAAGGCAGTGACGCGAGAGGCGCGGCCCCGCGCCTTGTCGAACCCGCGCACCGTGGGGATGTCGATGGATGGGGAATTCAAAGAGGTGCCGCTTGCAAAGCCGCAAGGAGGCACCGATACCACTGGTGCGTGGCCGTCGTTAGCCGAAACCGGTGTGAGCAAGCCAAATCCATTCCTGACAACGCTAGCCGATCCCCTTCTATCTGCCGAGGGCAGCCAGCCGCCAGGGAGCACTGCCGCCAATGTGAGGTTGCAGAAGTCACTCCAGCAGGAGCTGCATAGTCGAGACGTTGCGCTCGGGCTGGGTAGTAGCGGACCGGCAGTTCATGCCCTGGAGGACGCAGTGCGCGCCGACGCGACGGGGCCCACTGGTCATGCTTTATTCGAAGTTGCCATCGACAGCATTGGTACGGTTACAAGCGTCGTTGCACAGGAAGGCGGCGAGCTCCCGTTCGCCTGGGAACGTACAGCAGAACTCACGTATGACTCATTACGAAGCAAGAGATTCAGAGTTCCCTCGAGAAGCGCGGGGGTGCGCATCACAATCGCGATAGATGTCTGCTTTTCGAGCGGCAGCCCTAAGCTTAATGTCAGCATTGCCAATGGTCGAATCCAGGCGGCGCAATGCATTGGTTCTTCGAGATTGGAAATTTTGCCGGTCAAGGAGCGCCAGGTCTCCGCTGTCGGGGTGCCGCTCGTCCACTGGGCCGGAGATCCCGGTATCGCTGCCAAAGCTCAACGTGTGGTTCACGCCCGTGTCATCAAGGAAGAGCTCCAATAAAGTTGGGTCGCCGGAGGGCTCGAGGTGCGGGTGGATGAACAGCACCCAATCGCCCACAGCAAGGTGATCGTCGCCGATGGTGAAACGGTCGTCACGGGCAGCTACAGATCCGGACGCCCGCGGGGATCACGCGCGCGTCTCCAACACCGAGAGCAGTCGTGATGTAGCGACGTAGCCCCTCTTGAAGCGGATAAGTCCCTAACGGATAGCAACTGTCTTCTTCAGACCTGCTGGATACCCATCTCGAACGTCCATGGAGTTCCGTGGCGGACAATCGCGTTCAGCATGGTCATTGAGTTTTCGCATGCACGCCGTCAGGGCGAGCTTCTTTGGCTTTCCGGCCGCGACGCGCGCCGACCAGCGCACCCATGTAGAGCACCGTTCTGACGGCCGCACGCCCTCCCCAAACGACGCGCTTGCCGCTGGTGGCGAAGTTGTTGGCGCCGAAGTATGGATATTCCGAATCGCGCGTTTCCTGTGCCAAGCAAGGCATCCTCGACGTGCTCGGCCTGCTGGGTGAGGACTGCCATGACGAACCCCATCCACGTCGAGGTTCCATCGGCAAAGCTGTCGGGGCGCATTTCGCTATCTGCCGTACATACGCCCTGCTCCGCCGCCGCATCGCGCTAGCCTCGAACCATGAAGCCTGGAAGCGGAAGTCGAACGGCGGTGCTCGTGTGCATGGCACGGGCTGTGGCGCACGGGACGACGCCGGTAAAAGCGTTCTCCGATCCGACGGCGCTCGTCTTGTTGCCCGAAGAAGCTCGGGCGAGCGTGGAGGCGTACCAGGCGGGAGGGGCCCCGAAGACAGGCCGGGAACGCATTCGCCGGGCCATCCTCGAGAAGCGCGCGACGATGATGGTCGCGCGGACAGTCGCGATCGACGATGTCGTGCGCGCGGCAGCCGCACCCCAGGTCGTCATTCTCGGTGCGGGCCTCGATGGGCGTGCGTGGCGCATGCCGGAGCTCCGGGACGCCGTCGTGTTCGAGATCGATCATCCGGATACGCAGCGCGACAAGAAGGCCCACGTCCACCAGCTCACGCAGAGCGCCCACGAAGTTCGATTCGTGCCGGTGGATTTCACTCGCGACGATCTGGACGCTTCCCTCGCCGGCGCGGGCCACGAGCCCTCGCGCCCTACGACCTGGATCTGGGAAGGCGTCGTCATGTACCTCACCCAGCAAGAAGCGGAAGCGTCCCTCGCCGTCATCGAGCGCCGCTCGTGCGCTGGTAGCCATCTGACGATCGCGTACACCAGTCCCTCGCCCCTGCGCTGGATCATCGGGCTCCTCCTGCGCCGCATCGGCGAGCCTCTTCGGTCGTCATTCACTGCCGATGCGATGCGCGCGCTCCTCGGGCGCTACGGATTCGAGGTCGTCAAGGATGAGGACGTGGTGACGGTAGCGCGCGCGCTGTCTCTCGAGGTCGCGGGCGCGGGGCAGGCCATGCGGCACCTTCGCATCGTCAACGCCGAACGGCGCTGAATGCACCGGGGCATGTGCGTCGCTTTGCCGTTCGGTGCGAGCGCGTTATGAGTGACGAATGGAGCCATCCTTTCGATTTGCAGGCGGTGTTGCGGTGGTCATTGGCAGCGGCAGCGGCGTTGGGAGAGGCATTGCACTCGGCCTCCAGGCCGAATGAATGAGCGTAATGGTGGCGGACATCGACCGAGCCTCGGCCGACATACACGGCCACGAAACACGCGCTGGTCGGATACAGCGAAACATTGCGAGCCGAGCTCGCACCGCAGGGCATCGGTGTGTCCGTGCTATGTCCCTCGCGTGTCGCCGGCAATCTCGCTGACACTTCAGCCCGCGACCGACTCGCGCGTGTCGGCATGCCAATGCCGGAAGGGAATGGAAAACCGCTCGACCCTGCGACGCTCATGCCGAACGAGATGATGGGTCCTCTCGTCGTGAAGGCCATTCGCGCCAACCGATTCTTCATTTTCAATCGGCCCGACGCGATCGCCTCGGCGTTTGCCGAGAGGTACGAACGCTTGCGCCAAGACGCGGCATTCTTTGCAGCGAAGTGACGAAGGGTAAGAGACGAGCCATCGCGGGTCGCTGCGCCCATCTACACCGTCTCGCCCAGCTTCTTCACGCGCGCGAGTTACGGTCGAGGGTGCCCTCGGGGCGCCGTTCCTGACGAACGGCAACGGCCTGTCCGTCGGTCCAGGTCAGTCCCGAGGCCGCATGACTTATTTTGCGATTCTGGAAAATATATCCCAAATCGGAAGGGAACACGGGCATGGAAACTCGGGAGCGGAGGAGAGCGGAGCGTAAGTCAATAAGCACGGCAGGGGGAAGAAAGGCGGTGCGGCGGCCGAAGGATGCACAAAGGGGCGAGAAGGCAGGACGGGTGCGCACGAGGAGCGGTTGGGCGAGCGGTTGCGGAGGAAGGCGTGCCCGAAATCGCAGGCGATGGCGCAGGTCGGCCGGGGGCATCGGCGAGACCGGGTCTGGGGTGCAATACGGAGCGATGTTGCGAGAGCCTTCAGGCGACGTCGCCGAGCGCTTTTCGGCGACGTCCGATGCTTTTTCCAGAGGGAGGAAGGTAACGAGCGAGCTTCATGCGTCCGCCGCATCTCGGACAGGCGAGAACGTCGAAGTCGAAGGTACGCATCAGAAGCTCGGCCCATGCGCGGTAGGTGCCTCGGCGCGGCGCTGCGGGTGGCTCTTTTATCCTCGACGTGCGCGATGGTCCAATCCCACGAAGCCGCGGGCGCCCGCGCTCGCGTCCGATTGCGACGCTCCCGCGACGAAGAGAAACGATGGACCCCACCGCCAACTCCGCGTCCTCGAGGATGAGGATGGCGGGGAGCGGCAAATCGGGTCTCTTGACCTGCGCGGGTTTCCCCCTACGAACCGCAACGGGCTCGTGCCGTCCAGAGCCGAGAGAGGTACGTGCGTCGGCGGCGCTGGTTTCGGTCCTGCTGTCCTTGCCGCGTTTGGAATTGAACGGTCGACCGGGGACCGGGCACCAAGGGACGCTCCCGATCATGCGCCTGTTTGCTCGATTGCGACCTCGAGGTCGCCCGAACCCTTGCGTCCGGCTCGTCGTTTCGGCGTGTGGGTCGCTCCGATTCGCTCTGCTCGTCGCGCTGCTCGCAACAGGATGCAACGAGCGCTACTGGGTGTGCGCCGCCGTCGACGAAGCAGCGAGCGGCCTCGTGCCGCGCCGACTCTCGGAGACGGGTCTGTACGAAGACCGCGCAACGGACCGTATGGCGGGCAACGTTCGCTCCTATCGCCCGCAATTCCCACTGTGGAGCGATGGCGCCGAGAAGAAGCGATGGGTCAGCTTGCCCGACGGGAGCCACATCGACACCGACGATATGGACAATTGGCGCTTCGCAGCCGGCACCAAGTTCTGGAAAGAATTCACGCGCGACGGCGTTCGGGTCGAGACTCGGCTGATGGCCAAGGTGGGGGCCGGTGACGAAGATTGGGTTTTCATGTCGTACCTGTGGAACGCGGACGGGACCGACGCGGTCGCCGCGCCCTACGGAGCCATCGACGCGCGCGGCACGGCCCACGACGTGCCCGCAGCCAACGAATGCGCGAGCTGCCACCGCGGTCGTACCAGTCGTGTCCTCGGCTTCTCGGCCATTCAGCTGTCGGAGCTCTCCCAAGTCGGAGAGATTGCGCTCGCCAACCTGAGCGATGAAGGCCTGACGAAGTCGCGTGTCGATCGAACCTTCGTGGTGCCCGGCGACGACACCGAGCGCGCGGCGCTCGGCTACCTGCACGCCAACTGCGGCGACTGCCACAACCAGAGCCGCCCCTCCGCAGCGGGACCTCGCTGCTTCGAACCGCGCAACGAGCTCGACCTTTGGCTCCGAACGGGCGCGCTCGCGTCCGTGGAAGACACGCCGACCTACCAAACCGTTTTCGACCGCTTCGCCGAGCGGGGCCATCCCGACCAGAGCGGCATCGTGCGTCGAATCTCCCAACGGGGCTTCGGATCGATGCCTTGTGTGGGCAGCGAACGCATCGACGAAGAAGGGGTGGCGTTGCTCCGCCGCTGGATTGCCGAGCTCTAGCCATGCAACGGCGATCGTTCGTACTGCCCCTTGTCTGGTCGCTGTTCGCGACGCTGTCCCGCGCCGAATCACCGGCCATCGACGAACCTGCCGCGCCGGAAGGCGGGCCGCTGGCGGCGCCAAGCGAAACTCGCGCCGAATTGAGCTCTCTTTTGGGCTTCGCGAGCTCCCCCTTCTTCGTGCCGGAGTTTCCGGAAGTGTCGGGTCAGGTGCTGCTGCTTCGGACCGCCGTCGCTCGCCGCATCGCGCCTTCGGTCTGGCTCGGGCTCACCATGCCGCTCGCCTTGACGAGCATTCGGCAGCCGGCCGGTTCGTACGTCGACGAAGCCGCGTGGGGCAATCCAGCGCTCGCCATCCAACATGACTGGAGTGGGTTTACCGAGGCGGGGGTTGGGTTCCTCAGCGTGGCGCGCGCGAGTCTGGGCTTGCCTCTGACTGAGCATGGTCCGCGGGCGTCGCAGATGGCCAATCGGGCGCTCGCCCTCGCCGACGCACTCCAAGCGCTCCGAGAACCTTCTCCGTACACACCGGGTGTCGCATCACTCACACTCGCGTATCGCGTCGACCTCGCGTCGGGCCCATGGCTGTTCGGTCCGGGTCTCTCGGTTCCGCTGCTCGTGCGTCTCGGTGAAGCAGAGCTGCCGTCCACGCAAACGCGCGCCATTGGATTGCGTCCGCGCGCCGATCTTCGAGCCTTGTACTATCCGAAGCGCTGGTTCGGCGTGGGCGCCGAGGGCTCGCTCACGTTCGACGTGGTACGTGTGACGGAACCCATTCGTCCAGACGACGCTCGACAACGTGTGCAGCCATCGCTGAGGCCGGAAATCGTTTTCGACGGTCGGCGGTTCCGCGTCGTGCTGTCGTGCCTCGTGCCGATCGGAGGACCTGTTCGAGGCTCCGCGGGCTGCGGCGCTGACGCCGCCCTTCGATTTTGACGGGTGCCGCGGACCGCGGATCGCGATCACCGCCGCGTGCGCGAAAGCTGTACGAGGCGCGCACGGAAAGAAAGCTCCCCGACAGAAGCGAAATCGAGGCTGGGCAGGAGCGAAGCGTACAATCCATCGCAGCGTTCGACGGGCTCCTGGAGGACGGCGTAGACGGGACGGCCGCTATCGAGTGCCCAGCGGATGAGGGCGGGTGCGTCCGGGTGGCACCAAAAGAAGGATTGTACGCGGCCGTAGTGTCGCATTCCCCCGTGTGGCTCTTTGGCCCCAGAAGTCAAACGGTGCAGTGGTCGGACGGCCCTAGCGCAAGATTCTCCAAGTCGGCGCAAGGGGCCGTGACTATTCATTCGGTATGGCAACCATTCGAAAAGAAGTATCCATCGCGTCACCCGCTCCCGCGGTGTGGGCGGCGTTCCGAGACATCGGCGCCGTGCATACCCGCCTCGCACCTGGCTTCGTCACCGATTGCCGGATGGACGGCAAAGACCGCATCGTGACGTTCGTCAACGGCCTCGTCGTCCGCGAAGTCATCGTGCACATCGATGACGAAGCGCGCCGCCTCGTGTATTCGGCGAGGACCGAAAAACTCGCCCATCACAACGCGTCGTTCCAGGTGATTCCGAACGGCGAAGATCACTGCCGCGTGGTGTGGGTCGCCGATCTGCTGCCCGACGACGTCGCGGGAACCATCGATGGCATGATGGATCAGGGAGCCGCGGCGATGAAGAGGGCGCTCCAGCACGAGCCAGCGTAGAGAACGGGATGCGGGGCCAATTTCCGGTATGATGGCCCCGGGTTCCATGCGAGTACCGCTCTTCTTCGTCGCGCTGATGGGCGCAGTGTGCATTGCCTCGTGCGCGCCCGCACAGCGCATCCCTCCCGACGCCAACATCACCTTCAACGCCGAACCGGGTAAGCTCCCCTTCGACCCTCACGGGGCGCGGCTGCGCGCGGCGATGGACGGCCTGGCCCGCGTCGCTGGGCATCCCATGACGCTCGACCTCGACGTGGCGCTTCTGCGCGAGTACCGCTCGTGGTTCGAAACGGGCATCGTAACGGCGATCGAGAACGCGGCTCACGATCTGAGCGAGCTCAAGAGAACGCGCCCGGAAGCGTGGACGGAGATGGCTCCGCGGCTCAAGACGCTGTCCTTTCGCTACGACGCGGCGTCGCACAAAGTTGGCGTGACGCTCGACGCCAGTCGCGATGCCGTGGCGGTCTCGGTACCGGCCAAAGCATCCACCTTTCTGTCGCACGAGGCCGCACTTCTTTCCTTGGAAGCACAATACGACGCCAGGCTGCCGCAGCGCTACGCCGATGGCGTACCAGCGGCAGTGTCCGTGGCGGAGAAGCGAGCCTACTTCCGCGCGCTCACGGGCCAAAAGCCACCACCGATCAAATACGACGATCCGTCGAAGGCGCCAGGGATCGCGAACGAGGTGCGACCTTCGGCGATCGCGAGGGCGATACGCTTTTACGACGTGGCGATGCCGCAAGATCTCAAAGCCGAGATCCACGAGTGGATCTTGAGCGAAGGGAACTATTTTCGTGACGCCTACCTCGTTTATCCGGACGCCGTGAAGGCGTCGCCGGCGACGTCGGCGTTCCACCGCGCGGAGGCGGCGTGGGTCGCGTGGACGCAGAAAAACGCCGACAGGTTCACGGATGTGGAGCGGTTCGCGCTGGCCAAGCTGGTATTCGTCAAGCAACCCAGCAAGGAGCGGCCGGGGACGATGCGCTATCTTTCCTCTGCGTTCCCCGGGTTCGACCGCATTGCCTTCGGGCTGCGCATCTTCGAAGAGTGGGCATCGGCCGGACACCCGCGCTTGGTCCCCGGCCGTGAACGGCTGCTCGAGCTTTTCGAGTTCGTCATTTGTCCTTTCGATCGCGACGCGCGCGGAGATCCTCAGCCAGCGGGCTGCGAGCACGATTTCTACGGCGTCGTCGCGGAGACCGAAGCGACACAAAAGCGGTTTCTCGATTTCATGCTGGCGCAAAAGGACGAAGTCCTCGTCGAAAACGCATTCCTCAACTTGATGCGAATGCGTCAGCTACGCATGGCCCTCTCCTTCTGGCGCGGTCTCGAAAACGACGAAACGCTGTGGAAGGCGGCGACGCGCGCCATGGCCGAAGAGTTGGGCGATGCCGATACCTCGCGAATGCAAGACGACGCGCTTCGCCTCTGGCAAGCCTACCCCGCACGGCGAGCCGCGCTGCTGTATTTGCTCAGCCAGATCGATCGCTACGGAAACGACAAGGTCGCCTGGGGGGCGTGGAGCGAGGTGGGAGGAGGCCGCGCTTCGGCCGCCGACTTCGCGGCTTTTCTGAGCCACGGTCGGCGCGCCCTGGCGACGGCGTGGGTCGTCTGGCCGCTGCTCGGCCGCGGGTGGTCGAGGGCCGAAGCGCTCCTACCGGGGCTCGATCGGTTCATCGACGACCCGCTGGTGCCCTCTTATCACCCCCAAGATCCGCAGCTTGCCCTGCAGCAGATCGTCAACCGGATGTGCGCCGAGAGAAACTTCGCCGACCTCGCGAAGATGCACAAGTATCTGGGGGAACGAATCGCGAAAGTCCCGCCCGACGACAAATCCCTCCCCGACCTTTTCGAGGCAACAGCGAACGGGCGATGCAAGCCCAATGCGCGTCCCGTCGCTCGGGCGGAGCCGCTCGATGTGCCGCCGCGGCGCGCCGCGGCCGTCCCCACGCCGACGGCGCCCTAGCTAGTAGCCCCCCCCGAACGCCTTCGATCAGGGCGTGAGGGCAAGGCAATAAAATCCGCCATAGCCGCCGAGAGAACCGACGCCCCGTTTGGCGGTGTCAAAGGTGTCCGTGAGATTGATGTAATCGGCGCAGCCCGCTTCGTTGATGGTCCCGGTGTACCAGGCGCTGCCCGGAAACGTCGCCGCGCCCCCGCGCCATGAAAAACCGATCCGCGGTGCGCCGTCGGTTCCGACTTTGGTCGTCCAGTCGTGACACGTGAGCGCCCAGTCGGTGCCGACGACTTTCCCGTCGGTACCGGTGCCGGTCAAGGTGTTGTGGTTATCGACAATGCCCGTACCGTCGGGGTTGTGATTGGGGACACCGAACTCGTTGGGCAAGTCATAGATGATGGCCGGGTCGGCACCGCGTGGCCACGGCTGTAGCAGATCGTCCTTGGTCGTGGCGACGAGCCTACCGATGCGGTCGTACCAGGGCCCCGTGCCGACGCGATCGATCGCGTGCACCGGGCTTCCGGTGGCGTCTTTGGTGGCGCTCAGGAAGGCGCGCCACGTCTTGCACCCCGCGCCCGGAAAAGAGGCATCCGCGAGCTGCCGGCAGATCTCGTCCGCGCCGGAGATGCCGTCGGGTCTGCCGAAGCGGAGATCGCCGCCGAAGCCGTTTTGGCTGCCCGAGAGACGGCGCAATCCGGCCAAGCTCGTGACGAAAAAGCTGAATCGCGCCACACCACCTTCGCCGGAGGCACAGCCGCCGTCGGAATGGGTTCCGTCGCTGTCCGCGCCTTTGCCGATATCGGTGGAGCTGCTGTCGACGCCAACACTGCCGTCACCGGCGCTGGCGTCGGGTCCGCCCGCGCCGCCGGCCCGGCCGCTCTCGCCCGCGGCGCCTGCCGTGCTGCCACCGTTTCCGCCTTGCCCAGCGTTGCCGCCGGTAGCGGAAGATCCGGCCGCGCCCGTGCCGGCCGTGCCGCCATTCGTCGCACCGCCCGAAGCGCCGCCGGTTGCGCCGGTTCCCGCGGATCCACCGGTTCCCGCGGTTGCGCCGGTTCCCGCGGTTGCGCCGGTCGCCCCGCTGCCGCGCGAGCCACCGTTCCCATTGCTTGGAACGGCGCCTTCCCCGCTGCATGACGCGGTACCCACACCGATCATGGCAGCCAGGGCCATGACGGAAACGTCATGAGAGAAACGAATCTCCTTCGGCATGAAACCCTTCTGCACCGAGTGCCGATGCCCTGGCGCGCGCAGGAGCAATTGAGGAAGACCCTAGCATGCGGCGATCGCTTGGCTCCGCGATTTCGCCATCACATGTTCACATTTGCCGTTATCAAAATGTGCCCGTGTCGCCCATGAAGCGCCGTCTTTCGCTTGCCAACAGCGCTATCCGCATAGTCCGTCGATCGATTCGTCGACCGTCGGCTAGCAGCGACGTCTGCGCCGGCGAAGCGCGCTCGCGACGAGCGCGAGCCCGAAACACAACGCGCCGTGGCCAAGCCCGGTGCGCGGGGCGGCCGACCTGCAGCTGCAACCACTTTCACCGGTCGTGCCCGGGGTGCTGGGTGCAGGGCCAGGTCCAGCGCCCGCCGCCCCATCCGACATCGAACCGGCATCTTCAGGCGCAGCGCTATCTCGGGTGACCGCGTCCACGCCACTGCTATCGAGATTGACGCTGTCGGTCGTCACGATGTCGCGTGTGGCGGTACGATCGGTCGCCACGTCGGTCGGGGTCACATCCACGGTGGCCGTATCGCGCGTGGTCACGTCGCCACTGGCGGCATCGGACGTGGGCGACGCGTCGTCGGCGACCGTTGCGTCGGAGGTAGCGCCATCGACGACATTGCCGTCGCGTCCCCCCGCGTCCGCCGTGCCATCGCCGCCCGCGTCGGTCGAGCCGGCGTCGGGGGAGCCTGCGTCCTGGCCCGCGCAATCAGGGTCCGGCGTGGGACAATTGGGAATGCAGTTACCTTCGGCGCCGCAGTCGCGCGTGCAATCGGGATCCGTCGCGCATCGGAGATCGCAAACGCCGTTGTCCCCGCAGTTGTCGGAGTCGACCGAAGCGCAATCGGGGTCGCGCGGGGCGACGCACGCCTCGGCGCAGATGCCATCGGCGCTGCAGTGGGCGGCCGCACAGTCGGGGTCGCCGAGTTGCCCGTTGGCGTTGCACGTTTCGTCGCATACGCCGTTGGAGCGGCAGGGGTCGGTGCCCTCGTTGGCGTCGATTTGCATCTGAATGAAGCGGGCAATGTGCGGCTGATCGGACCTTTGCTGGGTGTCGTCGAGTACGCACGCGTTGTCACCGGAAGACACGACGCCGGCGAGGTACTCGACGCCTCCGTAAACGAAGAACGACGGCCCGCCGCTGTCTCCGTTGCACGCATTGCGCCCGTGCGCCGTCGCGTAGATGAGCGTATCCGGGATTTCGCAGAGCGAGCCCCGACCCGTGGCCGGCCCCACGAGATCCACGGGAAAGGTGGTGACGCGCTTGGTGCCCGTGGTTCCGCCCTGCATCGTGAGCCCATAGCCGACCCAAACCCAGGAGGGGCCGATGTACTTGGGCGTGTTGTCGAGTGTGGCCCGAAGAAGCGGCGCCGCCTGGGTCGTCGCCGGTTCGGCGAGCTTGACCACGGTGAGATCGTACGTCGCGTCCTGATCGCAGATGTCCGCGTAGAGCGGGTCGCGAACTTTGCTGGCCACTCGGATGGTGGTGGCACCGGAGACCCTCGGCCCGAAGCCCACCGACGAGACGGAGTTGAAACAATGTCCCGCGGTGAGGACGGTATACTTGGAGATCACCGTGCCCGAGCAACCATTGAGCGACACGACGTAGCGATGGTTCAGGTCGGGGATCCCGCCGACGATCCGTGACCGCTGTTTGCCGATCTCGTCGTGCGTACCGCTTGACGGCTGGCCGCAACCCTGCGCGACGACGAGCCATGCGGCTGTTGCGACAGCACGAAGGACGCGTTTCATTGCGCCACTGTTAGCACAGCGCTCGAGTGCCGCCCCGGTCTGCTTGCCTAGTACGTGCTACCTGCAACATTTGGCTGGCGGTGCAGCTGTGTCCGCGACCGCGTCGCAGTGACCGCCGGCACAGCAGCCGCCGTCACCGCATCGGCAAGTCGCGTGGACGCCGGCCCAAGGGAAACGCTTGGTCGATACGGGTAAGATCCGCCTCGGTCAGCCGAAGGTCGGCGCCCGCATTTTCCGTCACATGGTCCAATTGGCTTGCCTTCGGGATCGCAAAAAGCGGCGCTCGCCGCACGAGAAAAGCCAGGGCCACCTGACGCGCCGTCGCTCCGTGAAGCGCCGCGATGGCGCCGAGCACGCGCCCTTCGGGGGTGTGGGGGCCCGGGAACCTTCCGTGTCCAAACGGGCTATAGCCGACCAGGGCGACGCCATGCTGCTCGCACCATGGAAGCACCGCGTGTTCGATGGCGCGTTCATGCAAGTGATAGAGCACCTGGTTGCAAGCGAGCCGGCCCTCGCCGGCGATGCGGACGACCTCCTCGAGATCGGGCACGTCGAAATTGCTGACGCCCCAAGCCAAGATTTTTCCCTGCCGTTCGAGCTCGTCGAACGCGGCGATCGTTTCCTCGAGCGGATGCTTGCCACGCCAGTGCAGAAGGTAGCAATCGAGCTTGTCGATACCGAGGCGCGACAGCGATTGCTCGCACGCGGTGATCGTTGCACGTCGTGAAGCATGCTGGGGAAGGACTTTGGAAACGACGTAAACCTCGTCGCGCCGCCCGGCGATGGCGTCGGCGACGATCGCTTCGGCGCCGTCGTACATCTCCGCCGTATCGATATGCGTCATGCCGAGCTCGATCCCGCGCCTCAGCGCGGCGATCGCTTCGCGGCGTCGCGCCGTGAGGACTTGCCATGTGCCCTGACCGATGACGGGAAGGTCGCGTCGGGTGGGGCCGAATGAACGTTTTTGCATCGCTGTCTCCGGTCTACGCCCTGACTCGAGCGCGTATTGACGCAGCGTGCAATCCGCCGAACGGCACGCCGCGCGTCGGCTTTGGTCGCGGCGAGACCGCGTCTCATCACCCAGAGAGGGTCCCCCAAAGTATCTTTCCGAGCCTCTCCGGAAGGCCTCGGCGCGCCATTTTTCAGCGCCGGCCCTGCATCTTTCGGCAAGGCCCATGTAGGCGAAGATCCTTCGTGTCGACGAAGGTGCGTCGCGAAGCGACGATGCAATGTCAGGCGCGCTTGGGCGGCGACTGCTGACTCTCGTAGCGGTGGGCGCGGTATTCCTCCCAGCACGCCGGGCACCGCCACTCGATTTCCCCTTTTCCTGTCGGGCTGTTGGAACGAACGACGCGCCATCCGAAGCGCGTGCTGAGAAGCGCGGAACTGTCGGTATCCTTGACGGCGCTCTGCGGGGGTTTGATTCCGCAACCGCAGCAAGTCTGTCGATTCTGCTTTTCAATCATGGGAAGCGGCGGTGTGATTTCCTTTCCTGCTCTTTAGACGGCTTTCCGCGGCATTACCTGAGTCGGCCCGAGGGACGATGCGAGACGGCTATCGCCAAGGTGGGGGACCGGCGGGACGAATGTCGGACGCGGGACGTGCGAAGCGCTTCGTCAAACGTACGGTGGTGTCTTCAGCTCGCGCTCGAACGTGAGTCTCACCTTCGGGCGCGCCAGCACACGCTCGGCATGCGCGGCAAGGTGCGCAAGGGTGCGGGCGGGCTTCGTCATGTTGCGCGTCCAGCGCACGAGCATCGTCAGATAGGGATCGGCGGCGCTGTAGCGATCGCCGAGGAGATAAGGGCCTTGGCCGAGTTGTTGATCGACGACTTCGAACATCGCGCGGAGCCGTTTTTCTGCGACTTGCTTGACGTCGGCGACGCGCTCGGGGTGGGCCGTATGCTGCTCGGGATAAAAATACGGTCGCATTTCCGGTTGGATGGTGCAGGAAAGATGCGCGATCCAGCGGTAAAAAAGGCTTCGCTCCTTGGAGCCCGGCGGCGGCGCGAGCTCGGCCTCGGGGAACCGTTCCACCAGATGGAGGACGATGGCCGCCGTCTCGTAAAGGACGAGCCCGTCGTGCACGAGCGTGGGGACCTTGCCGTGCGGATTGATGCGCAGGAATGCCTCGCTGCGCTGCTCACCCGCGTCGCAGTCGATTTTCGCCAGCTCGAAAGGCTGACCGATCTCGTTGAGGAGGATGTGGGGCGTGAGGCTCGCGTTTCCGGGGTGGTAGTAGAGCGTGATCATGGCTGGCGGTTCGGTCCTGTCGGCTAAGATTGGCGCATGAAATGGGAAAGACTCTGCAAGCTCGCGCGTGAGCTGCCCGAGGTCGAAGAGAGTATGTGGTACCGCACGCCGTCGCTCAAGGTCCGCGGCAAGGGCTTCGTGCGGCTGAAAGAGGACGGCGCGACGGTCGTGTTCATGCTGCCGAGCGTAGAGGAGCAGGAGTTTCTGATCGAGACGCAGCCCGCGCTCTACTTCATCACCAATCACTATCGCGGATGGCCAGCCGTGCTGGCGAGATTGTCCAAACTCAAGGAGTCGGAATGCCGTATTCGTCTCGAGCAGGCGTGGCGTCGCAAGGCGCCGCCGTCGATGGTGAAGAAGCGCGTTTGACCTCGTCGGCACCGTCGTGCGCGATGCGCTTGGTTTCTGCTTTGCCCTGTTGCCATTCGCGCTGCGCACCCTGCGAGCCACCCTCGACGAATCCGCCCACCGCCTTGCCGGCGGTCTTCACCCCCTCCACGCCGGTGGTGACGCCGGTTTTCGCTCCGGCAAAACCGACCTTGGCAGCCATTTCGGCGCAACGCCCGGCGGTTTTGGCGGGTGGTTTCGAATCGGACCCACAGGCAACGACGCCGAGAACGGCGATCGAGAAAACGAAAATGCACGAGCGATGGGTAGAGACCATGACCGCGTCATCTTACACGACGCTGCGCCTCATCGCCCCCGTGCTACGTTGCCGCATCCATGGCGAGCAAGATCACGAAGCGTCGGTACGTCGCGGCGGATGTGCCTGCCGAGGTCGAGGGCAAACGCCTCCACGCGCTGGAAGAAATCGGCGATCCGCGCACGCGCCAGCGCCTCGAGCTGCTCGGCATCTGCACGGGTTGGCGTTGTCTCGAGGTGGGGGCGGGGCGCGGTTCGGTGGCATTGTGGATGGCCGAGCGCGTGGGACCGACCGGCCAGGTGGTTGCGGTCGACATCGACCCCCGCTTCCTGACGACGCTGGATCATCCTGGCCTCGAAATCCGGGAGCACGATGTGCTGGAACGCGATTTCGAGACGGCGCACTACGACGTCGTGCATTGCCGCGCGTTGCTCATGCACCTGTCGAGCCCCGATCTCGCCATTCGGCGCATGGCGGCGGCCGTGCGCCCCGGCGGTTGGCTCTTCATGGAGGAAGGTGATTTCGGCGCGTGGGGAGCCGTCGAGCCGGCATACCCGGGGGCCGCGGCTTTCGAGCGTGCGACGCGTGCCGTCTGGGATACGTTGCATCGTCTGGAAGTGATGGACGTCCGTTTTGGACGGCGCCTTTCCACACTGGTCGATCAGCTCGGTTGGAACGACGCGGACCACGAAGCGCGTCTTCGCGTTTCGTACGGAGGCGATACGGTGGGGCGGTTCTGGGCGGTCACCTTCTCCTCCATGCGGGCGAGCCCCTTGGTCGACGCGGCCGCCGTCACGCGCGAAGATCTCGATACGACGCTCCGTCTGCTCGACGACCCCGGCTTCGCATTTCTCGGCCCGATTCCTTTTTCGGCATGGTGTAAAAGGCCGTGATGCATCGACCTTCGCGCCCCAATCCGCTGCTGCGTGGACTTTCCTGTTTTGCTTGCGAGGCTCCGCACGACCCTCACCGCGTGCAAGGCGTGTGCACCCGTTGCGGAATGCCGCTCCGCGTCGACTATGCCTTTACGCCGGGCTCCGTCACGGTCGCGTCGCTGCGCGGCTCGTCGCTCTGGCGCTATCGCGACGTGTTGCCGGTCGTCGAAGGGGAAGTGTCGCTTTCCGAGGGCTTCACGCCGCTGCTCGCCGTTGGCGAGCGCGTGTGGGTCAAGGACGAGGCGCGCAACCCCACCGGCTCGTTCAAAGCGCGCGGGATGACGGCCGCGGTGACGATGGCCAAACACTTCGGCGTGCGGTCGCTCGTCGCGCCGTCGGCGGGCAATGCGGCCGGCGCTCTGGCCGCGTACGGCGCGGCGGCGGGCCTTTCCGTGACGGTGGCGATGCCCGAGGACACGCCGCACGCGTTCGTCGAAGAATGCCGGTTTTATGGGGCGAACGTGCATCTCGTCCCGGGGACCATCGCCGACGCCGGCGCTTACTTGCGTGCCCATGGCCCCAAGGACGCCTTCGACGTGTCCACGCTGCGCGAGCCGTACCGCGTCGAAGGAAAGAAGACGATGGCTTACGAGCTCTTCGAGCAGCTGGGAGGCGAGCTGCCGGAGGTGATCATTTATCCGACCGGCGGCGGTACCGGGCTGGTGGGCATGTGGAAAGCCTTCCAGGAAATGGAGGCGCTCGGCTGGCTCGGGCCGGGTGCCGTCAAGCCGAAGCTCGTCTCGGTGCAAGCGGAGGGGTGCGCTCCGGTCGTCAAGGGGTTCACGGAAGGCGCAGAGAAGACCGTGCCTTGGCCGTCGCCGCAGACGGCGGCGTACGGTCTGCGCGTGCCATCGCCCATCGGTGGATTCGTCTGCTTGCGCGCCATGCGCGAGACGCACGGCACCGGCGTCACCGTCTCGGAAGCGACGATCGCCGAAGCGACGCTCGCGCTCGCGCGAACGAGCGGCATCGACGTCTGCCCGGAAGGCGGCGCTGCGTGGGCCGCCCTTTCGCAGCTCCGTCAGAACGGTTTCATCGGCGCTCGCGATCGCGTCGTCATCTTCAACACGGGAACCGGTCTCAAATACCGGTAACCTGGCCCGCGCGGTCGCTCGTCACTTGCAGATCAGCCCCGCGGGAACGCTCACGCCCCGCGGCCCGGCAAGTCAGAACCAGTCGCTCTTCATGCGCGCGTAGGAGTCTTCGCCCGATCGACAGAGCTCGGCAAACAGCTTGGCGCGGGGCAATTCGGTCAAGAGCCAGTACTGCGCGGCTCCCAGCTTCCCTTGGTAAAAATCGGTGGGCGCGCGTCCGCTGTTCAACGCTTCGCGCGCCACCGCCGCTTGCAGCAGCCACTGCCACGCAACGGTCACGATAGAGACGAGGGCGAGATAGTCCGCGCTGTGAAGGAGCATCCCCTCCACGTCTCCTGCCAGGCCCTTGGCGCCGAGGTGCTGCGTCAATTCCATGAGCGTCGTCATCGCCTCGCCGAGCCCATCGCACCACGCTTGGTCGATCCCCGCCGCTTTGGCGCGCTTGGCCGCCAGCGCGATCTCTTCCTGCAAAATGCCGAGGGCCGCGCCTCCTTCGGCCACGGCTTTGCGCCCCAGCAAGTCGAGCCCCTGGATGCCGGTGGTGCCCTCGTGGATACTGTTGAGCTTTTGATCGCGCAGCCACGCTTCGGGCAGGTATTCGGACGTGTAGCCGTAGCCGCCGTGGACCTGCATCGCCAGCACGTTGCTCTCGAAGCCCCATTCGGCCGGAAAACTCTTGGCGACCGGTGTCAGGAGATCGAGGAGCAGCGCCGCGCGACGGCGTGACGGCGCGTCCTCGGCGTGGGCGGCGAGGTCGGCTTGCAGGGCGGTCGTGGCAAGGAGCGACAGCCCCCCTTCGACGATCGCTTTTTGGCGAAGGAGCATGCGGCGCACGTCGGCATGCTCGACGATGGCGACCTGTGGCTTCTGCGGATCTCGCGCGGCCGCCGCGCGCCCTTGCGGGCGGGTACGCGCGTAGGCGAGCGCCTCGTGATAAGCGACGGAGGCCGTCGCCACGCCACCCATGCCGACCATGATGCGCGCTTCGTTCATCATCTGGAACATGTGGGCAATGCCGCGCTCGCGTTCCCCCACCAGCCACCCCCGGCAATCGCCCTCCTCGCCGAAGCTCAAGATCAAGCTCGGGATTCCACGGCTGCCGAGCTTGTGCACGGCGCCGGCGACGTGCACGTCGTTCGGCACGAGATGTCCCGCTTCGTGGCGTCGGTTGGGGATGGCGAAAAGCGAGATGCCTTTGATGCCGGGCGGTGCGCCGTCGATGCGCGCCAGCGTCATCTGCACGACGTTTTCCGTGAGATCGTGATCGGCGCCGGAGATGAAGATCTTCGCACCTTGGATGAGGTAATACCCGCCCTCCGTCGGCGTGGCCCGCGTCGTCACGTCGGCGAGGCTGGAACCGGCGTGTGGCTCCGTGAGCGCCATGGTGCCGGTCCATTCGCCGGCGTAAAGGCGCGTCATGAACTCGGTCTTGAGCCAATCGGAGCCGAATGCCTCCATGAGATGCGCGGCCGCGGAGGTGAGCCCGAGAAACCCATACGCGCTTCCGTTGCCCGCCATGAGGTAGGCCGCCGCCAAAGACGCCACCGTGAGCGGCATTTGCTGCCCGCCGACCGCGGCCGGCCGCGTGGCGTTGATGAGCCCGAGCGAGAGCAGTTGGGGATAGATCTCCTTCATCAGCGGGTGGACGCGCACCCTTCCGTCGCGAAGCTCCGGCGCTTGCGCGTCCATGCGGCGGTAGGACGGCATCAAGACTTGGCGGGCCATGCGCCGCGCGCTCGCCAAGAAAAGATCGAACGTTTCACGGCCGTGCTCGCGGAAGGCGGCGAGCTCGCACAGGCGCTCGGCGCCCAGCACTTCGTAGAGGAGAAAGTCGACGTTTCGGTCGGAGAGGAGCTGGTTTTCCATGGGAATCTCGCGATCAGCTCTCGGCGCAAAGGACGGCGTAGGTACGCTTGCCCTTGCGCAGGAGCAGGTATTTACCGAAAAGAAGATCGCTGGTCGTGACGCTGCGGTTATATTCCGTCACGCGAACGTTGTTGAGATAGATCCCGCCCCCCTCGACGTCTTTGCGCGCTTGCCCCTTGGACGCCGAAAGCGCGGAGAGAACGAGCAGGTCGACGAGTGGTGCCCCGCCGCCGGCAAGCTCGGCCTTGTCGAGGCTCCGGGTCGGGACCTCGCCCACCACGTCTTCGAAGACGCCTTCGCTCACCCCTCGTAGCTCCCCGCCGAACATGATCTCGCTCGCGCGCACGGCGTCTTCACACGCAGTTGCCCCGTGCACCATCGAGGTGAGCTCGCGCGCGAGCGCCTTTTGCGCCGTGCGCGCCCCAGGGTTTTTCGCGTGTTCGGCCTCGACCTGCTCGATCTCGTCCCGAGGAACGAAGCTCAGCACTTTGAGCAGCTTGATGACGTCGGCGTCCTCGGCCTGCACGAAGAATTGATAAAAGCGATAGGGGCTGGTGCGCGTCGGATCGAGCCAGACCGAGCCGGAGGCGGTCTTGCCGTACTTCGTTCCGTCTGCCTTCGTCAGCAAGGGGCAAACGAGCCCGTACACCGGGGCACCGAGCTTGCGCCGGCAGAGCTCGCACCCGGCGGTGATGTTGCCCCACTGATCGGACCCTCCCACCTGGAGCTCGCATCCCATGGTTTGACGCAGGTGATAGAAGTCGAACGCTTGGAGCAGCATGTAGCTGAACTCCGTGTAGGTGATCCCGTTCTCGCGGTCCTCCATGCGCGCGCGCACCGACTCTTTGGCGATCATCCAATTGACGGTGAAATGCTTGCCGATATCGCGCAAAAAATCGAGGTACGAAACCGGCATTGTCCAGAGAGCGTTGTCGACGAGGTGCGCAGGGTTCGTCTTGTGCTCGAAATCGAGGAACTTGGCGAGCTGGGCGCGAATGCACTTCACGCGATGCACGACTTCGTCGCGCGTCAAAAGCGCGCGCTCACCCGTCCGCCCGGATGGATCGCCGACCATGCCGGTCGATCCGCCGGCGAGCGCGATGGGATGGTGTCCCGCCAATTGGAAGCGACGCAACATGAAGAGGGGGACGAGGTTGCCGACATGGAGACTGTCCGCCGTCGGATCGAAGCCCGCGTAGAGCGTCGTGCGGAAGGCGAGGCGGCGCGCCAGGGCGTCGCGATCGGTGACGTCGGCAACGAGGCCCCGCCACTCGAGGTCAGCGAGAACATCCTGGGCCGGATGGGAGGAGGTGCTCATCGAGAAGTAGGCACTATTCCCTCGCCTCCTCGAGCGGACAAGGGGAAAACATGCGACGCGAGCAGCGCCGTGTCTATCCGCGGAAGTGACCCTGCGCGAGCAGGCGAGCTAGCTAGGTCAAGGCGGGGGCCCGCCGGAGGGTGACTTGGAGGGCGTTACGGCCACTCCGCCGAGCACATCGCGCACCTTGCGAATGAGCGCCTCGGGAGCGAATGGCTTCTCCAGGAAATGGACGTCGGGATGGAGCGCGTCGCGCCGCTCCATGGTGGAACGCGAATATCCCGACATGAACAGAATCTCCATCTCGGGGCGCCCCTTTCCCAGCTCGGCGGCCAGCGCGGGCCCCGTCATTTCCGGCATCACGACGTCGGTCAAAAGGAGATCGATGGTCCGAGCCTGCTCGGCGCAGATTTGCCGGGCCTCGATCGGTCCCGACGCCTCGAGGATTTGGTAGCCGAGCGGTTGCAAGATTCTGGCGATGACCCTGCGGATGGCGAGATTGTCCTCGACGACCAAGATGGTCTCGATCGCTCGGGCGGGTGACGATTCACGTTCGCGGGGGCGCACCGAGCTTCCGATCGGCTCGTCGACACGCGGCAAGTAGATCTTGAAGCTCGTGCCGCGGCCCATTTCGCTGTAGACCCAGACGTGACCGCCGCTTTGCTGCACGATGCCGTACACCGTGGAAAGGCCGAGGCCGGTGCCTTTGCCGACCTCCTTGGTGGTGAAGAATGGCTCGAAGATCCGAGCCTGGGTCTCGTGATCCATGCCGCTGCCGGTGTCGGTCACGTTCATGACGACATAGCGACCCGGGGTCACGCCGGTGTGGGACGATGCAAAAGTCTCGTCGAGCGCGATGTTGGCCGTCTCGATGGTGATGCTTCCTCCCCGCGGCATGGCATCGCGCGCATTGACGAAGAGGTTCATCAGGATCTGTTGCATTTGGCCAGGGTCCGCCCGCACGTGCCCCAGGTCGCGCGCGAGCACCGTGAGGCACTGGATGTCGTCGCCGATCACGCGCCGGAGCATTTTCTCGAGCTCGAGGACGACGGTGTTGAGGTCGATGACCGAGGGGCGCAGCACCTGCTGGCGACTGAACGCGAGCAATTGACGCGTCAGCGAGGCGGCTTCACTGGCGGCCCGTAGAATTTCTTCCAGATCTCTGCGCCGCGGGTCGGCACCGTCGAACTGCTCGAGCAGGAGCTCGGTGTAACTCGTGATCACGACGAGCAGGTTGTTGAAGTCGTGCGACACGCCTCCCGCGAGCTGACCGATGGCTTCCATTTTTTGCGACTGGCGCAGCTGCTGTTCGAGCGATCGGCGCTTGGTGATGTCCTCCTGCTCGACGGCGATGAGCTCGCCCATCTCGCCGAAGCGCGTCGCCGAGAAGGCGAACCATCCCGGGCCCTTCGAGGTCTTGGCCGGATACTCGAGCGAGGCAGCGCGCTCTTTACCGCTCGTCAGCGCTGCCAACGAGCGGGTCAGCTCATCGATGTGCTCCTTGTCCGTCGTAAAGCAGGATTTCCAGAGATCGAGGTAGTTGGCACCCACACCGGCATCGGGCCATATCTTTTCGTGCGGCTCGGCCCAGCTGCGCCAGGAGGCATTGACGGCCACGATCTTGCCCGATTTGTCGAGAATGGCGATGTGCGCCGAAAGGGCGTCGAGGGCGGCTTGCAGAAGCCTCTGCGACTCGCGCGCCGTTTCTTCGTTGAGACGGGCCTCGAATTCCCGCTGTCGCGCCCGGAGGACTTCCTCGAAAGTCGAAATGAGGAGATCAAGGATCTGCTCTTTTTCAGAATTGATGGTGAGCTTCTTGCCCATCAAGAGGATGTCCACGCCCATCGCGATTTTGCGCGTGCCGCGCATGGCGCGGTTGTCGAGCAATCGTCGCACGCGCCCGAGCAGGTATTCGGCGTCGTACGGCTTGGTGATGAAGTTGTCGGCGCCGCATTCGAGCCCGCGGATGATGTCCATGGGGTCGGCCATCGACGTCAGAAGGATGACGGGGACCTCGTCGATTTCCGGGTCGTTCTTGATGCGCCGGCACAGCTCGTAACCGTCGATTTCGGGCATGACGACGTCGCTCAGCACCGCGTCGAACCTTTTCGAGCGACACCGCTCCAAGCCGCTCGCACCGTCTCGCGCGACTTCGACGGCGAACCCTTGCGATTCGAGGAGCATGGAAAGCTCCGCGGCTTGCGTGGGGCTATCTTCGACGACGAGAAGTTTCTTCATGCTGCTGCCTAAACGGTGTCTTTCTCGGTGACCATCTGTCGCAGCCGGAGTGCAATCGCGGAGAGCGGCAAGATGAAATCGGCGAGCCCGGCCTCGACGGCCGCGCCCGGCATTCCGAACACGACCGAGCTTTCTTCGTCCTGCGCGATGATCCGCCCGCCCGTTTCGCGAACCACGCGCAAACCCTCGAGACCGTCGTGTCCCATTCCGGTGAGCACGGCGGCCAGCGCCCCCTTTCCGAACAGTCTACCAACCGCTTCGAACAAGAACGAGGCCGAAGGACGAAATCCGCCGACGGGGGGTGCGGAGGAGACCGCCAGCGTGCCGCGGTCCAGCAGGCCGAGGTGTTGGTCGTCGCGGGCGATGTACACAGTCTTAGGTGCGAGAACCTCGCCGTGGCGCGCCACTTTGATGACGAGCGGCGTTCCGGTGTTGAGCCAGGCCGCAAAATCCGCCACGAACCCGTGCGCGATGTGCTGGACGACCAGGATGGGCAAGGGGAAATCGGCCGGAAGCTCGGAAAAGATACGATAAAGCGCGGCGGGGCCGCCCGTCGATGCGCCGATGGCGAGGATCCGCGCAGGCCCCGGAGTCGCGTCGCTGGGGGCGGATCGCGAAGATCGCCTGGAGGGACCCGACGCCCCCCATCGCCGCACCACCTTCACCTGTGACATCGCCTTGACCGTGGCCAGAAACTGCCGCGCACTGTCTTCGAAATCGAGGCTTTTAGGCCCCAAGGGCTTGGACATCAATGTCAGCGCGCCCGCGCCAAGGGCGTGCATCGACATCGCCACCTCGCTCGCGTCCCAACTTGCCGTCACGATGACGATAGGCGTGGGCGCCTCGACCATGATCTGCTTGGTCGCGTCGAGCCCGTTCATTTCGGGCATGTGGAGATCCATGACGATGACGTCCGGCAAGAGCTGCTTGGTCATGACCACGGCTTCCGCGCCGTCTTTGGCGACACCGATCACCTGGAGCTCGGGATCCGCCTGCAAAATGTCCGTCAAAAGCATGCGTGCCGTCGGCGAGTCTTCCGCCAAGAGAGTACGGATCATGGACGACTGGATCGCTTTCCTCAGAGAAGCTGCCGAATGGTCTCGAGCAACGCCTTTTGATCGAACGTGCTCTTTGGCAAATACGCGTCGGCGCCGGCCTGGAGACCGCGCGCGCGATCGCGATCGGTCTCCAGCGCGGTCACCAGCACCACGGGCAGGCCATGGAATCGTTTGGAGCCGCGAATGGTCTCGGTGAGCGAGAAGCCATCCATCTTCGGCATCTCGACATCGCTCACCACGAGATCGGCCCCCTTGTCCTGCAAAAGATGCCACGCGTCGGTGCCGTCGACGGCGGTGAGCACCTCGTACCCCGCCGCCTCGAGAATGCTCTTTTCGAGCGTCCGCGTCGTCACCGAATCGTCGGCGAGAATCAGACGCTTCGCCGCCATCGGTGCGAGCGTGACCGCGTCCTCGACGAGCGACGTCGCCGCGGGTCGGGCAACGACGTCGCGCACCAGCTCGGCCGGACTGAGAACCAGCGCGATGCGTCCACTCGGCAAGATCGTCGCGCCCGAGACGTACTTCAACCGTTTGAGCCGTGCCCCCAGCGACTTCAGGACGACCTCTTGCTCGGTCACCAGCTCGTCCAGCAACACGGCGGCGAGCTGCCCGTCCGCCACCAGCACTGCGGCGGGAGCGCGCTTGGTGCCGCTCGGCTGCGGGCGTTTGGGCAGGCCAAACAACGTCGCCAGCGATCCGATGGGAATGGGGGTCTGTCCCAAGAGAACGACCTCGCGACCTTCGATGGTGCGGATGGCGTCGGCGTCGATGCGCAAGAGCCGCGTGATGCTCGCCGAGGGAATGGCGAAGATCTGTCCACCTGTCTCGACCAGCAGCGCGCGGATCGTACTGAGCGTCAAGGGAAGCGTGAGCGTGAAGCGCGTACCGGTCTGCGCTGCGGAGGTGACGCCCACCGTTCCCCTCCACTGTTCGACTTGCGTCTTGACGACATCGAGCCCGACGCCGCGTCCGGAGACTTCGGTGATCATGCGGGCCGTCGAGAATCCGGCGTTGAAGATGAGCCGCATGGCAGCGTCGTTCTCGTCCGGACAGGGAATGCCGCGTCGTCGCGCGTGTTCGCGGATCGCCCCCACGTCGATCCCGCGGCCATCGTCGCCGATGCCAATCTCGACCCAGCTGCCGCGAACCGTGGCGGAGACCGTGATCTTCGCGCGCGGTGGTTTGCCCTGGGCCGTGCGCTTCGCGGGTGGCTCGATGCCGTGGTCGATGGCGTTGCGGACGAGGTGGAGCAGAGGATCGCGCAGACCGTCGAGCAGAGAGCGATCGAGCTCGGTGTCACCATTCTCGATGACGAGCTCGACCTCCTTGCCCTGTGAAGCCGCCAGGTCGCGCACGGCGCGAAAGAGCCCCTCGCACGCGTCGAGAAAAGGGAGCATCCGCACCTGGCGGATCTGTTCCTCGAGAGGGACGGCGGCGCGCTCGATCGCTCGCTGATCGTCGGCGGACGACAAAGCCAGATGGTCGAGGTCCCGCTCGAGGCGTCGCAAGTGCTCGTGGTTGCGCAGAAGGATGCGTTCGGCGCGCGACGTCAGCGAGAGTGCGCTGGTCTGCGGGCTCGCCGGGGGCGGAGCATCGTCGGCGCCATGCGCGCGTCGTGCTCGCTTGGTCAGCGTCTTGTCGACGATGCGCCACTCCGAACGCCAGCGCGCGACGAACTCCTGCAGGCTGCTGATCTGATCCAGGCGCGCTTCGAGCCGCCGCCGGGCCACCGAAAGCTCCCCGCTCTGGGCGAGCAAGATGTCGAGCTTGAGCCCCCGCACCCTCACGACCTGGGCGGCGTCGGGCGGCGGCGTCGCTGCGGCGGATGCGGGCGGGGGTGCAACGCTGACCTTACGAGTTTGCGTTTCGGCTCGCAGAGCGGGCGCCCGCGGGACCGCGATCGGCGCGATGTTCGGCACGCTATCGGCTGGCGGCGCATTCGGCTGCGGGGATCGCCCATTGCCGCTCTGCGTCGCATTGAGTCGTGCGAGCATCGCGTTCACGACCGCCTCGTGGTCCGCTCCCCCGTGCCCCGCAAACAACTTGCCGGCGTGATCGATGGCGTCGGCGGCGGCGAACAAAAGCTCGAAAAGCTCGCGCGCGGGGGGGCTCTGACCGTCGCGCACCGTCGCCAGCAGGCCTTCCAGGCGATGACAAATGGCCTCCACTCGCGTCGCGTTGACGGCGCGCGCCGCGCCCTTCAGGCTATGCGCCGCCCGAAAGAGCGTCTTGATGCGCTCCGCCCATGGCTCGGACGGCTGCTGCTCCAGCGCCAAGAGCTCGCGGTTGAAGACGCGGACGTGCTCGTCGAGCTCTTCCAGGAACGTGGCCGTCAGCCGCGCGATGAGCTTATCCCGGTCCAAGCGCACCTCTTTCGTAGTTCGCCAGCCGTTCGCGCAGGCGCCCGCCGAGCGCACTGAGATCTTTGGCGGCCTGTTCCATCTGCCGCGTCGAGCTGAGGTTCTGGTTGGTGACCTGATTGATGTTCTTCATGGCCTGGTGGATCTGGGCCGTGCCCGACGCTTGCTGACTGGCCGAAGCCGAGATCTGCGATGCGGCCTGGGCGCCGTCGTTGATGATTTCCGCCAAGGCCTTGATGGTCTCCCCCGCCTGGCCGATCACTTTCATCGCCGTGTTGACGCTCTTGTTGCACTCCTCGGCGATCATCACGGCGCCGTTGGTGGCCTTCTGAATTTCGCCGAGGATCTGACGCACCTGTCCCGTCGCCTTCTTCGATTGATCGGCGAGGGCCTTCACTTCCGTGGCCACCACGCCGAAACCCTTGCCGTGCTCGCCGGCGCGGGACGCTTCGATGGCCGCGTTGAGGGCCAAGAGGTTGGTCTGTTCGGCAATCTCGTTCACCGTGGCGATGATTTCGCCAATGGCCTGGGCCTGCTCGGCGAGCGCGAGGATGCTCTCGGCGGAGGAGTCGACCTGCTCTTTCACGTTGCCCATCACCTGGACCGTGTCATCGACGACCTTGCGCCCCGATCGGCTGAGATCGACGGATTTCTGGGAGCTATCCGCCACCGCGCGGGCTCGCAGCGCCGATTGCTCCGACGTCTGCACGACTTGGTCGACGGTGGTGACGGTCTCGGCGACGGCCGCCGCTTGCTCCTGCGCTCCCGCGGCTTGCTGCGTCGTGGCGGCCAAGATTTCCGAGGTCGCCGACACCAGGCTGGCCGCGGTTTCGGCGATGGTCTGCAGGAGGTTCTCCACCCGACCGCGCGCCTGTTTCTCGGTGTCGGCGGTGACCATGGTCTTGCTGAGGTTCTCCGTCATGCCGTTGAAGGTTTTCGAAAGCTGCGTCAGCTCGTCGTTGCCGGTGAGCGGGATGCGATGGGCCAGATCTCCAGCACCCACTCGTGTCGCGCCGTCGAGAAGGTTGCGCGTCGGACCGACGATGCTGCGCGTGATGACGTAGCTGGCGGCAATGACGAGCAGCGTCGCGAGACTGGTCCCCCAGACGATGGACGCCAGCGCATTGCTCGCGCCATCCTCGCTGATTTTGTTGCGCGCCGCGAGAAGACGATGCTCCTCGTCCTTCAGTTCGCGCAGGGTCATGCGAATGTCCTCCATCAAATTCTTGCCGACCCGCGTCTTGACCACGTCCGCCGCGGCCTCGAATCCTTTGTCCGCCCGGAGCTTGATCGTCCTCGCTAGCTGCTCCATCTCGCTGGCGATGAGGCGCTTCAGCGCTTCGGCGCGGCCACGTTGGACGGGATTGTCGGCGGTGAGCGTGGCTAGCTCATCGACCGTGGCCGCATGGCTGCTACTGGCCACGCGGTACGGTTCGAGGAACGCGTCATCGCCGGTGATGATGTAGCCCCGGTAGCCCGTGTCGCCGTCCTTCAACATCGCGTAGAGCGACTCGGCGCGCTCGAGCACGGTATGCGTGTGAGCGACCCACTGGGCGTCGCTGACGAGGTTCGTCGTGTTCCGGTAGGCGGTCCACCCCACCAGGACCAAGAGCACCATCGGTACCGCAAAGCCTATGGCAATCCTTCTTCCTATCGTCACTTTGACCTCACTTGTTTTAGGGTCTAGCTTCGGCCCCTTGGTCGCAAAAAAGGCGCGGATCCTCGAGTAACGCGGATCCGTCGAGCACAATCAGCGCGTCCTTGGTCACGCCGCGCAGGTAGCGACGCGCATCGTCGCTCACCGACGCAGGCGGCGGGAAGAGGTCCATCGCCGACAGGGCGACGAACTCCCGCGTCGAATCGGCGAGGATACCGAATTCAGCGCGCTCTTTGCCGAGCACGACGAGGCGTGACAAGTCGTCGAGGGCGCGCCGGCTGAGGCCGAGCAAGGCGCGCAGATCGAAAACGGGCAGGATCTCCCCGCGCACGTTGGTGATGCCGACGAGGTGAGGGGGCGCATGAGGCAGCGGCGTGTAGTCCAAAAGACGGCTGATCTCGACGACCAGATGCGCTTCGATCCCGTAACGTTCGCTGGCAAGCGCGAACGTCGCCAGACGGAGATCGGAGATGGCGGCGACGGCAGCTTCGAGCGGGCGCGCCAAGACGCGCGCGCGCTCCGCCAAGATGACCTCTTTCGCCTCCCGCGAGAGGCCGCGTTCCTCGGCCGCGGCGGCAATGCGTTGGCGCACGGCTGCCCAGTCGATGGCTTTCTTGGATGCGCCGTTCCGGCGGATCATGGCGCCCCCTGTCGCTCTTCGTTCGGCTCGGCACCGAGCAGTTGCATCTGTGCTCGCGCGAAGTCGGCGAGGCGCGCTGCTTTTTCCCCGTCGGCAAAAGGGACGACGTCGTTCGGAAGAGCCAGCTCGGCCAGATCGCGCGCATTGCGAAACGCGCGCACGGCTTCGTCGTGGCCGCCCGATTTGCCGAGAATGGAGCCGAGCAGCAAGTGCGCGACGACCAGCGAGCGATCGAGATAGAGCAAGCGCCGAGCGGCTTGTGTTGCCGCTCGGTAGTCGCGTAAATCGAGCAGCAGCGAAGCCTGTAGGACGTAAAGCTCGGCCTCCAGCGGAAAACGAAGGAGCGCCGCGATGCAGAGCCGCGACGCCTCCCGCGCTCCGAGCAGATTGGCGGTGGCGCGGATCTCGAGCGCCGCCGCTCCGGGGTGGTCGGCCAGTGTCTGCAGGAGCTCGATCGCGTGAGCGTACCGACCCGCTGCGAACGCCGCCTGCGCGAGCGCCAGCGGATCGGCCGCGCCCTCCCGCGTCGTCGCTGGCACTGAATCGCGGCGCGGGCGGCTCCATTGCCGATCCGATTCTGCGGAGCCCAGCCCGGCGGACCTCTCCGCCACCGGCAGCGAGCGCACGCCCGTCGTTTCGTCTTGCGCCGGCGCCGAGCGCGTCCCCGGGCCGTCGTAGAACGCTACCAAGGTGGCGCCGGCGATCGCCGCCTGGCCGTGAGAGCGCCGATAGAAAACGCCCGCGTCGGTGACCACCGTTTCGAACGGCGCGTAGTCACCGAGCGGAGGATCGGAAGGCCCCGTGATGAGCCAGCCGCCTTCCGCCAGCGCGTCGAAGAGCCGGCGTGCGACGGCTCTCACGGTGTCCCGGTCCAAGTAGATGAGCACGTTGCGGCAGAGGATGACGTCGTTGCCCCAGACGCCGTTGATGAACGAGGGGTACCCGTCGAGGGCGAGGTTCAAGTACTGGAAAGTGACTTGTTGGCGGATCCGCTCGATGAGCACGAACTGCTTGCCTTGCCCTCGCTGGAAATAGCGGGAGATCCAGTCTTCGCTCGATCCGCGCAGCGACCACAGGCCGTAGCGGGCCAGGCGCGCCTTGGTCAGCGCCACACGCGACACGTCGGTGGCGACGAGATGCAAGCTCGCGCTGAGAAACTGCTCTTCGAAAAGAATGGCCAGCGAGTACGCCTCTTCTCCCGAGGCGCACCCCGCGCTCCAGACGCGGAAGACGTGCGAGGCCCCCCGCAGCGCCAAGAGCCCGGGCAGCGCGCGCGTGCGAAGAAACTCGAAGTGGAGAGGTTCGCGAAAAAAGTACGTTTCCCCCACGGTCAGCTCGGCGACCCAGTCGTCGAACGAGATGCGACCCGAACCGAGACCATCGGTGTAGACGCCTACGTCGGTGATGCCGGCTTTGGCCATCGCGCGGCGCGTGCGGCGTTCGAGCTCGTCGTACCGCTCAGGGACGAAGGAAAGGCCGGCATGCCCCCGGATGGAAGTGGCGAGCGCCTGCAAGACCGATTGCGACCAGGCAGGCTCCATCATGTCGCCTCCGCGAGGATGGCCTGATCCAGCGTGGCGTCCTCTGCCTCGGAGAGAAATGCGTCGAGGTCGTGGATCAAGACGATACCGCCGCCGACCTTGGCAATCCCCGCGATGTAGCGCGTCCCGTTCACGATGCGCTCGGCTTTCACGACGTCCTCGGGGGCCAGCGTGACCAGCTTGATGGCGCGGTCGGCTCGGATCGCCACGACACGACGCCGCGCACGGGCGACGATGAAATGCTCGCTCGGCTCGAGCGGCTGGGACGGCATCCCGAAACGGGCGCGAAGATCGAAGACGGGGAGGATCCGCCCGCGCAAGTTGATCACGCCGGCGACGATGCGAGGTCCGTTCGGCAGGGGGGCGATGGCGACGGCCCTCACGAGCTCGAGGACGTCGTTCGACGGCAGCCCGTAGGTCCGGCCCGCCAAGTCGAATACCAGCAACTCGAGCGCGCTCGCCCCCGTCCTATCCATCCCCCTGACCACCCCTCCGCCGGTTTCCCACGCCCCCGTCTGGCGTCCGGATCGCGACTCCCCCACGATACCTAGATCCGGCGGCGGGTGATACGGCAGGCACCTTGCCAGTCTGCCCTTGGGGAACTAAAGTATCGGCCCCCCGCGCCGCGGAGGGCGTCCTCCGTGGACGGTCGTGAAAAAAGATTCATCGTTACGCCTATTTGGCGAATTGTGCCCCGTCCGAGAAGGAGATTCGATCATGGCTCGCGTCACAGTTGAAGATTGCCTCGAGCGGGAAGAAAACCGTTTTGCGCTCGTCGTTCTCGCCGCGGCGCGGACCCGCCAAATCATCAAAGGCTCCCAAGTGCTCGTCCGGGCCAAGAACAAGCCGTCCGTGCTCAGCTTGCGCGAGATCGCGGCCGGCAAGGTGCATTTCAATCGCCCCAGTCACCAGGTGGTCGAGGAGTGGATCGAAACCGCCGTGAAACGCGACCCCTGAGCGTCTCACGGCGCAGCGCGCGTCCGACCTATCGCGACAAGGAGCTCGAGGCGGGCTCGCTCGCGCACTACGACGACGCGGCGTACTACACCAAGACCTACCAAAAACGGAAAGACGACGTCGCCTTCTACGTCGAGCTCGCCGCGCGCCACGGTGAGATGCTCGAATACGGAGTGGGCAACGGGCGACTCGCTCTTCCCGCTGCGCGCGCGGGCGCCGCCGTCACCGGCGTCGACCACTCGCGCCCCATGCTCGACGATTTCAAGCGGCGGCTCGCCGACGAACCGGAGGCCGTGCGGGGCAAAGTCACGCTCCGCCGAGGTGACATGCGAAGCGTACGGCTCAAGCGCCGCTTTTCGCTGGTGACCTGCCCCTTCAATGCTTTCCTTCACCTCTACGAAAGGAAGGACGTCGAGCGGTTTCTCACCCGGGTGCGCGGGCACCTTGCGCCCAGGGGGGCCTTCGTGTTCGACGTCTCCAACCCGAGCGCCTATGAGCTGGTCCGCGATCCCAACCGAGCCTACTTTTGCCCGCGCTTTCGCTATCCGCGCACCGGGGAGATGGTCCGCTACACCGAGCGCTTCGACTACGACCAGGCGCGGCAGATTCTGTTCGTGACCATGGAGTTCTTACCGCGGGGAAGAGAACATGAATCGTGGGTCACCCCGCTCGCCCACCGCCAGTTTTTTCCCCGAGAGCTGGAGGCGCTGCTGCACTACAACGGCTTTGCCATCGAAGAGGTTTGGGGCGACTACAAAGGCACCAAGTTCGATCGCTACAGCGAAATCATGGTGATTTCGGCCCAAGCTCGAAAGTAGCGCAGGGGACCCGGGTACGGCGTGGAGGTTGCCCGCGTCGGGCCGGTGTCTTAGGTTCCCTCGACGACCATGGCTCGGGATTTCTATGGCATCCTCGGGGTTTCGCGCGGTGCCTCGGCTGAGGAGATCAAGAAGCGTTATCGCAAACTCGCCGGCAAGCTCCACCCCGACAAGAACCCGGGCGACAAAGGCGCCGAGGCAAAGTTCAAGGACGTCAACCGCGCCTACGAGGTGCTGAGCGACGCCAAGAAGCGCTCCCTCTACGACGAGTTCGGCGAAGATGCCTTGCGCGAAGGATTCGACCCCGACCGCATGCGCCAGTACCGCGCATGGACGAACCAAGGGGGGGCGCCGGGCGGCGTGCGCGGTGGCAGCACCAACGTCCCCTTCGACATCAACGACTTCTTGCGGCGCCAAGGCGGTCCCACCGCCGCCAACGCCGATTTCGACGACGCGGGCGGCGTGGGGGATCTCTTCGGCGATCTATTCAGCGGTCGTAAACGCAAACGCGGACCGGCGCGCGGAGCCAACCAGGAGAGCGAGATCACCATCGCCTTCGACGTGGCGGTGAAAGGGGGGACGCTGATGCTCCGCACCTCGGAATCCTCCGAGCCCATCACCGTGCGCATCCCGGCGGGCGCTACCGAGGGGAGCCGACTTCGCCTCGCCGGCCAAGGCGGAAAGAGCCCCAACGGCGGCGCCAGCGGCGATCTGATCTTGCTCATCCACGTGCGACCGCACGCGTTCTTTCGTCGTGAAGGCATGGACCTTCACCTCGACTTGCCCATCACGCCGGGGGAGGCCTACGACGGCGCCAAGGTCAAAGTGCCCACTGCCGACGGCGCGGTCTCGCTCAAGGTGCCTCCGCACACGCAGAGCGGCCAGATCGTGCGGCTGAAGGGCAAGGGCGTCGCCAGAAAAAACGCCGAGCCGGGCGACCTGTACGTTCATTTTCAGGTGCACCTGCCCACGGCAGAAAGCGACGAATTGCGCGAGGCCGTGAAAAAGCTCGACGGCGCTTTTGCCGGCGACCCCCGCGAGAACATCACGTTCTAGCTTCTCTCGATGTGACCGGGACGCGCGCGCCGAGCGCCGATCCGACAGCCTGGCGCGGTAGAGTCCCTCAACGTGTCCTCGTGCGAGGGGTCAGTTCTTGACGCTCATCGAGACGGATGATGTCGCACGCTCCGCCGGGCGCTCGGCGGGCTGAGCCGAGGTGGCCATGCTGCTGAGGGAGGACGGTACGCGCGCGTTGCCGTCGTCGTCGAAACGCGCCAGCTCTTGCCCCACCCGCCGCAGATGACCGTGCCGCTCGTGGAAGGGGAGGAATGAGCTCTTGAATCCCGCCATGATCATCGACTTGATATCGCGAAAGCTCATGCCCATTTGGGTGTGACAGAGCCACAGCTCTTTGGAAACGGTGGTGTCGGTGACGAGCCGGTTGTCGGTGTTGATCGTCACGCGAAGGCCGAGATTGAAATACAGCTTGAGCGGGTGCGACGACAGATCGCGTACGGCGCCGGTCTGCACGTTCGACGAGGGGCAGCATTCGAGCGGCGTGCGGTGATCGTTCACGTAGTGGAGCAGATCCCCGTCCTCCCGCAGACGGCAACCGTGCCCGATGCGGTGCGCTCCGCAAACATGGATGGCCTGGGCGATGGACTCCGGGCCGTATGCTTCGCCGGCGTGGATGGTGACGTTGATGTTGTTGTCGCGCACCAGCTGAAAGGCGGCCCGATGATGCTTGGCCGGATGGTCGTATTCGGCGCCGGCGAGATCGAAGCCGACGACGCCGCGCCCTTTGTAGGCCACGGCGATCTCGGCCATTTCCAAAGACGAGGCCGGGGAGACGTTGCGGATACCGCAGACGATGACGTTGGACTCGATGCCGAACTTGTCGCGCGCGTCCTTCAGCCCGGCCAAGACGGCTTCGATGACACGGGTCAACTTGAGCCCGCGCTTGGTGTGAAGCATGGGCGCGTAGCGCACCTCCATGTAGCGAACGTTCTCGCCGGCGGCGTCTTCGCCGAGCTCGTAGGCGATGCGAAAGAGAGACGATTCGGTCTGCATCACCTTCAGAGTGACGTCGAAGGCTTTCAGGTACTCCGCCAGCGAGCCGCAGTTTTCGCCGAGGTGCATGATGCGTCGCAGCTCGGCGGGGTCGTGCGATGGCAGCTCGACGTTTTCCTCGCGGGCGAGATCGATGATGGTCGCCAGACGGAGGGAGCCGTCGAGATGTACGTGGAGGTCGGCTTTGGGGAGGCTCTGGAAGAGCTCGAGGGGGAGCGGCTCGGGACGGTGTTCGGCCATTCTCGAAGATTAGCATCCCCGTGGCCGCGGTGTTCAGCGGGCGCGCTTACATCGCGTCTGGCTCACGTCGGCCGCGCAAGGCGAGCGCCCCGACGATCCCGAGAGCGACGGTGAATGCCGCCCACAGCAGCGACGTGGGGAGCCTTGCCTTCGGCTTGTCGTTGGCGGCCCGCGTAAACGCATCGCGGAGGTGGTCCGGGTTACGCCCGACGATCACCTCGTCCTCGACCCACACCGTGGGCAGTCCACCGAACCCGGCGCTTTTCACGCGCGCGATCTCGTCGTCGATGCGGGCCTCGGTGGCCGCGCTTTTCACGCACGCCTGGTATTCGGCGAGGGACAGCCCGAGCGCGATGGCGAGCTTCTCGCACCCTTGCGGGGACAGGTCGTCGGCCTTGAGGAGGGCGTCGGCCATGGCCGACCCTTTCTTCTGCTCGTCGGCGCAGCAATAGGCCCGCGCCGCCGATCGGGCCTGCGGGTGGTGGGGTAGGGGCATGTTGAGCCGCACGAAATTGACGCGGCTTCCGTATTCGTCGAGCAGCTCGAGGATGGCCGGGTGAAGCTCCCGACAGAACGGGCATTGGAAATCGACGAACTCCACGACGTTGATCTTGTCGGGGAGCCACATCGACGCCACCTCGCGTGGCACCGGCGGCGAGGGTTGCAAGAAGGACCAACCGGCTGGAATCAGCATCGCCGCGAGTGTCGCCACCGGCCACAGCCTGCCCATCGAGACGGACGTCGTCGGCGCGGCGGGCGGGGCGGACGCGTTCTTTTTCGAAACAGCCGACACGATGACGGCCAGCGCGGCCACGATGGCCGCCGTGTCCACCGCGACGCAGAGCTTGCAAAAGACTTTGAGCTGCAAGGCCTGCATCAGCAGGAGGGCCACGCCTGCCCCGCCTCCGATGACCCCGAACAGTCGGGTCAGCCGCGCCGCCCGCTCGCCCGGCACGAGGGAGAGCGTCATGGTGACGGCGAAGGCGACGACGCCGATGATCGGGATGGGGATGCGCCCGAACAACTGTCCTCTGCCCGAGGCGCGAATTTGATCGCAGCCCGAGCCGACGTCGCAAAACGCCGGGAGAGGGCGGAAGTAGTCGATGAGCAGGGCGGTGCTGACGCCGAGGGCAACGAGCACGGCGAGCCGAAAAACGAGGAGAGAAACTCGGTTGACCATCCGCCGAAGGTTATAGCGCAGAAGACTGCTCTTGCCCGTCGCACGACCGGCCTCGCGCGGTCGGTGTTATAGGCTGTCCATGCAAAATGAAAGAGGGGGGAAGGGGGCCGAGCGGCAGGGCATCCTGAGTGTGAATCCCCGCGGTTTTGGCTTCGTATCGAGCGTCGGTTACGACGATGATCTTTACACTCCCGAAGAGCGCATGGGCGGCGCCATGCATGGAGATCTCGTGGCGGCGCGCCTTTTGGCGCGCTCGGCGCGCGGTTCGGAGGGCGAGGTGCTGCGCGTCATTCAGCGGGCGGCCGCCAAGGTGCCCGGCGTGCTGCGGCGGCGGGGCAAAGCGATGTGGCTCGAGCCGGACGACAGCCGCCTGCGCGGCCCCATCGTCCTTCACGCGTCGTCGACCGACGCTTTTCTCCTGCGCGACGCCGAAGATGGAAAAGCTGCGGTGGCCCGCATCACGCGTTTCCCCGAAATGCCGCGGGAAACGCCGGAGGGGGAGATCGAGATCATCCTCGGCAACCCCGGAGACCCCAACGTCGAGGTGGCGAAAATCCTGGTGCGCGAAGGGATCGAAGAGGAGCACCCGAGCGACGCCATGCGCGAGGCGGAAGGCTTCGGCCAGGAGGTGGCCCGCGATGCTTGCGCCGGGCGCGAAGATCTCACTCACCTTCCGCTCCCCACCATCGACCCCGAAGACGCGCGCGATCACGATGATGCGGTGTGGGGCGTGCGCGAGCCCGATGGCTCGTACCGCGTGTGGATCGCCATTGCCGACGTCTCGCACTACGTCAGGCCGGGAACGGCGCTCGATCAGGCGGCCTTGACGCGCGGTTGCTCGATCTATCTGCCGGACCGCGCCATCCCCATGTTGCCGCGGCCGCTCTCGTCGCACCTCTGCTCGCTCTTGCCGAACACGATTCGATTGTGTCTCTGCGTCGAAGCGAAAATCGATCCCGCCGGCCAGGTGCAGACGTTTCGCCTGATCGAGGGCTTCATGCGGTCAGCCTTCAAGCTTACCTACGGCGGCGTGGCGCGTGCGCTCGGTTTCACCGAGCGTCCACCGCGGAGCCCCGAGGCCGAAAGCATCGTCGGCGATCTGCGGGTCCTTTACGACCTGGCCTTGCTCTTGCGCGGGCACCGCATGCGCCGCGGCGCGCTCGATTTCGAGCTCCCCGAAGTGAAGATCGTGCTCGATCAAGAGACCGGCGCCCCCATCGCCGTCGAAAAACGAAGCGAGGATCCGGGCGTCAAAAAGGCCTACCAGCTCATCGAAGAGCTGATGCTCCTCGCCAACGAGCTGGTCGCGCGGCACCTCGCCGAGAAAGGCATTCCCGCCATCTATCGGGTGCACGGTCCCCCCGACGAAACCAAGCTCGACCGCTTCGCCAGCATGGCGACCACGCTCGGCGTCGCCTTCGATCTGGAGGATGCCAAAGACCCCAAGCGCCTGACGGCGCTGTTGAAGCGCGTCGCCGAACACCCCTCGCGCCACGTCTTCAACATGCTGCTTCTTCGCGCCATGAAGCAAGCGACGTACGACACTGCCAACATCGGCCATTTCGGACTGGCCAGCGCCACGTATCTGCATTTTACGTCGCCCATCCGCCGTTACCCCGACCTCGTCGTCCATCGCGCCGTGCGCGAGCTTTTGAACCAGCGGCCCGCCGACCGCAGCGCCAATGCTCTGGAGGCCTTGAAGCTGAGCGCCACCGTGGCCTCGGAACGCGAACGCCACGCGATGGATGTCGAGCGCGAAGTCGTCGACCTCTATCGCGCGCTCTACATGAGGGCTTACATCGGCGCGACGTTCGCCGGTAAAGTGACGGCGCTCGTCGGCTCGGGCGTGTTCGTGCAGCTCGACAGCCCCTTCGTCGACGTGCTCGTGCGCGCCGAGTCGCTCGGCGCCGATCGTTACGAGCTGGACGATGATGGCATGCGCATGGTGGGGCTGCGCTCGGGCGACGCCATTTCGCTCGGTGACACGATGGAGGTCGTCATCGAAGACGTCGCCATTCTGCGGCGGTCGATCTACGGGCGGCGCGTCGGCGCGACGGTGAATGCGGAGCGGCAACCGCGCGGCGCGGGAAGGCGCGGCAAGGGCGCGCGCCCGGAGCAGGGACGCGGCGCCCCCGGTCGAGGGGAGCCCGGTCGAAGTGAGCAGGGACGCGGCGCGCCCGGTCGCGCGGAGCAGGCGCCCGCCGCGCAGGGGCGCGATGACCGACGCGGCAAAGGTCGCGACGATCGCGGCAAGAGTAAGGGCGCAGCACCGAGCAAGGACGCGGCCGGCCGCGCCGCGGGTGGTCGGAAAGGCACGCCGAGCAAGCAACGCGGCGGGACGGCGGCGGCCAGCGGGGCGGGCCGTGGAACGAGCCGAATCAAGACACACCGCACCGACGCGGGATCGAGCAAGAAAAGCGGCCCGAAAGGGCAGGCGAAGCGGGGTAAGCGGCGGTAGATTTCGTACGCTTACCTAATCTGATGCAGATCGACGTCGAGGACTCTCGCGAAACCGGTGAAGTCGCGATCCGTGGTCAGGACGGCAACCCTTCGCCGCCGAGCCACCGCGCAGAGCAGGAAATCCGTATTCGACCCCTGCAAGCCGCGCGAGCGACAGCGATTGAAGCACACCGCCCCTTCTTCGTAATCCTCCGCGTCGAGCAGCAGATCAGGGAACGCTCGGAGACCGTCGCGCAGCCGTTTGAAGTGCTCGGGGACTCTGATGCCCGACAGAAGTTCCTGCCGAATTGCCCCCATCATGACGACGCGGCCCTCTTCGATGAGCGCGCGGAGCTCGCCCACCTCTGGCGCGTCGTTCGAGACCTTGCGTCGTAGCGCGAGAGACCAGACGGACGTATCGACGAGAACGTTCATCCCCGCCGTCGCTGGGCTTTAGGATCGTACTTGGGGTCGACGTCGATCGCCCCGAAGAGACGAAGAACGCGCATTTGCTTACGCCGCTGGATGTACTCCTGAAGCGCCTGCGTCACCGTCGCCTTCTTCGTTTTTTGCCCGCCGACCTTCAGCGCCTCATTCAGCAGCCGGTCATCGATCGCCAGGTTGGTCGCCATGTGTATTTTCTTACACACGCGTTTGTGTGACGCAAGCGGGAGACTCCCGCGCTGCCGTCAAATCCCCCGAATGACATCGGTCTTCATCCAGGGGCGCAGCGCTTCCGGTACCACGACGGTCCCGTCCTTCTGCTGGCACTGCTCGAGGATCGCCACCATGGTGCGCCCGACGGCGAGGGCCGAACCGTTCAGCGTGTGCACCAGCCGGACCTTCTTGGCCTCGTCGCGGTAACGAATTTGCGCGCGGCGCGCCTGGTAGTCGCCGAAATTCGAACAGCTCGAGATCTCGCGATACTGCCCCTGTCCCGGGAGCCACACTTCGAGATCGTAGGTGTGGCGCGAGCTCGCGCTGAGATCGCCCGCGCAAAGCTCGGCTACCTGGTAATGCAGGCCGAGCCGTTGCAACACCTCTTCGGCGTGGGAGGTGAGTTTCTCGTGCTCTGCATTCGACGTCTCCGGCGTCGCGAACCGGACGAGTTCCACCTTGTCGAACTGGTGCTGGCGAATGAGCCCGCGCACATCGGCGCCGTAGCTGCCGGCCTCGGAGCGAAAACAGGGGGTGTAGGCGGCGTAGCCGAGAGGAAGCTTCTGTCCGTCGAGGATCTCGGCGGCGTAGAGGTTGGTTACGGGAACCTCCGCGGTCGGAATCAAATAGAGATCGTACGTCGCTTCGGCGTCGGACTTCACCGTCTTGAAGGCGTCGCCGCCGAACTTCGGCAAATTCCCGGTGCCGAGCATGGCGATGTCTTTGACGAGGAGCGGCGGCGCCACTTCGACGTACCCATGTTCGCCGTGCAGCTCGAGCATGAACTGAATGATGGAGCGCGAGAGCCGTGCACCTTGTCCCATGAGAAACGTGAACCTCGGGCCGGAGATCTTGCTGGCGCGCTCGAAGTCGAGAATGCCGAGCGCCGTCCCGATCTCCCAGTGCGGCTTCGGTTCGAAGCCGGCGAAACTCGGCTTTTGACCCCACGAGCGCACGATCCGGTTGTCGGCGGCGGTCTTGCCGTCGGGGATGGCCGGATCGGGCATGTTGGGGACGACGAGGAGGATCTGTTCGATGCGCGCTTCGACGTCGGTGACTGTTTTCTGCAGCTCCTTGATGCGGGCCGACAAAGCGCCGAGGCTCTCGCGCTTCGCTTGGAATTCCGGCGATCCCTTGGCAAGCTTGGCCATTTCCTGGTTGGCGGCATTGCGCTCCTGGGCCATCGCTTCCGAGCGCGTGATGGCGTCGCGGCGCTCGCGCGCCAACTCGGCTATGGACGCCAGCGATTGGGCGGCTTCGGCGCTGCGCCGCGAGAGAGAAGCTTTGACCTCATCGAGATGTTCGACGACGTAGCGGAGTTCGAGCATGGCTTTCAGCCCCAATGGGGCCTAGGCCATAGCACGACTCCCACCCGCCATCCCCGCGCGACCGCACGCCGCCGGCCACCCGCTGCGGCCGTCACACCTCGGCCTGGGGCCGTGTTATGGGAATGGGGATGGCGGAAACGCTCCGCTCGGCACGGCACGACGCCCTGCGCATTGCGCTGGCGGTCGCATCGATCGTCGCGCTCATCGCGCTTCCGGGATCGTGCAAGAAAAGCAAACCGAGCACCCCGCGCATCGCCGTCATTCCCAAGGGGACGACCCACGAGTTCTGGAAGTCGGTCCATGCCGGTGCCGTCAAGGCGTCGCGTGAGCTCGAGGTGGACGTCGTCTGGAAGGGTCCGTTGCGCGAGGATGACCTGAAGGCCCAGATCGACGTCGTGCAGTCCTTCACGGCACAGGCCGTGTCGGGGATCGTGGTGGCACCCCTCAGCGACAAGGGTCTCGTGGGGGCGGTGAACCAGGCCGTTCGCGCCAAGATCCCGGTCGTCATCTTCGATTCGGATTTGCAGGGGCACGACTACACGAGCTTCGTCGCCACCGACAATTTTGCGGCCGGCAAGCTGGCGGGCGAGGAGCTCGCCAAACTGCTCGGAGACAAGGGAAACGTCATCGTCCTTCGCTACAACGAGGGCTCGGCCAGTACGGCCAACCGCGAAAACGGTTTTCTCGACGCCCTCAAGAAGCACCCTTCCATCACCGTCAAGAGCGATAACCAATACGGCGGTGCCACGACCGAGACGGCGCACCAAGCGAGCGAGAATCTGCTTTCGGCGATGCAAGCATCGCAAGGAGGTGTCGACGGCATTTTCTGTCCCAACGAGTCGACGACGTTCGGCATGCTGCTCGCGCTCGAAAAGGAGGGCCTGGCCGGCAAGGTGAAGTTCGTCGGATTCGACGCGTCGCAGAAGCTCGTGGAAGCGGTGCAAAAGGGGCACCTCGACGGGCTCGTTTTGCAGAATCCTTTTCAAATGGGTTACCTGGCGGTGGCCACGTTGAGCCGACATCTGCGCGGCGAGGCCGTCGAAGCGCGCATCGACACCGGCGCCACCTTCGTCGGCAAGCACAATCTCGAGCGCCCGGAGATCCGAGATCTGATCGCACCCGATCTCACCCCTTGGCTGGGGGAATAACTTTGCCCCAGCACAGGCTCGTGGCCGAGGACGTTCAGAAGACGTTCGGCGCCACCGTCGCGTTGGCCGGTGTGAGCTTCGCCGTCGCACCGGGACACGTGCACGCGCTCATCGGCGAAAACGGCGCCGGCAAGAGCACGCTCATGAGCATTCTCGCCGGAGCGACGGCGCCCGATGCGGGCAAGCTCACGCTCGAGGGCGCCCCGTTCCGCCCGCGTACGCCAGAGGAGGCGCGGCGGGCGGGCGTGGCCATGGTGCATCAGGAGCTGTCGCTGTGCCCTCATCTGACCGTCGAGGAAAACATTGCCCTCGGCGCAGAACCGGCGCGGTTGGGCATCGTGACGAGGGCGGAGGTGCGGCGGCGCGCACTGGCGGCCCTGGAACGTGTTTCCGGCCCATCCCGCGACGCGCAGCCGCGGCCCGACGCGCGCGTCGGCGATTTGCCTCCCTCGGGACAGCAGCTCGTCGAGATTGCGCGCGCCCTGGCGCTCCCCCATTGTCGCCTGCTCATTTTGGACGAACCCACGAGCAGTCTCGGCTCGGACGACGTGGGGCGGCTTTTTTCCGTGATCCGTGCCGTTTGCGCGAGAGGGATCGCCGTCGTCTACATTTCGCACTTCTTGGAAGAGATCCACCGCATCGCCGACGATTTCACGGTCCTGCGCGACGGCAGGACGGTCGGCGCGGGAGCTCTCGAGAACGTGGCAGCGGGCGACATCGTGGGGATGATGGTCGGTCGCGCGGCCCTCCAGCTTTTTCCGCGGTCCCCGCGAACGGCGGGTGAAATCGTGCTCGAAGTGAAGGACTTGGGCGGCGCTGTCAAACCGACCGGGGTCTCGCTCACCCTCCGGCGTGGCGAGGTACTCGGCATCGCCGGACTGGTTGGTGCGGGGCGTACCGAGCTGCTCCGCTGTATCTTCGGCCTGGATCGCGTGCGGCACGGCGATCTCCGCGTGCTCGGGTTCTCCGGTTTTCGCGCACCCCCCGCGCGTATCGACCAAGGTGTGGGGTTTCTCAGCGAAGATCGAAAAGCGGAAGGGCTGGCCACGGGGCTGTCACTCGCCGAAAACCTCACCTTGTCCGGCACGGCGCCGCTCGGCCCACGCGGCCTCGTGTTTCCGCGCCGGCGCCGGGCCGCCGCCGAGCGATGGATACGCGAGCTTTCCATCCGCGCGCACGATGCCGATCAGCCGATTGGTGAGCTCTCCGGCGGAAATCAGCAGAAAGTGGCGCTGGCGCGCCTTCTCCATCAGGACGCGGACGTCTTTCTCCTCGACGAACCGACGCGCGGTATCGATGTCGGCAGCAAGGCGCAGATCTACGAGCTCATCGACCGCCTGGCGGCGCGGGGCAAGGCGGTGCTGCTCGTGTCCAGCTATTTGCCGGAGGTACTCGGGATCTGCGATCGCATTGCCGTCATGCGACGCGGACGCCTCGGTCCCGCGCGCCCGACTGCCGAGCTCGACGAGCGCGCGGTGCTCATGGAGGCAACCGGCGCATGAGCGAAGGCAACCGTCGTCCGCCGGACGTCGCTGACGAGCCCTCCGCGACACCCGCGCCAGGCGGGAGACCGGACAAGCGGCGAATCAAGCGCTTGCTCGCCGTTTCCTGGCTCGGCCCCGTGGCCGCGCTCGCCTTCGTCTATCTCCTCTTTGCGTTGCTCGTCCCCGAGACGTTCGCGCGATCCACCAACTTCGTCACGATGGCGCGGCAGACGGTGGTGGTGGGCATTGCGGCCGTGGGGATGACGATGGTGATCATCGGCGGAGGGATCGACCTATCCGTCGGCTCGTCGGTCGCGCTGGCGACGGTCGTCATCGCCCGCGCGCTCAATGCCGGCGCCGGCTCGTTGACGGCTGCGGTGGCGGGCGTCGCGGTCAGCGCTCTCTGCGGGATGTTCGTCGGCGGCATCATCGCCTTGGGAAGGATCACGCCCTTCGTCGTTTCCCTCGGCGCCATGACCATCCTGCGCGGCGCCGCCAAAGGGCTCGCCCACGAACAGAAGATCGACGCCGACGCTCGAGGGCTCGACGGTCTTCTGGGTGTGCTCCCCGAGGGCACAAGCTGGATGATCTTTCCCCCCGGGGTGTGGATCTTCGTCGGCCTGGCGGCCCTTTTTGCGGGGGTGCTGCGCTATACGCGCTTCGGTCGACACGTCTTTGCCATCGGCTCGAACGAGCGGACCGCGCGGCTCTGCGGCGTTCGCGTGGAGGCGACGAAGATCGGCGTCTATGGGCTCGCGGGGCTACTCGCCGGGCTCGCCGGCGTGATGGAATTTGCCACGCTCACGGTGGGGGATCCGACGGATTCCATCGGCCTCGAGCTGGAAGTCATTGCCGCGGCCGTCATCGGCGGCGCGTCGCTGCTCGGCGGAGAAGGGTCGATCGTCGGGTCGGTGGTGGGCGCGTCCCTGATGACCGTCATCAAGACGGGGAGCACACACCTCGGTCTGCCCAATTGGGTGGAGGAGGTCGTCACCGGCCTTATCATCGTCACCGCGGTCGCGCTCGACCGCTTGCGGCACCGCGCGCCCTGAACGCATGTCGAGTGAGGGTAAAGTCAATGCAAGATCGACGGCTTGCGAATGACGACAACTGCAAATCCTCATTCTCTTCAGGGCGGGTCCGACGATATAACGTGGCCCAGCATGGAATCGAGTGCCGTCCGTCGAGCGAGCTGGGGTGTCATCGTAGCGCTCTTCCTCCTCATCACGTGTTGGGTGAAGCCGGCCGAAGCGTACGCCTGGATGATCCGGCACGACTACACCGGTTGTAACCAGTGTCACGCCGATCCTTCGGGGGGTGGGCTGCTCACTGCGTATGGCCGGGCGCAGAGCGATTTCCTCTTGCGCATGCGCTACGGCGCGCCCGAGTCGTACGAGCCGCCTCGCTCGGCGGAGTTTCTTTTCGGCCTGATGAAGCTGCCCGAGAGCGTGCTCCTCGGCGGCGACGTTCGCTACGCGAGATTGGCCACCCGCGTGAACGGTCAGGACGAATCCCGCTTTTTCTTCATGCAGGCCGATCTCACGGGACAGGTGGCGATCGAGCGCGTGAAGGTGAACGGCAGCATCGGCTACGCCGAACGAGGAGCGCGGCAAACGGCCCTCACCCACGCCGACGAGAAGAATATCGTCTCCCGCGTGCACTGGGTCGGCATCGACATCGGGCGAGACCGAAACTGGCAGCTGCGGGGCGGGCGCATGAACATGCCGTTCGGCATCCGCACCGTGGAGCACACGCTCTGGGTGCGCGCTTCGACGCGCACCGACATCAACGTGTCGCAGCAGCACGGCGTTTCCCTGGCTTACAACGGGGCCGAGCTTCGCGGCGAGATCATGCTCATCGCCGGCAATTTCCAGCTCGCTCCCGACGCCTTCCGCGAGCGCGGTTACAGCGGCTATCTGGAATATGCACCGTCGCCCCACCTCGCCTTCGGCGTATCGAGCCTGGTGGCACGCGCCGAGAAGGATTTCAATTCGCAACAGTCGCTGGTGCGCCACGCCCACGGCATCTTTGGCCGCTACAACCCGGTGAAGCCTCTCGTTCTGCTCGCCGAAGCGGATCTCCTGGCCGAGGCGGCCGCCGACGACCCCACCGGCACCGGGTTCGTCGGCATGCTGCAGGCCGACGCCGAAGTGACCCAAGGGCTGCACGTCATGGCGACCGGTGAAGCATGGCAGGCCCCATCCCCAGCGGGTATCGGCACGTCCACTGGGGTGTGGGGCTCGGTGGTGTGGTTCTTCCTTCCGCACTTCGACACGCGCCTGGACCTCATGTGGCAGAGCTCCCCCACCACTTCGTCGTCCGTCGAAAAGACGACGCTGCTCGCGCAGCTTCACGCATTCCTCTAGGCCGTGACCATGAACTGTGCCGCTCTTCGGGTATGTCTCGCGCTGGTCGTTCTTTCGCTTGCCCCACCTGCGCTCGCTAGCGAGGTCTTCACCGACGTCGTCAAAGCGCAGCTCAACTTGCCGGAAAAGCCGCTCTGCACCCTCTGCCACCAAACGCTGGTGGGCGGCCCCATGATGGTCACCAAACCGTTTGGTCTGACCCTGCAAAAGAAATACGGGCTCCGCCTGCTGGACGTGGCGGGGCTGCAAAGGATCCTCATGCAGATGCAGGCCACCGGCGAAGACGACGGCGACGGCGACGGCATCGGCGACATCGCCGAGCTTTTGCAAGGCACGGATCCCAACGTGCCGGAGGGGGGCGTCGCGGCGGACGAGCCTCGCTACGGCTGTTATTGCAGCGCGGTGCCCGCTCCCTCGGCGCCGGCCGCGGCAGGAGCGGCCTGGCTCGCGGGTTTGGCGCTTTCGAGTTGGCGACGACGCGCCGTCCGGCGTCTTCGTGCGGAGAGGAAGACATGAAGATGCGTCGCGTGCTGCTCGCTTTTTTGCTGGCTGCGGCCCCCGCTTGCAACCAGGCGCCGCTCGACGTCGTGGAGGGGGTGGACCTCCAGCGCTTTCAGGGGCAGTGGTACGAGATTGCCAAGCTCCCCCGCGTCACGCAGGCGGATTGCACGGGTACCACGGCCCGCTATGAAATGAAGTCGGACCGCGAGATGGTCGTCACCAACGCGTGTCGGCTCGGGAACCTCGCCGGGAGTCGGCGTCAGGTCGTGGCGGCGGCGCGGGTTCCCAATCCGGCCGTGCCGGGCAAGCTTTCGGTGGAGTTCGGCGGTTTTTTTGGTGACTACTGGATCATCGACCTCGATCGGGACGACTACCGTTATGCCGTCGTGGGGCATCCCGCGCGGCAGTACCTCTGGATCCTGAGCCGCACGCCAACGCTGGAACCGGCCGACCTGGCGCCGATTCTCGAGCGTGCGACGCAAAAGGGTTTCGACGTTACGCGCCTCGAGTACACGAAGCAGGTGCCTTGAACGAGGGGCGCCGCGCGCGTGCCCGCATCCTCCGCGCGACGCGTGCGTGACGAGTGACGGACTGCTTATGGCATGACGAACATGCCGAAGCCTGCGCCCGAGCCCATGCCGATGCCCAATCCGACGTGCACACGTGACGCGTTGCGCCCGCGCATTTGGGAAAGAGCGATGACGTGGGTCACCAGCGTGCAGGTTCGCAGCGCGGGACCGCAGCCTGACCAGGCGCCGCTCGGGTGCGGGCCTCCTTCGGGGTCGAAGCGGACGACCGTTCCCGCCTCGTCCAGCGTCAACCAGGCGAAATCGACGCCCGGCGGGGAAGCATTGCGCAAACCGACTCTGCCGAGATCCACGTCGTCCTTACCGACGAGGCGACCGTCCATTTCCAATAACGCGATCGGGTCGTTCTCCCGATCGAATACGCGGCCGGCTGCATCGATGGTGAACAGGTGGTCACCGTTACCGAGCACGCGGCCGTCGGGCATGACGTCGATGACCCCATCACCCTGGCTGCAGCGGGCGCGAGGAATGTCGAGCCGCGACCCACCCTGCGCCCAATGAATGGGCGGGTGTGCCTGGCAGCTCGTCAGGGAGCACGCCAGCAGGGCGGCCCAAGCAGAAGCGCGCATCGGTTCAGCATAGCATTGCGTACGACGGGAACGGGCGGGGCGCCGCGCCCACAGTCACCGCGAGCGTCGTTCAAGGGTTCTCGCGCGCGACCGTTATGAATATCGGATGCATCCGCGCCCGCCTCCCCCTTCCAAACGACCGCAACCCGACTCGCGAGGGTCGAAGCGGCCGACGTTTCGGCCACTTCTGTCGCGGCGGCCCGGAGCCTCGCCGCTCGGCAGCCTTTTCCCGTTCGTGATGAGCCTGCGCCCCGGCCATCGTGACAGCATCCAGGTTTCGCCCAAGCCGCCGCTCAAGCCGGTCATCCATTTTCTCACGGATTCCGAGTCGCCCTCCGCGCCGTCAGCTGCGCCCGATGCATCCCCGGCCGAGACGCCGTCACCCGAACGAGCTCAGCGATCGATTCCCATCCCTGGCGAGGCAGGATCGCCGAACTACAAGGGGTGGCGCCGTTCGGCGGCGCGTATCGCCGTGCTCCCTGCGATCGGCCTTGCCGTCGCGGGAGCGGCGTTTCTCGTGGGCAAGGGCGATTGGGCACATCGGCAGTCGACGCCTACGCGAGGGGTCGCGACGCCGGCCTTGAAGCAGGCGATGAACGGCGGCCACGTGCGCTGGCACAGCGACGCCATCGATGTCGTCCTCGACAAGTCGTTCACCGATCTCGCTGGTCCCAAGGTCTACGGCGAAGCCATCAGTGCTTGGCGCGCCACGGGAGCCACCCTCCCGTCGGTCTCCACCAAGTCCGGCAAAGAACGCCAGATCGGTTACAAGAGCAGCGGCGGCAACGAGAACATCGTGGTCTACGCCGCGACCGGCTGGGCCAAGGCCAACGGTGCGCTCGCCATCACCGTTCTCACCTACGAAGAGCAATCGGGCCGAATCGTCGACGCTGACGTGCTCATCAACGGCGGCGGCCGTTACTTTGCGATTTTCGATAGCGACGAATCGTCCGGCGATACCATCTCCATCGACGGCTCGGGGACGACGTCGACCGGCTCGGCCAACACGACATCGAAGACGGCGAAGTTCGACGTGCAGAGCGTGGTGACGCACGAGCTCGGGCACTTCTTCGGCCTCGGTGAAGACGTCGACGACACCAAGGCGACCATGTACGTGAGCACGCGTCACGGCGAGATCCACAAGCGCATCGTCACCAAGGGCGAGGGGGGCGTGATGACTGCCCTCTACACCGACGACGTCGGGGTCACCGACGAGTCGCAACCGCGCGGTGGATGCGGGGGAGCGCAGCTGGCGCGTTCGCAACCGTCGTCCTCGACTTGGATCGGATTCGTCGTAGCGACGCTCGGACTCGGTCTCTATGCGGCGGCGCGGCGCTTTCGAGCGCAAGAGCAGCTGCCGCCCGTGCGCATTCGGGCCAGCCGTTCGCGCCGCGTGGCGCGCCTCGGAGGGTGGCTCACCGTGATCGGGATCGTCACCTCGCTCTCGCCCCCCGCCGTCGAGGCCGCTTCCGAGGAGGCGCTCGTGCGCAGCGACGCCGAGGTGCAAATCGTGAATGCCCAGCCCCGCTGGGTGGATGGTATCGTCGAAACCGAGCTCACCTACCGCGTCACCGCTTGTCACGTGACGAACTGCCCGGAAGGGGACCAGCGCGTCGTCGCACTCGGCGGCAAGCTCGACGGCGTGACCCAGATCGTGGGACCCTTTGCCTTGCCCGACGTGGGGGCGCGCGTTTCGATGGGACTTCGCGATGCGCGGGGCCTGCTCAAGACACTCCGTACGACTTTTCAACCATAATCGGAGCGCGCAGGCGCGGCATGCAAACCTCACGAGACAAGAACCTTCCCGCGCAGGCGGAAAGCGGAACGCATTCGTCGGGCGATGCGGCCCGCCCTTCCGCGCCCGAGGACACGGCGCAGCCGCGGCGCCAGCACGCGCGCCACAACGTCGAGCTCGAAGTGACGATGGAGAGCGAGACCAACTTCTACATGGGGCTCACCGAGAACCTCTCCGAAGGCGGGATCTTCATCGCGACCCACATGTTGAAGCCCCTCGGCACCCCCATCGAAGTATCGTTCAAGCTTCCGGACCTGTCCGACCCGATCAAGGTGAACGGCACGGTGCGTTGGCTGCGCGAATACTCGCCGACGAGCGACACGAGCCCGGGAATCGGCGTTCGCTTCGAGCACATCGGGACCGAGCATGCCGAGCAGATTCGGCGCTTCTTGGAGGCGCGCGATCCCTTGTTTTACGACGAAGACTGAGGCGGCTTCGACGCTGCCCGCGACGGGGGCGCGGGAGGCGACGAGGGCGCCGGGGGCATTCGCGATGGTCGCATCGACGGCGCGGCCGTGAAAGTGACGTGGTCGACGAGCACGGGGGTGCGCGTTCCGAGCGGGTCGGCCAGGCCGATCACCCAGGCGTCGATGGCGGAACCATCGGCGCGCACGCGCAGGCGCACGATGTGTTTGTAACCGGGGTGCCCGAGGGCGGCGAAGGCCTGATCGTGGTTGAGCCCAAAGAGCGCCAGCGCCGCGAGGTAGCAGCCAAAAACGAACGCGCCGCCGAATATCGCCAACCCGAAGACGAGGAGCGCGGCCGTTTTGGGCGAAGGGCTGACCTCGAGCCACGCCAAGGCCGCGTCGAAACCGGCGTGGGTCGCCGTCGGAACGAGCGCCATGAGCACGCCGGCCGCCGTGGCCAGGAGGACGACCGCGCGATAGGTCGCCTTGCGCAGGCCGGCGAGGGCCGCACAAACCACGGCTGCCAGCGCCGCGGCGCCAATCGAAACGTAATCCATGGCTTCCGGGCCCGTGCGCAGACCGACGCCGAGGGCGGGCGCGAAGAGCGCGGCCAGGGACAAGTGCGGAATGATGCCGCCGCGCCCGGTGGCGACGTGCCACGGCACCGTCAAGAGCAGTGCTCGCGACGCTCGCGGTCCGGGGAACTCGACGTCAGGAACGCGCTTCTTGGCGTCGCGCGCCATGCGCGCGCCGTGCAGGAACGCGCCTCCCCCGCCCGCCACCAGGTGGATCGACGGTCCCGTTTTCCACCGTTCATAGTGGTGCACGTCCCCGGCCAAACAGAGCATCGGATCGTAAGCAGGATCGAGATCGAGTGCCTGGAGCATCTCGGTGCCGACGGTGGAGGGTTCGAGGTAGAGGTAGAGGGGATCGGGAAGACACAGCAGGAGCGAATGCGAGGGAGCCGCGCTGCGTCGATCCCAGAAGAAGCGCCGCTGCTGGAAGTTGATCTGCCGAAGCTGTCGATCGACGCCCCACAGGTCGATGCCCGGCGCCAGGCCCAGCGCGAAGTAGCTGGCGCGCTGCACCGGTTCGTACCCGACCAAAGGCAGGGCGCGGCGCTTGACGATGTGTTTGCCCATGGCGAAGGCTTCCATCCACGAGACGAAGTGCTGGACCGGCTTTTCCGCGCCCGGCGCCGCGCTGGCGCGCTCCTTGGCGAGGGGGCCCGAGCGTGCGCGGAACATGCGAGCGAAGCCGTCGAGGCCGTCGAACCAATCGTGGTTGCCGGCGATCCCGAGCAGGGCTCGCGTTTTGCCGTCATAGCGGTCGGCGAAGATTTCGTTCCAAGGGCGAAGCAAGCGTGCTTCGATTTCGGTCGAGGTGGCCACCGGGTAGGCGGTATCGCCGCCGAAGAGGAGAATGTCGCCGCGGGGGACGATGCACGTGCCCTCTCCGTCGGCTAGCGGCACTTCGTACTCCGAAGCGACGAGCTCGGCGATGGCGCGGCTCACGTCGACGTCGTCGCCGGTATCGGCCACGAAATCGATGTAGACATCGCGACCGAGCGCCTCGGTGACCGACGTGGCGTCCTCTTTGGCGTCGCCGTCGATGGTCCGAGCAACGCTCTTGGTGAGCCCGCCGGGGGAGTCGGGGTGCATCCAATCGCGCGAATCGATGTCTTGCGTCGCGATGGCGCTCGCCACGAGGTGCCACAGGTGTCCGTAAAAGGAACGGATGCCGAACCAAGGCACGGCCCGGGGATGGGCCGTGCCGCGCCGAAACGAGCGGAGCGCCGTATCTCGCCCTGCTGGAGCCGGCCGTACCGGCCCTCGTGCGCGCGGCGCATCCATGTGTGCGGGGTGCATCTTCCCATGCCCTGGCCGCGCGCGGAAAAATTCCCCCGCCGCCGAACCTCGTTGGGCGGTCGTCGTACGCACGAGGTGGCTACGGTCGACCGGGGACGGCCGAGCTTTCTCGCGAATTCATCGAGCTGCTCGCTCGTGCACGAAGACGAAGGCGCCTTTCTTGCTGGCCACGACGATGTCGACCCATCCGTCGGCTGTCACGTCGCCGACCGTGACTTGGGTGCCGACTCCGGAAGCGTCGTCGATGAGGTGCGGGATCCAGGTGACCGCACCCTGGTTTCGCACGAGCTCGAACCAATAGAGATGAGCGGGGGCTGCGAAATCCGGCATTCCGGCCGGTATGTGCCCCCAGAAGCGTTCCCCCGTGACCAGATCCGGATCGCCGTCGCCGTCCACATCCGAGAGGGCGAGGGCATGCGGCTCGTGCAGGGTGACGCCCCCCGCGTCAGCGACCGGCGGAACGATGATGTGCTGCGTGAATCCGGCGGGCGACTGTTCGAACCACGCCAAGCCGTACCCGTGTGCCTCGAGGCTCGTCACCACATCGCCGTCGCCGTCGCCGTCGATGTCTGCCGTCGCTATCTGCGCGCCTCCGCTGCCGAAGTTCTCGGGGCGCCGAGCCCAGAGCGGATTGCCCTCCAGGGAGGGCGGCTGTTTCCACCAGCCGGTGGCTTCCAGAACATCCGGGCGGCCGTCACCGTCGACATCCCCGACGCCGAGACCATGCGTGAAGGCTTGGAAGCCCGAGGGGGGTGTCAGCGGGTGCAAAATCCACGGCGTCGTTGCGTCGACCAGGTCGGGCCCCGCCCACACCAGACGCCCTTCGGCAGCGAAGACGAGCTCGGGGCGGCCGTCGCCGTCGATGTCAGTGAAGTCCGGGGCCTCGGTGTCCACCACGTTCACCACTTGGTGACGGGGCCAGTGGCCACCGCTGCGTCCGGGGTTTCCGAACCACGAGGCGTCCGCTCCCGGGAAACCGACGCGCAGGATATCCGTCCATCCGTCGCCGTCGAGATCGCGCGAAAAGAGAAAGAAGCAGTCCGAATACCCCTTGGGGTCAAACGGCTGTGGCGGATAGACCTCGTGGCTGACCGTGAACGATGGCCCCTCGTACCAGCGGGGCCCCGCGGCGACGTCCGTGTCGCCGTCGCCATCGAAGTCACCGTACGTTGCCCCCTCGCAAACAAAGTCGGTGGCGAGCTGAATGCGGCGAAACCCGCGGTGGGTGCTGGTCGGTGCATCGCCCGCTTCGGCGGATCCGATCACGCGCTCCTCTCCGGCGTCGCGTGGCCCGCTGTGCGAGCCTCCATCGGTCGCATCGATGGCGCCTTCGGAACCGCAGGCGACGACATTCATGCACACCGCGACGAGCGCGCCCCGGGTTCTTCGCACGGGAGACGCGCTATTCCTTCAGCGCCTCGGCGCCGCCGATGATCTCCATGAGCTCCTTGGTGATGGCCGCTTGCCGCGCGCGGTTATACGCCAAGGTGAGCGAGTCGATCATCTCCTTCGCATTCTTGGTGGCGGAGTCCATCGCCGTCATGCGGGCGCCGAGCTCCGACGCGGTCGACTCGAGGAGCGCCCGCAAGATGGAGACCTCGACGTACATGGGAACGAGGCGGTCGAGCAAGGCGCGCTTGTCCGGCTCGAAGATGTATTCGATCTGGGCACCGTTCGCGGAAGCGGCGCTGGGGGCGGCCTCGCTCCCTTCGGCGCGCCGCAGCGGCAAAAGGCGCTCCACCACCACCCGCTGCGTCATCGCGCTCTTGAACTCGTTGTAAACGAGGTAGATGGAGTCGATCTCCCCTTTGACGAGACGCGGGACCATCGTGCGCGAGATGAGCCTCGCCTTGTCGAGATTGAGCTCGCCGGCCAGCGGAAAGTCGCCGGCAACGGGCGCCTGGCGCCGCTTCAAAAAATCGCGGCCCTTGCGTCCCACCGTAAAAAGCTGGACTCCGCGGCCCTGCGCGGCGTGCTCGCGCCAGGTTCGCTCGGCAGCTTTGTTGATATTGGTGTTGAACGCGCCGCAGAGCCCGCGGTCACCGGTGAGGACGAGTAGCGCTACGTTCTGCTCCGGCCGATCGGCGAGGAACGGATGGTCGGGCTGTTTCTCGACCGCGTCTTCGCCGGTTTCGTCTCGATTGGGCGCGGCGAGCGCGGCCAGGATCTCCTGGGTCTTCAGCGCATAGGGTCGCAGGGCGAGGATGCGCGAGAGCGCGCGAGCGAGCCGCGCCCCGGCCACCATCTTCATCGCCCGCGTGATTTTCTGCGTCGACTTGGTGGTCGCGATCCGCTTGCGAATGACCTTGAGCGAAGGCATGGCTAGCTAGCCCTTCTGGACGGTCGATTCGAACTTCTCGTTGAAGGAGCCGATGACCTTGTTGAGGCGCTGCTTCAAGCCGTCGTCGAGCGCTTTCTTCTTGGCGATGTCCTCGAACAGCGCCTTGTCGGCCGTGTCGATGTGCGCGTGAAGCTCGGTCTCGTAGCGCATCAGCGAGTCCACCGGGAACTTGTCGAGGTGCCCGTTGGTGCCGGCATAGATGATGACGATCTGACGTTCCACCTTCTGCGGCACGTATTGCCCCTGCTTCAAGATCTCGACCAGGCGCGCCCCGCGGGCGAGCTGCTGGCGAGACGTGGCGTCGAGATCGGAGGCAAACTGGGCGAAGGCCTCCATGGCGCGGTACTGAGCGAGATCGAGGCGCAGCGTGCCGGCCACGCTTTTCATGGCTTTGACTTGCGCGTTGCCGCCGACGCGGGAGACGGAGATGCCGACGTTGATGGCCGGGCGAACGCCGGAATAGAAAAGGTCGGCCTCGAGAAAGATCTGCCCGTCGGTGATGGAGATGACGTTGGTGGGGATGTACGCCGAGACGTCACCGGCCTGCGTTTCGATGATGGGAAGCGCCGTGAGCGAGCCGCCCGAGTTGGGGTCTTTGACGAGGTCGAGCTCGGCGGCGTTGGGCTGTGCCTTGAGCGCCTTCTCACCCAGTTCGTGCGCTTCGAGGCCGCGGTAGGTCTTGCCGTCGACGCCCACGGGGCGGAACGCTTCGCCTTTGCGCTGGATAGTGTAGACGTCGGCCATCTTCGCGGCGCGCTCCAAGAGGCGCGAGTGCAGATAGAAAACGTCGCCCGGATACGCTTCGCGCCCCGGCGGGCGGCGCAGAAGGAGCGACAGCTGGCGGTAAGCGACGGCTTGTTTGGAAAGATCGTCGTAGATGCAGAGCGCGTGGCGACCGGTGTCGCGGAAGTACTCGCCCATGGTGACGCCGGTGTAGGGGGCGATGAAGAGGAGCGGCGCGGTCTCGCTCGCGCCGGCGGTGACGACCGTCGTGTACTCCATGGCGCCGAAGTGGTTCAGCTTGTCGACGACCTGCGCGACGGTGGACTGCTTCTGTCCGATGGCGACGTAGATGCAGAAAACGCCTTGCCCCTTCTGGTTGATGATGGTGTCGATGGCGACGGCCGTCTTGCCCGTCTGCCGATCGCCGATGATGAGCTCGCGCTGCCCGCGGCCGATCGGGATCATCGCGTCGATGGCTTTGATGCCCGTCTGCAGCGGCTCTTTGACGGATTGGCGACTGATGATGCCGGGCGCTTTGATTTCGACACGGCGGCGGTGGGGCGATTCGATGGGCCCTTTACCGTCGACCGGCTGCCCGAGCGAGTTGACGACGCGGCCCACGGTGGCCTCGCCGACCGGCACTTCCATGATGCGCCCGGTGCGCTTGACGGTGTCGCCTTCTCTCACGCTCGACGTGTCGCCGAAGAGCGCGACGCCCACGTTGTCCTGCTCCAAGTTCAGGACGAGGCCGAAGAGACTGCCGGGAAACTCGACCAGCTCGCCGGCCATGGCCCCTTCCAAGCCGTAGACGCGGGCGATGCCGTCGCCGGTGCTCAAGACGGTGCCCGTCTCGGTGACCAGCGTCGCCTTGTCGAAGTTCTGAATCTGCTTCTTGATGATCTGCGAAATCTCTTCGGCTCTGAGCTGCATGGCTTCCTCGGACGAGAACGTTGCTAGGACAGCAAAAGGTGCGCGGAGAGCTCGGCGAGCTTGGTGCGCGCGGAACCATCGATGACCTGGTCACCGATGCGGATGGTGAGTCCCGCCAAAAGCTCGGGGTCGTGACGCTGATCGAGGACGATGCGCTTGCCGGTCATGGCCTTGAGCTCGTTGGTCAGCTTCTCGGCAAAAGCTTCGCTCAGCGGTTCGGCCGACACGACGGTGGCCCGCACGATCCCCGCGCGTTGATCGGACAAGCGATCGAGTTGGTTGGCGATGCCGCTGACCGCGTACATCCGCTTGCGCCGCGTGAGCAATCCGGCCGCGTTCTTGGCGAGGTCGGTGAGACCGAGTCGATCGGCGAGCTCGTTGACCGTGGCCAGGCGATCGGTCACGGAAACGAGGGGGTTGTTCATGATTTTTTTCAGCTCTTCCGATTCCTCGTACACCTCGGCGAGCCTGCGGAAATCTTCGATGAGCGCCGTCACTCCGCCGGTTTCGACGCCGAGCTCGAAGATCGCCTGGGCGTAGCGCTCCGCAACCGTTTCGCTCATGAGGGATTCCCCTTGGCCGCCGCGGGGCCCGGATACGAGCTTCCGCCGCGCGCGGGCGGGCCTGCGCCGAGCCGGGCGCCGCTGCGAAGCTGCTGGAGAAACGCTTCCGCGAAGCGATCGTGGTCACCGAGCGTGGTGTTCTTGGAGAGGATCTCGGTGGCGACACGGGTCGCCTGAGCCACGACTTCGGCCAAGAGGTCCTGGCGCATTTGCTTGCCTTCTTGGGCGAGCACGATCTCGGTGTCTTTGCGCATGCGCTCGCGGCGTTCTTTCGCCTCCTGGATGATGCGCTCCTTGTCGCGCTCGCCTTGCTCGCGGAACTCGCGGCGGACCCGCTCGAGCTCCTCGCTGATTTTGGCGAGCTTGGACTCGTACTGCTCGAGCCGCTCCTCGGCCGCCTTGCGCATCCGCGTCGCTTCGTCGATCTCGCGGGTGATGCTCTCCTTGCGCTTGACCAGCGAATCGGCGAGCGCGCGTCGCCCGTAGCGATTGACGATGAGAACGAGAATCCCGAAGTTGATGAGCGACGCCAGGAAAGGCGGAGGCTCGCCCGGCTGGCGCCAGAAGATGCTCGGAGGTTCGCTGGCTTTTTCGCCGAGGAGCCCGTGCCACCAGTTGATGGGGGGCGGCGGGGCCGATTCGTCGTGCTCGGCGTGTGCGCCCTCGGCGTGCCCGCTCGCCGCGTGGCCGGCAGCTGCGTGCCCACCCGGTGTCCCGCCGGCCGGCGCTCCGAAGCGCGGAGGAGGCTGACCTGGGCGCGGCGCTCCGCCAGGCCGTGGCTGCGCGGCGCCCGGAACGGCATTTCGCGAAGGCGGAGCGTGCGGATCGGCTGCGCCGGGGGCGGCGGTGCCGTGTGCCGGCACCGGATCGCGTGCCGTCTGTGCCGCGGCGTCCGGCGCAAGCAACGAGGCTCCCACCCCCGCAGAGCCCGCCACAGTCAGCGCCAAGAGGATGGGCCGGAGCGCTCTCATGCGACCTCCCGGCCGAGAACGCGCGAAGCGATGTCGCGGGCGATGTCGGCGGCCCGGGTCGAGAGCTCGGCACGCAGGACGCGCCGGTCGGCTTCCAACCTGGCTCGCCCCTGTTCGATCAGCTTGGCGACCTCGGCGCGCCCCTCGGCGAGGATCTGCGCTTCGAGCTTGGACCCTTCGGTGCGCAAGAGCTCGCGTTCTTCCGTTGCCGTGCGGCGCACGGCTTCGAGCTCGGCCTCGTAGCGCTGAAGCAGCTCGCCCGCCTTCTCGTCCATCTTGCGCGCCAAGAGCTTGGCCCCTTCCGTTCGGCGCTCCCGCTCTTCGAACAACTTCATGAGGGGGTCGAACAAGAGCGGCTTCAAAATCATGACGAGGACGGCGAACGCGACCAGGTGCGCCAGGAAGGTGAGGTCGAAGTCGAGGTTCACCCCCCCACTGGCGAAACTGCCACTCAGGAGGGAGTCCGTCGTTTCAGCGAGCGAATGCGTGGAAAGGAGGTGACTCGTCATCGGGCGCACGGGTGGCCTTCGATCGGTGGCCACACGAACAAGAGGTGACCTCCCGGCCATCGTCAAGGGGGGATGGCAGGCCGCGCGCCTCGTACCACTAAGCCTCGGACGAGTCCAGGGGGGCGATCCCCGCCGTCCCCAGTTCGGCGAGAATGGCTGCGTAGGGTTTGCCCGACGCGGAATCGGTGGCGTTGGGGACAACTTCCAGGAGCGGTGCCAGGGCGAACGCCCGCTCATGCAAGCGAGGGTGGGGGAGTTCCACCACGGGTGCTCCCGGCCGACTGATGCGCACAGGCGCCCCCTCGCGCCACAGCAGATCGAGATCGATGGTTCGCGGGGCATTGCGTTCCGACCGTACGCGCCCAAGACGCGCCTCGATGACGAGCAGCTCCCGCATCAGCTCTTCCGGCGGCGAAAAAGAGCGGACGGCGAGCGCTGCATTGTAGAAGTCGGGTTGCACCGGCCCCCCCACCGGCGCCGTTCGCCAGACGGACGACCGAGCAAGAATCTCGACCGTCGGCAGGGCGGCAATCGCGGCGATGGCGATCTCCATCGTCTTCTTGCGATCGCCCAGATTGGCGCCGAGACCGATGACGGTGATGGGGTGCACGGTTCCGGCGACCGTTATGACGTGGATGGGGCAAGGTGCCACCTCGGTCGACCCTTGCCAATTTACGGCGCGCAGAGGATGCCTTACCTGAGGGGAATGCTGGGCCTGTCCACGAGCGAGCTCGCGATCGTCGTCTTCATCCTGCTGCTCGTGGTCGTGGCCGGAAGGTTGCCGCGATGGGGGGAGGCCCTCGGAAGCTACCTCTACCGTCGGCGAAACGCCGGGAAGCTCAACGAGGCTCCGGCATCGCAGGATGACGCCTCGACGCCGACACCGGCGGGGACGGGACCGTCCGGCCAGGTGCCGCCTCGCTCGTGAGAAGCGGCGACGATGCCGGCGCGCGCCATCGCACTTCCGTTCACACGCTGCTCGTGCCGGCCGCGTGCGCCGACCATGGCCAGTCCATGGGAAAGCGCGCTAGCATCCTCTCGGGCGCCGGCAGAGACGGGACTCGTGCTCTCGCGTGACCGCCTCCGATCGTGGACGATGGCAAGACTAGGACTGAGCGTGTGAGCGTCTACCCTCCTCCGGATCTCGATCCGTCCGAGCAACAAGGCGAGACCCCGACCACCATCTTCGTCAGCGACCCTTCTGCGGAAGCTGATCGACTCTCGGCCGCGCTCCACGGTGAAGGTTACTCGGTCATCGATGTCCCCCTCTCGCTCCTCGTGGCACGGGTGGCTGTGCAGACGCCGTCCCTCGTCCTGCTCGACGTCGACGCGGAAGGAGCCCTCGATGTCGTTGCGCGTTTGCGCGAGCTGCCGGGCGCACAAGGGATCGACCTTCTTTTTCTCGGCGATGCCGGCCGGACCCTCTCCGACAACGCCGACGCTCTCCGCCAGGAGGGGAGCGGCTTTTTGTCCCGCCCGGTCGATGTGCAGGTGCTTCTGCGCAAGATTGCGGCTTTGATTGGCGCCAAACGAGACGGTGAGGACCCGGCATCGAGCGGCTCCTCGATTCGTCCGGGGCCCGATCGGTCGGTGCCTCCACCGATGCGCGGCATGCGGTCCCCGCTACCCCCGGTGTGGTCCGATGCGCCTGGGGGGCTGGCGGGCGCCGACGATGCGCTCGAATCGTCGTACGGCGCACCGATGTCCGGTCCGCCCCGGCTTCCTCTTCCGGCCCTTTCCATGGAGATCGAGCGATTGCTCCAGCGGGCCGAAGAGCGTTCGGTGCAAGACATCGGCCCCGGTTCGATGATCGCGGCGATGGAACTCCCATCCCCGGACCAGGAGGTCGACGCGGTGCTTCCGTCGGACGTGCTCGCCGCCCTCGATGAACCGCTCGACGAGATGGACGACGATCTCGAGTCCGATTCGGGTCTCGGAACGAGCGTCCCGCGGCACGTGATTGGGACGCCGGAGGTGGTGACGTCGAGCGGGCACCCTCCGAACGCGTCGGAGCACGACGAGCAGGCACCGGCCGAGGCGCAGGAACCCGAGCCACGACCTCCTCCCGAGCCCCGCGTTGCTCGCGTGCCTTCGCCGGTGCCGCTGCGAAACGCGGCGGGAGATCCCCAAGAAATCGAGACCCCGCGCCCGCCGCGCCGCGCGACGTCGGGCCCCCCTGCGAACATGCCCCGGGCGCCCGTGTCGCCTCGCCTACCGCGCTCGTCGACGTTGCCGCCGTCGGCACACGGGTCGACTTCGGCCGGCCCTCCGACGATGCCCCCTGTTTCTCCTCGCCGCGTGCGTCAGCTCCTGGCCGGGATCTCCGCGCCTGCTCCGACCGAGTCGCCCGCCGAACCTTTCGCCCAGCGTTCGCTCGGTCCGACACCGCTGCCGCCGCGCCGCAGCGAGGCGTTGCCACCCTCGCGGCGCACCGACGGCGCTCCGTCCCCCGAGACGAGCGATTCAGCGGCCGGCGTCGCGCCCAGCGAACTGCCGGGAGAGCTCGGGCTCGGGGATGCGCTTTCCGCGTTCGCCATCTGCGTGCGCGAACGCGCCACCGGCGCGCTCGTCATCGATGCGGAGGAAGGTGTCCGCCGCATCCTGCTGCGTGACGGCGATGTCGTGACGGCGGCCTCGGGCCTCGACGACGAGTCGCTGGTGGGTTTTTTGGGGACGCGCGGCGACATCACCCCCGACGTAGCGGAGCATCTCAACGGTAAGATCCCGGCCTATGGCCGTCATGCCGGAGCGGCCCTCGTCGCCAACGGGCACATCAATCAGGATCAGCTCTGGCCCGTGCTTCGCGCCCACGCCGAATGGATCCTGAGCTGCGCCGTGCTGGCCGAGAAAGGCGCCGCGAGCTTCGAGGTGAACCCACCTGGCCGCCTGCGCGCTGAACCGTCGGTCTTCGGTGGAGCCACGGGCTCGGAGGTGCTGATCGAAGTGGTGCGGCGTTCGATCCCCGCGGCGGCAGCTCTGGCGCGGCTCGGAGGAGGAGGCGCACGGCTCGAGGAAGGTCCGCGATGGGAGCTGCTTTCGGAGTGTGCGCTGTCCGAGGCCGAGCAGCAGTGGCTCGGGCGCGCCAAGGGGGCCGCGCTCGACGAAGCGCTTTCGGTCGCCCCGGGAGAAGACCTCGTGCCGGTCGTGTATGCGCTCGTGCAGCTCGGTGTTTTGGCCATCGAAACGCCAGGAATGAAAGCCAAAAAGAGGCGCCCCGCCCCGCGGGAACGCTTCGACCCCATCGATGCCCAAGCCGTGCGATCGCAGGTGAAGGCCCGCCTCAACTTGGTGGAAGAGGGCGACTATTTTTCGCTGCTCGGCGTGCCGCGTTCCGCGACGGCCTACGAAATCCACCGCGCCTACCTCGAGCTGCGCCGCGGTTTGGAACCGAGCCGTATGCTCAATGCAGCGACGGCCGATCTGGCCGATGATCTCAAGCTCATCATCGAAGTGCTCGAGGAAGCCCACGACGTGCTGCGCGATCAGGCGCGCCGCGAACGCTATCGGCGCGCCATCGAGGACAAGCCGCCTCTTTGACCTTTATTTCTTGGCGATCTCGACGCTGGCCTCGCGGACGATGCGCGCATCGCGGTTGGAAACGCGGAGCGTCCCTTTGAGCGCGGCGGGGGGCGCGCCGCTCGTCGCGAGCAGCATGAAACCGGTCATGGCCGCGTCGGCCTTGGGGTCTTTGGGCACCAGGTTGGCGCGCAGCTCGGTGCCGTCGAAAACGCCGGCGATCTTGAGATCGCCGAGCGGCCCGGTGAGCTCCCCTCGTGTGTCGCCTCGCGATCCGGTGATCGACAGCGCGATCGCGCCGGGCCCCACGGCCGCGGTGCCGGGGTCGTCGGTCCAAGCCTTCTCTTTGGCATTGTCCGGAGGTGCGACCGGCCCCACCTTGGCCAGGTACGATCCCGACCAAGCGGTGATCTCGGGGGTGGCCCCCTTTGCGGTCGACGATGCGGGCGAAGCGGACGCCGCGGCAAGCGGCGCAGCGCTCGCCGAAGCGGCGGGGCTCGGCTTGTCGCTGGAATCCTTGGAGCAGCTCGTCGCCACGGCGAGCAGAGAAACGGCAGCGAGCAGGCGCGCGTTTCGGATCATCTCGACCCCGAACGTTCGCGAATCCTGACCCCGAGCTCCCCTTCGATGTCGACGAGCTCACCGCGTGCAATCTCCGCTCCCGCGACGCGCAGGAGAACGGGCTCGTGCAGGCGACGACCGAGGGCGATGACATCGCCCGGGCCGAGGGCGGCCCATTCGCCTGCCGTGAGCGTCACGGCCCCCATCTCCACGCGTACGACCAGCGGCGCATCGAGGACGACCTCGGAAGTCGCCGTTTGGTCTTGGTTCGGGCTCGGCATCGTCGCCTCCACGTCGAGTAGGATTGTCTTTTCGCCCACTAGCACGATCTCGCCGCCGTCGCCGAGCTTCACGGCGATGCCCCGCGCGGAGCAAGGCGGAGCGAGGACGGCGTTGCCCACGAGGCGCGCTGGAGCACCCTCGCAGTGCGCGGTCCAGCCGTCACTGGGCAGCCAGACGTCGCCCACCGCGAGCGCAAAGGCGTCGCTCGCTCGGACCAGCGAAACCGCCGCCACCAAGGGAAGCGTGATGGGGAGACGGCCGAGGGACGAGAGCAGCACGACGGGGTCGACCGCCGCGGCCGGGGCCGTCGGGCAGAGCCCGATCGTCGCGCGCGCGGCATAGGCTTCAGCGTCGATCGTCACGGTGGCGTCGACCCGCAGGCGGCGTTCGCCAGGCGCGAGACGCCAGGTGCCGCTGCCGAACGGAACGAGGGGCGGGCTCGAGCCGTGGGCGCGTCGCGCCACGTGGAGCACGATGGCGCCAAGGGCTCCTTGCACTTCCGCCGCCAGCGCGTTCCGCGGATCGCCGAGCTTGACCGGCCTCCCGAGCACCCTCGCCACGACGACGCGCGCCAGCTCGACATCGAGCTCGAGGTGAATGCGCACGACGTCATCGAGCGTGCCGAGCGCCATCGAAGCAGCCGAGAAGCTGGGCGCGTCTTCCGTTGCCAATTCCACTCGTGAAACGTGCACCTGTGCCGCAGCGCCGACGATCTCGGACAAGGCGGGACCGAGTTGGTCCGCGTCGATGACGGCGGCCATCGCGCGTCGCACGTCCCGGAGTGCGCCTGCCACTTCGCGCGCCACGGCGGGGAGCGCGCCCCACGGGTAGGGGCGAATGGAGCGGGGAGTTTCGGGCCTGGTGTCCATTGGCGGCGCGGCGGCACGATGATAGCCTCGCCGAGCGGCTGGTAGGGGCCCTCCCGATGCGTAGCCACTTTCTCCTCGGTTCCACGTTCGCGGCGACGCTCGCCGTCGCTGCTTTCGGATTCGCCGATCCGCCGGGCAAAGGGGGCGCGTCGGTCGGCGTCGCCGCACCAGGGGCGTCGGCGACCGTCGCGGCGCGAGGCGACGCCAAGTCGTCGACGACTGTCGCGAGCCCGTACGCCGCCGCGATAGCGAAAGGGCACGGCGCTTACATGGCGCGCGACTACACCGGCGCGATGCAGGCCTACAAGGAGGCAATCGTTCAGGACGGGTCCGACCCAGCGAGCTACTACTTTCTCGGCGAAGCGCAGATCGCGGGAGGAAGCACGGTGGAAGCCGAAGCCAGCTTTGCCGCGGGGCTGCGCAACGTCGGAACCAAGGACGACCTTCACGGCAAGCTTCTCTTCGTCGTCGCCGATTTGCGTGAGCGGCAGGGCAAGTGGCCGGAAGCCAAAAAAGCGTGGGAGGAGTACGCGCAGTTTCTCTCCACGCATCCCAGCGTGAAGGGTTACGCAGCCACCGCGACCGAACGGGTGAAGATCGTCGATGCACGCGTCGACCTCGACACCAAGTATGCTCCCGTCAGGCAGCGCATCGAGGATCGCGTCAAGGAAAATGCGGCCGTGCCGCCCGCCGCCGATGAGACGCCGCGTCCACCGGCGCCCGCGAAGAAGAAGTAACGCGTGCGCCGTTGCGCCCTATTTCCCCACCGCGATCACGATGTCGCGCATGGTCGCTTCGTCGGCACGCCGCACGAAATTCTGCAGCTCGGCGTACGCCGCGGGCTCGATGCGCCCAGCCGGGATATCGATGACGCGGTCGAGCACGAGGTTCTGCCCCTCTAGCCGGTCGCGCACGATCACGCGCCGATCGTGATCTTTGACCTCGACGGGCGTGAGGGAGGTCACGACGCGCGCGCCCGGCGGAAGCTTGAACGTGAGGTGGATCGATGTGTAGGTGGGCTCGCCCAGCACGAGGGGAGTTTGACGGCGCGGGAGCCGGGCGATCTGCGAGAGGCGAATGGCAAAAGGCGGCACCAGCACGAGATCGCGACCGCGGCGGCGCATGAAGTCGGACACCTCCACGTTCATCCGCAAGACGATCGGCTGATCGAGATCGGCTTGGTTCTCGATGGCGATCTTGCCGAGTCGGGCTCCCGGGATGGCCTGCGCCAGCAGCTTGCCCTCGATGGCGTCGTGCAGCTGCGCGGGCGGTAACTGCTCGAGACCGGCACGGAGCCCCATTCCCGGTTGACCGAGAAACTTCTGGGCCAGCTCGAGCACGGCGCTGCCGTCGCTGCGCAGCTCCCCCGTTCCCTCGTAAAGGATGCCGTCGGCGGTCCCCGCCACACTGGTCGTCTCCCGCGGCGTGCCCGCGATGAGGCGGTACGCAGGCTGCCCCCGCAACCCCGCGGGCAGGTAGCCGTAGGGAGCGAACTTGTCGCGCAGCGTGAGCCATTCGGGCGTCTTGCCACCCACGCGGATGACGAAATCGTCGTACTGCTCTGCCTCGGAAATGGGACCGAGCGGGGGAGGATTCAGCTTGTCCTTCGAGGCCGCCAGTTCCACCGGGATGCCGAGCGTCCGGCAGAGGTACATGAAAGCGGAGGCGCGGTTGCCCGACTTACCGACCACGACGCGCCGTCCGTCCGACTCCCGCCCGTCTTCGACGTTGGCCAGCAGCCAGCGGTAGAGCTTGCGCGCCTTGGCGGAGTCGTTCGACTCGTTGCCGACGATCTGCGCCGCGATCCGCACGAGCCGCGGATCGCGCGGCAACTCGTCGTTGGCGGCGTCGGTGAGCCGCCGCAGGTGATCGCTCAGGCCGATCCCCCAGCCGATGCGTACGCTCGGGAGAAACTCTTGGATGGGCGCACTCGCCGGCTCGTCGGGCGCGGCCGGGCTGCGATCGACGCGCCAGCGGCGGACCACGAGCGGCCCGTCCTCGCGCAGCGACGGCGGCGGCACCTCGCCCCGCGTTTCCACCACGAGCGGCTTGTCCTTGGGCGAGATGACCACGAACTCGCTGCGCCAATAACCGACGTCCGCTTCGCGGAAAAACCAATGGGGCCCGAGGTAGCGACGCCCAAGCTGTCCGTCACCCCCGCGGGAGGTGATGTTCTCCGTCTCGATGTAGTCGCCGATCTCGAGGTGCGGCATGGTGACGGTCTTCTTGCCCTCCACGAACTCCGGCTCGAGGAGGGTGCCGTCCTTCTTGATGACCCGCATCCGCAACAGCAATCCATCGGGGACCCGCTGCTCGGCCATCTTGCCGATGGCCTCTTGCGATTGGATGCGGATGAGCTCGTGCTCGAGCATGCGGCTCGAGCCGTCGGGGTGAATCCATACGCTCGAATAGTCGAGGATGCGGGCCGCGGTACCTTCCATCTCACCGCCCGAGGTCTCGTAGTCTCTCACGATCTTCGCGCCGTCGAGCCGATACGGTTCGAGCTCGGTGGTGCCCTCCACGAGATCGACGGCCTCGGACAGCTCGCCGGTGCTCCCACCGGCCAAAATGGCATCGGCGATCCCGTGACGCAGCGCCAGTTTGTCCCCGGAGGCGAACTTGGCGTCCGCGAGAGCGAGACGAAGGCCGGAGTCGCGCGGCTTCTTGGCGACGAGACGCTCCAGCAGGGAGAGCACCCCCGAGGAGTCGCCCGATCGCATCGTCGCTTCGACGATGCGATCGGCGATGTCCTTGCGATCGGGCCGCCGCTGTCCGAGGCGCTTGAGCTCGGCAATGGCCGCGCCATAGTCGTGCCGAGAAAGAGCGCGATCGACCTCGATCTCGCTGTCGGGGTCGAGGGTCCTGATGCGCGCCGCGATGCGATCGGCTTCGAGGTGTCGCCCCTCGTCCTCCAGCACTTCCAGCACTTCCTGCAGGACACGCGCGTTGCGCGGAAAGCGGGTGGCGAGATCTTTCAAGGTCACGCTGCGCTCCGCCGTCCAATTGAGCTTGGCATAGAGCTGGGCCAGCCCTTCGGGGATTTCCGGCACGTCGCGGAAGTGATCGGCCAGCTTTCTTACTTCCTCGACGGCGTCGGGAAAGCCCTTTTTTTCGGCTTCGTCGAGCGCCAGCCAGAAACGCGGCCACCACAGCTCGGCGTCTTTCGCGATCGCTCGCTGGCGCAGGTCGCGCGCCAAATCGTGGCGATCGGCGTCGGGAAAGATGGGGTCTTTCTCGGCGAAAACCGCGGCCAAAGCTTGCGCGAATGGGGTGGCCGCGCTGGGGTCGCTGACGAGCGGCTCGAGGATGACCGATGCGACGTCGTCCTCTTCCTCGACATGGGCGAGGAAGCTCGCCAGGTAGCGTCCGAGGTCGTCCTCGACGGGAAGGGGTTTGCCGTCGCGCACGAAGCGATCGAGCACGTTGGGATCTGCGAGGACCACCGGCGGGGTCGAGGTGTAGACGGGCCTCGGATCGTCACTCGATGCCAGCGCCAGCGGCGTGCCGTCCGGCTGCATGAGCCGCATCGACGTCTCCGGACCTCCGATCCGCGCCAAGAGCCGATGGCGCCCCGCGCGCAAGCGAAGGTGCACCGTGAATTTGCCCCAGATGCCCCACACGCGCGTGTCACGATCGAGCACGATCGTGTCATCGACGCTCAGGCGAAAAGCGCCCTGCGCGGCGACGATGACCTCCCGCTCCGCCGGCAAATCGACGAACGATTCGGCGTAGAAGATGCCCCCCGGTGTCGGCTCGGTGCTGCGGATCTGACAGCCGTGCCGCTCGGTGGGGAGCACGTGCGGCCGCAGGTGCACGCTGGGGTGCGCGGGAAATGTGCGCGGCCATGGCCCCGGGCGCTCGGCCTCGAAGGCTTGACGGCGATCGGAGGTTGCATCGTGGCCGAACGGTCCGGAAAGTCGGACGTTGCGCAGGCATCCGTGCCGTTCGGCGGAAGTGTCGAGCACGCCGCTCTTGGCGGCCTCGAAGGCCTGCTGTGTCCACCAGCTGACGAGCTCTCCGCGCGCGCGCCACCCGATCGAGCCCGGGTGGGCGATGGCGTCTTCGACGATGGGTGCTGCCTTTTCCCAGAGTCCCGCGACGTTCGGCGACATGCCGAGCAAGTGGTTGGTCGCGAACCACGCGACCATGGGCGCCCGCGGATCCCTCGAGTTACGCGCGGCCCGCACGACCGCGAGGTAGGACTTGGCAGCGGCGTCGATGTGGCCGTGCCCGCCGTCGGCGATGGCGCGGGCCAGCGATGCGTACATCCCGTCGCCCGCCAGCTTGTCGAGGCGCGCGCGGGCCTCGCGCGCCTTGGCGGTGTCGCCACCCTTCGCGACGAGCTCGTAGAGCGCCCATCTGCCCACCTCTTCCGCGTCGTTCGAACGCTGTCCGGCGCGGCGTGCGGCTTCGGTGCTGGGCTGCGCGCCCGGAGCAGCAGCACGGCCCCCGCAGGCCAGCGGCACGACGAGCACCGCCCCCGCGACGAGCGCGCGTGCCGCGAGGTGGCCGACATTGGCACGAAACGTCGTCCTCACTTGGACGCTCCCACGACCAGCCGCTGCGCGAACGCGCGATCCGCGGCCTCGCAGAAGGCGCGCCACTCCGCATACTCGGCAGGCGTGATGCGCGTTTTGTCGAACGCAACCCGCGTCTTGATGGTGACGGTGGCGCCGGAGACTTCCGCGCTCACCGAGAGGCGACCGAGCGCCGACGACTGCTGCACCGGGTCCGGCAACGTCTTCACCTTGAAGGTCGGCGGCAAGTGAACGACGAGCTCGTCTTCCAGCGTCGAGCGTACGTGCATGCGGATGTCCTGTTTGCGGCTCGACAACGAGGCAAAAGAGGACACCAGGCGGCCCGTCGGCCCGATGGGAATCGACACTTCGCTGCCGTCGCGCCGGCCGAGGCTCATGGCGCGCCCGCGGGCGTGCGTCTTCACCGGTTGCTCGATGTCCTCGAGGTCGTTCATTTCCAGCGCGCCCGCTCCGGGGGAAAACTCGAAGCCCGCGAACTCGCCGGAAAGATCGCGCGCCACACGTTCGCGCCGCGTCGCCTGGGCGTGGTAGCGCTGCCGGGCTTCGCCGGCGAGCGCGCCGCTCGTCTCGATCTTGATGTCGAGCTGCGCCACCCCCTCGGGCGACAGCGTGGCATCGATGCGCCGGCTGCGGCGCGTCGCTTCGGCGCCGGGATCGGGCAGATGAATGAGCTTACCCTTGCCGGACTCGTTGACGATGAGCGCGAGCGCGCCGCGATCGAACGCCGGCAGCTCGGTCGAGCCGGTATACTCCGCGGTGCCGTCGAGAAAAAGATCCATCGAGGGGACGTGGGCGATGGCGTGGTCGAAGGGTGAGAGGCTGGCAGGGTCGGTCTCGAACTCGCCGCGCATGCCGGTGCGCACCAGCACCATCGAAGCCGGTATACCGGCTTCCTTCAGCATGGTGACGATGAGCGCCGCCTTGTCTTTGCAGTCACCCCAACCGCGCGCGAAGGTGAGTGCACACGGTCGCGGCTTGTAGCCGTAGATGCCGAACTCCAGGGCCACGTAGCGGGTGCGCTGGACGACCTCGCCGTAGATGGCGCGCATCTTGGCCACCGGGTCGGAGAGCCCGTTGGTGAGCGCTGCCACGCGCCGGCGCACTTCGTCGTCGGGGATGAGCTGATCCTTGGAGAGACCGGCGTACCACGCGGCAATGTCGTCCCACGTCTTGTAGGTGGAAACGTGGATGTGTCCGAGCACTTCACCGAGCGGCGGCATGGTGGGCTCGGGGAGCAAGGGGGTCACCTCGGCGGCGCGGAAGGTGTAGACGCGCGTGTCGCTCTCGGTCGACTCGGCCCGTGAGAGTCCCGCCAGGGGCGAGGTGTAGAAGTAAAATGAGCGGCTCTTCGGCGTGCGAAGGACGTATTCGGAGCCGTAGACGGGCTGGAGCTGCTGGAGGTAGACAATCTCGCCGAAGTAGTCGGAGAACTCGTTGCGCTGACCGACGTCTTCCACGCGGTAGCGCAGCTCGACCACGTCGCCGGCGTTGAGCCGCGGGAAGTGCACGTAGAAGGTGCGCGCCGAGGTGTACATGGCGATGGCGGGGTTGTCGGCGGGGCCTTCGCCGCTTTCGACGGCCTCGTCGATCTTGCCGTCCGCGCGATAGACGCGCGCCGCGCGCAGCTGCACGATCTCGCTGTCGGCCTGGTAAACGAAGGCGTACTCGCGCGCCATCGCCGCCGCTTCGTCGGTCATGGGCTGGAAGACGACCTGACGAAAACGGGACGCCAATCCGTTTTGGTACACGGTGGTGACCGTCAAATCGCGCAGCGTTCGGCGGTTGTAACCGCCGGCGGGTAGCTTGCGCTTTTCCAGGAAACGTTCGGCTGCCCAAGCGTATTGCTCGTCGACGCGTGGCTTGGGGGGCTCGATGTGTTCGACGTACTCGCGCACGTCTTTTTCCTGGGGTCGCACGGTCAAGATCTGACGGAGCGATTTGAGCTGTTCTTCGCGGTTGCCCGATTCGGCGAAGAGGTCGGCCTGTGCGCGCAGTGTCTCCACGTCTTCGGGAGAGAGATCGAGGGCCCGACGGTAGAGAGCATGCGCCTGAGGTTCGTGCCCGAGCGCGCGGTGCGCGCGGGCGGCGGTGGAGAGCGCCCACGACGAGTCGGGCACCGCCGCGAGAAGGCGGTCGATCCAGCGCGCCGCGGCTTTCTGGTCGCGCCGCAGGACGGCCAGGTCGATGCGCTCCGCCAAGTAGTTGGTGTCGTCGAAGCGAAGGGCGGCATAGCGATCGGCGGCCTCGTCGCCCTCCGTCGTTCGTCCGACGTCGCGCAGCGCCGCCGCGTAGACGCGCAGGATGCCGACCGAACGAGGATTGCGTTCGAGCGCCGATTCCAAGGTCAGAAGCGCCGTCCGCTTGAGGCTGGCTTCGCGGTAGAGCTCGACGCGTCCCAGCACGCCGCGAACGTTGTCGGGGTCGCGTTGCAGCACCTCGTCGTAGAAGGGGGTGGCATCGCGCCAATTCGTTCCGGTGCGAGCCAGCTCCGCTTCGCCGAGCAACAGATCGACTGGCTTTGGACCATTGCCCACGAGAGCACGAGCGCGCGCCAACCATTCGCGCTTCTCGTTGCGATCATCGGTGAGCTCGGCCGCGAGAAGATGCCGGTTCACGGTGGGGCCGGCATTGGCCGCGCGCCGCGCGAAGTCTTGGGCGAGGTGTTGCGACCCGTCGTCCCCCTTGGTGAGGTGGAGATAACGGGCGTACGCCTCGAGCGCCGCGCCGTTCGCCTTGTTGCCCGCAACCAGAGCCTCGAAGGTGGGTACCGGGCCGCGGATGTTCCCGCCGGCGCCCTTCTTGGCGGGCGCTGCGCTGACGGGCGTCTGGCCGGCTTGCGACGCGATCGACGGATCGGCACCGAACTCGAGCGTCGGGTCGGGGGCCCCGCTCGCATCGGCGAAGCGCACGGTGAGCATCGGCTGCTCCTCGGCGGCGCAGACCTTCGCCGTGAGCCTGTTCCAACCGCGCGCCAGGTTCACCGGCACGGCGAACCGATCGGCATCGAGCCCGCGGTAGGCCGTATCGACCAGCACTTCCGCGCCGTTCCAGAAGAGTTTGAACGACCCGGAAGCACCCGCCCAAATCGACGCCGAGCGCGGCGCGCCCCCTTTGGCGCGCACGAAGGTCGTGGCGTACGCGCAGACCTTGTCGCGCGGTCGAACCAGATCGCCGATATCGAGCCAGCCATAGCGGTACACGTCGGGCACGACGCGCCAGCGGATCTGACGTTCCTTGCCCTGGTACGGACGGACGAAGTCGATCGTTTCGCCGAGCTCTTTCTCGGGCGGATTCGCGCGGTCGAGCCCTTCTTTACCCTCGTTGTCGAACGGCCCCAAAATGAGCCATTTGTCGACGATCCCCGCCGCCTTGATCTTGGCCAGGCTGCCGTCGAGATCGCCCCGCCGGCGGCGCGCGTAGGCGGCGATGATGGAAGCGTAGACGCGGACAGGCGCGGCGAGCGCCTTGTCACGTTCGATTTCGTTGATCGACTCCTCCACCCAGGCGGGGTCGGCCTGGTCCCATAGCTTCCAGAGGGACCGAAGGGCGGCGTATTTCTCCACGCCCTCGGCTCGGTGAAGATCGTCGACGGTGCGCCGGAGCGTCGCCTCGGGGCCGGAGGCGGGCGTCGCTCCCCACGCTGGACGGGCCACGATGCCGAGGAGCAACGCGCCGAGAGCGACGAGGGCGCGAAAGGCTCCAGGGGACAAGAGGATCACCGCTCGGTTTTCCCGTAGCCCACGGCGGGGGTCAAGAAGGCCGGGGCGAATGTTCAGACTCGCAAGCCCGGCGCCGGAAAACCGCGGCACATCTCTTTGACCTCACCGGCGATGCGCGCGATGAGCGTGTCGTCGCCCGGCGCGGCGATGACCTGATCGATGAAGGCGGCGAGGCGTTTCATCTCGGGAGTCTTCATGCCGCGCGAGGTGACGGCGGGCGTGCCCATCCGCAGTCCGGACGGGTCGAAGGGTTTGCGCGGGTCGTTGGGGATGGCGTTGTAGTTGGCGACGATGCCGGCCCGGTCGAGCGTTTTGGCGGCGACTTTCCCCGTCACGTTCTTGTTCGTCAGGTCGACGAGAATCAAGTGGTTGTCGGTGCCTCCCGTCACGAGACGAAAGCCGCGTGAAAGGAGCTCCTCGGCGAGCACCTTGGCATTGTCCACCGTCTGCTGCGCGTAAGCCCGAAATGCCGGCAGCGACGCTTCGCGCGCAGCAACGGCGATGCCGGCGGTCGTATGGTTGTGCGGCCCGCCTTGCAGGCCAGGGAATACCGCCTTGTCGATGGACGCGGCGAGCTCCTGACGGCACATGACGACGCCACCGCGCGGCCCGCGGAACGTTTTGTGGGTCGTGGTCGTGACGACATCGGCGATCCCCGCCGGCGAGGGGTGAACTCCGGCCACGACCAGCCCGGCGATGTGCGCGATGTCGGCGGCGAGAACCGCGCCCACCTCTTTGGCCACGTCGGCAAACGCCTTGAAGTCGAGCTCGCGCGGGTACGCAGAGATCCCGCAGAAGATGAGTTTCGGCTTGTGCTCGCGGGCGAGCGAGCGCACCTGATCCATGTCGATGCGCGCATCGGAAGCACGGAGCCCGTAAGGGATGCTCTTGAACCACCGGCCCGTGATCGACACCGAGTGCCCGTGGGTGAGGTGTCCGCCCGACGCGAGCCCGAGCCCCATCACGGTGTCACCGGGGGAAAGCGTGGCCAGATAGACGGCGAGGTTGGCCGGGCTTCCGGAATAGGGCTGCACGTTGACGTGATCCATCCGAAAGAGCTCTTTGAGACGGCGACACGCGATCTCCTCGATAGGGTCGATCGACTGCTGCCCCTCGTAGTAGCGCTTGCCGGCGTACCCCTCGGAGTACTTGTTGGTCAGGATCGAGCCGCTCGCCTCGAGGACGGCGCGCGATACGTAATTTTCGCTGGCGATGATGCGCAGCGTGTCGGCTTCGCGCCGCTCCTCCTCGCGGATGAGGGCGTCGATGTCGGGGTCGACCTCGGAAAGGGGCGGTTCGTGCCAGCTCAAGGCGCGCTCGTTGGACATGGGGCACGTAACCTAGCACTAGTTGGCGCGATTTCTCGCGGTACGGGTGGAGGCGGCATGCTCGAAAAGGAGCCTTCGCTTCGTGCCGCCCTCTGCCGTGAATGTTTCCTGGTCGGGCTGCGCTTGCGGCCTCGTTCGTCTCAGAAGCCGTAAACGGCGCCGAGACGAAAGCCGTAGACATGGCTCAAGTCGCCGCCCGCGAGCCGCCCGCCGATGGGCAGGACGATGCCGAGCACCGCCTTCAGCTGCCCGAAGACAGCGCGGATCTGCGGTTCGAGAACGAACTGAAGCTTGGAGGTGGGTGTCGAGCCGACCAAGGTGCGCTCGATGTAGTCGCTCGACATCCACATCAGCCAGGCGCGCGTGCCGACGTCGATCTTGTTGCGCGAGACGTCGATGTGAAAGTCGCCACCGACGATGGCCTGGAAGACAGCCGATTTGACGGCGTACTCGTCCGGCGGGCTGGAGGGATCCCCGCCGCCGACGCGAAGGAGGAGCGGCGTTTTCACGTATCCACCCGTCGAAATGCCGCCGGCAACATAGCGAAGCGAAAGCTTGGGAACGAGGCTCAACCGGTGCGGCGCGAAGAGCGCGTCTTCTTCCATGCCGCGCGACCATTGCGCTGCGGTGTTGACGAGGTAGGCGCGCTGGCGGCCGTTGCCCTCCGGCGGCGGGAAGCGGTCACCGCTCGCCACCGGCAGGTAAAGGCCGAGGTCGAAGGGGAGCTTGGTGTGCGGCCCCATGTCGGAGTTGTACGTCATGCCCATCTCGACGTTGCCCGCCGCCGACGCGCTGAAGGACGGCGTTCCCCCGAACTGCCCCGAATCCGCGCCGTCGATGCTGCCGTTGCTGATCGGAAAGCGCAGGCGCGCGTTGACTTTGGGGTCCGCCTGGTAACTGACGCCAAGCAGGATAGAAGCCACTTTGAACTCGACGTTGTTGGCCCCCACGTCCGTGCCCGAGCCGGCTCTGCCGATGCCGTAGACGATGTCGGCGCCGACGGCGAACGGCTTCTCCTTGGGCGGCGGCGCCTCCGCAGCTTCTTTGGGAGCGAGCTCGGCCTGCTCCGCTTCACGGAGCTTACCCGTCTTGCCCTTGGGAGCGAATGGCCCCTCGTCCTCCGCCGCTTTCTTGGGGGGTGTCGGCGCCTGCGCTTGCGCCTGGTTCGACCAGGTCAAGCTTCCCACCACAGCCAAAAATGCTGCGCGAACGAGCCACTTCGTCTCCATGCGGGACCTCTCGAGAACAGGGGGCGGTATGCGAACGGGCTACTTCGCCCCGAGCAGGTCGGCGTAAACTGGCCGATTTCGGAGGCGACCGAGGCGGACCCTATCACGAGTTTCTGGCGTTGGAATGGAGAACCTCCGGCAGCTGCATGCGAAAACAGGGGGGCGAGCGGCATCACCAGCCGAGGTACCGATTGCGACTAGCGCGGGCCGGGTGCGCACATGGAATGAGAGCGCTCGGCCAGCTAAGATGAAAGGGCGCGGCGTGAAGCTTTACCCGAAACTTGAAGCATCACAGGAGCGTCGCTCGGCTGCGCAAAGCATAGGCTAGTCTCGAGGCTGACGGGTTCATGTCCACCGCCGCACCTTCGTCCCCCACCCAGCTCGGAGGTTTTCAAATCGACCGCCGCCTCGGGGCGGGCGGGATGGCGGAGGTGTTCGTCGCCCGAAGACAGGGGGCCGAGGGTACCTACAAGATCCTCGTCCTCAAGCGGATCCTGCCCGTCCACGGCGCCTCGCGTCGATTCCGTTCCATGTTCGTGGAGGAGGCGCAGCTGGCCACGCGCCTCAACCATCCCAACATCGTCCAGGTGTACGAGTTCCAGGACTACGGCGAAGAGGGGCTCCTCCTTTCCATGGAGTTCGTGGAAGGGCTCGATCTCGGCAAGCTGATGAGCGCCGCCAAAGCCAAGGCGACCCGGATTCCGCCGTGGGTCAGCGCGTACATCATTTCCGAGGTTGGCAAGGGCCTGCACTATGCCCACGAGCGCAAGGAAGGCGGCACGCCGCTCGAGATCGTTCATCGCGACGTTTCGCCGCAGAACGTGCTGCTCAGCTACGAGGGCGCCGTCAAGATCGCCGATTTCGGCATCGCCACGGCCAACCTGTTCCGCGACGAAGTCGGTATTTTGAAGGGCAAATACGGCTACATGTCGCCCGAGCAAGCGCGCGGTGAAAAAGTCGACCGGCGCGGCGACATCTACGCGCTCGGCGTCGTGCTCCACGAGCTTCTCACCGGGCGTCCGCTGCACGGCAACCTCACCGGCGACAGCCTGCTCGAAGCGGTGCGCGCCGGCGTCGTCGAGCCGCCCTCGACTTTCGCGCGCGACGTCCCTCCCGAGCTCGAGGCACTGGTGATGCGTGCGCTCGCCAAGAGCGCCGACGACCGATTCCAGAGCGCGCGCGACATGTCGGCGGCGATCTCGCGGGCGCTTTTTCAGAAGCAGGAGTTCGTCGATGCGGCGGCGGTGGAGGCCACCATCGCGCGCCTCGCGCCCCGTCACGAAGCGGTCACCGGTTCGCAGCACCCCTCGGCAGCGGGCGACTCGCTGGCCCACGCCGCCATGGGGGCGACCGGACTACCCCGCCTCCCGACCGGGCCCCCTCCGGCGCCGACGTCGGAGCAGACCGGCGAGGGAGCCGACAAGAAGCCTCCCCCGCGGCCGGCCCGGGAAGTCCGGCACGTGGCGGTGCTCACCCTCAAGTTGCACGGGTTCAAAACGCTCGAGCGATGGGTGGGCCCCTCGGGGGTGGCGCGCGCCGCCGACAAGATCCGCGCGACGCTCGATGACATTGCCTACAAACGCGGCGCGCGCTTCGCGTGGGAGGGAAACGAAGCCGCCCGCGCGCTGGTCGGCCTGATGGCCAACCCTGCACGGGCGGCGGCCGATGCCGCCTGGCTGGCCCTCGACGTGCACGAGGCACTCGCCGGCGCGTCGGAGGACCTGGTGACGCCGATTCGCTCGTCCATCGGCATCGTGCGCGGCGTCGCCACGGGCCAACGGGATCAGGCGGGAAACCTCGTCAATCACCAGCTGCAAGAGCCGGCCAATCTGCTGAGCATCCTGGTAGGAGAACGCGCACCGGCAGGGGCGACCTGGGTCGCGGGAGGCCTTTTTCGGCTCCTTCGTCGCGAGTTTCGCTGGGGGGACGCTCCGACGATCGAGCTCGGCGCAGCGCGCGAGCAAAAGGTTCCGAACTCGATGCGCATTTATGCCCTCCAGCGGGCGTTGACGCGCGAGGAGCGCGTGGCCGAGCTGGCCATGGCGCCGCACGACCTCGTCGGTCGAGAGGCGGAAAAAGCCGATTTGCACGCCGCCTACCACCGCGCCGTCTCGGGACCGGGCGAAATCGTATCGCGCGTCGTCATCGGCGAGATGGGCATCGGCAAGACGGCGCTCGTGGCCACCTTTCTGTCGGAGCTGCCCCCCGATGCAGTCGTCCTGCGCGCCGAGTGCTCGCCGGCCCGTTCCCAGCTGCCGTTCGGCATCGTGAGCGAATTCGTGCGCGAGGCGGTCGGTGTAGCCCCCGACCGACCCCTTGCCGAAGTCGAGAAACACGTGACCATGATGCTCGGGCCGCTCGCCACCGGCGAGCGCGGGCAGATGCTCGCCGGCTGCCTTGCCGAAATGGTGACCGGCCAGCGCATGGTCTCGGCGGACGACGAGGAGGTTGGTTACCGCCGCAAGCTCATCTTCACGGGCGTGCGCTACCTCCTGGCCACGCTCGCCAGCCGCCAGCCGGTGGTCGTCGTGCTGGAAGGGCTGCAGTGGGGCGATCGCGCGGGACTCGAGCTCTTGACGCGACTTTTGAAGCGCCGCGATCGGCTCCCCATTCTCGCCATCTTCGTCAGCCGCCCCGACGAGCGGATCACCTCCGTGATCTCGGAGATCGTCCCTATCGAGCTGAAAGGGCTGCGCCCCGACGAGCAGATGCGTCTCGTGCAATCGCGGCTCGCCGTACAAGGAGGCGTGTCGGAGGTGCTCGCCGATTTGGTCTCCAAGGTGGCCGGCAATCCGTTCTTCCTGCTGGAGATGGTGGATGCGCTGCTCGAGCGGGGGACATTCGAGATTCGCGAGACCCGCGACGGGCAGCACGCGCTTTTCCGGGTCGAACGCCCCGGGGAGCGAAGCCAGCCGCTACCGTCGACGCTCGAGCAACTCATCGCCGACCGTCTGCAAGAGCTGCCCCCCATCGAGCACCTCGTCGTCGATTGGTTGGCGGTGGCGGGCGGACCCTTGAGCGTCAACGACATCGTCGCGCTGGCCGCGCTCGAAAGCCAGGAGCCGCTCACCCGCCTCTTTGCGCGCGGTCTCTGTGACAAGAAGGGTGACGACGTCGATTTTCGCTATCCGCTCACCCGCGACGTCGCTTACGTCTCCCTCGACGCCTTCGAGCGCGTGCGAATGCACCGGCAGCTCGGCGAATACTTGAGCAACGGCCCCTTGGCCAAGGGACTCTCGGCGGCGATCCTGGCGCGGCATTTGGCGCGGGGCGACGCGCGGGAGGCAGCCGCCGTCAACTACTTGGAAGCGGCCGCGGCCGCGCGCGCGACGTTTCAGGGACGTCTCGCGATCCGTTACTACCAGCGCGCGCTCGCGCTCTTCCCGCCCGACGATCAACGCAAGCTCATCGCCCACGAAGCGCTGGAGACCATCTATCGCACGCTCGGCCGGCGTCGCGAACGGCGCAAGCATCTGCTCGCTCTGCGCGCCCTCGCCCGCAAGGTGGGCGTCGGCAAATGGGTGGCGCTGGCGCTCGTACGCACGGCGCGGCTCGACCTCGACGAGGGCTTTCTCGCCCGCGGACTCCCCAACGCCGAGCGCGCCGAGGTCATCGCGCGCGCCGCCAAGATTACGGAGCTCGAAGTAGAAGCCCAGTCCATCCAGAGCGAGCTCCTGCGCGAGCTCGGCGACATGCAGGGGGCGCTGGCCGCGTGCGATCGCGCGCTCGCGTTGGTCGCCACCTCCGAAGTCCCCCTGCGCACCAAGGCGGAGGTGCTTCTCGCCCGGGCCTCGCTCCTGCGGCGCTCGTCGCGCGTGCAGGAAGCCGTCGAGGCCTACGCCGAAGCGATCGCCGCGTTTCGCAAATGCAGCGCGCGCCGACAGGAGGCGCGCGCCAAAAATGCGCTCGCTTTCTCGATGTTCATCCTGGAGAGGTTCGAAGATGCCATCGCCCTCGCACTCTCGTCGCTGGCCATCGATCTCGAGATCGGAGGGCGCTTTCAGATCGCCAAGACGCTCACCACCATCGGTCGTTCCTACTCGCGGCTCGGTGACCAACCCCGCGCCATGGCGTACCTCAAGCGCGCTCGCGACGCCCACGAGCGCTACGGCGATCAGAACAACCGCGCCGCCACCCTGCTGGCATCGGCCGAGGCCCTCATCGAGACGGGCGATCTCGACGCGGCCCATGTCTTCGCGTCCGACGCCGCGGCGCTCAATTCCGTGACCAACAAGACGTACGACTACGTCCACGAGCGCATCGTCCGTGCCCGCATCGCGCGCCGGCAGGGCAACTTCGCCGGCGCGGTGCGCTACGCAGAAGAAGCCCGCATGACGGCGGACGGACACTCGATGGTGAGCTTCGGCCTCTATGCCACCTCGGTGGAAGCCGTGTCCCGCCTCGATATCGGCGATCCCGAGAGCGCCATCGCCCTCGCCACCCAGGCGCTCGAGACCGTGGAGACGATTCAAGGCTCCGAATTCGGCACCGCCATCCGCGCCCGTTGTTACGAGGCCCTGGCCGGGGCCGGCTCTCCCCACGCCGCGTACGCGCGCGAGCGTTCCGCCGCGCACATCCAGGTGGTCGCCGACGCCATCCACGATGCTCGACTGCGCAAGCTCTTCTTGAACCGCCCGATGATCGCCAACGTGATGAACGGCGGCGGCCGCGGCGCGCGGGATACCACGGCGTAGGGGGCCTCATTCGATGCGGCCTTGGAAGTCATCGCATGCACACCTCGGTGGGTGGGGGCAGCCCCGGGGTACGCTCGGCCGCACTCGTGCCGAGCCGAAACGCCGTGACGACGTCTTCGCTCGTTTCGTCGTGTCCCGCGACGCCGTTTCCTTGCGCCGACGTCTCGCGCGATTCGGCATAGACGCAGCGGTGAAGCGAGCCCGCTTCGCCCGGCGCTGCGACCGCGTGCTGGGCGGTGGCGGGCGTGTCGGCGAGGTACGAGGATGCGCCGGCGATCACGCCGGTCTTGTCGACCATCGGGTTGGACGCGCTCGGCGCGCCGTAGAAGACATAGTCGACATCGGAAACGAGATCGCCGGCGCGATAGAAAAAGAGCACCACTGGTTCACCGCCGTCGGTGAGTGAGGCACTTGCTCCGATCGCCGAACCCCCCACCGCGAGCATGTTCGGCACCGCTGGGTCGTCGGCAGCTTGGTTGGCGGTGGGGCGTAGCTCGAAATCCGGCGCCTTGCCGTAAGTGGCAGCGAAGCTCTGCGACCCGCCCGAAGCGTTGCCCAGCGCGACGACGGCGTAGCGCCCCGCTTCGAGCACGGCCCCGTCGGGAAATCGCGCCGCGAAGTCCGAGCCGCTCGTGGTGGCGAAAGTGCCGGACGCCACTTCGTAGTAGAGGTGGCCGTCGCTCAGCCAATAGTCCGACAGAACCACCGAAAACCGCGTCGGATTCAGGATCTCGACGAACTCGGCGGCGGCGGGGCGCGTCACGACCTCGGTGATCAGCAGGTGGCTCGCTGCGGGCACACAATCGCCACAGCCGTCGAAGCGGTCGCGGTTACCGTCGTCGCAGGTCTCGACGCCGTCGCGAATGTACCCGTCGCCGCACACCGCGGTACGACACCCGGTCACGCAGGCATCGCCGTTGGCATCGTTGCCGTCGTCACATTGCTCGAGCACCGTTCCCAGCCTGACGCCGCACCCTTCGCCGCTGCACATTCTTCCGTCGCCGCACCGGTTGTCGCGGCAGGTCGGAAGGCACGGTGCGTCGTCGCGATTGGCGGTCCCTTCGTCGCACGCTTCGCCCGGATCGAGGATGCCGTTTCCGCACGATTCGATGAGGCACGCTGCGCTGCAGCCATCGCCCCCCGTGCGATTGCCGTCGTCGCAGCCTTCCACACCGGACCAGAGCAAGCCGTCGCCACAGGAAGCGCGGTCGCACGAGGTGAGGCACGCATCGGTATCGACTCGGTTGGCGTCGTCACACTCTTCCTGGCCCCCGCGGACGAAGCCATCACCGCATCGCGCACGCGTGCATGCCACGGTACACGCGTCCCCGTTTTCGTCATTGGCGTCGTCGCATTCCTCGTCGTCGCTCGCAACCACCCCATCGCCACAACCGCTTTGTCGCGCGCACGCCACGAGAGCTGCGGGGCACGCGCGCAGGAGACAGGCATTGCACGCGGTGAGCACGTACGCGGCGCGGCACGGCATGGTGCAGGCGTCGATTTCGCCCGCCAGCACCGGTTCGGCAGAAGCACGCGCCGCGGCGGACGCCGATCGCAGACACGCGGCCTCGCTCTCGGCGGTCGAGCGTACGCACGCTCGCACGGCCGCACAGCTTCCGAGCACGACGACAGCGTCACCCTCGCTATCAGCCGCATCGGTCGCGCCCGTTGCGTCGGTCGAGCTGCCGCCCTCTTTGGAATCGGAGCCGTCGGGCTTGGCGCCGTCGCTTCGCGTCCCTCGCGCGTCGCTGGCGCCGTCGGCGGACATGACGGGTGCGTCGACGCCCTTTGCATCCGCGAGAACGATCGGATCGCTCGCGCCGTCGTTCCTCGAGGGTGTATCGGCATCGAGCGAGCCGTCGTCGCGTGGGTCGCCCGTGGTGGCGTCCGACCCCGTCGTTCCGCTCGCCCCGTCCCGTCCCTGGGACCCGTCGGGTTGTCTCGGAGGCGTGACATCCGACAAGATCCGGATGCCGCTTTCTCTCATGTCGCTACTCTCCCCACCGTCATGTAGGACGCCCGTCCCCGCCGCGAGATCGGGCGACGCGGGGGCGCACGCCGCCAAGAGCCCAAGAAACGCACCTGCCGCAAAGCCGCATCTCAGCATGCTGGGCCCATCGGCCCGTCCCGCGCGGCGATTGCGACATTGCTGAAGCCGGGCGACCCTTCCGCGCCAGCGCAGCGCAGGGCGACCTGCTCGTGCTGCCGTCTCGGCGACGCCCAAGGCGATGCAATCGCCTCGCGGTGCTGTGTTAGAGTCTCGCCCCATGGAAGCCTGCACGTATTTCAACACCGCTGCTGCTTCGCTCCTTCTCGGATTGCTCTCTGCCGGCGCTTGCGGTGGATCGGCGCCTGCACCGAGCACGCCGCCGCCGTCATCGACCCAGGCGGGATCGCCGTCGGCCTACCCCGAGCCTTCGCCCGTCGCTCCCGAGCCAGTGCCCGCCGCGGCGACGGCCTCGCCGGCACCCGCAGCGGCTGCGCCTCTGGCATCGGCGGGCAAGGCGAACGATGGACCCGATCGCAGCCTCGATGACATCCGCGCCATCGTCGCTGGCAACCGCGACGCGTTCCGCGCTTGCTACGACAAGGCGGCCAAGGCCCGTCCCGGGATCCAAGGAACCTTCACCCTCAAGTTCGTGGTGAACCCCGATGGCACGGTGAAGAGCGCCGAAGCCGATGCGACCAAATCGGAGATCCACGCCCCCGACCTCGACAGCTGCGCGATCGCCGCCTTGAAAAGCCTCAAATTTCCAACGAGCAAGCGCGGTATGGAATCGGCGGTCAACTACCCGTTCCAGTTCAAGGCTGGCGCATCCAAGGGCGGCGCGCCCTAGCTCTACTGCGTCAGTTCTTCGCCATACCCGATCGCGATCGGGCCCGTCGGGGGGGAGTCAATTGCGGCGAGGCCGTTGGTGCCTTCCTTCCTCGAGACGATCTCACCGAGGAGCTCGGACAACGCCGCGTGTACGGCGCCGCGCAAGCGGTCTCGCTCCGCGGGACCACGTCGAGCGGGCAGAATCGGCTGACCGATCCTCACTTCGACGCGCGCCCGCCGCACGAACAAGGCGCCCTTGGCCAGCGCGCGATTCGTTCCGCGGATTCCGACGGGCACGATGGGCACCCTGGCCATCTCCGCCAGATAGAACGGCCCGGTCTTCAGCTCCTGCAACGATCCATCGGTGCTGCGCGTTCCTTCGGGAAACACGACGATGGAGTTGCCCGCGCGAATTTGTTCGGCCGCTTGTCGCAGCGAGGCCAGGCTCTGGCGCAGGTTGTCACGGTCGATGGGAATGCAGCGCAGACCGCGCATGGCCAGGTTGAAAACGGGCAGCCGAAAAAGCTCTTGTTTGGCGAGCATGCCGAAAGGCTGGGGAAGCACGGCATAGAGCGCAGGGATGTCGAGGTAGCTCTGATGACTGGCCATCACGATGAGCGGTTCGTCCCAGGCCACGCCCTCGCCGCCTCGCGACGTCACCTCCACGCCGCACGTCCGACAGAGTCGTCTCCCCCAGAACCGCGCCAGCCTGCGGGTGCTTTCGCCCGACGAATCGAGAATGCTCGAGGCGATGGCCGCTTCGCTCATCGCGAAAGTGAACGACAGAGAAAATGCCGTATTGAGCGGACCCATCATTGCAAGACCGAGCTCGTCGAAACGCTTATGCCGATATGTGGCGCGGAGGAAAGCATAAGATCGCAAAGGTGGGTCAGGCACGGCCGGCACACTCAGTGCTAGTGGGCAGAGTCCCCGGCGCCACGGGCGGTGGCTTCAACATCCACGCGAAGATGAGCGCCGATCACGATGACCGAGGTTTCCTCCTTTTTTCGGCGTTTTTTCAACTTCATGGCGCAAGTGAAACGTCCCTTGGCTCATGGAGCCCCGGCAACGACCACGCTGGTCCCGGCGATCGCTACCAACCGCCTCCAACTAAGAACCGACTTCTCCGAGCTTTTGCCCGGCGCGGCCGCCACGCGCCGCGCCAGGCGACGATGAGAGCGTCTACGGTGCCATGAAGCAGTACAGCCGACCGGCGCCGCCTTTGGGCGCGGTGTCGTTGCAACCGCCATTGGCGTGCGACGAGTTCCACGAGTTGTACGGCGGCGCGGAACTCATCGACGGTCCGAGCCCGTCGCTGTGACCCACCTGCGCCGTGTTCGTCATCACTTCCGACGTCCAGTTCACACAAGTCTGGCCCGCCAAGACGGTGCCATCGCCCATCGAGCCGGTGAGGACGTCGTGTTCATTGGGCGTCGGTGATCCCGTCCACTGTCCGTTGACCTTCTGCCCCTTTTCGCTGACAAAAAGCTCGGCGTCTCCATTGCGCGCATGCAGCGCCGCAGAATCGGCCGCCAGCATGGCCCCCTTGGAGTTGAAGTACGGGCCGGGACCGATGCGGTCGCGCGCGTTCACGGCGGGTCCACCGTCGGCCGCCTCGGCGCTGAGGTACGCGTGCCATGTCTTGCTCCCGAATCCCACTGCGGTGGCAAGGCGCTGGCACCGCGCGTCGGCTCCCGTGAGACCGCCGAGGTTGCCGGTCTTGCTGACGTCGCTGGTGACGAAGAAGTTCATGCGTGGGTCGGAGGTGCCGCCGTCCGCTCCACTGGCTCCGCTGCTTCCCGCGGATCCGGCGCTCCCGGCAGCGCCAGCGGTGCCCGCGCCGCCGCTTCCCGCCGCGCCAGCGGTGCCCGCACCGCCGCTTCCCGCCGCGCCAGCGGTGCCCGCGCCAGCGGTGCCCGCCGCGCCAGCGGTGCCCGCACCGCCGCTTCCCGCCTTGCCAGCGGTTCCTGCACCTGCGCTGCCCGCAGCGCCACCGGTTCCCGTGGATCCTGCGGTGCCACCGGTTCCCGTGGATCCTGCGGCGCCGCCGGTTCCCGTGGATCCCGCGGTGCCACCGGTTCCTGCGGCGCCGCCGCTTCCGGCTTGTCCGCCGCTTGCTCCGGTGCCGCTGCCAGCGCTTCCACCCGCGCTAGCTCCGCCCGTGCCGCCGGCGCCACCTGTTCCGGGCGGCGTGTCCTCGCCGCATCCCGCTGCGAATGCGACCAATGCGATGGCGATTGGCAACACCATGCGCCTTCGCTGATGAGTATTTCCACCGAGATTCATTCGGTCCTCCTCTCGTTGGCTCGTTGGCCTTGACGGCGCCGGTAAGGAATTTAGGGGGGCGCCTCTCTTGCTCGTAGCGTCGGCTCAGGTCGCGCGCAAGTCTGGCGCCCTTCGTCGTCGGCTCAGCCATGCACGCCATGCGCAGCCGCGGGCTGTCCGCTCTGGCGCCACCAGACCAAAGTCGCAATCGCGAGCGCCACGGGGAGCACCGCCATGGCGCCGCGGAGGGACGAAGCGTCAGAGATCGTTCCGATCAGCGGCGGTGAAATCATATCGCCCAGCAGGTGAATGGCGAAGATGGAGGCCGCCATGGCGCTGGCGCGAAGCTCGCTCGGGACGCTGCCCAGGATGACGGCGTTGATCGGCGACGTCGAAAGAAAGATGGCGAACTCGGCCGCGGCAATCGCAGCGAAAAAGCCGAACGCCGACCTCGTGAGAAGGCAAAGCACCGCGCAGGGCACGCTCACCGCGGTGGAGATCGCGCACACGCGCAGGTTCGCGCGCGCGCGGTCCTGGCCGGGCCATCGATCGCCGAGCTGTCCGCCTATGAAGGTGGCGAAAAGGCCCGCGATGACGAGGATCAATCCGAACCAGTAGTCGGCCGTTTGAAGGTCGAGCCCGAGTGTTCGGTAAAGGTATTTCGGCGCCCACGCCGCGAAGCCGCCGAGCGCGAAGGTCTGCGCCGTGTACCCGACGACCGTGTCGCGATAGAGGGGAATCCGGAAAAGGCGCAGAGCCGTCGCGCTGAAGCTTGCCGCTTTATCCTGTGGGGCACGTATCGCGCGCTTCGGCTCTTCGATGGCAAGCGCCAAGAGCGCGAGCACGAGTCCCGGCCCGCCGGCGATGAAAAAGGCGCTGCGCCATCCAAAAGCGTGCTCCAGCTGCCCGCCCACGAGATAGCCGAGCGCCGAGCCCACCGGGATCGCGACGTAGAAGATCGCGAGCCAGCGGTTCTTCTTTTCGGGGGTGGCGAGGTCGTCGATGATGGTCGGCGCGAGTGTCGCGTAGCTCGCCTCGCCGACACCGACGACGACCCGCGCCGCGATCATCGCCGCGAACGTCGTCGTGAAACCCGATGCCACGGTGGCGAGGCTCCACACCGCCACACCGAGCGCGATGAGGCCGCGTCGCGGCAAACGGTCCCCGAGCGCGCCGAAGAGCGGGCTCGTCGCGAAGTAGCCGACCATGAAGGCCGTGACGACGAAGCCAAACTTGGCATCGGAGAGCCCGAGCTCCTCGGCGAGCTTCGGCCCCACGGCCGCGACGATGTAGCGATCGAGGTAGTTGACGAGGTTGAGCCCCGAGAGCACCGCCAAGATCCAATAGGGACTGCGGATGCGCATGCGCCTCGCGCTTCAACCTGGACCACAAAATGCGAACAGGCGGTAGACCTTGCGGTCAGCCGCCTGCCCGACTTTATCTATTAAGGACGAAACGGGCTCTATTCCTCTTCTCCCTCGTCGAGCCCAATCTTCGAAGGGGCTACCCCGCCCAACATCGGGGGGACATCCTTCGGAGGCTCGGCTTTGGGAGATCCGGCAGAGCTGGCGCGGCGAGCCCTCGGTGCGGCCGGTTTGCGTGCCGCCTTTCGCGCGCCCCGGCGTGCTACGGGTTTCTTTTTACCCTTCGCTTTCCCAGGTGCTTTCTTGGCACTCTTCTTGGCGCGCTTGGCGGTCTTTCGTTTCGGAGTCCTCTTCGCCACCTTGCCCGCAGCCTTTTTCGCCGGCTTCTTTGCAGTCTTTCGTTTCGTAGCCATCTGAGCCCTCCTATAGGCCTGCCTCGCACGGGCGAAGCAATGATGTTGCACGACGTATATGGCAACGCAGTGTTGGTTGTCAATGAAAAAAGTGAAGAGAAAACTTGACTCGCCGGCTCTTTGTCCTTGGCCCCCCTCTCCGCCCCTCCGCGGGACGCGACCGGGACGCCGACCGTGAAATCGCATCGCACGCGGCAATGACATTGCCCCAGGGGATGAAAACGCGTGGCTGGGTCGTGGCGCCGGACCACCGGCCGGTCGCGCCCCCCCCGGGCGACCCCTCGGCCCACCCGTGAGGTTGCACCAGCCTTGACGATCTCCTCGAGAGCCAGATACCTTCCGGCCCCGGTGCCCTTCGGCGCCAAGTCGACTTCAAGGGAGGCTCCCATGATCTGGCGGCAGAGGCGGTCGCTCGCGGCATTCATCATTGCGCTCGCGGCTCTTACGGTTACGGCTTGCGGTCACTCCGAAGAGGAGTGGCAGGCCAAACTCAAAGAGAACCAAGAGCTACAGAACCAGCTGAACGCCGAGAAGGCTGCCCATCAAAAAGCCGAGGCCGACCTTTCCGCGGCGACCGGGCAAGTCGATCAGTTGAAGGGGCAACTCAAAAAGGCGGGTGTCGACCTTTCCAACCTCAACGCCGATCTCGCGGAGCAGAAGGCCGCGCTCGAGAAGCTGCGCAAAGACAAGGAGCAACTCGAAGCGATTCGCAAGCGTTTCGAGCTCCTCAAGCAAAAGCTCGACTCGCTCACCAAGCTCGGCTTGAACGTCACCGTTCGCAAGAATCGCATGACGATCCAGCTCCCGGGCGACGTCCTTTTCGACTCCGGCCGAGTCGACTTGAAGAAGGACGGCAAAGACATTTTGCTCAAGGTCGCCGAGGTCATCCGCAACGACAAAGATCTCAACGCCCGATCCTTTCAGGTGGCGGGTCACACCGACAACAAACCCCTCGCCGGCGGCCCGTACAAGGACAACTGGGGGCTCTCGGTGATGCGTGCCCGTGAGGTGTTGACCTTCCTCATCACGCCCACCGGCGAGAAAGCGGGCGGAGGCGGACTTCAGGGCGACCACTGGAGCGCGTCCGGGTATGGCGACACCGATCCCGTCGCCGCCAACGACACCCCCGAGAACATGCAGAAGAACCGTCGCGTGGAGCTGGTCGTGGTGCCGAACGTCGAGGAGATGCTCGACCTCAAGAGCCTCACGAAATAGCTTGCGTGTAGCGGCGATCGACATCGGTACGAACACCGTCCTCCTGCTGATAGCGGAGGTCGGTGCGGGGGGGCTCGTGCCGCTCGTCGACCGCGCGGAAATCACGCGGCTGGGACAGGGCGTCGACCAGGCCCGCGCCTTGGCGCCCGCCGCGGTAGAACGGACGCTCGCGTGCCTGCGCGACTACGCCGCGGAGATCGCCAAGCACGGTGTGGCGCGACTCGATGTCGTGGGGACGAGCGCCATGCGCGACGCCGCCCGCACGACGACCGGGCCGGGCGCGGATTTCGTGGAAAGCGCGCGCGCCATTCTGGGCACCGCTCCGCGCGTCATTTCCGGCGACGAGGAGGCTGCGCTGGCGTTTGCGGGCGGGCTCGCCGGTCTCGGCCTTTCCGATGCGGTGACGGCCTTCGACATCGGCGGGGGAAGCACCGAAATCATACGCGGCCAGCTCGAGAGCGGCGCGGCGCGCATCGCCGAACGGCAAAGTCTCGACATGGGCAGCGTTCGACTCTTCGAGCGGCACGTTCGTGCCGATCCTCCGAGCGCCGCGGAAATGGCCGTGGTGCGGGCCTTCGTGTTGGATCAGCTCTCACGATTGGCGCCTCCTCCTCCCGGTCAACCGCTGGTGGGAATGGCGGGGACGGTGACCACCGTGGCCGCCGTGGCGCGCGGCATTGCGCCTTATGACCCGGCGCGGGTTCATGGCGCCCGCCTCACCTCGCGCGAGATCGCCGAAACGGCGCGCCGATTGCTCGACTTTCCGCTTGCCGAACGTAAGCAAGTCACGGGCCTGGAGGAAAAACGCGCCGACGTCATCCCCGTCGGTGCCGTCATCCTCGAGACCATCGTGGCCTGGGCGCGAGCCGAGGAGATTGTCGTTTCCGATCGCGGCGTGCGCTGGGGTGTCGCTTTGCAATTGGCAAAGACCCTGCGCCCGGCCGAGCAAGAGGCTGCGCCTAAGGACAAGCACTGACCACCGCCGCAGCGCGATCGCACCCTGGCTTGACCCAATCACCTGCCTTGAGCCCAATCGAGGGTCATCGCGCGGACGGGACTCGAGGGGCGCGCCCCCCTTGACGAGCGCGAATGGGGTACCCCTCCGCCGCCTCAGAAGGGCCCGACTTCCCGGCTTTTTCACGCGACCGCGCGATGAGTTCGGCCGGCACGAGGTGTGCCGCGATGCGGGCATTCGGTGGCATCTATGGAGCGACGGAGGTGGCGTGAAGTGCGATTGGAGCGCATAATCCCTTGACGGAAGTAACTACGTTCACTAGAGTGCGCCCGCCTGGCGCATTCTGACCTTGAAAAATAGGCCAGAAGACGCCGGTGACGCCCTCATTGAACTGCGGGCGCTCCGAGGAGCAACCGGAATGGAAACCGCCTACCCGAGGTTGGAATGGGCTGGGGCTCTACCCGGACGAGGTAAGGCAACGGGCAAGATGCAGGCGGTGTTTGAAGGGTGGAAGGAGAGATTATGCAGGCTCGAACGGATGTAAAATTCAAGGTTGGCGATAAGGCTGTTTACCCCGCGCAGGGAGTGGCCGAGGTCATCAGCATTGAGGAAAAGGACATCGCCGGCTCGCGCCAGCGTTTTTACGTGCTCCGGATTCTCGACACCGATCGCAAGATCATGGTCCCGGTCAGCAACGCGAGCGCCGTTGGCTTGCGCTGCGTCATCTCCGAGATCGAGATCCGCGAGATCTTCGACATTCTGAGGGAACGTACCGTTGCCTTCGACAACCAGACTTGGAACCGCCGTTACCGCGGTTTCATGGACAAGATCAAGACAGGATCGATCTTCGACGTTGCCGAAGTGTTGCGCGATCTTTACCGGCTGAAGACGGACAAGCAGCTGTCCTTCGGCGAGCGCCGCATGCTCGATACGGCGCGCTCGCTCATCGTCAAAGAGATCGCCATTGCGCGCGAGCAGACGGAAGATCAGGTCAAGACGGAGATCGAAGGGATCTTCCTGACGAACTGATTGTCGATCGCGTCGCTCGGGGCCGGTGCCCCGAGCCGTCACTTTACGCATAGGTTGTCTACGACCCCGGCACTTTGCCGTCGGGCCCTGCTGCGCTCAACCTGGCTCCGGGCGTTTTTCCGCCGGAGCCAGGGGCGGAAGCGGGATTTCGATTCGCCAGCGGCCCTCCTCGAGCACGCACGGGACTTCGGCCCGATCAGTCTCGGGATCGATGCCGGTCACGTCGACGACAGCGCGGTCGTCGGCGACGCGCGTGTGCATTTTGCGCGGCTCGAATCGCAGCGAGAAGCGTCCCGGCGCGAGCATGTCTTGCGGCGGGATGTCGCGACCGCTGGTCGTGCTGGCGCGGCGCGCGCGGTCGATGAGATTCTGCCTGGTTGGCGCCGAGAGCAGGTCGTAGACGGCGCGCGCTTCGGTAGGGTCCGTTTCGATGCGATCGATGCGATCGAGCAGCTCGCGCACTGCCCCCTCGGGGGTAAGGTCCGGGGGTTTGCGCTGGCATGCCGATAGGGCCCCTATCGTCAAGAGCACGGCCGGTAGCCGGCGGGACCTCCGCGCCTTCATGCCGCCGGCTTAACACTCTACTCCAGGGTTGTCAGGCCTCGGCCGCAAATGCCCCGATTGATTCGCGGCCGCGTGAGAGTTTTTAGGGCCGGTGCCGCCAGGCGATGACCCTCGGTGGGTCAGAACGTGCGCAAAACTGGTCCGCGCGCGCTGCGGCAAGGCACGATCAGCGGGTGAGAAAAGCGAGGTCAGCAGTGGCGGCGGCCGAAGTGAAGTCCCCCCGGCGTCTGGCGCTCGAGCCCGGCGGCGCGTCGGTGCGCCTCACCTGGGCGGGCAAGGAAGCACCGGCCCCGCCACCCCGCGGTCGCCTGGTGCCGGTGGCACCGGGATCGGCCGCGGTACGGCTCATTCAGGGGGACAACCTCACCGCGCTGGGCGCGCTTCTGCCCGATCTTCGCGACCAAGCCACGCTGGCCTACCTCGATCCGCCGTTTTTCACCGGGCGCGTGCACGACCAGGTGACGCGCCAGCGCGATCGAACGGGCAAGATCCTACGGGACCATTCTCCCGCGTTCGATGACCGATGGACGGACCTGTCCGCCTATCTCACGAGTCTGCGCGATCGATTGGCCATGATGCGGGCGTTTCTCGCTTCCCACGGTTCGGTGGTCGTGCACGTCGATCCGCGCACCAGCCACTACGTGAAAGTCCTCTGCGACGAGGTTTTCGGGGCGGCGGCTTTCGCGAGCGAGATCGTGTGGCGCTACCGTCGATGGCCGAGCAAGACGCCGAACTTCCAGCGCGTGCACGACGTTCTCTTGCGCTACGTCCGCGATCCGGCGCAAAAACCTCGCTTCGTGCAGCTGTTCGAGCCGCTTGCCCCTTCGACCCAGTCCACCTGGGGCGTGGGAAAGCAGCGCGCCGTGGTGGGGCTCGATGGACGGCGGGAGCGGTCGAGCACGACGTCGGTGCCGTCTCCGGGCGCGCCCCTCGGCGACGTCTGGGAGATCGGCATCATCGCGCCGGTCTCCAAGGAGCGAACCGGGTACCCCACGCAAAAGCCCGAAGCGCTACTCGAGCGCATCATTCAGGCCTGCACCCTGCCGGGCGATCTGGTTGTCGACCCTTACGCAGGAAGCGCCACCACCCTGGCGGTGGCCGCCCGGTTGGGACGACGCGCGCTCGGCATCGACGAAAGCCCGGTCGCCATCCGGGTCGGGCAGGCGCGGCTGGCAGGCCTCGGCTTCGCTCCGCGGCGCGACCGCTGCATCCCCGTTCTCTCCCCCGAATAGCGGGGGCGGGGCCCTTCGCGGCCGGAAAAGGCGTGCTAGAGTGCCCGCCCGATGGCCGAGCCGGAGACGTCGCACACCGTTTTGCCCGCGGGGTCGCACCCGAAGGGCGTCGTGCGCTGGGGTTATTTCCTGGTCCTCAACGCCATCGCCATCGTCATCGCGGTCGCCATCTTCGCCGGTGTCCTCTACGCCGATGCCCTCGACCCCTATCTGCACGGCACCTACGACTGGCTCCTCGGCCACCCCGGCGCTACCAGCGCCATGGCGTTCTCCCCGCTAGCCTGTTCGCTCCTGGTGGGGTGGGGCTACGCGCAGCGGGCCCGCCGCCGCCGGGCCGCCGCCGCGGCGCAGGCTGCGCGCGTCAAGGTCGACCAGGCCGTGTCCCACGGTTAGGCCGTCGATGCGCCCGCGCAAAGGTGCCATCTTCGCGGCGGGTGTGATCTTGGCGGCGGTCGCCATGACCGCGAACGTCGTCGCCGAGGAAGACCCGAGCAGCGCGACCATCGTCGCCAAGGTGGGCTCGCGAAGGGTGACGGCACGTGCGCTGGTGCAGCGCTTGCGCACGGTCCCTGATTTTCAGCTTGCGACGTTCGGCTCCTCGCCGAGCGAGATCAAGCGCAATTTCCTGGAGCAGGTCGTGGTGCGCGACGAGCTCTTCTCCCAAGGCGCGGAGGCAAAGAAACTCGACCAGGTGACCCGCGCGCGCGAGCGGATCGATCACGCGCTGCGCACGGCGCGCATCAACCTCCTGAAGGAAAACCTCGACGTCACGCCCGTCGAGATCGCCGCCTATTTTGCGGAGAACCGAGCGCGCTTCGATGCTCCCGAGCGCATCGCCGTGACGCGCATCCTCTGCGCCACGCGCACCGAGGCCGTCGGCGTGCTCGCAGAAGCCAAGTCGAGCGGCGCCCCGCAGCGTTGGAACGACCTTACCCGCGAGCACTCGATCGACAAGGCGACCTCGATGCGCGGCGGAGCGCTCGGCTTTCTGGGACAAGACGGGTCCTCGAGCGAAGCGAGCGTGCGCGTCGATCCCGCCATCTTCGCAGCCGCCAGCAAGGTCAAGGACGGCGAGTTCGTGCCCGAGCCGGTCCAGGAGGGAAAGGGCTTCGCCGTGATCTGGCGCCGAGGCAGCACGCCGGCCGTGCACCGCACCCTCGAAGAGGAAACGGCTCCCATTCGCCAGGTCCTCGTCCGCCGCAAGCTCGCCGATGCCGTCAAGGTCCTCACCGACGCCTTGCGCAGCGCCGAGAAGATCGAGGACCACCCCGAGCTCGTCGATCTCATCGAAGTCGGCCCGGAGGGAACCGTCGCCCAGCGCAAGCGCCCCGGTGTGGCCAAGCGACGGCCGGCCCAGCCCCCGGCGCCGTCGGCGACACCGACTGGACTTCGCTGACGAGATCACGACGATCGCCCGTCGTTTCGAAGAGCGGGGTTACTCGTCTCCGTCGCGCAGGATGGTTTTGTCCTTCGCGACGACGGCGATCGCCGCGGCGGCCGCGGCCTGCTCGGCGAGCTTCTTGGTGCGACCGCGCCCCTCGCCGAACGGCTTGCCCGAAATCTCGACCGCGACGAGAAACTGGCGATCGTGATCGGGACCTTCCACCGCCAAAAGGCGGTACGCGGGGGCGGCCCCGCCGCCGGCCTGGACGAGCTCCTGCAGCGCCGTCTTGGCGTCTCTACGGCTGAGCTCGGCGATGTCGCCGAAGTTCGCCGCCACGATGAGGGTCGCCACCCGTCGTGCGCCCGTGAGACCCTCATCGAGGTAGACGGCTGCCACCAGCGCTTCGACGGTGTC
>DATHES010000137.1:0-78712 GCA_035318465.1 Polyangiaceae bacterium
GGCATACTTGGAGCGATTGCGAAAGCGCCTCGGCGCTCTGTGGCCTGTCGCCGGGATCTTTGGCGAGGCAAGACAGAATGACGCGCTCGAGATCGTGGGGCACGGATCTTCGCTGCGATGGGGGGAGCGGCGTCGAGTGCAGGTGGTGAGCGCAGAGCTCGACGAGGCTCTGTCCCTCGAAGGGGGGCGAGCCCGTGATGAGGTGATAGGCGACGCCACCGAGCCCGTAGATGTCGGCGCGCGCGTCGATTCGATCGGGCGTCAGAATGGCCTCGGGCGACATGTAGAGCGGGGTCCCGACGACGGCATCGACGTTGCTTCGCGTCACGTCACCGGCGCTCTTGATCTCGCGAACGAGCCCGAAGTCGAGAACCTTCACGAAATCGGGCACGTCGCCGCGTCGACATAGATAGATGTTCGCCGGCTTGATGTCGCGATGGATAAGGCCGATGCCGTGGGCTTCCTTGAGCGCGCCGCACACCTGGCGTAGCAGATGAATCACGCGCCCAGCGGGCTGTGGGCCGTCACGGTGGACGAGCTCTTCGAGCGTGACGCCTTCGAGCAGCTCCATCGCGTAGTAGAAGACGCCGTTCGGCGTTCGACCGTAGTCGTAGATCGAGATCGTGTTCGGGTGCGTGAGCCGCGCCGTGAGCTGCACCTCTTTTTCGAACCGACGGAGCTGCGCTTCGGAGCCGTCGCCGGAAAGCAGCTTCACGGCGGTCGGGCGCCGCAGCATGGCGTGACGGGCCCGGTAGACCTCGCCCATCCCCCCTTCGCCGATCTTCTCCTCGAGCGCATATTGACCGAGCTGACGCGCCTCGCGCGCGATCTCCTGAAGGCCGTAGATGACCCTCGAGGCCACCGTGGCTACGGCTACGCCCGCCGTCGACCACAGCACCACCGTGAGCAAGACGCGCCCACGCGTCACGCCTGATTGCACGAGCTCGAGCGGAAGCGGCACGATCGCCGACGATAGGACGAGGGCGGCAAGCTCGACGCCGCAAGCCAAACCGTTCGATTCGGTATGCTGGGAACGATCATGGCGCGCGAGATGCTCACGTGCGTCACCGCGAGGAGCGCCGTGAAAACGCCGTAGGGCGGCACGGAATGGTGCCCCATCGCCGCGAACGCCCAGCAGATACCGAGCGTTCCCACCGCGTCGAGCCTTTGCAGAACGAGCGGCGACAAAAGCTTCTCCCCGCGGGCCACCCGCCAGACCGCGAGCGCAAGCACCGTGCCGGTGACATGGCTCACGCGTGCCACCAGGTGGTCCAGCTCCGGCTTGGCCAAGAAGTCCGCGATGGTCGGCACGACGAGGAACATCGACGAGATCAGAAACGTCACCTTGGCGAACATCCCGATTCGATCCTGGACAAAGCGCAAATCCTCGTCCGAATCGACGGGCAAGCTCCCCAGGCGTATTCCCGAAGGCCGCGGCCTCCCCGAGGGCCGCGAGGGTTGGGGAGGCGTCATCGCTTCGCGCAAAGCTGCGTTGGTCATTATCGGAACACAGAGCCTTACGCTGCCCACCTCACGGAGGCAAATGTCAGCGCGGCGTTGGGCCCATCATCTCCCGACGGACGCTTTCGGTCGCAAATGTGACGAAAAAGCGTGCTCAACCAAATCGCTTGACAAGTCGAGCGGATTCAACAAAAAGAGAATGAACCATTCTCTTTTAGTGCCCTGGCGGCCAGCTCTTCGAGCCAGCGCGACATTGATCTCTGGAGATTGAGAAATCGATGGCACAGAGACCCAAGGAGCCCATGCGTCGCGCGATCATCGACGCGGCGGCCCGAGAGTTTGCCGATGTGGGGTTCGACGGGGCGGCGCTGACAACCATCGCCGCTCGAGCGCGCACTTCGATCGGCAATCTCTACAAGTATTTTTCGAGCAAGAACGAGCTCTTCTCCGCTGCGATACCCGACCAGGTCGTGCGCGATCTCGGTTCGCTGCTTCGCCGTCGGATGCAGGCTGTGGGCAGAGAGAGAGACGTGCGTCAGCTGGGCCCCGGGCATCCATACCACCTCGCGTCGGACGAGCTGCTGCGGTTTGCGCTGGCACATCGCCAGCAGATTCTTTTCCTTCTCCGTCGAGCCGAAGGAACGCCCTACGCCTCGACCGTCGGAAAGATCGTCCAACGCTTGACGAGCCTCGCAGTCGACTACGGGCGGCGCGCCTATCGAAGGGCGGCGATGAACGCCCCCAGACGGCGGGCATTGGTGCGTGTCTATCGCGCCTTGGTCGCTTCGATCGCTTCGATCCTTGCCGAAGAGACATCAGAGCGAGCGCTCCGCGAGGCGACCGGGCACCTCACGATTTATCATCTCGCCGGCCTTCGAGCATTCTTCGAAGAGGCCGAACGTGCGAGCGGGAAGGACCACCCATGAAGACCGGTCTGCTCCGCGCCCCCACTGCGACGACGTTACTCGCGAGGCTGATCGACGCGCCCGATCTCGTTCGAACGGTTCGCGCGTTGCGGGAAAGCACGTTCTCCGCGCTCGTGCGCTACATCGGCGTAGAAGACGCCGGCGAGATCGTCGCGCTCGCGACGCTCGATCAGCTGGTAGCCGCGTTCGACGAGGATCTCTTCGTCAATTCGAAGCCAGGCGAGCGCGAGACCTTCGACAGCGCGCGCTTCGTCGTCTGGCTCGAGGTTCTCTTGGAAGCGGGAGACGATGTCGCGGCGAGTCGCTTCGCCGAGCTCTCGCAAGACTTCGTCGTGCAGGCGCTATCGAGCATCGTTTTGGTTCTCGATCACGACGCGCTCCTCGCTCGGATGAGCGAAGGCGGCGAGGATGCCGTCTACGCGGACAAGGCCATCGAAAGCTCGTTGTCAGAAGAGCTCGACGGGTACTTGCTCATCTCTCGTCGACACGACGGCTGGGATGCGGCGCTCGCGCTGATCCTGGCGCTCGACAAGACCCACCGCCCTTTCCTGGTGCGGGTTCTCGACCGTTGCGCCGACATCGCCGGCGCGTACATCGATGATCTCGACGAACTCTCGACCGTGCTTTCCGCGCAAGATTCGCTGAGCGAGGACGTCGACGCAGAGCGCGAAGATCGGCGCAGCCGGCGAGGTCACGTCGAGCCGCGGGCCGCGCGGAGCTTTCTCGCGCTGGCGCGACAGCCGTTGCCAAAGGATGTCGTGCACGGAGAACGCGACCCCATCACGCGCGCGTACTTTCGCAGTCTCGAAAACCGCACCCTGCCCGCCGATGGCGCCGCTCTGCAGTCCCCCCCTCTGGCCGGCTTGCTCAGCACGACGGAGGTTCGGGCCGCGCCGCTTCTGCACGAAATCACCGCGGCGGCCGGCGGAATCGGCCATCGGGACCGGGCCATGCCGCTCGTTGAGGGGATGCGTCTTCTGAACGAGCTCGACCCGAGTGCCTTCGCCGAACGAATGGAGGAGCTGGCCTATCTCGTCAACGTTCTTTTGGCCGGAGCCGGAACGGAGGGTCGAAGATTGCGTCCTGCGGATGCCGTCGAGGCGGTGCTCTCGACTGTCGGCCTCGGCGCTGAACTCGAGGCACGCAGGATGGCCGTTGCCGACCAGCGCGCGATCCTTCGAGCATCTCCCCCCGAGCTTTGTCGCGTGCTGCGCGATTGTCGTGCGGATCTGCTGTTTCGCGAGGCGAGCCGCACGCTCGCGTCGCGGCGGGCCGTCCCGGCGTCCATCGGATTTCTGCGTTCTCGGGCGGAATTGGAAAAAGTGACCGAGAAGCTATGAGGAATTGGAGAGGAGCAAGCATGCGCGAATTCTGGTTCGAGCGTGGCGGTGTTCGACTCTGTGCTGTCGAAGACGGTAACGGTCGACCCATCGTCATGTTGCATGGCGGGCTCGCCAACCATTGGACGAGCCTCGGACTCGTCGGTTCGCTGTCGCCGCGCTTTCGTGTCGTCACCCCCGATCTGCGCGGGAGCGGAAAATCGCACGATGGAAGTCCGCTCACGTGGGATCGACTGGCCGACGACGTCGTCGCGTTGATGGATCATATCGGTGTGGATCGCGCCGTCGTCGGTGGTGTGTCGAGTGGCGCCGGCGCCGCCGTTCGTTTCGGACTTCGCCACCCCCGCAAGGTCGCAGGTCTCGTCATCGTGACGCCGGTCTATGGCGGTGACGAGCTCGGATTGACGGCCGAACAAACGGCGATCTTCCGGGGGATGGATGATGTTGGCAGCCGCGCGGTCGACGAAGGTGTCCAGGTCTTGCGCCCGCTCTACGAGAATCTTCCGCCACCGATCCGCGAGAGAGCGTTGGCGATGGTCGATACCTTCGATGCGCCAAGCGTGGCGGCAACGACCCATTTCCTTGCTTCGGGCGCTCAGCCTTTCGTCTCGACGTCCGAGCTTCGTGGCCTCGTCAGCCCGACGCTGCTCGTGCCGGGTAACGATGCCATGCATCCGGCCGAGATCTCGGAGCGCTATGCTGCCCTCATCCCAGGGTGTGAGGCACTGCCGCTCCACCGCGCACGCGCAGAAGATGATCTGGCGACGGCGATCGGAGAATTCTGTGAACGGTCCGCCGACTGGTGATGGCCACCTTACCGGGGGACATTTGAAATGAAGCGTCTCTATCGCGACATTTCTGACGATATCTGCCGGCATTGTCAGATCCTGCCAGGTACATGATTGTTCGCGTGGCGTGCGGCTCGAGCGCGCCGAGTGTGGCGGGGCCGCGGGTTCGGCCTATGGCCGGCGTTGCCTACCAGCGTCGAGTCCCGACGAGCTTCACTCCATAAGAAGTTCCGCCTTGTTCATGATCGAAAAGCCACCTTGACTGCGTAACGAGCACCCGTGCTCTGTGCCCGCGCCGAAGGCCGGTCACTACAAGGAGAGGCCGTGTCGAAGCGAATCCTTTCGCGCCTTGTTGGCAATACCGTCATGGCGCTGATCTTCTCGCTGTGGGCCTGTGGAACTGATGCGATCGATGGACCGCGCGCGGGGAAGGGCGGTGCCGGTGGTTCGGGCGGCGCTGGCGCTTCGGGCGGCGCTGGCGCTTCGGGCGGCGCTGGCGGTTCGGGCGGTGCTGGCGGTTCGGGCGGTGCTGGCGCGACCACGGGAACGACGGGAGGCGTCGCCGGTAGTGGCGCTGCAGGTTCGGCTTCCGGCGCTGGCGCAGGCGGCGTCAGTGGCAACGGCGGGGCAGCGGGAAACACGGGAAGTGCCGGAAGCGACGCCGCGGGAGCCGCCGGCACGAGCGACGCAGGCAGCGGCACCAGCATGGACGGCGGGCGCAGCGACGGCGGGGGCGCGGACGGAGACGGAAGCGGAAGTCTTCCCCATTTCAGTTTCTTCGTCACGAGTCAGACAGGGCTGCAGCGTCTTTCGGGCAGTCAAGACGGCTTCGGTGGCGATCTCCGGTTTGGCAAGCCGGACGGCCTTACGGGCGCGGACGAGATTTGCCGACAGTTGGCGGAGGGGTCGATGCCAAGCTCGTCTTCGAAGACGTGGCGCGCGATGCTGAGCGTCAGCAAGGGGCCCTCGGGCTCGCCGGTCAACGCGATCGATCGGGTCGGCAACGGCCCCTGGTATGACCGGCTCGGGCGGATCGTCGCGATGACGAAGGCGGACCTGCAGCAGACGAGACCTCGAGGCGCCGATCCCGCGATCGTCAACGATCTACCGAATGAAGACGGCGTTCCGAATGAAGCGCCGGACGGCGTCACCAAGCTCAACAATCATCATATGATGACGGGCAGCGACGCGATGGGGATGCTTCGCACGGGGTCTACCGATACCTGCACCGACTGGACCAGCGTGGCTGTGGGGTTCGGGATTTTCGGCGGTCCGGCCTGCGGTTTGGCCTTTCCGAGAAGGTTAGGGCCGGCGGGTGAGGGCTGGCTTTTCAACCTCAATGAGGGCGGTTGTGCTCCGGGCTCGACCCCCGGGGGCGCCCAGACGGGACCGGCGGGAACCGTTGGCGCGACCGGGGGGTACGGCGGATTCTATTGCCTGGCCCTTACGCCGTAGCGAGCAAGGTGGGGCTGCACTTCGTGGTCGACGACTCATGGACGTACCGGCGGCAAACGCCGGCACGTCCACGGACGAAGGCATGTGGCCGCGGATGGCCGCCGCTCCGCGTCGGCCAACCTTTAGCCCTCGCGCTTCATGCGCTCCTGGCGGGCAATCTCACGTTTGCTGGGAGAATCGAGCGGAGCGTCGCCAATCTTGATCTCACCCTCTCGCTCGTAATGGCCGACGATCAGGCCATTGGGAGAGACGCGGGACCTCGTCAGCTTGAACGAATGCGGCGCCGAGCCGTCGGCGAACAGCTTTTTGCCGGCGCCAAGCACGACCGGCACCGTGAAGATGCTCATGGCGTCGACCAGGTCATCGGCGAGCAGTGCGTGGACGAGCTCGGTACTGCCCTGGGTGACGAGGTTCGGGCCGTCTTCGCGCTTCAGGCGCTTCACGTCGGCGATGTCGCGCAGGACCACCGAGCCCGCCCAGCTCGTGTCGACCTCGCTCGAGCGCGAGACCGCGTACTTCTTGATGTCCTTGAACAGCTTGGCGATGCCGCCATGGGGAGCTTCTTCTTTGTAGTAGGGCCAGTACGCGGCGAAAATCTCATAGGTCTTGCGGCCGAGCAGGAGGTCGAATTTCTCCTTGAAGATGCGGTCGATCTCTTCACCGAACTCTTGACTGAAATAGGGCATCGCCCAGCCGCCGAACTTGAAGCCCTTGGTCGGGTCCTCGGTCGGCCCGCCGGGTGATTGCATGACGCCATCCATGGAGACCTGAGCGCCGACGATAATCTTCCGCATGGGTCACTCTCCTTGTTCGAGCCAGGGACGAACGGCTTGCATTGTGCTCCGCACGTGAGATCCGCTCAAGCATTTCGCTTCCGCCAGGATCGTGGAAGTCGATGTGGAACCATATTCCATCGTCATCGGGGGACACCACCCGTCCAGCCGGCGCGATGATGGGCGTGAGTGGCGCGACTTCGTGCGTGCCCCAGGTTGGCGCGTTCATTGCTCCAGCTCGGAGCATGAACCGAGCTCCTCACACGCCAACCGCTCCTCCTTTTTACGTACTCGCGCTGTCGCTCGTCGTTGGGTGCGCCGCCATTCCCCTCAGGCCAGGCGCTGAGCGGGTGATGGTCACGCGTCTGCCACCACCGAGCGACTGCAAATTCGTGACGACGCTCGTCGCCCAACAAGGCGACGCCATCGCCGGAAAATTCACGAGCAATCGGGCCCTCGCCGAAGGGGCGATGAACGACATGAAGAATCAGGCCCAGGGCGCGGGCGCCAACTACGTCCTGCTCGAGACCACGACCGCCGGAAACACCATCAGTGGTGGGCGCCACGGCGTGTCGGGAGAGCAAACCGACGTGACCCACGTGGGCAACGCCTTCCTCTGTCCGAGCGCACCCGCGTCCACGTCGGCCCCCGATCCCGCAAGTCAAGCTTCGCGCATGCCGTGACCGGTTTCGGAACCGCGACCGCGTGGACGGCGCGCCCGTTGCTCGTCGAGGTAATTTGCATTTCGACACCGCTCGGAGCTACGCGCGATACGGCATTTTGCATCGACGTCGTTCGCAGGCCGGCGGCGGAGCGAACGGATCGAACGGGCGGCTCATCCACAGTGTGGTGTTTTCACCACACTCACCGTCGGTGAAACCGTCGGCGCATTCGTCAATACGTCAAGCAGCACGAGGGCGCGCTTTCGCTCGTTTCTCTACCGATGCGACGGCGCCGCGCGGTGCCGGGCAAGTCGCTTGCGAATCGCCTTGGCTGCGGCGCGAGCCCGCAGCTCGCCCCCATCGAGCGCGCGCGCGACCCACAGCGACTGCACGGCGAACAGAGCGCCTGCAATCAAAAAGAAAAGGACGGCAGGGCCGGGAATGAACGTCAAGACGACACCCACTGCGACGGACAGCAAACCTGCGACCGCGTAGAGGACACGCCGGACCGGCGATTTTCCGGCCTTGGATTGTCGGTGCCGGCGATATTGCGTCTGGAACCGCTTCCCAGGTTCGAGCCGCTTGAACGCGTTCCACTGATCTTTCAGACGGGCGAGCATGGGAAGCCTTCGTACGAAGGTGCAGGTCTGAAGTAAGAGGTGTGGCCGTGTCGGCCGTCGTCAAGCCGATCCTCCTACCCAAGGTAGCTCAGGCGGCCGTTGCGGGCCGGTCGGAGCACTCCCCGTATGCATCGGTGAGGACACGGCGGATCTTGGCGCAGGCTCGGGTTTCCAGCTGCCGCGCGCGTTCGCGCGAGACTCCGAGCTTTCTGCCGATGTCGGCGAGCGAAAGCCTGTCGAACGTATCGGCAAAGAAGGCGAGCCTCGGCAATGAACCGTCCAGGTGTCGAACTCGGGCAGCGCCTTCTGCAGCGCTGCCTCGACGCGATGGCGAAGCTTCTCGGCGTCGTAGGCCAGCTCGGCGTCGTCGTGCGAAGCGAGTGAATCGCCGAGCGTCGCACCATCATCGGAGTAGATCGGCGCATCGAGCGACAAGTCGCGCGTGTCGAGCCGATCGAGCATAGGACCGATCTCGTCTGGGGGAAGGCCGAGCTTCTCTGCTAGGAGTTGCGTCGTTTCGCTGCTCGAGCCGTGCAGGCTCTCGAGACGCGCTCGCTCGCGACGAAGGCGGAAGAACAGGCTGCTGCGCAGCACGCCGGTTCGACCTCCGACCAGTGTCCAAGAGCGCGGGGACGTGGCTCACGATGAACGCACGAATCCAGTGTGCTAAGCACTCTTGGATGATCCGATGCCAAGTCGATCGAGCATACGATAGAGCCGTTTGCGATCGAGACCGAGAATGCGGGCCGCGGCGGTCTTGTTTCCTCCGACGGCTTCCGTCACTCGCCCGATGTAGCGACGCTCGAGTTCCTCCATGCGTACGAGCTCGGCGCCGAGGTCGCCATTGGCTGCCACGGAGGTCGACTGGGCCCGCGTGTTGGCGTTGTCGGTAACCGGCCGCACGCCACCTACATCTCCTTTGCATCCCATCGTGGGTTCCGCCCACCTCTCCCAGCCTGGTCTTCTCGTCTCGCTACTGGCAAAATGATTCGGTGCCGCAAGAGAAGACGGACCGCGCCGACAACGCGGCGCCCCGAGCTAGCTCGGCGATCGACTCGGGAGCTCGCTGGTTCTGCGGCGACAAAATGTACTTTCATCAGCTCGACGAGCTGACCATCAACGTCTCCACCGCGCGAAACATGGAAGATGCCGATTGGCTCAGCTTCCTGGAAGGGACACTCGCCATCTCACGCAGCCTGCGCGTTGCTACGAAAGTCAGCATCTGTTCCCTTTACGCTTATCCCGACGCGCGCCAGCGGATGATGGCATCGGAATTCTTGGTACGGCACCATCTCGAAAAGATGGGACGCGTCGCCGTCGTTACCGAGAACATCCTCGCGCGAGGAGCCATGACGGCTTTCAGTTGGATCATGCCCAAGGTGGGACTGAGCGCCTTCAGTAACGAAGACGCAGCAGCGGCATTTCACTGGCTGCATGAAGCGGGGACCTTCGACGAAGCGCAGGCGATGCTGATTTGGAACGATGCGCAAAGGACGCTCGGGATGACGGTGGGGTCGATTCCGCCGGGGTCCATCGGCTAACTACAGTCAAGGTGCCGGGGGCAATCGACCCTGGGGGTTCGGGTTGAGGGCTCAACGATCCGCGTTCCCCAAATACGAGAAGGAAGAAGGGCCGGGCGCGCCGACCGCCGACGCGCGCGGCAAAACCGGCTGCGGCACCTGCCAGAGCCGTTTCAGGCGGGTGCCGGTGCATGTGCCGTGCCCGGGTCTGGTTGCTCGTCGGAACGCGATAGCGCAGGCTGCGAAGCCATGTCCCTGACCGCGACTGACGAAGATGGTCGAAAGCGGTCGGATTGGGTCGCATTCCGGCGTCGCCTGCGCTTCGGCTCTCGATACGCGCAAAGGCGCGTACGGGCCCGGACGATGCGGTTAGAATGTTGTTCTCTATGGAGCCGGCTATCCTCTATGTGGACGACGAGAGACCCAACCTCGACCTTTTTCGTCGGTGCTTCGACGAAGAGTTCCGCGTGGTCACGACCGGCGATGGTCCGGCCGCGCTCGACATTCTAGGCGGCGGAGAAATCGGCGTTCTCGTTTCGGACCAGCGTATGCAACCGATGCCGGGCATCGAGCTGCTCACGCGAGCCGAGGCCAAGTGGCCCAGCGTGCGCAGGATGCTGCTCACCGCCTATTCCGATCGCGATCTCCTGCTGCAAGCCATTCAGCTGGGAAGGGTGCACGACTATGTGCTCAAGCCTTGGCGAGTCGAGGAGCTCGGCGTCCGCTTACGGGCGTTGCTCGACGGGTTCAAGCGACAAGAGGCGCTGGCGCGTGCGGAAGTGGAACGGGACCTTCTGCGCGACGAATTCCGGGAGCGTGAGCCCTTCCAGATGGTCGGGCTCGCGAGCGGCCTTTCCGCGGTGCGAACCATCCTCGAGCGCGTTGCACCCACCGAATCCACGGTGATGATTCGCGGCGAGAGCGGCACGGGCAAAGAGCTCGTGGCGCGCGAGGTGCATCGGCGCAGCGCGCGGGCCGAGCGCCCTTTCGTGCGCGTGAACTGTGCCGCTTTTTCCGAAGGCGTTCTCGAGAGTGAGCTCTTCGGCCACGAGGCCGGATCGTTTACCGGCGCGAGGCAAACGCGCAAGGGGCGCTTCGAGCAAGCCGACGGCGGGACCCTCTTCCTCGACGAAATCGGCGACGTGTCACCGGCCGTGCAGTTGCGCCTTCTGCGCGTGCTCCAGGAGCGCGAGCTCGAGCGCGTGGGGGGCAACCGAACCGTCAAGGTGAGCATCCGCGTCATCGCGGCGACGCATCGCGATCTCGAAGGGATGGTGCGCGCGGGCACCTTTCGCCAAGATCTCTTCTTTCGTCTGAACGTCGTGCCCCTCGAGATCCCGCCGCTGCGGGCGCGCCCGTCCGACTTGCCCGCCCTGACGCAGCATTTTCTCCGTCACTTCAGCCGGCAACTCGGCAAGCGCCTCGATCTGTCGGCGGCGGCGCTCGCGTGTTTGGCCCGTTACGACTGGCCCGGCAATGTGCGCGAGCTTCGCAACGTCATGGAGCGGGCCGCGGTCCTCGCCGATGCGGTCACGGTTTTCGAGCCCGAAGATTTCAGCTTCGATATGGCAACTGAACCAGCCTTGGCGCCGCGAGCCGCAAGCGCCGGCTCGGTCTTCGAGGAAATCGCCGAAGCGGAGGCCGACCGCATCCGAGATGCGCTGCGCAAGGCAGGGGGAAGCATCGCGCGGGCGGCACGTATTCTCGGCATCCCGCGCACGACGCTGAATAACAAGCTGCGGAGACTCGACATCACATGAAGCCTGCCATCAGGCGCGGTGCCGCCGTAGCAGTCTTCTCTGCGTTGTGGACAGCGCCCCACACGTTTCCGTTTCAGTCCCTCGGCGTGTCGTTGGTGGCGCATGTCGGCGGAGTCCGTTGGGTGGCGCCGCACCTGCTTCCGTTCGCGGAGGCACGGCATTCTGCCGAACCCGGTTGGTACGTCGCGCTCACGCTCGGCATGCTCTTGCCGGTCGTGCTCCTTTGGAACGTGCTCGAGGAGCTGCCGCGACTCGAATCGAAGCGCGGGGCGACGTCCCATGGGCCCTGGGTGCTCGCCTTGTTCGGTGGCATCGCGATCGCAGCCGTCAGCTGGATCGTATGGCCGACACTCACCTTCTGGGGCCTCAACCGGGAGACTTTGTCGTCGATCGTCAGGGTCCGCCACATTGCGCTGGTCGAAGGAGGCGTCGCTCTCGCGTTTCCTGCCGCCGTGGTCTTGACGTCGAGAGCGCTCGGGCGCCCCATCGACGTCACGCGCACGACGCTCCATCGCTGGGTTGCCGGCGTCGCGCTGTTTCTCTTCGTGACGCCCCCTTTTCTCCTTCTGGCCAAGTCCGGTCAGCTCATTCTCTTCGCGCTCGCCACCCTGACGATGTGGGTGCGCGAGTTGCCCGCGCTCGAAGACGCTTCGCCGCTCGGTCGAAGGCGTATTCGCGTAGCGGCCCTCACCCTCGGAACCGCGCCGCTCATCCCCGCCGCCTTGCTGTCGCCTTACCTGTTTTCGATCGTCGGCGAAGAGCTCCTGCCCTTCCTTCACTTGGGCGCCTTGTTGGTCGTTGCCGGCGCGGGCCTGTCGTTCGTCGTCATCTGCATGAGCGCGGCCGACGCGCTCGCTCGCGCCATGCAATCCGCGCGGTCAGTGCGGGCACGCATGCTCGTCCTCGGGCTCTCGTCGGCCGGCCTCGCGTTCGCGCTCGCTGGCGTTTACGTTCCCGTGAACGTGGTGGGGGAGGACGAACCGAGTCTGGTGCTCACGCTCGTCGCCAAGCTCGTTTGCGTCGGCATCATCGTGGCGGTGTTCTCCGCCACGCTGTCGAGAAAATTTGCACGCTCGCTCGAGCAGTCTGTCAGCGCGATCGCGGAAATACGTCGCGGCAACCTCGACGTTGCTCTCGACGATTCCGGCAAGGACGAGATTGCGGCGGTGGCACGAAGCTTCAACCAACTGGTGGCCGTTCTGAAAGAGGCCGAATTCTTGGAGAACATCAACGCCGATCTGCGGGCCCGATCGGCGCAGCTCACGAGGACGCTCGAAGCGCTGCAGACCGCCCAAGCGGACCTGGTACGGTCCGAGCGCATGGCCTCGGTGGCCGTCTTGGTCAAGGGCATCGCTCACGAGCTCAACAACCCCATCAACTACATCGCCGGAAACATGGCGCCGCTCCGCCGCTATTGCGAGTTTCTGACGCGCGCGGCGACCCAACTTGCCGACGGGCAAGCGCGCACGCCCGAGGACCTCTTTCGCTTGACGCATCTCACCGAGCGCAAAGACTTGTCTTTCGTGGTCGACGATCTTTCGCGGCTCGCCGCCGACATCGGCGAAGGCGCGCGACGGGCGCACCTCATCATCTCCGATTTGCAGGGGCTCACCACGGCGGCACAGCGCGGCGTGGAGCAGGTCAATCTCCACCGCGTGGTGCAGCAAACGATTTCGCTTCTCGATCCGAGCGTGCCGCCCGGCGTGCAGCTCGAAGCGGAGATCGTCTCGTCGCCGACGTTGCCGGCGCGCGCCGGGCAACTGGAGCAAGTGCTCGTGAATTTGACCGACAATGCGCTGCGCGCGGTGGGCGAAAAGGGTACCGTTCGCATTTACGTCGGAGAAGCAGACGGACATGCCGTCGTGAAGGTGAGCGACGACGGGCCTGGCATGACCGCCGAAGTAACGCGCCAAGCATTCGAGCCGTTCTTTACGACGCGCGCGGCCGGCGAGGGAAGCGGCCTGGGTCTCGCCATCGTCGCGTCAATCGTGCGCGCCCATCATGGGACGGTCACGTTGACGAGCGAGCCGGGAATTGGCACCGAAGTCGAGTTGCGATTGCCGCTCGATGCCGAGGTGTCGGTGGCAGCGCTCCGCACCGCCGGCTAGGGCGATTCTTGCTCGCGTCGCGCACGGTTGGCGTTGGCCATGCGGCACTCGAACAATCGGCGCAGATCTTCGTCGCGCCGAATGAGGTACGGCGTTACGAGAAGCAGCCACCCGCGGCCTGGCGCCGTCCGCGCAATCGCCGGATTGAGCCGCAGCACGATCGGCGTTTGATCCTGCACCACGACGGTGGTGCGCGCGCCGCGATGTTCGGGAATCTGCCACGCTTCTTTGGGCGTGTCGAGGGGCGGCGCCGGTTCGAGCGTGAGCTCCATGCGAACTTCGGTCGACCGAGCGTCGGCGAGATGCGGCGTCACCGCGAGATTCCACAGCTCTGCATCTTTGCAAGAGGCGCCGCTGACATCCCCGCACTCGCCCCAAGGCATTTTCGTGACGACATCGTTGGCGGCCAACATGCCTCCCAGGTGCCGGGCACCGAAGCGTGGATCGTTGAGCCAGTCGGAAAAGGTCTGCGCCACCGCGGGAGGAGACTTCGCGAGTTGCTCGAACATCCGCCCCTCGACGGCCGCGACCTCGATGAACACCTTCGGATTCTTCACCTCCGCGCCTGCATCGCCGACGGGACCCATTGGACACGGCTGCGCGAGCAAAACCCGCGGAACGGCTTGCGGCGATGTCGGCGGCGCGGAGCTCGTTCCGTCCGGAGCACCGCAGCAGACGAGAACCAGTGACGCGCCCGAAGCCAAAAACGAGAGGTCGTTTCTCATGTCGAAAACCTGTTTGCGCAGACGGGCAGCGCCTAGGGACCGGCGATGCGTCGGACCCTAGCATGTGCCCGTGGGCGGAGCGCTGCGTCGAATGGCGGCTTGACTGCATCGCTCTTGAAACGCGACCTTCAGCACGTGCACCCTCGCCTTCTCGACGTTCAGGAGGAAGTTTCGCGATGAAGAAGTCAGACCCGGATGATCCGTCAACGCTTCCCATCAAGATCGATTCCACGACCAATGGCGAATTTTGGCCGAGGCCGCTCGATTCACGGCTGACGGACCGATTGACGCGCGCGCGAAGCTTGGCCGGTGACCACGCGCGGCACTTGGGCATCTCGCGGCGCGACTATCTGCAGTCGACGTGCGGCGCTGCCTTGGCGCTGCTCGCGCTCAACGCCCTCGGTTGTCGCGGCGGACGCTACGCCGTGGCGCCGGAAAGTGCGCTCGACAAGGCGGTTGCCGATCGTGCGCTCACCGGGCGTGAATTCATTTTCGACGTGCAGACGCACGCCGTGAGCGCCGATCGCCCGTGGTGGGATATCCCGCGGCCCTCACTCGGCGACTTTTTGAAGACGACGCAGCGAGCGAACTGCGGCTCGTCGCACTGGAGCCGATGCTTCACGGACGACGTCCTCATCAAAGAGGTGTTTCTCCATAGCGACACCAGTCTGGCGGTGCTGAGCGCGCTATGGGGATATCCGTCGCCCATCCACGTCGACGAAGCGGCGCGGACACGCGACCAGATCGCCAAGCTCCAAGGCAGGCGCCGCCTCCGGATTCACGGTGGATTGCAGCCCAACGAAGCTCCTTTTGGCGAAATCGTGAAGCGCATGCACGTCATGGTGCAAGATTGGAAGATCGACGCGTGGAAGCTCTATCCGGTGTGGGGGCCGGAGGGGCGCGGATTTTGGCTGAACGAAGATCTCGGCATGCGGTCCATCCAGGCCGGACTCGACGCCGGCGTGTCGCTGTTCGCCGTTCACAAGGGTCTCCCTCTCGACGGAATGGATCCCCGCTTCACGCGACCCACCGACATAGGACCGGTCGCGCGCGCTTTTCCGAAGGCGACGTTTCTCGTCTATCACGCGGGGTGGGAGGCCGAGCGCCCCGAAGGTCCGTATGATTCCAAGGCGGAACGCGGCGTGGACGCGCTCATTCGAAGTTGTCTCGACAATGGTATCGGCAAAAATGGCAACGTCTACGCCGAGCTCGGGTCGACCTGGCGATCGCTCATGAAGAACCCCGACGAGGCCGCGCACGTCCTCGGAAAATTGCTTCTGCACATGGGGGAGGATCGCATCCTCTGGGGAACCGATTCCATCTGGTACGGCTCGCCCCAGGATCAGATCCAGGCGTTTCGCGCGTTCGAGATCTCGCCCGAGTTTCAAGAGCGGTACGGGTATCCCGCCCTCACGCCCGAGCGCAAGCGGAAGATCTTCGGCTTGAACGCAGCCAAAGTGTACGGAGTTTCCGTGGACGAGATCGTGCAAGCGCAGCGCGACGACAACGTCTCGCAAGCGCGCCGCACGTATGCCGACGCGCCGCTGCCCGACTTGCGCACGTATGGTCCGCGCACGCGCCGGGAAATGCTCTCATGGTTGCGGTTCTCGCGGGGCACGCCGGGCTAACGCGCGGCCCGACCGACGCCGCTACCTTTCCCGCCAATGGGGAGGATCCGTCAACCCGCCCTAATTCGAAGACATCCGGTATCTACCCGCATAGTGAGGCTCGGTGGATTCGATTTGCCGGACGAGCGCATTCCATTGCAGGAACAGCCGCGCTGGGCTGGTGAAGACATTTCGGGCCTGGAGCGCCGCATCGCGACCGACCTCCTTCACCTCGTCGAAGCGAGAGAGGACGGCGAGATTGAGCTCACACGTTCGCTCCAGATCGAGCATGTCGACGACGGCCTGCTCGATCGTACCACCGAGTGTGATGAGCCCGTGGTTCTGGAGCACCGCCGCACGATGAGCCCCGATGGCCAGGTGCATCGCCTTGGCCTGATCGATGCTGTCGACGACGCCGTCGTACTCCTCGACAAGCGTGTGGTCCTCGTAGAAGGAGCACGCCGTCTGGTCGATCAGCTTGATTGGGCGGCCGAGCGCCGCGAAGGCCGTCCCCTTGGGGGGGTGGGTGTGGCAGATCGACTCGACGTGGTGCCGCTCCGCATGGAGCGTCGAGTGGATCGCGAAGGCTGCCTGGTTGTACGGCCGGTCGCCCTCCAGGATATCGCCCGCCAGGTTCACGACGAGGAGATCGCTGGCCGTCACTTCCTCGAAAAACAAGCCCAGTGGGTTCACCCAGAACTGGTCGTGAGTGCCGGGCACACGGCAACTGATGTGGCCCGCGATCCCATCGTCCATCTTGCGCCGCGCGATGATACGAAATGCGGCGGCGAGCTTGATTTTGAGCTCCACGCACGCCGGGGTGTTTCGGTCGACGAACGGTTGTGTGGGGGGGTGCGAAACGGTTTGCATGTCTTGCCTTCAGGTGGCGGGAAGCGCGATGCGCAGCATCGCTTCCACGAGTCCGCGAACGAAGCGGTCATCGGACACCATGGCTTCGCCGAGCACGTGACCGTGAACCGCACCTTCCAGGAGAGAGAACAGCATGAACGCCGTGGTCTCGACGTCGCCGTCGTTGCCCCAGAGCTGGAGCACGGCCGCGAAGCGGCTCACGGCCTCCTTCTCTGATGCCATCATGATGCTGTCGAGCTCGGGATCGCAGAGGCGGCGCTCGGTGAGCACGCGATGGAGCCCGCGATCGGCGCGGTGGTAGTCGACGTACAACGTCACCAATCGGGTGAGGCGGGAGCGTCCGTCGCCAACGAGCTGCTCGAGCGTAAGGTCGCCTGAAGGAGCGCCTTCGATCGCCGCCGATTGCTGGAGCAGGTAACTGACGCGCGACCGGCTAATCTCGCGGAGCACCGCGTCCTTGTCGGGAAAGTAATGATAAAAGGTGCCCGTGCCGACGTTCGCCGCGAGGGCGATCGACTTGGCAGTCGCCTCGGCATAGCCGTGGCGCGAGAACTCCTTGCTGGCCGCCCGGATCAGCGCGGCGCGGGTTTCCCGAGAGCGGGACTGGACCGGGACGCGGAGCGCAGGATCAGGCAGCACGAACCCACCTTAACCAAAAGACGAACTCGACGTCAAGTTCGAGTTAGAACGAAGGATGTTTCTTCACGGACCCTGGACGTAAAGCCAAGTTAGATCAGAAGGTTAGAGAGATTTCGATTTCCGCTCAGCCTCTCAGCAGCCCAGAGACTGGCGCGGCGAGGCGAGATCGCGAATCAGAGTTGCCGGAGCATGCTCTCGGCGTCGCTCACTTCGAACTTGCCTGGCGCTTCGACGTGGAGCGCCTTCACCGTGCCGTCGTCGACGAGCATCGAGAACCGTTTCATTCGCGTGCCCATGCCAGCACCGTTCATGTCGATCTCGAGGCCGAGCTTTTTGGCAAAGTCACCGTTGCCGTCGCCCAGCATCCGAACTTTGCCAATCGCCTTCTGATCACGCCCCCAGGCGGCCATGACGTAGCCGTCGTTCACCGACACGCACCACACTTCGTCGATTTTCTTCGCTTTGAAATCGTCCAGCCGAGCGACGTACCCAGGAACGTGTTTGCCCGAGCACGTCGGCGTATAGGCACCGGGAAGACCGAAGATGATGACGCGCTTTTTTTTCGTCGCCTCTGCGACCGACACCTTTCCGGGCGCAACGGGACATGCTTGGCCAAACTCCGTCGATTCGCTGAGGATGGCGTCAGGGATGCGGTCACCGACTTGGATGCTCATGGTTTTCGTTCCTTCTTCTTCGGATCCCGCCTATCGGGCCGACGAATGATGAGTCGAAAAGCGCCGCGAATCAATGCCTTCGGATCTGACTCGTCTTGTCCATCGATTTCTGATTCATCTTGCCCACCATGTTGGCGGCAGCTTTGCGCGGCATGGCGCGAACGAAAGCCGTGAACACCGCGTTCTTGGTGTTCGATGCGACGGTCGGCCCGTTTCGTTCGGCCAGCGCTTTGAGCGCGGCCTCGACGACTTCGGTCGATGTCTGGGACATGTTCTTGGGCAGGTCCTCGGTGCGACCACCGGCGTTGACCTGAAAATCGGTGGAAGTGATCCCCGGACAGAGACCCATCACGTACACGCCGCGGTCCTTCTGCTCGTACCAGAGGGACTCCGAGAAAGAGGTGACGAAAGCCTTGGTTGCGCAATAGATGCTCATTCCGGCCATGGGAAGAAAAGCGACGCCGGACGAGACATTGATGACCGCATCCCCCGCGCGCGCGTTGCGAAGAAACGCGTGGGCCAAGGTGACGACAGCGTCGCAATTGAGGTGCATCATCGCCAGCGTGCGTTCCAGCGATATCGCCTCGAAACCGCCGACGGCGCCCACGCCTGCATTGTTGACCAAAAGGTCGAAGTGCTCTCGATCGAGCTCCTCCGCAATCTGCTTCTGGCCTTCCGGTGTCGACAAGTCCGCTGTGCGATACCTGTGACCAGGTCCTAGCTCATCGATGAGAGCCCGCAGCTTCTCCTCGCTGCGCGCGACACCGACGATTTCGTAACCCTTCTTGGCGAGCGCCCGCGCAAAATCGCGGCCCAGCCCGTCGCTTGCTCCCGTGATCATGGCCCTTTTCATGGCCCGAGTATCGACAATCGGGACGCGTCAGTCCACCTCCCTTCGGTCCAGTCACGGTGATGAGGCCACGACCTCACCCTCACGGAAAGCCCTCATTTGTAGGGATGCGCGGCGGGCCCGTCCAGCACCGGGGTCGCGTTCAGGCGAACGGCGATCCGTTTCACTTCCCCCGGTTTGCAAGTCACCGTGGTCACCTTCTCGATTTGGTCGGCGTCGATGAACACGACTTTGTGCGGGGTGCCGGAAGAAGTGGCGACACCGAGCAAGGGAGTGAGTCCGAGCCGCACCCCGTCCAGCACTACGTTCGCGGCCGGAATCGAAGCAAAGTTGATGATGCAATTGTTGGCAGTGTCGGCACCGGCCGGCGCTTCCATTTGCGGAACCGAAGGTGCGGCCACGGCCGAGGGCCCAGGCGTATCGGCGGTGACCGATGGTGCTTGTACAGGCGGCTTGGGTGCGCGCTCGGCGGTTGGCTTGGCTGGTCGGGCCAGGAGCGGCTTTCGATCGCGCGCGTCCTCGGTGGGCGGAACGGCCGAAGAGGTGATCGACGTCGTGGCACTGGGCGACTCGACGGGTGGACTCGGCCGAACTTGCGGAAGATAAGCGGTCGGGGCAAGGTCGAGGCGTGCGACGCCTTCCGTCGTCGAAGGCGGAACCGGGTTCTGCTGCGGGCCACGCCTGATCCAAACCGCAACACCTGCCGTCGCGGCCAAGGTGAGAACGCCCGCAAGGGTGAGAAGGCTCGCGAGCCGTCTCTTGGCCGTTGAACGTTGCCTCGTGTGTCCCCAGGAAGAGTCGGTTACCGATCGAGATGCTGACCCGCCGGGAGTCTCGAACGTTGGAGGCAAGCGAAGAGCGCTTCCCGAAGGCGCAGCGCTGGAAGCATTGCGGGCGATGCGCGCCGCGGAAGCGCGCGCTCCTTCGGGACCGAACTGAGCAAGGGCAAGTGCGAGCTCGCCCACGTTCGAAAACCGCTTGTCGCGGTTCTTTTGCAAGCACTTGACGATCACGGTTTCGAGCCCGGCTGGCGCGTCGGGTCGAAGTCGCCGTATCGATGGCGTTGGTTGGTTCGCAACGTTCAGACACACTTCGGGTATCGATTCCCCTTTGAAAGGAACGTCCCCCGTCAAAAGCTCGTAGAGCAGGATTCCGATGCCCCAGATGTCGGTACGAGCGTCGACGCTGCGAGACGACTGCATCTGCTCGGGAGACATGTAGAGCGGCGATCCCATCATCACGCCAGCTTTCGTCGTCTCCATTCCGCGTGTCGTCAATGCCAAGCTCGTGAGCTTGGAGATCCCGAAATCGAGTACCTTGATCGTCCAGCGGTCGTCCGAGCGCCGCGCGCAAAACAAATTGGCGGGCTTGAGATCGCGGTGAACGATCCCGAGCCGGTGCGCTTCGCCGATGGCATCGCATGCCTGCATGACGACCTCGATCGCTCTTTCGACGGAGAGTGGACCTCTCCGTCGAATGCAGGCTGCCATGTCTTCTCCCTCCAAATACTCCATCACCATGTAGGGCGTGCCGTTCTCGAGGGCGCCCACGTCGGTGACTCTCGCCACATGATCGCTTTTGATCTTCGCCGAGGCCCGCGCTTCGCGGTCGAATCGCACCAGGGCATCTGGATCCGAAAATACTTCCGCGGCCAAGAGCTTGATCGCCACTCGCTCGTCGAGCCGGAGGTGCCGAGCAGCAACGACGACGCCCATGCCGCCTGCACCGAGAACTCGCTCCACGCGGTATTTCCCGGCGAGAATGTCGCCCTCGCGGACGTTTTCCGGTCCCTCCGAACTGCCCCGCATTTGGCCGTCTTCCTTACATCCGGGCGACTGGGTAAATCGAGGCCCGCACCCGCCCGAGCACCACACTTTCGGTCACGTCGTGGCAGGGCGTCAAGTTTGATTCGACCTGTGCCAGCTCGCAGGTCGAGCGCGGGGCGGTGATCTGCTTGACGTTCGCTTCCGGACGGTCGCAAGGTGACACGAATGGGGTTCATTCCTAGATGAATTGGCGGCTCACACGGTGGATCGGTTTTGGCGCCGTTGCGCTCTTGGTGGCGATTGGAGGGGCATGGGTTCTTTCCATCCCTCCGGCACCGACGATCAAGGGCGCGCCGCCGATCGCGAAGGAAGAAGCTGACGCCACGCTCACGGCTTTGAAGCCGCCGAAACGCCAGCGACCGCTGATTGCGATCATCGGCATCAATGACGCCACCGAGGCCACCGACTATCTCATGCCCTATGGCGTCCTTCGGCGCGCGGACGTCGCCGAGGTGGTGGCCCTGGCAACCGAGCCGGGGCTGGTGAAGCTCTATCCGGCGCTCCTCAAGGTCGAACCGCAGGCGACGGTCGCGGCGTTCGACGCGCAGCATCCGCAAGGCGCCGACTATGTCATTGTCCCCGCCATGAGCCGCGACGACGACCCGGCGGTCCTCGAATGGCTCCAAGGCCAGGCGGCCAAGGGCGCGATGATCATCGGGGTGTGCGTGGGAGCCAAGGTCGTCGCCCAGGCCGGGCTGCTGGACGGCAAACGAGCGACGACCCACTGGTATGTCGTCAAGGAACTGCGCGACAAGCATCCCGCGATTCACTATGTCCCGGACCGGAGGCTGGTGGTCGACCGGGGCGTTGCCACGACGACGGGGATCAGCGCGTCCATGCCGATGTCGCTCACCTTGATCGAGGCCATTGCCGGCCGCGAAAAGGCAGAGTCAGTCGCGCGAGATATCGGATTGACGCACTGGGATGCACGTCATGACAGCGACGCGTTCCAGGTCACGCGCCCGTTTGCGTTGACGGTGCTCGGCAACACGGTCGCTTTCTGGAACCGAGAGCAACTCGGTATGGAGCTTACGCCCGGTGTCGACGAAGTGTCGCTGGCCCTGGCCGTGGACGCTTGGTCGCGGACCTACCGGTCACGCGTGGTCACGTTCTCTCGCACGGACGGCGCGCAGCAGACGCGCAACGGCGTCCGCATCGTTCCCGATCAGGTCGCGGCGAGCTGGCCGGCGGAGCATCTGCTTCCGGCGATCGGGGATCGGCAACCGGCAAGAGCCTTGGACGAAACGCTGCACGGCATCAGCGATCGCTACGGAATCCGTACAGCCGACATCGTCGCCATGCAACTCGAATACCCGCGGTCAAGCGCATCGCAATAGGGACGCCGCGGTGAACCGTTCGATTGCCGCCATGGGCGGGCAACGGGCGCTCCATGGGATGGACGTTAGGTAGGCGATGGCGCCGGACGGATGCTCGGGCGCGGCGTTGGTGAGTCGACCCGAGCCGGCGCCGGTCGGACTCATCTGCACGACCGAGAGAGCCAGCATCACGATCCCCGCCGCGAATGCCGTGTCACCGGGCACACGGAGCCAGCGCAGTTGCTGCATGATCGGCGTCTGCAGAAACTCGGGGCTTCGAGCGTACCAATAGCCGAATTTCACCGACGCCCACGTCTGCATGAGCCCAACGGGAAGGAGGCTCACCACGACCATCGCGAAGAGACCTCCATTCAAGAGAATGAACGACCATTTCACGAGCTTGTCGGCAGGCCTGTGTTGGGGCGAGAGGAGCTGCAAACAGAACAACATCAGCCCGATTCCGAGCATTCCATACACCGAAGAGCGCCGCGTGCCCGTGAACGGGCGTCGTATTGAGACCTTGCATGTAGTAGAGCGCAATTGGCGGATTGATCATGAAGCCAAACACCCCGGCACCGAGCAGATTCCAGAACGCCACCGCTACGAAAAAGTAGATTGGCCAGCGGTAGCGGGTGACCCATCGCTGACCGCGCGCGTGGCGCAGGTTTTCCCAAGCGTCGTACCCGATGAACATCAGGGGAACCACTTCCAGCGCGCTGAAGACCGAACCGAACGCGAGGACGATGGTCGGTGTGCCAGAGAAGTAGAGGTGATGCAGCGTGCCGATGATGCCACCCGATAGAAAGATGGTGGCCGAGAGGAGCGCCGCGCGTCCGGCTGCCTTGACGTTGACGAGCTGCATGCGCGCGAAGAGAAACGCGATGACCACGGTCGCGAATACCTCGAAGAAGCCCTCCACCCAGAGGTGCACGACCCACCATCGCCAGTACTCCGCCACGGCGAGGTTCGTGTGGTGGCCGTACCCGAGGGCGGCACCGTAGAAACCGGCGATGGCGAGGGACGAAATGAGAAAGAGGATCAAAATGGGCCGCTGCTCGTCCTTCCGCCGCAGGATGGGAACGACCGCGCGGGCGACGAGAAAGAACCACAGAAATAGGCCTATCAAGAGCGCGATTTGAAAGAAACGCCCGAGGTCGATGTACTCATAGCCGCTGTGGCCGAAGTAGAACCACGCGTCGCCGGACAGGTATCCTTTCACACTCAGCCACTCACCCGTCATCGAGCCGACCACCACGAAGAGCAGCGCGCCAAAAAGGACGTTGACCCCCAGGCGCTGGAACTTGGGCCGTGGAGCTCCCCGGTCGCTCCCTCACCAGGGCAGTGACGATGGGATGCCCAGCTGAAAGCACGCACCGTGCTCCCTGGGTAGGAGATGTCCCCCTTTTCGCGCCCTGGCCGTGGACGCGGAAGGCGAATTCGTCCTCAATGGGCGGAAGGCATGGGTGTCGCTCACGCCAGAGCGAGCGGCGTACCAAGCCCACGATACGCATCGTAGGCATGTTTCACCGCCACTACGACGCCGACCGCGCAAACTCCGCGCATGTGGAGGCAGTTCTTGCCCTGATCACGGTTCCGTCGCGCGAGCCCGGGACCGATACGCGCGGAGTGGAGCTCCGGCGTCCACTCCGAATGCAATGGGGACGTCGACGGCAGGTCTTCGACTCGACGTCGCCATCGCCTTCGTCGAGGCGCCGTCCCCCCGGACGCGCTGAGCACGGTGCTGTTTGACGCGATAGCGAAGCTGTTATGCGTCGTTGAGGGGCGAGAGATCAGTCGGTCTTCGTGAGGTGCACGTTGAAGGACTGCGGTGTGTCCGGGAGCCGGATCGTCCCCTTTGCTTCCCCGGCGGTGAATTGCCCTTCGAATTCCGCGAACCCTTCAGCGGGCTGACTGGTGCATCCGGTCGCGTTGCAGGCGCACACGGACCTGGCAAGGTAGCCGCACAGAACGAGCTTGCCGCAGGCGATCGGCACCGTTTCCCCCGTGGCGGGGTTGACCTGTTCGCACGGCAGGCCGGAGTCGATGGGGGAAGCAATGTTCGGTCTCCAGGCGCGAGTACAGCCGTACACGACGATCCCCAAAGAATCGTCCCAAAAGTACGACGTTTGCGGTGCACACCACGACCTCCAAACCTCATAGAGAGACAGGCGGAGCTTCACGCGTTGCCCGACGACGACCCCATTCTGGGCGGTATAGGGAAAACCATCGATTGGCAATAGCGACTTGGTCCCGTAGCCGCTGAAATGGCCGGGGGGGTAGTCCTCGTTGGGATCGGGCGGCGGTGGACCTTCCTTGACGCCGAATGTGATGGATCCACACAGCGCAGCGTCGTCCGCGCCTCGAATCGTGACGCGTAGTGCATCCGATCCCGATGGCAGGTTGTAGTTCTCGATGTAGCCAGTCCACGTGCCCAATAGTGGGGAACTGCTCCCCGCGGGACACGGGGGATCGGGCCATGGCATACCCCCATCGACGGACCCTGCGTCACGCCCACCGGCGCCGCTGCCCGCGCCAGCACTGCCGCCCGCGCCGGCAGTGCCGCCCGCGCCAGCACTGCCGCCCGCGCCAGCACTGCCGCTCGCGCCGGCACTGCCGCCCGCGCCAGCACTGCCGCCCGCGCCAGCACTGCCGCTCTCACCTGCTGCGCCGGCGGCATCGGCGCTCGCATCGGGCGCTCCGCCTTCGCGAGGAGCGTTCTCGCCAATCGGCGAACGACCGCTGCAGCCACACAGAAGCACCACCCACCACGCCTTTGACAATCGCATACAACCTCCACCAAAAATCAGCGCCTTCTCGTCATTGCTAGTTCTCTTGCCGCTCGATGATGACCGATCGACCTCCGGCTGGTGCACTCGGCGGCAGAGCGGGCCGCGATCACTCGCTCTTCTGCAAGTACACATTGACCAAGGGCATGCCGATACTGGGAAGCTTGATCGTCCCAGTGGCTTCGCCGCCGATGAATTGGCCGTCGAACACCGCCGAGCCGTTCTTCGGCTGTGCCGTGCATCCGATCAAGTCGCAGGCGCACACGGCCTTCGAGCGACCGCAGAGTGAGAGCTTGCCGCAATCGATCGGCACACTCTCGTTCGTGCCGGGATTCGTTTGAGCGCAGGGCATTCCGCTGCCCGCCGGCGGATAGATCGCCAGCCAATCGCTGACGCAGCTGAACGTATCGTCATACCAGAGGTAGGTCGTGTGTTGCAGCGCGCACCATGCCTTCCAAGGCTCGTACAAGATGGCTTCGAACTTGCCGCGCTTACCCGCTATGGACCCGCTCTGGAGAGTGTGCGGGAAGCCCTCGAGAGGTGAGAGGGCCGGCACGGTAAGTCCGAAGTCCATTCCAACCGGGTAGCCCACGTCGGCATCTTGGGGCGGCGGTGGAAGGGCATTGGTACCGAAGGTGATCGTGCCGCACAAGGTGGCGTCGTCGGCACCGAGAATCGTCACCCGTACCGCATCAGACCCCGATGCGAACTTGTAATTCTCGACGTACCCCACCCAAGTCCCCAAGAGCGGGGACCCGCTGCCCGCGGGACACACTGGATTGGGCCACGGCGGAAGCCCCGCTTCGGCTCCTCCGTCGCGCAAGCTGCTGCCCGCCGACCCGCCGACGCCGCCAAATCCAGCACGCCCAGCCGAGCCGCCCGCTGTGCCGCTGCTACCAGCCGACGCGTCAGCATCGTTGCCGCCGGTTCCACTCGTCACACCGCCCGCTCCGCCACCGCTGGTACCGCTACCTCCCCCCGCGCCGGAGCTCGTTGCGCTCGCGCCTGCCCCGCCCGAGCCACCGCCACCTCCCAAGCCGCCGGCATTCGCGTCGGAGCTCGCGGCATCCCGTGCGTCTTCGCTTATCATCAAGCGACCATCGCACCCACAAAGGAGCACCAAGCACCACGCCCCGATAAGCCCATGCAGGTCAGCCATGACGATTCCTTCTATCGACGACTGGACATTTCGACTCGCCATTATGATCGAATCGATGGTGCCGGTGTCGCCCATCGAAGTAGGTGGCAAAAGGAGTTGTGGACGGAGCGCGGGGTCGGCTACTCAGTGAGTAGTGCGGCGCGCATTGAGTTTTTTCTGCTGTGCGTTGGGACCCTTGTCGGCGGGTGTCGTCCGCGCCGAGGGAGAGCCGCGCGTCGCGCTCTCTCTGAACTGGATGCGACTCCCCGGCGCGGAGAGCTGTATCGACGCCGGGGGGTTGGCGCGCAGCGTCGAACGCCACCTCGGTCGTGAGGTCTTCGTCAGTCCGACGGCGGCAACGCGCATCGTCGAGGCGTGGGTTGCGCCCGCACGACCCGGTTGGCACGTCGCACTGCGGGCTTCCGACGCGAACGGCCATCCCATCGGACAGCGTGAGCTCACGAGCCCGGAAGAGAGTTGCACATCGCTCAACCGCGCCATCGTCATCGCCGTCGGGCTGCTCGCCCAGTCGGCAGAGGGTCCGGCACCCGACGCGCCCGGCCCATCTTCACCGCTCGAAGCGGTGCGCGACCCTTTGGCCGCGCCGGCCGTCGCGACGCCGACCGCCTTGGAGCGCACGTCGGCGCGCGCCGATACCGACCGAACTTCGGCGGGTCAAGCCGAGGTCGGTCCCGCTTTCGACGTCGGTTGGGGTGTGCTGCCCAATACCGCCGTCGGTTTGGCCATGCGCGCCACGATGGCACTGTCTCCTTCCTGGATGATCGACCTCAGCTCGGACCTGTGGATGCCAGACTCCACCGCACAAGGTGCGGTCAAAGGCTCCTTTTCGCGCGCGGATCTGGCCGTTGGCGTCTGTCCCGTGGTGGTGCGCTCCTCGACGTTGAGGTTCGGCCTTTGCGCGGGGGCCACCGCAGGGGTCGTTACCGCCAATGGAGCTGGGTCCAGCGTGGAGACTTTGCGCCGCCCGGTGTTCCAGGGATACGGCCGGGCACTGGGGCTCTTGCGACTCGCATCGCCGGTTTGGTTGACAGCGGCTGCAACATTGGCCGTGCCCACAACACGTTGGACTTTCTATCACCGGGCCGCGGACGGATCGGACGTCGACCTTTGGCGCATGCCGGCGATGGCCGCGGGCGCGCAGCTCGGCGTCATGCTCCATTTTGGTCCATAATTGAGCGTTGCCGCGGCCAGACAAGGATATGAGGCCCATTTCTAGCGCGCCTGCGGCCATCCGCGAAGGCGAGCTCGGTGAGGCCCCGTCTTTCGCCGCCGTCTTTCGTACGCACGCGCCCTACGTTTGGCGTCTTCTCAGGAGACTGGGGGCCGCACACGCCGACGCCGACGACCTCTGTCAGGAGGTGTTCGTGGTCGTTCATCGGCGACTGCCCGAACTCGATACCGCCCGCTCGCTGCGGCCCTGGATCTACGGCGTCGCCGTTCGCGTGGCGAGCGAACATCGTCGCCGCCAGCGCGTCTGCGACGAGCTGAATGAGCAGGACGACGCCCCTACGCCGCCCGCGCAACACGACGCGATGGAGTGGCGTCGCCTGCGCGGCCTCCTCGACGAGGCCATTCTTCGTCTCGAAGAACCGAAACGCGCCATCTTCGTTCTTCACGAGCTGGAGGAGCTCAACATGGCCGAGATCGCCGAAGCCGTTTCGTGCCCGCTACAGACCGCATATTCGCGGCTGCACGCCGCGCGCAAGGAAGTAAAGGCATTCTTCGCGCGTCTCGATGCCAAGGAGACCCAACGATGAGCCGCCGCGACGTTCCCACGCTCCGCACGGGCGACGATGACGTGCCGGAGCCGCTGCAAAGGGCCCTCGACGTTGCCGCCGACGACGAGCTGCCTGGGGCTGGCCGGATGAACCGCATCGAGGCCAGCGTCCTCGCCGACCTCGCTCTGACCAGTGGGCAAATGCCGGTCGTCCGCAGGAGCGACCCGCTCGGTTCCGATTCGGGACGGGCGCGGACGTCCGGGTGGCGCGCGCCCGTCAAACCTCGCATACGATTCGCGGCCGCGAAAGTCGGCATCGCCGCCCTGGCGGGCATGGGCGCGGCTTGGAGCAGCGTCGCAGGCTATCGCGCCTATCAAGCGGCGACCGCGCATGTGAGAGCAGAGCCTGCGGCATCGTCGGCTCTGCCCACGAAGCAGTCTCGGCGTATGCCAGCCGCGCCGACCGTTGCCCCCCTCGACGAAATCGTGTCACCCGAGACGCCGCCATCTCTCGCAGCAGCACGCGAGGAGTCCGTGGCTGGTTCGGTCGAAGGGCGCGCCCGCATCACGGACGGCGCACCATCGCCGGTCATCGCTCCGCCAGCAGCGAGCGGCGCCTCGACCGTGGCGCTGCCGCCGGTCAGCGCGCGCTCATCGCTCGGCATCGCGGCGCCAAAACCAAACGAGGGCGCGCCGACACCGGCTGTACCGTCTGCGACGCCAGCGCCCTTAGGCGACGTGACCTCGCCGGACACGCCGGCGCCATCGTCGACCATGGCGCCCAGCGCCGCGCGGACGCTCGAGGAAGATCTGCTCGAGCGCGCCACGCAATCGCTGCGCAATGACCCGCAAAAGGGGCTCGCGTTGGCGGACGAGCACCGCGCCACCTTCGTGAGCGGAAGGCTCGCGCAAGAACGCGAAGTGGTCGCGATTCAAGCCTTGGCCAAGCTCGGACGGTTCGATGCGGCACGTGCACGCGCTCGGCAGTTCATCGCTCAGCATCCCGAGTCGCCCTACGCCAAGGATGTGCTGACGATGGCGACCGGCATTCAGCGGCGTTGACGCGCTGCCCCGCTGGACTCGGACAGGTGCCCGCCCCTTCCGCCCATTGCTCTGTCGCCGGGTTGGCGTCTCTCCCTTGTGCCTCCACTCCACCCGGTCGAGCTACGCCTCTACCATCCACTCCGAATGCAATCGCGACGTCGACGTAGGTCTCGACTCGACGTCGCACACGAGAGCCGGCATGCTCGTCCGATGCGACCGCCGCCGGTTCCGTTGCTCCTCACCATCGCCGGCGCATTCATCTACCAAATCTCCTCGAAATCGGTACCGCGCGCCGCCCAACCGCTGGTCACGATCGTCGCCGCTTACTTGACCGCCATCGGGCTGTGCTGCCTGGCGACCTGGAAGTGGCCAGTCGGGGGATCGTTCTCGGAGGCGCTGCGTCAGCTCAATTGGGCCGTCGCCGGGGTCGGCGTGGGCGCGGCGTTCTGTTTGCTCGGGCTGGTGCTGATCTCACGCGATTGAATGCCGCGATCCGCGAACTGAAACCGTTCCCATGGCGCCCATCATTCCCAATCCAAAGAAGATCAAAAGTTTTCGCACGGAGGCGGCATTCGAAACCTGGCTTCGCGCGAACCATGCCCGCGAGACGGAGATATGGCTGAAGATTCATAAGAAGGACTCGGGCAGGGCGACGGTGACCCACGCGCAAGCGCTCGACGCGGCGCTCTGCTGGGGATGGATCGACGGCATCCGAAAGGCGTTCGACGAGAGCTCCTTCCTGCAGCGGTTCAGTCCCCGCAAAGCGAGGAGCGTCTGGAGTCAGATCAACCGCGACCACGTCTCCCGACTGACCGCGACCGGCCGGATGACCCCGCATGGCCAGCTGCACATCGATGCCGCCAAGGCCGACGGTCGTTGGGACGCCGCCTATGCCCCCATCCGCCTCGCGACCGCCGCCACCCTTCCCGACGATCTTCGCGCCGCCATCGAGGCCAGCCCTCGGGCGCGCAAAACATTCAAAACTCTTGGACGCCAAGACCTTTTCGCGCTCGCGTTTCGTACGAACAGCATGAAGACGGCCTCCGGACGCGCGAAGAAAATCGCAGCCCTGGTGGCCATGCTGGCGCGCGGTGAAACCATTTCTTGACCGCCTGTTTCATCGAATGCACATGAAGGGACTCCCGTCCGACGGGTACCGGTAGACCCCGGCGAAGCACATTTCCTGCAGCGTGCTCTCGCCGAAGGTTACGCGCTCCGCGGTGGTGTTGTTGTGCGTGCAATCGACGCGAACGCGGTCACCCTTTTGGACCGCGACCGGCTCAATCGAATAGTACGTCTGCTTTTCGAAGTCGTAGGGTCCATCGTAGAGGACGGCTTCTCCACCGACGGCGCGCTCGGCCACGATCTTCGCGTACACACCCAGCTTGTGCATGTGGGGCGTGACGGCGAAGATGGTGGCGTCCATCGACATCGTGCAATAGCCGGTGGTGGACGTCGCCTGCGCCGCCGGGAGATCGACCCGAACGGTTCCCGCCAGCAAATGTTCGGCGATGACGGGCGCGTCGGGCCCCGCCACGGTTCGAATACGCGTGCCCGAGGTGCCCGTTAGATCCGCCAGCCCGGTGTTGAAAAGGTGCAAATTCAAAACGAGCTGCGCCCCCTTTTTGATGTTGATGGCCACACCCTTGGGAAACGCCAGCGGGAAGCTTCCCACGCCCGAGCCGAAGATTTGCTGCATTTGATTCACGCCCGAGCTGCAAGGCTCGATGCCGTCGGGCCCGTCAGGGTCACCCATGCTGAGAAACGTGTGATGTGTTCCCTTGGGGTTGAGGGCGTCGAAGACAGTGACGAAAAGGTCCTCGTCGATCGTTTTGCGCACGCAAATGTATCCTTCGGTCCCGGGTGGCATCGTCCAATCGCCCGTGAGGAGCGTTTTCCACTCGGATGTCGGGGGCGGCGGCTCGGTAGGCGGTGGCTTGGTGGGGGGCGTCGTCGTCGCGGGGGGCGGCGGTTGGTTACCGGTGCCCGCAGGTTCGGCGGAACCGCATCCGGCGATGCTGGCCACCACTGCTAAAATGAGCACCGATTCAGTACGTGGGCGGAGACGTGCCGAGTTCATGCAAGCGACGCTACCACGGCGTTCGCGATGCGGAAAAAGACAATTCGCAGCAAAGGCCGACGCGCCGGCCGGTCGACCGGTCCGTCACAGATTGAATGCGCATTTCCCCGATGATGTCATTCATTCCGAGCGCGAGGATCGTTAGTTTCAATGCGCGTGCTGCACCAGCTCGGACGGCTGCACTATCCTCCGGCCCTACGAGCAGCGAGAAACCGCTGCTAGGGTGTTCCGCTCCGGTGTCGCCATGGCGAGATCCGGCTTACGACCGCGCGATGTGCTCGACGATGTGTGCCGCATCGGCGCCCACGCCGGCGAACACCGAGGATGGCTCGGAGTGCAGCCAAGGCAGACCTACGGCGTAGAGCCCGCGCCTCACGAGCTCGTTCCAGCGTGCGCGCTTCCGTTCGATCGGGAACGGGACGAGGTCGTTCGGGATTGCGCTTCCGCCTGTTTCCGTGCACGGCCGAAGTCTAGCAGTCGGCTAACTCATCGCGCACGCGTAGAGCGCGGCTGAAGCGCTTTCGCAGCCGACGACCACGGTGCGGCCTGCGCTGTCGCATGCGTACACGCCTTGGGCGCCGCCGCACTCGTAGAGCGCCCAATACTTGTCCGCGCACTTGCCGGCGCGAATCGACTCGCAGCCGCTGACGCAGTCGCTTTGAGAAACGGGCCCCAGCGCGCACTGGGGCGCCAGCACCGCGGGGCAGAGGCTATCGCAGCTCGGCAGCGCACTCCCGTCCTTGCCCGTCGTGCCGCTGTCCGCGGGCGTACCGCCGGCGTCGTCACTCCCACATGCCGCAACGAAGAGTGCGGCCATTCCGAAGAAACGAGACAATCGATTTCCCATTCGACCAGGTTAGCGAGGTACCGTTTCTTGTCATCACGATCTGGAGCCGCATCCCATGCCGGTGCGATGCGACGACCACACGCTTGCCTCGTGTAGGTGAGCTCCCTCTGTCAGCACCCGAATGGCATCGCGCGCCTGCGCCACGCGCGGGCCGCGCTAGAACACATCCGCGAGATCGCCGAAAAAGGAGGTTTGCGTCCGATGTGTCTCATCGTCCTTGCCAACGATGTTGGTGCTCATGTCCTGGCGATCGCCGCGAATCGCGACGAAGACCACGCCCGCCCGTCGCTCCCGGCGCACTTCTGGGCCGACGCGCCGGGCGTGTATGGGGGACGCGACGTCGTCGCCGGGGGCACCTGGTTGGGCGTTTCGACGCGGGGTCGGCTTGCCGCGGTGACGAACGTTCGCAGCACCCGCTCGAGCCGAGGTCGAATCTCCCGCGGAGCGCTCTGTCGTGCGTTTCTCATCGGCGACGAGGCCGCTCTGCCTTATTCGATGGCCGTTTTGGGTCATCGCGCCGAGTACGGCGCCTTCAACCTGCTGGTGCACGACGGCCGCTCTCTCTACTACGTGAGTCACACGATCGAGGCACCCGTCGCCGTCGCGCGCGGGGTCCACGGTATCAGCAATGCGGCGCTGAACGAGCCGTGGCCCAAGGTCGAGCGGAGCAAACGCGCCTTGAGCGAGGCACTCGATGCCGCCCCGAAGGACCTCGTCGAGGCCATGTTCACCTTGCTGGCGAGCCGCGAAAGGGCCGCCGATGGCCAATTGCCAGATACGGGATACGGCGTCGACGTGGAGCGTGAGCTCTCGCCCCCCTTCATCGCCTCGCAGAGCCATGGGACGCGCTGCTCGACCGTCGTCCTGTGGGACCGCGATGGTCGCGTCACGTTCGAAGAGCGGTCGTTCGGGCCAGGGGGCGTGCCCGCCGGCATCGTGCGACAGGAATTCAGCGCTCTCACCGAGAACGCGCCGCACGCTGGCCGTTCCTAGCACTCTTTCGCCGTGGCGAGCGCAGAGAGCGCGGGCACCCGGGAGCGATTCAAACGAAGTGGCGGAAGGTGTCGTTCAACTGCTTGCCCGGCGCTCCTCTGTCCAAGCCGTCGAATGATCCGGTCTTGATTTGTTCAGCGGCTGCCAGCATGGCCGCCCAGGTGACGCGCGCCAGAGCGGCGCCGATGCTGATGCGCCGGACGCCGAGGTCGGCCAGTTCGGCGACGTTGAGCCCGGGTCGCATCACCACGACATTGAGCGGCTTGGGTGCCACGGCCCGGACCATCGCCGCGATATCGGCTTTCTCGCGCACGCCGGGCGCATAGAGGCAGTCGGCGCCCGCTTCAGCGAAAGCGACCAGTTTGTCGATGGCGGGCGTGAGCGCCTTGGGGTCGTTGAGAAGGCTTTCCGTGCGGGCAACGAGGATGACGTCGTGCCCCGACTTGTCGATGGCCGCACGAGCGGCGCGGACACGCTTCACCGCGAAGGGGAGGTCGAACAGCTCGCTGAGCTTATCGACGTTGCGATCCTCGATCGATAGACCGGCAACGCCGGTCTCGATGGCGAGGGCCACATTCGCGGCGACGCCTTCGGGATCCACCGCGAAGCCCGACTCGTAGTCGGCGTTGACGGGCAGGTCCACGGCTTCGCACAGAGAGCGGAGGTGCTGCAGCACGTCGTCGCGTGTCACTGCATAGTCGGGGCGGCCCATCGCCCAGGCGAACCCCGCACTGGTCGAGGCCAAGGCAGCAAAGCCCAGGTGTTGCAGCATTCGGGCGCTGCCGACGTCCCAAGGGTTGGGAAGGACGAAGCATCCTTTTGCATGCAGAGCGCGGAAGGCAGTGCGTCGGTCGGCGAGGGTACGGGCCATGGGATCCTCGTTGGTAGGTGGGAACAAAGCGAAGAAAGCCACCGCAGCGGGCGAACTTTGACGGTAGAAAGAGGGTTCCTGAATACCTCGTCCGACATGGTGTACTCCGTGAGCGCCCTACCGCCAACCGCGAGATGAGCTCGCAACAGCGACGCATTCGACCTTCGTCCGGGCACGCATGTGTTATGACGCGCTTGACACGGGGCTGCGCCCTTCCAATATGGATGGGTCCGCGCTGGTCGCGGGCACGGGAGAGCAATACATGGTGACCTACGAGATGGGCCCCGGCGGGCCGATTGTTTTTACCGCCAACGTTGACGGTTTTGGAGCCGTGACGATTACGAGTCGGAAGTCGGGTATCTTCAATGCGCGAATCACGGACCGAGCCATCCTTCGCGCTGCGTTGAACGCGGTCGAAGCGTTCGCGGACGAGCACAAGGATGAACTCGCGCCTCACTACGAGGCCATGGTGGCTGGACAAAACGCAGCCTAGCTACGCGATAGGGAAGACGGCACCCGCGCGGGCGAACGTGCGTGTCGTCGCTCGGCCTCCGTTCGCCGTCCGTGGGACTGACGGAGCGCGCGCGCTGGCAAAGGATGCGCGGGGCGGGAGTCGACCCTCCACGCGAAGCCTCGGTGCGCCGCCGGGAAGCGCGCGCGAGAGTCGCGAGCAGCGTCGTCACTCGCAACGAAAGCCGGTGTAAAACTTGTCATCGTTGTTCACTGTGCCCTCGGTGTTCAGCCCGAAGAGCCGCACCGATTCGGCGCCGAGCATGGCATCGGTGCACGTGTCGTTGGTGCCCGCGCCGTTCATACAGATCGTATCGTTGGCGCGGCCCCACTTGGCGGGTGCGCTCGTACAGCTGCCGCAGCTATCGCGCCAACCAGAATAGAGGAAGCAATGCTGGCGGGCGTAACGTTCGACGGCAACGTCGGCGCTCGCGCATTGCAAGGTCCCATTCCCGTTCACGCCGGTGACGAGCTGACCAGGAGGACAGATGTTCGCGACGGGTCCCGCGTCGCCTGGCGCGCCGGCACAATGAAAGGTGACGTAGAACTTGTCGGAGCCATCGACCGCCCCTCCAGTATTCATTCCGAAGATGTTGACGCTCTCGGTTCCCAGCGACACCGGAGCGCAGCTATTGCTTGAGCCGACGCCCACGTCGCAGCTCGTGTCATTCGCGCGCCCCCAGCGTTCGGGAATCGTGTTGCAGCCGCCGCACCCGTCCCGCCAGCCGAGATAGATCGAGCAATGGCTGCGAACGTACGTCAGGACCGCGCGCTGTCCGCTCGTGCACGTCAAGGTCGCGTCCGATAGCGCCGTCACGAACTGTCCCGCCGGGCAGGTTCCCGTCGCTTGTCCGTCGGAACCGGAAGGCGTTGCGCAGTGCAGACTCGTGAAAAACTTGTCGTTCTCGTCGACGGCGCCATCGGTGTTGAGGCCGAACAACTGGATGGTGATGCCGCCGAGATCGGCCTGCGTGCAGGTATTGTCCGTGCCGCTACCGTTCTGACAACTCGTGCCGCTTACCCAGCCCCATTTCCCGGGTGGATCAGGGCACCCGGCGCACCCGTCCCGCCAACCCGAGTAGACCGAACAGCTTTCGTTGATGGTGGTGCGGGTGAGCGCATCCAAGTCGGCGCAGGATAGACTTCCGGCGCTGTCGATACCGGTAAGGAACTGTCCCGCAGGACAAGCTCGCGCGACAGTACCGCTGTCGTTCGCTCCGCCCACGCCGGCCGTGCCGCCACCACCAGCTCCGGCCGCGCCACCCATACCGCTAGCACCGGCCGCTCCGCTCGCCCCGTCGCTATTTCCTGGCCCAGCTGCGTCCGCGACCCCCGCCGTTCCACCCGCGCCAGCACCGGCCGCGCCGCCCATCGTGCCTGCGTTGCCACCGGTGCCCGCGCTACCACCCGTGCCCGCGTTGCCACCCGTGCCTGCGTTGCCACCCGTGCCCGCGCTGCCACCCGTGCCCGCGCCGCCAGTGCCGGTCGTGGCGTCGACGCTGGTGTCGGGGCAGTCGGTTTCTCGTGCCAAGCCACAGCCCGGATCGCCGCCTCCACGATCCGCACTCGCATCCAGCATCGAGCCTGGCTCGGACCCGCCGTCTCGTCCGGGCTCTCGCGGCTCGAGTACATCGTACACGGAGCAAGCAGCGCCCGCGAAAAAGCACATCGCTCGACTCGCCCAGACGATCGTGGTTCTTCGAAAGGGATAGAGCACTCGGATTTCGTATGGCCGGTGTGCGCGGCCTTGTTGCGGTGGTGAACTCGGCGTCGCGATAAGCTACGTCGTCACCCTAGCACATAGGCACAACAGGTGGTCGTTCGCCGGAGCGAGGCGCGCGCTGCAGAGCGACGCGCAGCCGTCACGGAAACGCGATGTAAATGGGATTCGTCAGAGCAATGAAATCGCCGAAGGCGGGTGCACTCGCCGGGGGAGCGTCGGGTGTCGGTCCACGCAGCTCCACGCGGTAATATGAACGTTCGCCGGACGCTGGCGTATCCTCGAAGGTGAGGGTCGGGTCCTCACTCTCCCAGCTGTCGAAAGGGGCACCGTTCTTGAGGACCGTCGCCCGATAGGTCGTGCCTGGGCGCGGATTGACGATGTCGATCTTGAATCGAATCCGCTTCCCATCGCCGCGCAGAATGTTGTCGCCAATGATGGTTTCGAATCGTCCGTCGAGGTCGGCATCGGCCGTGAAATCGATACGTTCTGCGCTCGGCGCGTAGCTAACCGACACGTGGCCCGCTTTGAGGCCTTCCAACACTGCTGCCCCCGTCTTTTCCGGCGCGTAAACCCAGGTGGTCGGATTGCCGATGTTGAAGAACGTGGACTCGAGGTCCTTCTGATGATGGGAGTCGCTGCCGCCGCGTGCCGTCATCCGTCGGCCAGACATGAGAAGCGCGTCCCATTGCGTCATGGCAACGCTGTTCGAAGTCACGAAGGCGAAGAGCGCATTCCACACCTCCATTCCATCGAAATCCAGGTCGAAGCCACACTCCCAGAGGTCTTTGGAAGCTGGATGATTGATGAAGAAAAAGAGACCTTGGGCGTGCGCGGCCGCGATCGCGGCTGCGCCGTCGCCCGTATCGTGGGTCGCCCAGAGAGGGGCATAGTCGTAGGGCTTGGTTCCGAAGATGTTGGCGTGCCCTCTGGCGGTGGTCCACTCGATGCCATAGAGCACAAGCATCTTGTCCGAGCGGTAAGCCGGGTCCCCCCAGGTCGTGATGTTGCCCTGTACGTGATTGTCGTGGTCGGTGAGCGAGAAATAATCGAAACCAAGCTCCTCCGCTTTGGCGATGACTTCGCTCACCGGGCTGTCCAGCGCGTCGGTGCTGTGGGACGAATGGGCGTGCAGATCGCCTTTCAGCCACGACCCGGAGCGGGCGGCGGAATCGGAGCCGGCGTCGGAGGGAAAAGGCGCGGCGCCAGTCGGCTCGCCCGATTCACAAGCTGCGACAGTGAGCGCGACAGCCCCAAGCAGGCACGTTGATCCCGGAAAGCGGAAGGCGAGAGTCATGTGGACGAGGCGACATCTTACCGCTCGGATCGGGGTCCGGTAGCCGCGCTCTCGCGCGTCACCAGGAGTTCACGCCAACCGCGCCACCTACTGTCGCGTTGTCGGAATGCGGGGCTCGCTGCCGCAGCGCAAGCACCTCGACGAAGGCATCAGCCCCCGGTCCCGCCGTCGCTCACCCCGGCGCACGTGTCGACCGCGTTGACCTGGGGGGTGCACTCGGCTGTCGTCTTGTCTTGATCCGTCGTGCCGTCCGATGCGCACACTTGGTGGTCGGCGAGGCAAAGGAAAAAGCTCAAGTAGAGCTGGCCGCACTTGGCGTCGCCGAGGGCTTCGTTACATTGGCGGAGCTGGTCAGCGTCGAGCTTGGGGTCGTTCGCACATTTGCTCTTGACGCTTTCGCAAGAGAACGTCGTCGGGCTTTCCGAATCCGAGCAACTCGCGACCAACATCATCATGAGGGCGAGTCCGAAGCCGATCTTCTTCATTATGAAATTCTCCTAAGGCACATGGACAATACCAACCGTCGTCAGCACCGCATCCTACGACGAGAATTGATTGCCTGACTACTTCCATCCCGCAACGATCACCACCGTCGTCGGTTTCACGGCGGGAACCAGAAATCACAGCATCGCGAGCGCTCGGATCGCGGAGGCGTCTTGCTAGCGGGGACCGGACAGGCGTTGAATCGCGTCTTGCAGGCTGCTCGTCGCGTCGGGCGTGTACGCATACGGCGGAGTGGTGAACGGCGGGCCAGCGCCGCCGGTGGCGGAGGTGCCGGTCGTGTTGTCGTAGACATTCTCGGCAGCCGTGATCGAGGCCGTTTGCTCCGAGTCCTGGTAGAACTCCTGGGGATTGACGATGCCGGAGAAGACGCTGCGCTCGACGAGGATTTGTGCGCTCGTCCCAGCCCGAATGCAGTAGCTCCCGTCGGCCGAAGACCAGAGGTTGTTGAACAGGTGGTTCTTGCCGAACCGGACGCGCGGCTGCCGCTGCGAGACGTTGTCGGCCCACCAGTTGTGGTGCCAGGTGACGTTCAAGGCGTTGGCATCGGCATAGGTGACGGGCGTATCGGTGCTTCCGACGAGGTTGGCATAGCGGTGCCCGGCAAGGCCGGTCGAGTCGTTGCCGATATCGTCGGTACGCGGCGAGTAATGGAACTTCGTCCACGAGACGGTGACGTAGTTGGCGCCGTTGGTGATGTCGAGGTTGCCGTCGGTGCCGTCGGAGATGTCGCAGTGATCCACCCAGATGTGGTGGGCGTTTTTTTGAATGGAGATGGCGTCGAAGCCCGAAGAGCAACCCACCACGGGGTCATACGTCGGGTCGAGCGTGCAGTCGCCGACGGCAAATCCGACCACGGTCATGTTGCGGAAAATCACGTTCACCGAGCCGCTCATCTCGAGGTGCCCTTCGATGCGCGCACCGCATCCGACGATGGTCTTGTTCGAGCCGACCGTCAGGTTGCCGCGGAATGTGCCCCTCAACTCGATGATCTTCGGTGCGGTGCCGGCGAGGTGCGTCCTCAGTTCCACGATCGACGACACGGCAACAGTTGGCCCCCCAGCGCCGCCGACGGTGGTCGTCACGCCGAGGTCAGGGACCGAAGCCCAGCCCACGACTTCGCCGAGGGGTTCGACGGGGCATGGGCTCGAACCGCCCTCATCGCTTCCCGCCGAGCCGCCGCTTCCCGCCGAGCCGCCGCTTCCCGTCGTGCCGTCCGTTCCCGCCGAGCCGCCGTTTCCCGCTGCGCCGCTGGAGTCGGTCTTGCCCGCGCCCGAGCAGCCACATCCCGCTAGCCAGACTGCCGTGAGACCGTAGATCGCGAAGCGATCTCTCCTCGGGATGCGGGCCGCGTTCTCACGAGGAACGAAGGCGCGCCAAGGATGGAGCGAGAAAATGTGGCCGAGAGGCCAACCGGTAGTGAGCTTCATATCTGCTGCGTGGAAAGTAGTGGGGAGGAACGACCGAAAGTGGTCATACCACTTACCGGCCCCGACGACCACGAGAATATGCGTTGGCGGCGAACCTCGGTCCCATCGCCGAGCCTGCAGACCCGCGTCGGCGCGTCTGGTATGGAGGCTCATGTCGACTTCACGCGTAGGCACCGTTCGCGTGCTGCCCCTCATGGCGTCGTTCCTGGCCTGCTGGAGCGTCCTTCCCACGGCCCGCGCCGAAGATAGTCGTCACGTCACCGAGCCACATTTCCCGCCGACCGGCAGCGTGCTCGTCGCTCGCCTCGCTGCGCCCAATGGAGCGCTCGCGGAAACCGATGAGGACGCGCCGGATACCCGGCGAATCCAGGACGCCATCGACGCCTGCGGCGTGGGCAAAGCGGTCGTCCTCGAAGCGTCCGGCACCTCCAACGTCTTTTTGGCGGGCCCGCTGCGCCTGAAAGCGGGCGTTACCCTGCTCGTTTCGGCACGCGTTGCGTTGTTCGCCTCGCGCAATCCGCGCGACTACGACGTGACACCGGGGAGCTGCGGGATCGTCGCGGAACAGCGCTCTCACTGTCAGCCCTTCATCCTGGCCGAGAACGCGCCCGGCGCGGGGATCATGGGCGACGGGGCCATCGACGGCCGAGGAGGTGCGACGCTGAAGGGACAGAACGTGACCTGGTGGGACCTGGCCAAGGAGGCCAAGGTCAAAGACCGGTTCCAGGCGTGCCCGCGCCTCATCGTGGCCCGTGAATCCAACGACTTCACGCTGTTTCGTATCACCCTACGCAACGCGCCGAACGCCCACGTCGTTGCTACAAAGACGAACGGCTTTACCGCTTGGGGCGTGAAGATCAAAACGCCGAAGACGGCGCGCAACACCGACGGCATCAACCCCGACTCGTCGAGCAACGTCACGATCAGCCATTGTTCGATCGACACCGGCGACGACAATGTGGCCATCAAAGCAGGAGCGGCCGGTCCCGTCTCCAACGTCACCATTGCGCACAACCATTTTTACGCCGGTCACGGCATGTCCATCGGCAGCGAAACGCGCGGCGGCGTGCGCGGCGTGAAGGTCGTCGATCTGACCTTGGACGGGACCGACCGCGGCATCCGGATCAAGTCCGACCGAAGCCGCGGCGGGCTGGTGCAGGGCGTTTCGTACGAGAACGTGTGCATGCGCAATGTGGGCGATCCCATCCTGCTCGATACCAAGTACACCATGTTTCCCGGTGACAAGATCCCGGTGTACCGGGACATCGTTCTGAAAGACGTCACCAGCGTCACGCCGGGCGCGCTTTCGCTGCTGGGCTTCGACGAAAAAAACCGCCTCGGGGTCACGCTCGACAACGTCAACGTCACCGGACCGCAAAAAGACGTGCGGGCCGAGCACGCCGAGATCAAGCTGGGACCGCGGCGCGGAAACTTCCTGCCCGCCGGCGGCGACATCAAGGTGACCTATGGCGGGAGCGAGGCGGCCACGCCCTTCGATTGCAGCAGGCGCTTCGTCCCATTTGCCGAATCGTCGGCAGCGCCCAGCGCAGCCATCAAGGTTCCGCCGGAAGACGCCACGCTTTACGTCGCCGCCAGCGGAAGCGGGGATTTTTACTCCGTCCAGCGCGCGGTCGACGCCGCGCCGTCGACGGGCGCCGTCATCTCCATCGGCCCCGGCATCTACCGCGAGCGGCTCGTGATCGACAAGCCCAAGATCGCCCTCGTCAGCCCCTACGCCGATGCGAGCAAGACGGTCGTCGTTTTCGACAAGAGCGCGGCTACCGCGGGCGGTACTTTCAAGTCGGCAACCGTCGAGGTGAGGGGTCGCGATTTTCGGGCCGAGAATCTGTCCTTCGTCAATGACTACCATCCCGCCCCCGTTCCGCAGCCGGCGGACGCGCAGGCGCTGGCGCTCTTGGTCACGGGCGACCGCGCGGTGTTCCGCAACATGCGCTTCATCGGCAATCAGGACACGCTCTACGCAGGCAGCCCCGACTGCACGCCGCCCGGACGCGGCGCCAACGCCTGCACGCCGGCGCGACAGTACTTCGAGCGGTGCTGGGTCGAAGGCACCGTCGATTTCATCTTCGGCAACGGCGTGGCCGTTTTCGACAGCTGCGAAATTCACAGCAAACCGCACCTCATTGGCTACATCACCGCGCAGGGCAAACAATCCGAACAGGAGTGGAGCCTCTTCGTCTTCGATCGCTGCAAGCTCACGGCCGATCCTGGCGTCACGCACGTGTGGCTCGGCCGACCCTGGCGCCCGCAGGCCAGCGTGTTGTTCCTTCATACCGAAATGGGGCCTCACATCGAGGCCGCGGGTTGGCGCGAATGGCACCCCGGCGAAACCGACTACTTGAAATCGGTATTGTATGGCGAACACGACTCGACCGGGCCAGGTGCCCATCCCCGCGCGCGCGATCCCCATGCGGTCCAGCTGACCGCCGCCGAAGCTGCCGTCTACGATCCCCGCCGCGTATTGATGGGGAAGGACAGTTGGAATCCGACGGCCGTCAAATAGCCACTGTGTTGCCACGCACTGACGGACGGATCGCTACTTGACTCCCCCCCGATTTTCGGGCGGCACATTGAACATGTAATTGCACGCGTCTTGGTATTTCGCGACGCCGCAAAAATCGGTGTGGTCTCCGCTCGCCGCTTTCAAGCGATGGGTTGCGTTGTAGGGCAGCGCGGTCGTATCGACATCCACGACTTGCCCGACGTAGCCGATCTTCTGCATCGCGAAAAGGTGCTCGGGATGCTGAGCGTCCAGCGCCCCGGTCATGGCGTAGACGCGATCCAAAGGTGTCTTCGGCACTTCACTGAACCAACTGGCGACCGTGCCTGTCGCGCAGGCCGGGTCGGTGCCACAAGAGTTGTCGCGCGGGCCGGCGAGGGAGACCGCCCCGGCGAGCGTACGCACCATGGCGATGCGCGTCGCCGCGCTCGCGCCGTGGGACATTCCCGAGACGATGACGTCGGACCACCGCACCGACCCGTCGGCATTCAAGTAGTAGCCCCAGTCCTCTTCGGGGTAGAGGCCTTGCAAATACTTGAGCCCCTTGGCGACGCGCACCTCGATGCAGTCCGGCTTGGTGATGTGGACCGTGGCAAATTCGTATTTTTCGGTGTGGTCGACGCCTTCGAAGACTTCGAGCCGAGCGTCGCCGTAGAAAGCGGCGTCCGCGCGCACGATGTTGTACTCCGTGTAGTAGGTCACCGCGAAAACGTGGAACCCGCGCGCGGCCACGAAGTTGCCAACGCCTCCCACGTAGCCCGCGGTACTTCCGGAGCCGCCGAGCGTCACGACCAGTTTTCCCATGATGGTGACTGCGCGCGGATCGATGAGCGCGACTTCGTTCCCATCACTGAAGGTCGTGGCGGGGTTGACGTCGGCGTCGGCCTGGCTCGGTTTGAAAGTGTGTTGGTGCAGCTCCTTCGTGGCGGTGACGCGAATCGAGCGCGAAGAAGAATCTCCGTCGCGCGCGTCGATCGTGCTGGAGTCCAGAGGCCCGCTCGAGCCGCTGTCGGTCATCCCGGCCGCTCCCGAGCTTCCGGCGTTTGCGCCCGCGAGACCGCCCGCGCCTCCCGTGACGGAGCCGTCGTTCGCGCCTCCTGCGCCGCCGCTCACGCCTCCCGTGCCGCCGCTCGCGCCTCCTGCGCCGCCGCTTGCGCCTCCCGCGCCAGCGTTCGCGCCGCCTGCGCCGGCGCTCGCACCTCCTGCGCCGCCGGAGGTTCCCCCGCCCGTCGAGCCGTTACCCGTGCCACCGGCGCCCGCGACGCTTGGCCCCCCTGTACCCCCTCGAGTTCCGGTGGCGGGACCGGACGGCGATGTTCCCTCGCCGCACGCGCCAAGGAGCATGAAGCAGAAGGAGCCCCACAAGAGGGGGCTCTTGGCCGGCCCCAGCGAAAGACGCGTCCAGCACCGCTGTTTCATGACTTCCAAGGAGCTCCTTGCGGTCCGGAGATTTTCGGACGGGGTTGAATCGTCCGCGTGATTCGATAGTACGCACACACGTCCGTTTCGTCGACCGCTGGTGGGCGTCTCTTCTTGGTGTCCGAAGAAGGCGCCTACCGTGACGCGCGAGACTTCCTGCGTATGCGCAATTGTCGCGCCAGGACGTGTTGGTCTGGAAAAGCCGGCGAATTCCGGGGAGTTCTTGGGCGCCAATGTAGGCATGCAGGCCATTCGCGCGCGCGATCACGGTTTTCCGCCGGTGCGGACATCAACTGTCACACGAGGTCGCAAATGCGGGGACGCCCCTCCGTTTTGCGCTTGGAGGACAGCCCATGCTCGCGACTCGGCACACGTTCCACTTTCTGTCGCGATTCATCCTGGCGGGCGCCGTCCTTTCGTGCACCGCAACCATCGACTCCTCGGGCGGCGCCGGTCGGCCTGACGCGGGCAGCTCAGCGACGGGCGCAACGACAACGACCTCCGGAACAGGGGCGACGGGCGCGACAGGCGGCAGCACAACGACGGGTGCAGGGGCGACGACCGGCGGCCCCGCCACGACAGGCGCGGGTGGCACGCAGGGTACCGGCGGCGCGGGCGGCGCAGGCGGCACCGGCTCGACGACGGACAGCGGAGCCGGCGGTACGGGCCCGTCGACGGACGGTTCGACCCAGCCGCCGATCGACACCTGCAACGGCACGCTTCCGGGCGCGTTCACGACCCACTGCAGCGCCTGCCACACGCAAAGCGGCCAAGCCAATTTGCGCTACCCCGATCTCTACCAGTTCAAGGGAACCCTCGACGACCTGAAGAATCGGGTTCGCACGGGCAGCACCAAGGGCATGGCGGCATACCCGCCGGATCTCATCAGCGACGCGGATCTCGCCGTCATCTACGCGTACTTCACCGGCGGCACGATTCGCCCCGGGATCGACACCACGGCGCTCGGCAGCCTCGTACCGCTCTTTGCCGTCGGCGATGCGAAAAATCCGCCGATCGTGACGAAGCGCGCCGACGGCGCCATCGTGACCCGCGGCGCCGGCAGGGTGCGCGGACGTCACGAGAAGGAGGGCTCCTTCGGCACCTATGGTCCGCACTACTTCGAAGATCGGAGCTACGGGTTCATCGTCGAAGACCTCACGGCCACGGGCACGAAATCGATTCGCGTGACGTACCTGCCCATCACGATGCCGGACCACGCCGGCAACCGCATCACCAACTGGCGCGCCTGGAAGATCCAGGGCAACAACGCCACGTTTGCCGAGAATCACTACATGGTCGACGTCGCGGCGTCGCCGATGCCGCCCATGGGACCCGTCGCACAGGTGCAGCAATTCGACCAGAAGTCCGTTCCGCAGGGCCGCACGATGACGGTCGGTCAGAACTTCGAGTTCGAGTTCGGGATCTTCACCGATCCGGCGGCGCTCACCACCAAAGGGTCGCGCGACTCGTACTACAGCGACACGTTCCGCTACGCGATCGGTGTGGGCGGTCTCACCCCCAACAACCTCGACTACGATCAGTCTCCGGGCCCGGCGCCGGAAGCGCGGACCGGTGGCGACACCACGATCGCCTGGATGTTCGCAGAGCCGCCCATGTACTTCAGCCAGATGGCCCTCAATACCCAACAAGAGAACGTGCAGCACTTTCTCGAGGGTCGCCGGCTCTTTCACACCAACTTCAAGACCGGCGTCCATAGCGAGGCAGGCAATCCGGTGTTCACCGAGCAAATGGGGAAGCTCGGACCGCTCTTCAACGCGAACTCGTGCGTCAATTGCCACATCAACAACGGCCCGGGCGTGCTGCTCAAGGGTGCTCTCAGCGAGACCTCGTCGATGGTCTTCAAGCTGTACGGCAACGTCGATCTGGGAAACCAGCTGCAGCTCCAGGAAGGGTCGGCGACGGTGTCGGGGAGCGAGCCGAAGACCGTCACGCTCGGCGACGGCACGGTCGTCAACTTGACCCGGCCCAAGTTCGCGGTGACTGCCATGAAGGGCGATGCTTCGCGCTTCTCGGCGCGCCTCGCGCGCAAGCTCGTGGGCCTCGGCCTTCTCGAAGCCATCGACGAGGGCACCATCCTGGCGCGTGCGGATCGACTCGACTGCACGAAAGACGGCATCTCGGGGCGTGCGAGCTTCGTCAAGGACCCGGTGAGCGGCGTGCTCAGGATGGGCCGTTTCGGGTGGAAGGCCGAGAAATCGAGCATCGCGCACCAGGTGGCCGATGCAGCGTCGGCCGATCTCGGCGTCGGGACGAGCATCTTGCCGGAGAGCGGAAAGGCGGAGCTCTCCGACGACGACCTCATGCGTCTCACCACGTACATGAGGCTCATCGGCGTACCGCCGCAGCGCAACCACGAAACCGCAGAGGTGCTGAAGGGCGAGCAACTCTTCAAGACGGTCGGCTGCGCCAATTGCCATGTCACCGACGTGGTCACCGGAAAAAATCACCCCTTCAGCGAGCTGCGCGATCAGGCGATCAAGCCTTACACCGACCTCTTGCTCCACGACATGGGAGCAGATCTCGCCGATGACAGCGGCGTTGCCATCGCTGAAGTCGCCGACGCTCCGGCGGGAGCATCGGAGTGGCGCACCCCGCCACTGTGGGGCATCGGGCTGCACAAGGACGTGAACGGCAACACCGGTCTCTTGCACGACGGCCGCGCGGCGAGCGTTCTCGAAGCGGCGCTCTGGCACGGAGGCGAGGCGCAGAAAGTGAAGGAGCGGCTGATGGCCCTGCCCGCCGCGGACCGCAACGCATTGGTCGCGTTCGTGATGTCGCTCTAGAACGCCGCGCCGAAGCATCTCGGCCTCTGTCGCCGGGCGCGCTCTCTTACGCGAACGCCGCGGCCAGAAACACTTCCAGTTTTCGTTGGGTGATCGTGCGGCTTCGTTCGGCGCGGATCTTGGCGACCCAACGTTTGAGCTCGGCGCGACGGAAGCCACGCGGCAGCGAAAGCTCGGGCAGCGCAGTGAAAATGCGTGAGCGGCCCGCCGAAAGGTAGGCGAAGTCGAAGAGTGCCTTCTCGGCGGTGGCGAGCTTGACGCCGGTTTTCAGTTCCTCGTAGCCACCGAATACCTCGGGCGCGACGTGATGGATCGAGAAGGTGCCGACCCGCGTGGCGATCCGCTGCGTACGCGCCAGCGAAACGGCATAGACGACCTGCGGGATCTGCTCGACGAGACCGCGAAGATGCAAAGCGGTATGCAGCGAGATGTAGCTCCCGAGCGGAGCGGTCAGATACTCCGGCAGGCGATAGGGGTCGACCGCGCCGTCCACCCACCATTGACCGTGGCGAACGGACGTGAGGAGCCCCGCTTGCGCAAGCCGCGAGAGCGTCTTGGTGGCTGCCGGCGTGGATTGGTGAAGCGCGGCGGCGGCATCCGCCGTCTCGATCACCGGCACGCCAAGTTTGCGGAGCGCCGCGTAGGCGTCGCGCGAATTCATCGCCAGGCCTCGAGCCGAGATACGACGGCCTCTTGCATGGCCTCCCACGACGAATGATCCCCGTAGAGCTCCGCCTGGCTCGGCTCGAGGTAAGCGACGACCTTCGAAGCGTACTCGTCGAAGGAAATACCCATCGCGTGGTCGATAGCTTTGGCGAGCCGGCGCTTCTCGGCATCGGTGAGCTCGAGTTCGTGCGCCTCGGGCCGAGCAAGAAGTAGGTTGAGGTCGAAGACGTCACGTGCTTGCGGTTCAGCGCGGCCTGCAAGCGCCAGGACCTTCTGCAACACGGCGGCCTGCGTGGTGTAGTGCGTCGCGAGAAACGGTGTCAGACCGTGCGGTCGCAGCACATCGGGGTCGACCGCCTCGAAAGCGGCTCCGACCATCGCGTCTCTGCGTGAGAACTCGATTTTCGTCCGCACGGCCAGCTCGAGCCCTCGGCTACGTAGACCGAGCTTCCAACGCTGCGTGGTATCGGTCTGCTTCGGGCTCGAAATCTCGGCGATCTCGAGCCCTCGCGTCTTGAGCGGTGCCGTGACGAGAGGTGATCGCAGGAGACGCTCGACCTTGTTCCTCAGCGTTTCCTTGGACGTCACCGCGACATCCAAGTCAATGTCCTCCGAATAGCGGATGCTGCCGAAATAGAAACGAAGGTTGCAGCCTCCTTTCAGCGAAATGAGGCTCTTGTCCTCCCCCTTGGCCACGAGAGCGCGAAGGAAGACGAGGTGAAACATCTCGATTCCTTGGCGCGGCGACGGGACCATGGATGATCAATACCATATTTAGCCATATGTGGCCATTTTAGGTATTGATAAACGGACCCTCACCGCCCTCGACGGTCCCCTCAGGACCGCGAGATCGGTCGTCGTGCCATCTTCACGCTGCGCCCGTGCGTCTCATCCTGAAGTTCCGAAAGAACTCGATGGAGACGACGATGAACAGGCTGTCGAAGGGAAATCGGTAGCGCGGCTCCCCGGTCCCGATGGCGGCGGTGACGACGAGCCCGATCAGCGGTGCGAGTAGAAGGACCTCGGTGCAGCCGAGCAGGGCACCCGGGCCGTCCCTTCTCAGAATGTCGAGTAGACGAACACACGACGGGAAAAACAGCAGCGTGATGAAGAGGTAATGGCCCCCCGCCGCGTAGAGCCAATAGTTGGTCGCGACGCTAGGCCAGGGGAATGAGCCGAAGAAGAGATCGTAGACATGCTCGAGGGAGAGGAACAGGGCCGACCGCGGGTTGTCCTTGATCCACCGCATGCCCATCTGGAGATTTTTCGCATTGTCGGAGAGTCCGAAGTCCATTTCGGGGCGCTCGGTGTACCCGTGCTGGGCGGCCGACGGACTGCCGAACCAGATGACTTCGCCTCCCGGATCGTGCCAGGTCATGCTGTAAATGCGACCGTAATGACCGAGCAGAAAGTCAGACGCGCCCTTGGTCGTGCCGAGGCAGAAGTGACCGTGGTTCGCCGTCGTACAGCGTGAGAATTGCCAGGCGTTGATGGGGACGGCACCGAGCACGACCGCCAAGAGAACCACCCCGCGGATTCTGCGCGGCGGGCCGCGCCAGATGGCGGCGAAGAAAAAGAGAAAGCAAGCCATGGCCGGAAACCCCATCACCTTGGTCACTTGCGAAAGCGAGAAGGCCAAGCCGGCGAGCAGTCCGATCGCCACGGCCAGAGCGACTTTTTTTTGCCGAACGGCGAACAGTGCGAGCCCCACGCCAAGCGCGAAGGTGAAGGCGAGGTGGATCTCGGTCAGGAAATAGCCTCCGTAGTCCACGAACGGGACGTACAGGCTCGACGCCGCGACGGCGAGCTTGCCGGAGCCAGCGCCGAAGGCAACCCAGGCGAGTCCACCCACGGCGAGCGGCACGAGCGCGCACACGATGAACTGAAAGTACACCATCGTCTGCATGCTCGGGTCGCGTGCGTAGAGCCACGAGAGAACCGTCGGCAGTCCGAGCGGATGCGCCATGTCCGCGACGCCGGGCTCGTACCCCGCTTCCGTGAATCGCTTGGCCAAGTCCACATAAATTGCCATGTCTGCATACACGTAGTCGCGTGGATCGTGATGGTGCACGACGTAAAGCCACCTCCAAATCGCGCCACCAACGAACACCGACCACGTGAGAGCTTGGCTGATCCGCTTCCAATTCGCGCGCGCTCTGTACCGGGACAGTGCCCCGGCCAACGTCTGCGCCGACGGCGTTCGTACGTGCGCCGGCTTCGACGTCATCGACGTGGGCCCCCGTTTCCGGACCTCGTCCGTTCCACCTCGCCGGAAAGCCCATCCACCTTCTTGTTCGAAATCAAAGCCGTACCGCTTTTCCTCAACGAGACAGAGAATCGCAAAAGAATATTTGGCTCACCGCTGGAGGTGGCCCGCACTGTACCTCGTGGATGACGGAAAATACACGGGCCCCCGCGGCCGGCACAGGCCGGTGCGAGCGTCGAGGCGAACACGAAGTGTGGCCCAAGTTGTGCCACACCACGACGCCGGAAGAATGGCCAAGAGAACGCCTGCACCACCCGAGCCAGCTCAGGGCGATCGCCCAGTGAGCCGCACCCAATCGATGTCCCACCCATTACCCGCGTCTTGGTTGTCCACCACCATCCGAAATCGAATCGACACGGTGTTGCCACCCACGACGTTGAACGGAGCGGCGGACAGATTGACCTCCGATTGGAACTCCCCGAGCGGGCCCGACCACGCGGGAAACCAACTGGGCACGGGGCTCACTTCACAAGTGATGGGGTTCGTGTTGGAGCCCTCCATCGTATAGGGTCCGGCGGTGAAGGTTGTCACCACCTCGGCGGGGAGGTTATTGATGGAAACGAGAAGCTGTCCCCCGTCATATCCTTCGTCGGTGTCGACCTTGTGGCTCAGCCGCAGCCGTAGATCGGAGACGTTCGGGGGAACGGTGATCGACGGACTGTAGATGCTGCTGACGCCGAGCGTGGCGAGCTCGGCGGCATGCGCGTAGCCGGCGATGTTCGACCAGACCGGAGGCGTCGGGCCGCACCCGTTTTCAAGCGTGAAAGTGCCGAGAGCGCTGTCGAAGGTCTCTTCGTAGAAAACGATGATGCCGCCATCGGCTGCATCGAACGAGCCGCCGCCGCCACCGCTATCACGCACGTCAGGGGCCGTCCCGCCATCGCTCCCTCCCGTTGCAGTGCCTCCTTGGCCGGCGGTGCCACCCGTCATCCCGCCGTCACCTCCTCCCGCTCCACCGCTCGTCGCGCCACCTCGACCTGCTCCACCGCTCGCGCCACCGGTTCCGCTGCCTGCCGATCCGCCGACCGCTCCAGCGCCTGCAACGCCTCCTCGACCTGCGGCGCCTCCGATCCCGCCGTTGCCTGAAGCGCCAGCGGCGCCTCCCGCACCGCTTCCTCCTGTCGAGCCGCCTTTGCCGGCTGCGCCCGCACCGCCTGCGCCCGTGGGACCGTCCAGCGCTGCGTCTTGGTGGCCGCCTTCGCCGCCCGCGCCGCTCGATCCAGCGCGCGCGTCGTTTGCGTCTTCGGAAGCATCGCGCGGCATTCCCGTCGCGTCTTGGCCGGACCCCGCCGAGCCATCGGGCTCGTCAATCTGGATTTGGCGGATATCGAACGTGCAGGCCGCTGTCATCAAGACACCCACCATCGCCGTGCATCGAAAGTGAGCTGCAGCCGGATTCACGTGGCCTCGAAGCGAAGTGAGAAGCTAGCATGATCGCGCGGTACGGCGCTCTCGTCCGGGCCCGATCGTGCAGGCCTCTTGACGCGCCGATCCGAGTGCCCGAAAGTGAACGGGCGAGTCGCTGCGGGCAATCGGATTCCGTCCTGGCCTGCTTTCTGGAATCCAGAGGATACGGCGGGCCGATGCGCAGTGAAGACGACGATCGGATCGCGGCACGGGAAGGCGACGTGCTGGTCGGCAAATACCGCGTCGAGCGCGTGCTCGGCTCGGGCGGGATGGGAATCGTCGTGGCGGCGCGACATCTGCGTCTCGAAGAGCGCGTCGCTATCAAGTTCTTGCATCCCGATGCCTTGACCAACGGCGAGGCCGTCGCCCGTTTCGAACGCGAGGCGCGCGCGGCCGCGAGGATCAAGAGCGAACACGTGGCGAGGGTCAGCGATGTCGGAACGCTCGACAACGGCTGCCCCTACATGATCATGGAGTACCTCGACGGCGAAGATCTGGCGCAGTGGGTGCAGCGAAGAGGCCCGCTGGCGATCGATCAAGCGGTGGAGTTCATTTTGCAGACCTGTGAGGCCATGGCCGAGGCGCACGGGCTCGGAATCGTCCATCGTGATCTCAAGCCGGCCAACCTTTTTTGCATCCGCCGGCCGGACGGTCTTCTGTCGATCAAGGTGCTGGATTTCGGCATTTCCAAGGTAACCGGTTTCGGTCCGGGGCTCGACATGACCCACGCGGACGCCATCATGGGCTCGCCGCTCTACATGTCGCCCGAGCAGATGTTGTCGGCCCGCTCGGTCGACGCCCGTGCCGACATCTGGTCGATGGGCGTCATCCTCTACGAGCTCATCTCCGGCCGAGCCCCCTTTCGCGGCGAGAACTTGCCGGAAGTGTGCATGAGCATCGCCAGCCAACCCACGCCGCCGCTTCGAGGGACGCTTCCCGAGACGCCGGCGAGTCTCGACGTGGTCCTTGCGAAATGCCTGCAGAAGGATCGAAAGAAAAGGTATTCGAACGTCGCGGAGCTCGCGGTGGCGCTGGCTCCTTTCGCGCCCAAGCGAGCGCGGGGCTCGGTCGATCGCATCTCTCGCGTCATTCAGAGCGCCGGGCTTTCGGACAGCGCGTTGGGGCTGCCTCCTTCGTCGAACCCACCCAGCGCACCATCGGAGCCGGCGACGATGGCGTCGTGGGGACAGACCGGCGCGAGAGGTAGACGACATCGCGCTGGGTTGCTCGGCATTGCGGCGGCGTTCGGGCTCGGTGTGGGAGCCATCGCGGCGACCTGGGTGCTGCAAGGGACCCCTTCGGAAACGGCGATGCCGGCACGCGATGCCGCAGCGAAACCCGGGAGCGCCATCGTGACCGCTCCGCCCTCGCCTTCTCCGGGCCCGTCCGAAGCCGTCGCTCCGCTGGCATCGACAAGTGTCGCGGCGTCCAGCGCGGCCGCCGGTTTCGAGTCAGCCCCGGCATCCTCCCGAGCCGAGCCAACGCGCGTTTCGCGTCCTCTGCCCGCCCGTCCACCCGCGGCCGCGTTGGCCCCGCGGGCACTCAGTTCGGCGGTGGCGATTCCCAAAGCTCTGCCGCCAGCGACGACGAAGAGCAATGAACTCGGAGGGCGTTTGTGACGCAGCACCAACGCCTCGCGGCGACGGTCCTGGCGCTGGCCGCTTTGTCATCGCGGGTGACGGCCCAACCCAGCTCCGCGGAAGCAGCGCTTGCCATCCAGCTCTTCGATGATGCCGAAAAGCTCATGGCGGCCGGTCAACCTGCCGCCGCGTGTCCCAAATACGCCGAAAGCCAAAGGCGCGATCCGCAGCTGGGCACGCTGCTTCACCTTGCCGATTGTCACGAGAAAGTGGGCAAGATCGCCAGCGCCTGGGCCGGCTTCAAAGAGGCGGCCGAAATCGCGGCACGGCGCAACGCCGCTGGCGGCAACGAGCGTCGGGAACAAGTCGCGCGCGCACGCGCCGCCGAACTGGAACCGAAGTTGTCCAGCGTCCTCCTCCATGTCACGCAAGTTGAAGTCGCTGGCCTCGAAATTCGGCGCGATGGCGAGCTCGTGAGTCGTGCGGTCTGGGGGTCCACGATGCCCGTCGATCCCGGCCGGTACACGTTTCTGGCCCAGGCACCGGGAAAAAAGGCTTGGACCAAGACGGTCGAAGTGCGCTCGGGTGGAGCGAAGATCGAAATCACCGTCCCCGCCCTCGAGGACGACGGCGCGCCTTCCGCCGCCGGCATGTCGAGTCCGATCTCGGGGTTACCACCCATCGACGCCGCGTCGTCTTCGACGGCGGATCGGCAGGGGCGTGGAAGCACGCAGCGAACCGTGGGCTATCTTCTCGCCGGTCTCGGCGTGATCGGCGCGGGCGTGGGGGTCGCTTTCGGATTGACCGTTGTTTCGCAACTCGCCGACCGAGATGCGATCTGCCGGTCGGGCGTCCACTGCACACCCGACGAAGGACAGCAGATCACGGAAATCGAAGCTCGAGCACAAGGGAATGCGACGGCGTGCAACGTGGCGCTCGCGTTCGGAGGTGCTGCGGCGTTGGGCGGCGTGGCGCTCGTGTTGACGGCTCCTTCCAGCCGATCGAGCACCGCGGCCCGAATCGATGTGGTGCCGTGGGCTGGACCGCAGTCGGCGGGGGCCAACGTCGCGGGCCGCTGGTGAGAGACTCGCCCCCTGCGGCGTGCAGCGCTCACCGAACCTCACGGTGAAAGTGCGAAGCAGTAAAATCCGCCGTATCCGCCGCCGGAACCGACGGTGTCGTGGGAGGGGTTGGGCGGTCCTGTTTCAATGAGATTCACGCCAGGGGCGCAACCTGACTCGTCGAGCGAGGACATCCAGTTCGAGAGATCCCCCGTTGGGCCGCCGTCGAATCCCGGTGGACGGATTCCTCCATCGACGCGAAATCCCCCGTCGATGGGAAATCCCCCGTCGATGCGAAATCCTCCATCGAAAATCATGCCTCCCGGCCCTCCCCCGCTGCCTCCGGTCGGCCAGGGGTGTCCGCAGCGCGGCCTGCCATCGGCGCCCACGCTGCTCGTCCAGTCGTGGCAGGTCGCGCTCCAGTTCATGCTGTGCAGCGTGCCGTTCGCGTTCGTGCCGGTGAGCATGTCGTGGTTGTCGACGTTGCCGGTACCGTCGGGATTGTGGTTGGGGATGCCGTGCTCGTTGGGAAGATCGTTGGCGATCGCCGCATCGGCGCCGCGCGGTCGCGTCTGTGCGAGATCGGTCTTGTTCAGGGCGACGACCCTGCCCAAGCGGTCGTACCAAGGGCCCTGGCCGATGCGATCGATGGCGTTCACGGATTCACCGCCGGGCCCTTTGGTGACGCTCAGGAAGGCGCGCCACGTTTTTTCGTTGCCCGGCATCGATTGGAGCGAGATCTGACGGCAGATCTCGTCCGCTCCGGAGAGCCCGTCGGACTGTCCGAAGCGCAGATCGCCACCGAAGCCTTGCGGACGACCGGACAGCGATTGGAGGGCCGCGAGGCTCGTGACGAAGAAACTGAAGTGCGGATCTTCCGTCGATGTGTCGGTGGCGCCACTGTCCTGCGAAGTGGCGTCACCGCCACTCGTGGATTCGCCGCCACAGGCGGCCAAGAAGGGCGCGATGCAAAGGCCTAGCGCGCTAACGAAAACAGCGTGTCTCGAAGAGCACGAACCATGCTGCATGGCGATCTCCCGTAGCAAATGCGGTTGGCGTGCTTCACCGTGCGGAGCGGAGCGCCGCCCGTGCACCCGCACCCTTCGAACCATTTTCCGTCGGTCTTCGCAATCGCTACGCCGGATCGCGGGCGAGATTTTCCCTCCGCTCGATGTCACGAAATGCCGATGTTGAGCGGTGAATGGCCGCGGCCATGACCCGATTGTTTGGTATTGTTTTGCCGCGCCGCCCGCAGGGCGCCCTCGCGCTAGGATGGGCCTGCGGCCGATGCCAGCGTCAAACGAACGCGAGCGTATTCGCGTCGTCTACATCGAAGATCGACGAGCGGGTGGCGAGCCTCACCGCTCGCTATCTCGAGTTGCACGGTGTCACTGTCATCGTCTCGATGGAGGCGCGCGCCGGGATCGCGACGGTGCTCCGTGATCGTCCCGACGTCGTACTCCTCGATCTCATGCTTCCCGGACATAGCGGGCTCGACGTCTGTCGAGAGCTGCGGTCGCATGTCGATACGCCCATCGTGATGGTCACGGCGCGCGGCGACGAAGCGGACCGCGTCGTCGGTCTCCAAGAGGGCGCGGACGACTACGTCGCCAAGCCCTTCTCGTCGCGCGAGCTGCCGTCGTATTTCTCCCGTTCTTTCGCGCCGATAAGAGCCGCACCCGCGCGACCGGAGGGGTCGGGGTCGGGCTCGCCCTCGTGAAGCAGATCGCCGAAGCCCATCGGGGCAGCGTCGAGATAGAAAGCCAGCTCGGCAGGGGAACGCGTGTTCGCATTTGGCTGCCCACGGGCTGATCTTCGACGGGCGGCGGGGCGCCAAGATTTCGACTGGTGCGCCAGTCCACAGGGAGTAACCTCCGCCGGAGAGCAATGACGATGTTCGAAGTACCCGAAGCGCTGGCGCGCGCGGAAGCCGAGCTCCTGGGCCCGGGAGGCATTTTCGAAACCGAAGAGGCGGATGTGCTGGGTCACCGCATGCGCGTCTTCAAACAGCGCCCCCGCTCGCTGCGCGACTGGCTCTTGGCGTCGGCTGCTTTCGGCGATCTCGAGCACCTGGTTTTCACCGACGGGACGCGAGAACGCCGCATCACCTTCGCCGAGCACGCGCGCCTGGTAAGGAGCGTCGCTCAGGTGCTCCGGCAGCAATACGGGGTGGGCCCTGGCGACCGGGTGGCGATTCTGGCCGCGAATTGTCCGGAGTGGATCGTGACGTTCTGGGCCACGGTGAGCCTGGGAGCGGTTGCCGTCGGCCTCAACGGCTGGTGGACCGGGTCCGAGATCCGCTACGGGCTCGGCGATTCGGCGCCCAAGGTCTTGGTGGGCGACCGAAAGCGGCTGGCGCGGCTCGGAGGGGTGATCCCGGACGTGCCCACGATCGTCATCGAAGACGACTACGACCGCATCTCTTCGCAATACCCGGATGCTTCCTTGGCGGACGTCGCCATCGACGAGGACGATGCAGCCATCATCTTCTATACGAGCGGGACAACGGGGCGGCCCAAGGGTGCCGTGCATTCGCACCGCAACGTGGCGACGATCGTGCAGCTCAGCTTCTTCAACTCGCTGCGCATGCGCACGGTGAGCCCTCCCAAGGACCCTCGCCCTCCGTGCGTGATGGTCACGAGCCCTCTTTTTCACGTCTCCGGGCTGCACGCGGCGGCGGTGTCGTGTTTGGCAGGCGGCGTCAAATCGGTCTGGCTCACCGGCCGCTTCGATCCCGAAGTCGCCTTGCGCGTCATCGAGAAAGAGGGCGTCACCAGCTGGGGCTACATTGCGACGTTGCTGCACCGCATGGTGCATCACCCTGCCGCGACGAGACACGACTTGTCCTCGCTATCGCAGCTCGGCGGCGGAGGTTCGGCGGTGCCGCCCGCCCTGCAGAAGCGCGCGCGGGAAGCCTTTCCTGGCGTGTCGAAGACGCTCGGCGTGGGTTATGGGCTGACGGAGTGCACGGCCCTCGTGTCCATCAACACGGGCGAAGAGCTGCAAAAGTTTCCCGACTCCGTGGGGCGCGTGATGCCGACCGTCGAAGTCGAGATCCGAGGAGCGGACGGTGCGCCCTTGCCCGATGGGCAAGAGGGTGAAATCCATGTTCGCGGCCCCAACGTGATGTTGGAGTACTGGCGCAATCCACGGGCCACCGCCGAGGCCATCGTGGCCGGACGATGGCTTCGCACCGGAGATATCGGGCGCCGGCAGGGCGGCCGCCTCTACATCGCGTCGCGGCACCGCGACCTCATCCTGCGCGGAGGAGAGAACATCTATCCGGTCGAAATCGAGCAGAGGCTCGAGCTGCATCCCGACGTCGCCGAGGCGGCCGTGCTCGGCGTCGATCACGAGGAGCTCGGCCAGGAGGTCAAAGCCATCGTCGTTCCGGCGTCCGGGAGGACGGTCGACATCACCGCGCTGCGTGGGTGGGCAAGCGAGGCGCTCGCGTATTTCAAAGTGCCGACCCATTGGGAAGTGCGATCGGCGCCGCTTCCCCGCAATGCCGTGGGCAAAGTGCTCAAGCACGTCCTCCGCGAATCCGCGGCGAGCACGTTCGTCGAGGAGTGAGATCCCCGTGGCATCGAACCCCTAGAATCAACGCGCACGCGGTCGCGCCTCGGAGCCAATGCCCATCATCGACACACGCACCCTCCCCCCCGTCGAGCCGAAACCTGGCTGGCACGGGCGCTTCTTCGACCTCGGCGCGATGAGCTTCGCGTACTACGAGATCGATGCGCAGGCGTCACTCCACGAGCATTCGCACCCCAACGAAGAGGTGTGGAACGTGATCACGGGCGAGCTCGAGTTCACGATCGGTGGCGACACTTTTCGCGTCGGTGCCGGCGCGGTCGCGGGTGTCCCTCCTCACACTGCCCATTCGGTCCGCGCGCTCGCTGCGAGCTCGGTCATCGTCGTCGATCATCCGCGGCGCGGGCAAGTCGGCGGCGGGCATCGCGCGGCCCTGGCGGTCGAGCTCGGGCCGGGAGCCGGTCTCGAAACGGCGATCCCCTTCACGATCCAAAACCGCGGACGAACGACGGGGTTCATCGTCCAGATCGACATCGAGCGCAGCGTCGGGCCATCGCTGCCGCGGCCCGCGTCGACCGCGATCCCCGAAGGCATACTCTCCCGCCGTCTTGCCATCGATGGCGGCGCGTCACACGCCGCGAACATCGATGCCCCGCCGCTCACTGCCGAGGAGCGCGCGTCCGTACGCGAGGGTCGTGCCGTCCTTTACGCGCGCGGCGCGGTCTTCTACGAGGACGTCGACGGCGAACGCCACCACACGACGTTCTGCCGCATCTTCGACGCCGCACGCGGCTTCATTGCGCCGGCGAGCCCTGGCTACAACTACGGCGACTGACAGACCGGGCGCGCTATCTTCGTCATGCTCACGCGCCGTGTGAGCGGGACGCGCCGCTGACGGCGTTCGGCGGCCACCCTTCCGGTTAAGCCGCTTCGCGAACCGAGGCCAGTGCGACTCCGCTGCCGGGCATTGCCCCGGTGACAGTAGCGCACGGCGCATGAGCCGCGTCGCACGCCACATACGGCGCGGTTCGCTCGTGGATCCACGTCGCGGCGAAGGGGAGCAACGCTGCTCGAAGGCTGGCCGCATCGCGAGGGCGCGCTTCCGGTGATTTGGCGAGGCAGCTCAGAATCAATCGTTCGAGCTCGGCGGGGATGGAGGCGCGCGCGCGCAGGGAAGGGGGCACCGGCTCGCAATGCAGGTGCTGGGCACACACCTCGAGCACGGTCCTGCCCGAAAAAGGCGGTACGCCGGTGAGAAGGAAGTATCCGAGCGCGCCGACGGCGTAGAGGTCGCTGCGCCCGTCCATCGTCTCCGGCGCGGTCACGGCTTCGGGCGGCAAGTACGTCGGCGTGCCGACGATGGCGTCGACCTCGGTCCGTGGACCATCGCTCGCTTGATCGCCGAACTCCTTGCTCACACCGAAATCGAGCACTTTGACGACGTCGCGGTTCCCGCGCTTCTCGCACAGGAAGACGTTGGCCGGTTTGATATCGCGGTGGAGCAGACCGGCGCCGTGCGCCTCTACCAAAGCGCCGCAGACCTGCGCCAAGAGATGCGCGGCGCGCGCTGGCGGTAGCGGCCCGGTTCGATCCACGAGCGCCTGGAGGTCCATTCCCTCGAGGTACTCCATCGCATAGTAGAAGCTTCCCTCCGGCGTGCGTCCGAAGTCGTAGACGGAGACGGTGTTGGGGTGCGTGAGCTGGCTCGTCACCTGGAATTCCCGCTCGAAGCGCTGGACGTTGCGTCCCTCCGCCCGATCGAAGGGCAGAAGCTTGATCGCCGCGGGGCGCTCGAGCCGGGCATGATGCGCCTTGTAAACGACCCCCATTCCTCCTTCGCCGATCTTCTCGGCCAACGTGTAGGGGCCGAAGGACTCGGCGGCGGTGGAGGCGAGCGGTAGCGGCTCGCAGACGCGCCGTGCCGTCGCGCGCTTCCAGATGGTCGCGGCCCAGACCCCGAGGTCGATCGCGATGGCGACGAGCCACGCGACAACCGTTCGCGCCGGGCTTTCGGTCGTCCTGTTTTCTACGTCGATTGCGAGGGCCATTTTCCTTCTCCAAACGAACCAGCCGAAGATACGACGGGCGATTGTCACCCTTGTGTCAGGAATTATCGCCGGCCACGAATGGCCGTTTTCTTCGTCAGCGCAGCGACTTACGTCGGAGCTTGTCTCGACGGGGCGGGACGCTGTCTCTACTGGAACGTCGAACGAGGCCCCCCCGATTCGACAGGCGCAGCGATTTTTTGGGGGGCCCGCTGCCCTGCCCCATCAACCTGGCCCTCGCGGCCGTCAGGCTGTCGCATGAGCAGGCCGGGCTTCGCATCGCCGTCAAGCGGGCCCGGGTGTGCCGCCTGGCCGATCGTGACGCCGTTCGTCACGCTCAGCCGACCTCGGCGATGCCGATCTCCAGGGCGTTACTCGCAGTAGATGCGGAGCTTGTCGCCCTTGCCGCCGTCCACGTCGACGGTGAGCTCCGCGAGGTGCTCGACCAGGTCTTCCAGGTTCTCCGGCTTCACCTGGCTGACGTCGAAGTCCACGCCGTTCTCCTTGAGCGCCTTGTTGATTTGGCCGTGCAAGCCGGTCGGCAAGAGCGCAGCCAGTCGCACGCCGGCGCGGATCAGATTGAGCGGAACGCGGATGTTCAACTTGGAGTTGTCCCCGTCGTGCTCCTCCACCTGCACGCGCAGGAACTTGGGCGACGGAGCCGCGGGCTTCACCTCGGTGACCGGCGGAGGCGTCTTGGTGGCCATCACCGCGAGCAAGCCATCGGCGTCGGCGGCGGAGATCTTCCCTTCGGCGACCATGTTCAGGATGCGGCGTCGTTCTTCGAGCATGGTGTGTTCCTCTTCTTCTTCGTGGGTCAGTGCAGCGTGAGTGAGATGCGGCGTTCGGATGCGTCGACATCGATCTGCGTGCCGCGTGAAGCGCAGATCATCTCGTAGAGGCCGGCGAGAAATCGGCCCAAGCCTTGGAAGGTGGACTTCGGCATCAGCGCCAGCGCGATCACGCCAGCGAAGAAGGTGAGCGCGAAGAGCAGCAACATCAGCGGCCAGAGAAGAAAGACGGGGAGCCAAAATCTGCGTGCCCCGTAGTCGAGCCGCGCCAGTGCAGGGGGGAGCTTCATTTTTCCAGCGCCTCCATCGCCTCTTGGGGGGTGATTTCCCCTCGCTCGAGGCGGTCGAGAATCTCCGTCCGGCTGGTCGCGGCGGGCTCATCCTCGATGCCCATTCCCGAGCCGAGCGCCTGAGAGAGCCGATTGAGCCGGTTCTTGATGGTCGGGTAGCTGACCCCGAACAGCCTCTCCATCTCCTTGATGGAGCCATGGCTCCGAACGAACGCAGCGATGAACACTTGGTCGTCCATCGGGAGCTGGGCCAGCGCCGGGAGCTCGAACGAGCCCTCAATGGCGATGTTCGATTCCAGCACCCGAACCCGCTCCACGGAGATGGCCTTGCCACCGGTCAGCTCGGTCAGCTCTTTCCACTCGTTGTGCATCGCGCCTCCTGAGGTCTAGGAATAGTGCCTGAATTAATTTTAGCAACCTTAAACTTGATAAAATTAATAATGAAGGCGTTTCCAATCAAATTAGGCCCTTAGGGGCGAAGATGGCCAAACCGACCTTCGGCACCCGCTTTGGCGTGATCCACCTGACCCCCCCCCGCGCTTGCCGTGAGCAGCTGTCCCAGCCTCCGCCGCTCACGGCAGGCGCGCCGTCGCTCTCGCGCTGCGACGCGGTGCTCCTGCAGCTCTCGTCCGCAAAGCCGGGGGAAGTACCTTCGGTAGCGTGTGCGCCGGCATCTGAAAGATGCGATGCTAAAAAAACAGCACGTCTACTTGCTAAATTTTTAGCATCGATCTACGTATTGTCTACGATGGTCAACAAACCGGAGCTCACCCGCCGCGAGCGGCAGATCATGGACATCATCTACCGGCGCGGCCGCGCCACCGCGCAGGAGGTGCTGGACCAGTTGGCCGACCCTCCCAGCTACTCCGCCGTCCGCGCCCTGCTCAGGCTGCTCGAGGAGCGCGGACACGTGCGACACACCCAGGACGGGCAGAAGTACGTCTACCTGCCGGCGGTGGGTCGGAGCGACGCCCGGCGCAGCGCGCTGGCACACCTGGTGCGCACCTTCTTCGGCGGATCAGTGGAAGCCGCGGTCGCGACACTGGTCGATTCGTCGCGGGCCAAGCTCTCTCGCGCCGAGCTCGATCGGCTCTCCCAGTTGATCGAGAAGGCCAAGAGAGAGGGGCGCTGAACATGAATCTCGTCGCGTTGGTGCTCGATGGCGTTCGTGGGGCCGTGATCCTCGGCGTCGCGCTCGCCGCATTACCTCTGGCTGGCCGCGCTCCGGCGTCCATCCGCCGCGCGCTTTTGCTGGTCGCTCTCGTGGCCGCCTTCATGGCGCCGTTGGCCGCGCGCGCGTTGGCGGCCTCCGGCGCTGCGCGCACGGTGGCGCTCCCTTTCGTCATCCGGGAGATCCTCGTCGATCCGGCGGTGGAGCCGAGCGAGCCGCCGCCCGCGGTCGCCGGTGGGATGGCGCCCCCCTCGCGCGATGCCCCCCACGTGCGCACGAGGGGCCGAGCGCCTCTCGTCGCTTGGTCGACCTTGCTCGTCTTCGGATGGGCACTCGGTGCCGCTGTCGTCGTGGCACGTCTCGGATTCGGTCTGGGCCGCGCGCGCGCGCTCGTGCGCCGCGCACGGCGCGACGAGGCAGGTGCATTCGGGGTTGTCACACGCGCTGTCGTTCGTCAGGTCGGGGTCAGCGCGGAGGTTGCCATCAGCGATGACATCGACGCGCCGGCGGTGGCCGGGATTTTTCGGCACGTGGTCTTGATGCCGCGCACCGCGCTCGCCTGGAGCCGCGAGCGATGGCGTCTCGTCCTCCTGCACGAGCTCGCGCACGTCGCCCGGCGCGATTGTCTGGCCAGCGCGGTAGCGCAGCTCGCCTGTGCCATGCATTGGTTCGATCCGCTGGCGTGGCTGGCGCGCAATCGGCTTCGGCGCGAGAGAGAGCGGGCGGCTGACGAAGACGTGCTCGCGGCGGGCATCTCGGCGAGTGACTACGCGGCGCATCTTCTGGCCATCGCTTCCTCGGCGCGCGCCGGCGAAGTCCCTGGTGCACTGGGGATGACGGCGAAGCCGTCGGAGCTCGCCGAGCGTATCGAAGCGTTGGTGGCGCGCGACCAGCCCGTGGCTGCTTCGCCCGCCCTCCTGCCGGCCATCATCGCGGCAGTGAGCGTGACGGCCCTCCTCGTGGCATGCACGGGTCCGCGATCCTCGCCGCAACCTGCCGGTCGCGAGGGACTCGCGGCGAGCGCACCCGCACCGACCGCGGCGGCCTCGACTCCGTCGCTCGGCAAGGAAACCCGTGCCGTGAAGGGCGTCGCCGCGGGCCCCGCCGGCAGCGCGCTGGTCGAAGAGGTCGCCGGGGAGCTAGGTGTGCCCTCGGCGCGGATCGAGCTCACGATCGATCCAGTGCTGCAGGCAATCGTCGACGACGAGCTCGCGCAGCTCGTCGCTGCGTATCGCCCCGCCGCTGCCACAGCCGTCATTCTCGATCCCGCCAAGGGCGAGCTCTTGGCCATCGGCGATGCAAAAATGGCGCGCACGGCGTTCGTGACGGGATCGACCGTGAAGACGGTGACGGTGGCCATCGCCCTGGAAAGCGGCGCGGTTCGTCTCGAGCAGAAGTTCGATTGTCGCCCGCGGTCGATCGGCGCGCGCACCATCAGCGATTCCCAAGAACGGGGTCTGCTCGACGTCGCCCAGATCATCGAGGTGTCGTCGAATGTCGGCGCTTCACGGATCTTCGACGCGACCGGCCGACAGCGCTTCGACGAGGGGCTGGCGCGGTTTCACCTGGGCGAGGCCTCGACGCTCGAGCTGCCCGACGTGGCGCGGGGTGAGGTGCCGAAGACGACCGCGCTCGACGCCTACGACGCCGCCTTGGTGGCCATTGGTGAAGGGCTTTCGGCAACACCGCTCCAGATGGCAGCCTTGTACGGCGTCTTCGCCAACGGTGGCGAGTACGTCGCGCCGAGGCTGGTGCGCAAAGTGCGCGACGGTGCCGGGCAAGACGTGTCACCGCGTGCGGCGGTGCGCGAGCGCGTGGTGCGCGCAGAAACGGCGCACACCGTGATGCAGCTGCTCGAGCGGACCGTGCAAGGCGGCCAGGGGACGGGCAAGAGGGCCAAGGTGCAAGGCGTGCGCGTCGCCGGTAAAACGGGAACAGCAGGCTTTACGACGCCCGACGGCAAAGATCATGTGTACGCGAGCTTCATCGGCGTGGTTCCGGCCGACGCGCCTCGCTACGTGATCCTCGTCGGTGCTGCCGATCCGCGCGAGGGCGCGGCGGGGCCCGTGGTAGCGGCGCCGGTCTTTGCCAAGATCGCAGCGCGGGCACTCGGCGCGCATTGAAAGACGTGGCGCCCGTTCGCGCGGTGGGTTTGCGCGGCACTACCGGGGAGACGAGCGTATTTGGATGAAGAGGGCGTCCTTGGGATCAGCAGGGCAAAGACCGTAGCCACCCTGGACAGCGCAGGAGCGACGGCAGGTGACCGTGGACGGCGACCAGTTGACTCGCGGAAAATCGTCGTACGTGTGTCGATAACAGACGCAGCCGTAGGGTGACATCACGCGCAGGGTACGACCGGCATCCACCCAGCCCTGGAAGAGTCGCGCATTGTAGCCGGAGTCACAGGGGCCGACACGACCGGCCGCGATCTCGACTTGCACCGTGCGAGGCCCAGCCTGCTCGAGGTACACGGGCATCAACGGCGTGGACTGTGCACCGGCGCCGCCCGCGGCGCCTACGAAAGCCAGCATCGCCACCACCATTTCGCGCACGTGGCGAAGCGCCCACGAGCCATTCTGCATCGTCTTGAGCGTAGCACTACGCTGTTCGTTCTTCGCCATCCCAGATCGCGATCGGCCCATTCAGCGAGGCGGCCACTTGCGTTGCGGCGAGGCCGCCGCGAAAGCCGCTCTCATGACCGCAGCCGCGAGGCTACCGTCCCTTGGGCAGCCGGGCCAAGAGAGCCTTTGCTTCGTCGTTCCACTCGAGCTGCGCGGCGGCCGTCGCGTACGCGCGCAGCGTTGCTCGGTAGAGCTGCGCCAGCTGAGCATCGGCGGCGGTGGGCGGAGCGACGAGGGTGGCGAGAGAACAACCTTCGCAGCGACGGCCCTGCAAGATGTCGTCGAGCTCCGTGCGAAACCGGGGCAAATCGGAGCGCAGCGCCGGCTCGTGTGGATACACCCGAAAAAGGAGGAGAGAGGGGAGAACCGAAAGCTCCCCGTGCGTGACGTCGTCGACGAGCTCGGGATGGACGAACACGGGTCGGCCCGGCAGGTTCTCCTCGACGAGCCAGCGTGCCGCGGAAGCGACGTCGTCGCGCGGGAGGGACAGGGCCGGGTAACGACGCGCGAGCTCGTCCTTCTTCCAGGGCATCCACAGTTGCCCCGGCGTAAGAACGATTCGGTCCGCGCATCGGCGCTCGACGCTACAAACATAGAGCGCCGCTTGGCTCGCCATGTCGCTCTTCAAGAGAACGAGCGCGCCATCGGGCGTCGATTCGACGAGGTCGTGTGCATAAGCTTCCCCTCGGCGATTCTTGCTGAAGTCGAAGGAGGCGAGATTGCGGAGCAGGGGTGCGACGGCGAGCGCCGCGACGAGGCCCATCGCCACTCGGGCAATTTGCGGCGAACCGAGCGCGTGGGCCTTTAGCCAGCGTTCCAGCTCCGCCGCGCCCCAACCGACCATCACCGCGAAGGGGACATGGCACATCGTCGTGAACCGCTCGAAGAAAGCGACGCGGTATTCGGAGTGGATGTCGAACGCGTTGAGAGCCGCAAAGAGCGGTCCGCTGCAGAAGATCGCCAGCAGAAGCGCGATGCACATTCGGCGTTCCCGGCGGAGCCCCAGCGCCCCCACGAGAAACAGGAACACGCCCACGACGCCGAAACTCTGCGCCGTCCCGAGAGCCAGGGCGTCGAGACGCTCCAACAGTTGACCGTCGACGAGCCGTCGTGACGCGTGCGCGACGCCACCGTAATCCTGCCGTGTCACCAGGCGCCAAAGAGAGCCGCCATCGCGCACGTCACCCCACGAAGGAACGGGATGACGGGAGGCAGCGAGCGGAATGAGCGCGTAAAAAAGCGTAGGCGGTGCGAGTGCGCAGATGACCGCGCCGATCATCCTGCGCGGCCGGTGACGGATGTCGCGCCAGAGGGGGGCTCCGACCAGGGTGGCCAATGTCGGAAACGCGAGAACGATCATGTGGTGATGCGCCAGCGAGAGCCCCAGCACGGCGGCAGGGACTTTCCAGCGCGGGCCGTCGCTGTCTCCGATCCTTTCGCGTTGCGCGATACCGAAGGCGAGCAGGAGAAGGCACGCCAACAAGAGATCGTTCAATGGAAAGACTTCCGCATAGAGCGATCCCAAAAAAAAGATTCGCCCGAGCGCAAGGGTGACCGCACCGATCAGTGCCGCGGCGAGCGATCCGGTGAGAAGCTCGATGATGCAAGCGACGATGCCCACCGTCGCCGCGTGGAAACAAGCGCTCGCCAGGTGGACGCGCCACGGAAGCTCGAGAAACGGAAGAAGCGTGAGCGTGTGCGCAATCAGCGTGTAGAGCGGATACCCGGGCGGATGGGGAACTCCCCATCGCGCCGCCGCCGAGACGAGTTCGGCCGAGTCGCCGATGATCGCCAGCGAGCGGTACGTTCGTGGCAGGTAGACGACGAGGGCAGATAGCGACAGCGTCAGGAACAGGAGACGTCGACGTCGGCCCGCGGCGAGCACACGCCGATGGTAGTTGAGGCAGCTTGCTCGGGCTCTCTGAAATCGCCCCGCTGGCCACAACTTCGCGTATCCACGTTAAGAGCGAGAGACTAGGATGCGCGCATGCGAAAGACCCTCTTGCCCGTCCTCTGGCTGGCGGCTGCGTGCGGCGCCGAACCCTCGCACCCTGCGACGCCCGTCGCCCCGTCGCCCGCCCCGGCGGCCAGCACGCCACTGCCGACACCGGTGGAAGCGAAGACGTCGAAGCACGTGGTCATCACGCTGTCGCGCAAGTCGGGAACGAGCGTCACCACGGTCGCCCCCGATGGCACGGTGACCATCGCCCTCGACGTGCTCGAGAACGGACGCGGCCCGCACACCGATGCCACCGTTCGACTCGCGCCCGACGGCACCATCGCGTCGCTCGACGCACGCGGTCACCACGAGATGGGCACTCCGGTGGCGGAGACGTTCACGCGCGACGGAGGGAACGCCCGCTGGAAGAGCCACGAAGAGGACGGCTCGCGCGAGATCAAAGGGAGCGCGTTCTTCGTTCCCGTCTGCGACTTGCCGGACGCGCTCGGTTGGCTCGCCAAAGCGCTGCTCGACGCCGGCGGAACGATGCCCCTTTTGCCGGGAGGCTCGGCGCGCATCGAGAAGACGGTAGAGACGACGGTTCAAGCCGGCGGGGAGCAGCGCAGCTTGGTCGGCTATGTGATCACCGGTCTCGACCTCGTACCGACCCACGTCTGGTTGAACCCAGACAAAAGCTGGTTCGGCGCGGTGACCTCGTGGCGATCCATCGTTCCCGAGGGCTGGGAAAGCGTCATCGATCCGCTCTTGGCCAAGCAGACCGAAATCGATCGCGAGCGCGATCGCAAGCTCGCCCAGAAGCTCGCCCAGAAGCCGCCCGCCGCCGGCCTCGCGTTCATCAACGCGCGCGTGCTCGACGTCGAACGGGGTCGCTATCTCCCCGACCAGACGGTGATCGTCGTGGGCGACACCATCCAGTCCGTTGGTCCGACCAAAGGCTCCAAGGTGCCGAAAGATGCCGAGGTGATCGACCTCGCCGGCAAGGCGCTCGTTCCCGGCCTCTGGGACATGCACTCCCATCTCGGAGACGTCGACGGCGTGCTCGACATCGCCTCCGGCGTGACGACGGCGCGTGACGTGGGCAACGATCCCGACAAGCTCGACGACTACAAGAAGCGCTACGACGACGGCAGCGCAGTCGGCCCGCACGTGATCCGTTTCGGCTTCATCGAAGGGCGCGGCGAAAAAGCGGCCTCCAGCAAGGTGACCGCGGAGACCGCGGCCGAGGCCAAGGCCGCCGTCGAGTCGTACGTCAAGCGCGGGTACGAGGGGGTCAAGATCTACAACTCCATCAAGCCCGAGCTCGTGCCTCTCATCGCCAAAGAGGCGCATGCGCGCAACATGATGGTCACCGGGCATATCCCGGTGCACATGCTGGCCCACGAGGCGGTGCGCGGCGGCTATGACGGGATCGAGCACGTCAATATGCTCTTTCTGAACTTCTTCGCCGATCACGACACCGACACCCGCACCACCAAGCGATTTACGCTGGTCGGCGAGAGAGCGGCGAGCTTCGATCTCGGCAGCAAACCAGTCGCCGATTTTTTTGCGCTTCTCAAGGAGCGACGCACCGTCATCGACCCCACCCTCGGCGCTTTCGAAGGCTTGTTGGTGGGCGAGCAGGGCAAAATCATTCCCGGGCTCGAGAACGTCGTCAATCGCTTGCCCGTCCAGACGCAGCGCGGATTCTTGCTCGGCGGTCTTCCGCTCGATGGCGACAAGGTGAAGACCTATCGCGCGTCCTTCGACAAGATGCTGGAAATGGTCAAACGTCTGCACGCCGCGAAGATTCCGGTGGTAGCCGGCACCGACCACCTCGCGGGTCTCATGCTGCACCACGAGCTCGCCCTGCTCGTCCGCGCCGGACTCACGCCGGCCGACGCGCTTCGCGTCGACACCATCGAGGCCGCCCGCGCCATGAAGCTCGACAAGAAGAGCGGATCGATCGCCAAGGGCAAAGTCGCCGACCTGGTCGTCGTCGACGGCGATCCACTGGCGCACATCGAAGACATCGCGTCCGTGGTCAGCACGGTCCGCGGCGGCGTCGTCTTTCCCTCCGCTCCGCTCTACGAATCAGCGGGCGTGCGGCCGTCGTCGAAGTAGACAGCGATGCTCCTCCCACCGGGTCGAAACGAGGTCGTGCTCGCGGTCGTTCACGCTGGGGGATTGGGTTTCGGGACGCTGCGCGATTGAATCCTTCGTCTGCTCCCAACGCGCGCCGCGGCTTCTTTTATGCGCTCGCTGCCTTTTCGGCGTGGGGCGTCTTTCCGATCTACTTCAAAGCGCTCAGTGCGGTCGCCGCGCCGGAAATTCTCGCTCACCGCGTCGTCTGGTCCGCGGTTTTCCTGGCTGCGCTGGTGACCGTGCAGCGCAGGTGGCGTGAATTCGGGCGCGCGTTCCAGTCGCTGCGCGGCGTCGCCGTCTACGCCCTGTCGACCGCCTTGATCACGATCAACTGGCTGCTCTACATCTGGGCCGTCGTAACCGGACATATTCTCGACGCCAGCCTCGGGTACTTCATGAATCCTCTCGTGAACGTGCTCCTCGGCGCCCTCTTTTTGCGCGAGAGACTGCGAACGCGTCAGCTGATGGCGGTCGGCCTGGCGGCGCTGGGCGTGGTTTTGCTGGTGGTCCGCGTGGGTCGGCTGCCCTGGCTGGCACTGGCGCTTGCGTTCTCGTTCGGCGGTTATGGTCTCGTACGAAAAAAGGCAGCTATCGATCCGGTCGTCGGTTTGCTCGTCGAGACGTCGCTCATCGCGCCCCTGGCGGCTGGGCTCATCGGTCTACGCGCTTGGCAGGGCACGGGCGGCCTCGGGCGGGACCCCGCGACGACCATCCTCTTGCTGCTGGCCGGCGTCATGACCGCCGTACCGCTGATTTGGTTTGCGCATGGAGTTCGCAATCTCAGGCTGGCGACGATGGGACTGATTCAATTTTTGACGCCGACCCTCCAGTTCGTGTTCGCCGTGGCAATGTTCCACGAGCCGTTTACGTCCGGACACGCCATCGCGTTTTCTTGCATCTGGGCGTCGCTCGTCGTTTACACCAGTGAGGCTTTTTTCGGTGCCGGGAAATCGGGGGACGTCGGGGGAAACCCGGGGCGCGCGCCGACCGGATCGCGGTAGGGCCGTACCGCTCGCGGGGACGCCGCCCCGTATTTCGTCGCAGCGTCGATCGCACTCGGCCTCGTCACACGGTGTTTTCGCAATGCTCGCACATTCGTCACCATCGCGGCCTATTGCGGCGTCACGATGCGCGATACCGAAGGAACCACGCTTGCGAACCAGGTAGACCGATCCTCGAGCCTGACGACTTTCGAGGAGGTTTTGACCGCGCGGCTCTCACGACGACGGGCCCTGCTGGGCGGGCTCGGGGCCTTCCTGGTCGCGGCTTGCGGGGAGAGCAACACGGGCGTGGCGCCTCCGGTGACGACACCAACGCCGGAAGCGGGCGGTGTCGACGCCGTTGTGGACGCCGGGTCAACCGACGCCGGGCCAATGCCGGTCACGCTCGGGTTCAACCCTGTCGCCAAGAGTCTCGCCGACGCCATCGTGCTCCCCGCTGGTTACACGGCGACCGTGCTTTTCCGGCTCGGCGATCCGATTGCGAACGGCGTTCCGGACTTCAAGAACGACGGCACCGACTCGGGGGAATCCTACGCGCAGCGCGCCGGCGACCATCACGACGGGATGCACTTCTTCGGCCTCGGGACAAGCGGCAAACTCGACGCGTTGGCGAACGATCGCGCGCTCCTCGTTCTCAACCATGAGGCTTTGACACCGACCTATCTGCACCCGACCGGTCAGACCACCTACGGGACCGGAGTCGACGCAGCGCGCGCCTTTCCCGAAGAGGTCGTCAAAGAGATGAATGTGCAGGGTGTGAGCGTCATCGAGATCGCCAGAACATCCGGCCAGTGGGCATACAAGAAGGATTCTTCGTTCAACCGCCGCATCACGACGGCAACGCCGATCGAGCTTTCCGGCCCCGTCGCCAAAACGCCCTACGTGATCACAAAGTACTCGCCGGACGGCTCCGTGACGCGAGGTACGGTCAACAACTGCGCCAATGGCTACACGCCGTGGGGCACGTACCTGACCTGCGAGGAAAATTGGTCCGCGTATTTTCGCCGCACCGAGCCGGACGCTGCACGTACCGTCAAGGAGCTGGCATCGTTCAAACGCTACGCCATCACCGGCACCGGTCGGGAGCTCTGGGCAACGGCGACGCCCGACACCGCCGACGACCAGTTTGGCCGCTGGAATGCCGAAAAGCGCGGCGGGTCCGTCGACGGCAGTGACGATTACCGCAACGTCGCCAACACCTTCGGATGGGTCGTCGAGATCGATCCTTTCACTCCGTCCTCGAAGCCGAAGAAACGGACCGCGCTCGGCAGGCTCGCCCACGAAGGGTGCTGGATCGGCCCCGTCAGCGCGGGAAAACCGCTCGTTTTTTACATGGGGTGCGACGGGCGCAACGAATACATCTACAAGTTCGTGTCGGCGAAGAACTGGGACTCGAGCGATGCGAGCGGCGGGCTCGGGACTGGCGACAAATACCTCGACGAAGGGACGCTCTACGTCGCCAAGTTCGAGTCCGATGGCAGCGGGAAGTGGATCGAGCTCCGCTGGGGCGTGGGTAGCGTGACGCCCGACTACGCCCCCTATCCCTTCGCCGACCAGGCCGACGTTCTCCTCAACACGCGGTTCGCCGCCGACGCGGCCGGCGGCACCAAGATGGATCGTCCGGAATGGGGAGCGGTACATCCGAGCAACGGCGAGATCTATTTCACGCTGACCAACACCAACGCCGCTTCGCGTCCCGTCACGGCGGTCGACGCCGCCAATCCGCGATTTTACAACGACCCCAAGGGCTCTGCGGCCACGGCTCAAAAGGGCAATCCCAATGGTCACATCGTTCGCCTGGCCGAGGGGGGCGGAGAGCATGCCGGTCAGGACTTCCGCTGGGACGTGTTCATCTTCGGCGCGCGCTCGACGGCAGATGCGATGAACGTGAACGTGTCCGGGCTATCCGACAGCAACGACTTTTCGAGCCCCGACGGCTGCTGGTTCAGTCAGGCGGCGCCCGGTTTGCTGTGGATCGAGACCGATGACGGCGCCTACACCGACGTCACCAATTGCATGCTCCTCGCCGCCATCCCCGGCGCGGTAGGCGACGGAGGAAGACGCACGATTGCGAACAGCGATACCGTGGCGGTTCCCATCGACGGCGGGACGATCGAGACCGACGCCGGGAAAGTGCCGATCGACGCCGGCACCATGCCAGTCACGACGATGAAGTCGGTCGAGACGTTCGTCGGCAAGCCGCTCGGCGACGCCAACTTGCGCCGGTTCCTCGTCGGTCCGAAGGAATGCGAAATCACGGGCATTGCGGAATCACCCGACGGGAAAGCACTCTTCGTCAACATTCAACACCCTGGCGAAGAGACGGTGCCCGCTTTCGATGCGCCGTCGTCGTTCGGCAGTCACTGGCCCGACGGGGGCGACGCCCGCCCGCGTTCGGCGACCATCGTGATCACGAAGGACGACGGCGGCGTCGTGGGAACGTAGCGCCGCTCCTCCGCTCAAAGCCGCTCTTCGACCGTGGCACCGTCGCTGGCGCGCGAACCGTGAAGTAGGACGTAGTCGACGCCGAAAGGCCAAGCGAACCTCACGTAGACCCAGCGAAGACGGGCGACGACCCCGCCTATCGACGTTCTTGCTTCTGCTTCACATCGCCCCGCGACGCGCTGGACGGTCACCACCAGCTCGCGATCGAGAGCGGCGTTGAGCCGAGTGCGGATGGTCGTCGTCGTGGTGTCTCTTTCGATCCGCTGCACCGGATCGACCCCATAGGCCGGGACTTCCTGCGACAAGATCGGTTCGATCTCTCCGCTACGCTCCAGCATCCGCCAATAACCGTAGACGGGGCGCGCGCCGACGACATTGCATGCCTCGTCGACACGGACACCATAGTGGACCTGATTCTTGTTCTGGCTCTTGGCAATGATGAAGACGGAGCTCGGATCGTGCGCGCGGGGGGTGACGGCCGGCTCGGCCCACGCAAGGGGCGTCGCCCCCAAGGCGGCCATCAAGAACGCGCCGACGGGGTGCCGATGGGTGGCGAGCGGAGGCCGGACGAATGACATTTCCACAGCAACTGTTCACCCGTTCCGTGAACACAAACGGACAAGTGGGTGACATTGCCGCTACGTCGGTCCTGCGACCTACATGACGTCAGAGCCGTCGCGCCATCGCCATCTCATCGGCGTCGTGCGCTTCGTTGGCGCGCCGGAACGCGCCGCGCAGGATGCCCTCCCTGACGAAGCCTTGCTTCTCGTAAAAGCGGATGGCGCGGGGGTTGTCGGTTTCGACGAGCAACTCGAGGCGCCGCGCACCTCTGGATCGCGCGGCGGAAGCGATCTCCTCGATGGCCCTGGCGCCGTAGCCTCGCCCACGAAAGGCGGGATGCATGGCGAAGCTCCCGAGCGTGGCCACGTGGGCGCAGCGATGGGTCTGAAAGCGTAGCGCATAGCTCCCGACGACATTGATCCCCTCCAGGAGAAGGTGCGTGCTTCCCGATCGCACGAGGTCCTCGAAAATCGGGCGAAACGCGGCGACGTCCATGGGCTCGTAGCTGAGGAAGGGATTGCTCTCGGCGTCCATGTAGATGCGGTGAAGAACGTCGAGGTCACTGAGCACGATCGGTCGGTGGTTCATGGGCGCGGTGCCCATCGTACAAGGAAACGGGCCGTCCGGAATGGGTCGCCGGTGCTCATCGCCACTGGGCGGCGATGAGCACCGCCATAGCGACGGCGAACGCGATCCAACCGAACGGTGATCGCCGCTCCGCTCTAGGCTGGTCCGGAAAAGGAAACCGAACCACGCGCACCAAATGCTGCTCGGCGTCGACGAGAACGACGCCGTCGACATCGAATGCGATGCGGTACTCGAGCAGCTGGCGTCGCGTGGCCGGTGTCCGTAGGTCGGGCGCGTAGGCGCCCGTCTTCACCTCGGCCACGTACCGTAGACCATCGCGCGCAACGAGATAGTCGGCGCGGAGCGGTATGGTGAGAGCCTCGCCGTCGATGGAGATGGTGTACGAACAGCCGAACTGCGCTCCGATGACGGAATAGCCGCGCGACTCGAGCAACTCCCGGGCCCGTGATTCTCCCTTGCGCGCCCTGGCCATGCGGTCGACGATGCGCCGTCGTCGCAACCAGGCGTAAAACGCTTGGCGCAGGACGAGAACCAGCACCACCCCCACCGCGACGGCCAGCGCCAGGCGAAGATTCTCGGGTGAAGCGCTGGGCATGACACGTGATGGCACCTACGAAGCCGGGGGGCCAAGAATGCGGACAGGGCCCCCTAACCGTGATCGACGGCGTAGTCTTCGCCGTAGTACTTGGCGGTGGTGTGCGTATGAAAGGCGATGGCCGAGATGGGAGGGTACTTCGGTTCGCCGAGCCCGGGCAGCACGTCCAGGATCTCGTCCTCCCAGACGTAGACGGCCATCGGGAACGAGACCCGAGCGTGCCCGGCGCCTTCGCGGTCGCGAGGTTGGCTCACCCGGTGCGTGGTGGAAGGGAGGCGATCGTTGGTAATCCGCTGCATGTAGTCGCCGGTATTGAGAATGATGCTCCCCGGTGGCGCCTCGAGCCGTATCCATTTCATGTTGCGGCGGTTCAGCACCTGGAGCCCCTCGATGCTCGGTGCGGGAAGAAACGTGAAGAGGTCGACGTCTTCGTGCCCCAGCATCCGCCCTCCGCCCGCGCTCGCCTCCGCGAGTGCCGTCGGGGGAGGGTAGTAGTTGAGGCGAAAACCGAAGTTACTGGCGCGGAGCTTCGCGTCGTAAAGGTGCGGGTCGCACCCGAGGTACGAGAGAATGCTCCGCATCACGGGAAGCACGAGCCCTTGCTCGGCTTGTACCGTGGCGCGGAAGATGGGCTCGAAATCACGGCGCGGCCAGAACGCGGCGGCATCGAAGTCCTTGCCGTCGAGATCGAAGGCGCGCCGGCAAAAGACCCACCCTTCAACGAGATCGGGGTGGATGATCGTCGTCTCTTTGAGGGGGAAATAGCCCTGGTTGACGGAGCCGTGGCGCTTGGCCACATAGGGCAGCCGCTCCGCCATGGGGATGGTTTCGAAAAAAGCGCGCACGGCGCGGTCGGTCCCTTCGAAAAGGGCGGGGTCGATGCCGTGCCCCGTCAGGATGGCGAAACCGATTTCCTCCATGGCCTGACCGAGCGCGGAGGCGAAACGCCTTCGTCCCGCTTTGCCGCCCTGAAACCAGTCTTTCATGTCGCAGGTGCGGATGCGAAAGTCGTCGTCGAATTCTTCGTCGCTGGTTCCGGATTCGGAAAGGCGGTAGGTCTGCTGCTTCGTCACCTGGTCGAAGCGGCTGAAATCACGATTCAAAGCTTGCACGCCCTGATCGCGGCGATCGCGTTCGTTTCCCATGTGCACCCGCTTTTTTGGCCTAGGATTCTGGCGCTGTAAAGGTCGACGTCCCCTCCTTGAGTGGATGAGGTCGATCAGGGGGCAGCGGGCGGGGCGAGGGCACCCGGCGCCGCCCCCGGGGCCGCTTTCGAAGCCGCTTCCGCCGCGGTTTTCATGGCGGCGAGACCTTTCTCGAAATCGTCTCCCAGCATCTTGTCCATGTCCATGAAGAGCGAGGCGGCCTTCCCCATGAAGGTGTTTTCGCCGTCCATCGCCCACGTCACTTTGGAGCCACCCGCCGCGGGAGCGAACGTGAACGTCGTGTCATTGGTGGCTTCGAATGGCTTGAGGAACTCCAGCTTGATGCCGATGGTTGAAGGCTTTTCGCTCTTCTCCATGGTCATGCGCCCTTCGCCGACCTTGTCGTTGCCCGCCCAGGCGTACTTCGCGCCGACCCCGGCCGGCGGCCCTTCGAAGGTCTTTTTCATCTGCGGATCCAATTTTTCCCACGGCGACCACGCCGGCCACGCGCGAAAGTCGTTCACCTGCGCGAACGCAGTTTCGGGTGGCGCCGACATCGTGATGGAGCGCTCGATGTGAAAGGTCGCCGGCCGCGTGAGAATGACGATCACGAGCAGGACGATGAGCGCCGCAACGCCGATGAGAATCTTACGAGCCATGAGAGCACCCTTTTTTCTCCCGGCGATGGCCGGGAGGGCGAATGAAAACACTGCTGTCGGGCAATGCAAGAGATTGGGACGCCGGGATGGAAGTAAGTCGTTGAAAGGACGACGATTTGGCGTGGCGTGCTGCCGCGGCTACCGGAAGATCGACACCGCCGCTCGAAAAAAAGGAAGAACCGGTGTCGATCAGGCCGATCCGTTTCGACTTAGGGTACCCGCGGGCAACGAGCCCGAGGGGAAGTCGAAAAACAGGAGATCACCATGCAATACCTGCTGCTCATTTACGAGAACGAACAGATCGGCGCCAAGATGTCGAAGTCCGACGGTGACAAGTTCATGAAGGAGTATTTCGACTTCACGAGCGAAATCAAGGCCAAGAAGCAGTACGTAGCGGGCGATGCGCTGCAACCGACGTCCACCGCGACGACCGTGCGTGTGCGCGAGGGCAAAGCCGTCAGCACCGATGGACCATTCGCCGAGACGCGCGAGCAGCTGGGTGGCTACTACCTGGTCGAGGCGAAGGATCTCGACGAGGCACGCGCCATCGCCGCGCGCATCCCGTCGGCTCGCCACGGCTCCGTCGAAGTGCGACCTGTCGTCAAGTTCGGCTAAGGCGCGACGATAGCTTCGGTGCCGGAGAAACCGCCAGGACGCCAGGTCGTTACCAGGGTCGTCAAGAGATTTTGGGGATCCGCCAAGAGATTGGGGGATCGAAGGCCGTGAGTCTCAACAGAAGATCCTGGCCGCATGGGCGCCCTGGCGGGCTTTCTTCGTGATTGTCCCATCGCTGTGACGAATGACGAAAAGGGGCGGGGCAGGGCCCCCCGACGGCGATAGCCGTTCGGTGCTCGAGCGGCCGCGGTATTCTCCGTCGGCCCGCCGTGCTCCTTTCCGACGATATCAGCCGCGTCTTTCGCGATGAACGCCAGCACGCGCTCGCCACGCTGATCCGTTTGGTCGGCGATTGGGATGCCGCCGAGGAGGCTCTGCAAGAGGCGTTCGAGGCGGCCGTGGTGAAATGGCCGCAAGAGGGAGTGCCCGATCAGCCGCGCGCCTGGCTCATTCGCACGGCGCGCAACAAGGCGATTGACCGAATCCGTCAGCGTGTCCGGCGCGAAGAGAGGCACGCCGAGCTTTTGGCCGGCGCAGACACCGCCGCGATCAGCGACGCAGCGTACGGCGACGCGACGGAGGACGACGAGCCGGCCGAGGACGTCGACGATCGGCTGCGGTTGATTTTTACTTGCTGTCACCCGGCCCTCGCGGAAGAAGCGCAAGTGGCGCTCACCCTGCGCACGCTGTGCGGCCTTTCGACCGAAGAGATCGCGCGCGCGTTTCTGACGCCGGCGCCGACGATGGCGCAGCGTCTCGTGCGCGCCAAGGCGAAGATCCGCGGCGCGACCATCCCTTACCGCGTCCCGCCACGGGAAGAGTGGAGCGAACGCCTGGAGGCGGTGCTGGCCGTGGTCTACCTCGTCTTCACCGAAGGTTACGCAGCGACTTCGGGTGATGCCCTGGTGCGGCGTGAGCTCACGGCGGAGGCCATTCGCCTCGCGCGGCTGCTCGTGCAGCTCTCGCCCTCGGTGGACGTGCTTGGCCTGCTGGCGCTGCTCTTGCTCACCGACGCGCGCCGCGATGCGCGCGCCACTGCGAGCGGCGACATCGTGCTGCTCGAGGACCAAGATCGAACCAGGTGGGATCGTGGAGAGATCGACGAAGGCCTGGCGCTCGTCGATCGCGCGCTCCGCTCCGGCCCGCCCGGACCTTACGCCTTGCAGGCGGCCATCGCCGCCGTACACGCAGAGGCGCCGCGATCCGAGGAGACGGATTGGCGACAGATCGTGGCGCTCTACGACCGGCTGTACGCGATGGTAGCAACGCCGGTGATTGCCCTCAACCGCGCGGTCGCGGTGGCGATGTCCGACGGACCGGCCGCAGCACTGCCTCTCCTCGATGCACTCGCTTCGTCGCGCGAGCTTCGCGAGTACCATCTCCTGCCCGCCGCGCGTGCCGATCTCCTGCGGCGGCTCGGTCAGACGAGGGAAGCGGCCGAGGCGTATCGCGAGGCGCTCGCGCTCGTCGGCAACGAGCCGGAGCGGCGATTTCTGGCGCGCAGGTTGGCCGAGGTGGAAGGGGTGTGACGGCCGACTCCGTGATAGAGCACTTTCGTATGCGCTGGACGAGTCGAGCTGCCCCCTTCCTCTTCATGGGTCTCGTAGCGTGCTCGCGCGACGAGACGGCCTCGCGCCCCCGCACGGAATCGCCGCCGGAGGACGCACTCGCAGCCGTCACCGCCGCGCAGCTGCGTTCCCGCATACGCGCTCTCCACGCCAAAGCGGTGCTGGTCAACGCGTGGGCGACGTGGTGCGATTCCTGTGAGCACGAGCTTCCGATGCTGCAGCGTCTGTCGGAGAGTCTCGCGCCCCAAGGCCTCCGCGTGCTGCTCGTTTCGGTCGACGAGCCCGAAGAGCTCGGCCAGGTTCGGACGTTCCTTGCCGACAAGGGCATTCGCCTCACGAATTATCTCGCCGCGCGGCCCCTCGGCGACTTCAAGGCCGGCATCAACCCGCGCTGGCCCGGCATGTTGCCAGCAAGCTTCCTCTTCGATGAATCGGGCAAGCTCCGCTATTTCTGGGGTGGGGAGGCGTTCGAAAGCGAGATGATGCCGATCGTGGAAGGTCTGCTCGCTGGTAGGCCCATCGATGGAGAATCGCGTTTCGACGTCGCGCCGGAAGGGTCGAATCGCGCGACGGCGAAATAAAGGACACTCTGCCGGCGCCGCGTCCAACCCGTCCCCGGCTCAAACCCAGAGCAAGAGCGCGTCGAGCTTGCTACCACGCAGCCACCGGCTCTCCCCCACGCGAACCGCCACCGTCCCACCATCGCGCAGGACGCGCTTGAGCTCACTGGTCAGGGTGCGCAACCGATCGTACTGATTTCGATCGAAGGTGCCCTGGCGCTCGCGGAGCGGTCTGGTTGCGGCAATGCGCGGGACCGGTTCGTCCAGGATGTCACACGCCTCGACGAGCTTTCCACCACGCACCAAGAGCAGGCGCGGTCGCTCTCCGGATGGCTCGCGAAAGACCACCGCGCTGTCGTAAAGGAGGCACAGCCATCGGGATCTTTGAAGAAGCTGGTAACCGTGCCGGACCCCTCGTTCGAGGTGGCGCACGACGCGCGCGGGGTCCCACGGGCGGAGCTCGCCGCCCGCGGTGTCCTCGGCCTCGTCGATTTCGAGCTCGCCGCCCATTCGTGCCGCCTCTGCTTTGGCCAGCAAGACGAGCTGTCGCGCGGTCGTCGCGAGCGCGCGACGCACGTTCGGCATTTCGTCCGCGCCGCGCGCCTCCGACCTTGCATCGACGACAGCGAGCGTGTGCCGCTCTGCGAAGGTACGGAAACCCGCGGCAAACGTGTCTTCGTCCGGAGCCCAGCGTTCGTGTACACCCATCGCGCGGGCGCGCAGAAAGCGCGTCGCGCCTTCACCGGAGAGGATCTTTTCGACGGCGCCGAGGGCACGCACGGAGAAGGTCGACGGCAAAGGGCCGTAGCGGTGGGTGACGCTCGGTTCGTTGGCAATCGCGTCGAGCTGCGCGTCGACGAACCAGGTGCGCGCGTCGCCGGCCACGAGCTGCACGTTGTACGGTGGGTGCAGCTCTTTGATGCTCTCGTTCTCGAGCAGCGCCGCTTCGAGGGCGGTTCGCGTGGGCGTAACTCGAATGTCGTGCACCTGGGTGAGCATCTCGAGCGCCCGCTCCGTCCGCGAAAAGACGGAGGTGAAATGACTCGCCACGCGCTTGCGCATGCTGGCGGCCTTGCCGACGTAGAGCACATCGCCGTTCGATCGGAGCAAGCGGTAAACGCCCGGCTGGTCCGGCAAGGCGCGGTAGCGCGCGCTTGCCAGCGGATAACGGCGCTTGCGCGAGCGCGGCGCGGTGGGCATCGGCGTGGCCAACCAATCGCCCAATTGCTGCCAGGTATGAACACCGCGCGCGTCGAGCTCAGGCACGATCTTCTGCCAAATGTGCGCCGTGGCCTCGACGTGACCGAGACACCGGCGGGCGTGGTCCATCCCATGTCCGAGGAAGCCCGCCAGGGCGCGCAATGATCGTCGCGGGAGATCGGGATAGAGGCGGCATGCGATGGCGTGGATGCAAACGGCGTCGAGCGGAAAGTGCGTCTCAGGCTCGAACCGGTTGGCCCAGTCGCAGAGAAAGGTGAGCTCGAACTTGGCGAAGTGGATCGCTGCCGGCACACGGTCCGCGAAGCTCGTGGTCGCGCGGAGCCTTTCCCAGGCATCCTGCGGAGCGAGCGCGATGGCGACGTCGGCTTCGTCGAACCCCGTGAGGCGCCGAACTTGTGATCCGACCCGGTGACCGGCGGGCAAGCTCACCCAGTGCGCTTGCAGTTGTTCGACCTCCGTCACGTTCGCCCGCGCCACCCCCCAACCGATCTCGAGCACCGCGCCGAGGGCGGGCGTTGCCCCCGTCGTCTGACAATCGACGATCAAGACGCCGAGTTCCGACAGCCGCTCCACGATCCATGGGTGTAGAAGGCGCGGTCGCGCCGTCAAGGCGGTCGCGTCA
>DATHES010000138.1:0-3425 GCA_035318465.1 Polyangiaceae bacterium
GTTCGGGAAGGGGGCAAACCAGGCCGCGATCACGCTGGGAATGGACGCAATGAGCACGAAGATGAAGAAGTTCCGATAGCCCATCCAGTCGGCGAGCGGACCGCTCGCCATCTGCGTCGGTACCAAGACCAGGTTCATCAGCGCCGTGCAGAACGCGTAGTGCGTCATGTGGTATTTGCCAGGCGATATCTGCTGCATCATGTACAGCATGTTGGCAACCATTCCGAAGCTGTAACCGAACTTCTCGATGCTGACCAGGAAGGAGATCGTGGTCATCGAGAGCGGACTACCCGGAGCAACGGCCTGACTCAGAAAGATGTAGCAGAGATGCGGAATGTTCATGCACAGCGCCATGAAAACGAGCGAGCGTTTGAGCCCAAACTTCGCAATGAAGGCGCCACCCGCAACGCCGGCGGCCACACTGACGATGGTACTGATCAATCCATCGATCAGACCCTTTTGCTCCAGCGAGAGTCCCAGCCCGCCTTCGCTCACCTTCGCTTGCATGAAGAGGGGGGCTTCAATCAGCAAAAAGCCTTCGCCGCTCCGATACAGAAACACGAATAAGAACATCATCCAGATCTTTGGCTTGCGAAAGAAGTCGATCCATTGATCGACGAATGTCGTCATCACCTCGCGTGCATCGTGGGGGCGATGCGGGACCGAGCCGGTGGGCAGAACGAAGGAATGATAAACACCGAGCCCGGCCATCGTCGCCACGCTGATCCCGAGTGCGAACGCCCAGGCGGCCTTTGCGTTGAGGCCGGCTTCGGTTTTCAGCACGCCTGCGACCAAGACGACGAGGGCCGTCGCGAAGATACGCCCGGCGATCCAGGCAGCTCCCTGCAGGCCGATCCACCCCGCTTGGGTTTTCTCGTCCAGTGACGTGATGTACACGCCGTCGGCGCAGATATCCTGCGTCGCCGAAGCGAAGGCGCTCACCCACAGAATGGCGATGATCACCTGAAAGTAGTTCGGCAACGGCAGGGCGAGTGCGACCAGGCCGAGTAGGATCGCGATCAAGAACTCCATGCTCACGACCCAAAACTTCTTGGTCCTGAACATGTCGAGGAAGCCAGCATACAAGGGCTTCAGCGACCACATGATCACGATGCTGCCCGTGGCAAGGGTGATCTCGCTATCCGTATGGCCGAGGTCTTTGAACAGGGTCCCGGCTACCCAAACCACCATTGCGAAGGGAACACCCATGGCGAAATACGAACTGGGGACCCACCAGGCCGGATGACGGCTGCGCGTCGGCTCACTCATGACGCGATGTTCTAGGTCACGGCACTGGCAATGTAAACGGCGCTAGGGACGAGCGCTGTACGCCGGCGTCGATCCATCGGCATGGTCTCCGATGGGGGCACGAGGCACGTGGACAACAGATCGTCGGGCCGGGCGGAAACGGGGAGTCGGATCCGTTGAACCAGGGGGCCGAGCCGGGTGACCCCACTCCCGGCCCTGCCATCGTGCATCGGATGCTCGACGGCAACCGCATGCTGTTCGAGGAAAATCGCCGTCTCGGCGGCACGCTGTATCCGTTCTGCGCGCTGGAGCTCTCGCGCGGAGATTGGCAGCAGCACTATCACGAGGTCTGGCACACGTTGATCGACGCAAAACACCGCTACGATCCCGGCAACGTGTTCGCGTCGGGTCCCAGTCTCGTGGATGACCGCACACGCCTCGAGCGCGCGCCGTGATGCGGCGTGGGCTTCACTGGCAAGGCATCACGCGCGCAATCTTGATCGACGTGTTGTTGGTTCCCGACGCCGGGTAGGCAACGCTCCCGTCCGAATAGGCTTTGAAGGCCTGATAGTCGTGATCGTTCACCGCGATTGTAAACTGAGCACCCACGGCGGCGGCTGTGCCGGAATCGCGCACTTGCGCGGCCAGCGATGAGCCGGAAGCCCAGGTCAGCAGCATTCGACTCGATCCGTAGGAGACCAGGTGCGGGTGGCCCGAGCTTCCCGCGTTGTCGACGGCTGTATCGGGGCCGGTGTCGGTGAAGTGCTGAAGCCGGATGGTTCCGCCCTGGCTCCAGGCGGTCCAGTAACCGGACCCGCTCGCAAGGACGAGATCACCCCCGAACAGGGTGCCGTCGCAGGTACCGGTAGCAATCGTCCTGTAGGGGTTGGGCCGGGCGATGCGACAGCTGTTATCCGTTGCGCAGACCATCACGAAGTGACTCGTTCGCGGGTCCCAAACGATGCGCGATGTCCAGGCATGGCTGCATCCCGTTTCGAAGCTATCGTGACCCGTCAACAACGCTCCCGCGCCGCTGACCACTTGCATCCGGTCACCTTCGTGGATGTCCACGCAGGCGGCGTTGTTGACTGTGATCGCGACGCCGAAGTACGCGGCGTAGTTCGTGCCATCGAAGGCGAGCCGACCATGATGCTGGTACCACCAGATGAAACGCGCACCGTTCTGGTAGCCCGCCAGGGATGCGCTCAGGTTCGTGACCTGGGTCTCCCAAGTGACTTGACCGGTGCTATTGAACCGCACCATGTACATCTCGCGGCAGGGGCTCGATGTGCCGCCACAGAGCATGCCGGAGCCGCAATGGTCGGTTCCGGTTCCTGTGGATTCACGCGTGAGCAACACCACTCCGCCACTGTCGTCGGCGTAGATGTCCTGCAGATCGATGGCGGGGAAGCTAAAGGGGGTCCCGACCAAATTGTCGTTGCAGTCGAGCTGCGCGACATAGACCTTGCTGTCCGTGCCCAGCCAGGCGACGCGCGAACCTCCCGACGGCATCGCTGCAATCGCCAACGGTAGCGGTACAGTGTCGCCCTCGTTTCCGTAGCCGGTGACCGGGATCCCCAAGGCGACGTCGGTGACCTTCACCGTGGGCGTCGTGCAAGAGCCAACCGTCCTCGAACAGGTGCCGCCGTCGCCTGGCGGTGGCGGGGTGCCGCCACTGCCCGCCGCCCCACTCGTTCCACTTGCGCCGGCGGTTCCGCCCCCGCCGGCAGTCGCGCCAGCGCCGCCCGCGCCACTTGCCCCGCCCTTGCCGCTCGTTCCCGCGCTACCTCCGGCCCCACTTGCGCCCGCGGTGCCGCCCGTGCCACTTGCGCCGCCCGTGCCACTTGCGCCACCGGTGCCACTCGCGCCACCGGTCCCGCTCGCACCGCCGGTTCCAGTCGCGCCGCCGGTTCCAGTCGCGCCGCCGGTCCCGGTCGCACCGCCGGTTCCGGTCGCACCGCCGGTATTGGAGCTTCCACCCTTGCCAGGCGTGCCGGAATCAGCAGGGCTGCCCGTCCCGGCGCTGCCGCCAGTCGCATTGGATCCTGCAGAGCCGTCGGCTTTGTCCTTGTGTGGCGTCTCGGTGAGGGGACCGCACGAAGCTGCGAGGGCGAAAACTAGGCAGAAACCGAGGCGTTGACGTTGCATCGACAGTGCTCCTTCGCGTTCGCGTCGGT
>DATHES010000139.1:0-32519 GCA_035318465.1 Polyangiaceae bacterium
GGCTGATGGTCGCCGGCGTTGTGGTGAAGGGCGTCGTACGGTATGGGAAATCGGGCCGACGACAAGTGCCCGCCAGGACACCAATGAGTGGGATCGGTTCGGAGTAGAGATGGCGACCTACGAGTATCGCCCCGACATGAAGATTGAGGATTGGACATCATGAGCCTGCCGATAGTTCGCGCCATTGTGATCGTTTTGACCCTGACGGCGTGGGTGACGCCGTCTCGGGCAGCGGCAAACCCGGGCGACGCTGAAGCCCGCAAGCTCATCCTGTCGGCGATGGAAACCGATTTCCTCAATGACAATTTCGATGGAGCGGAGGCCAAGCTCGACAAAGCGGAGGCACTTTGCCGACGCAAGGCATGCTCTTCGAGCGTGCGCGCCAGCATCTTCGGCTATTACGCGATCATCTCCTGGGTTGCCGGCCATAACAAGGACGGGGCCATCAACGACCTCAAGTCCATGCTGCAAGTCAATCCTCAACAAAAACTGGATGAGGACTACGCACCCGAGGAAATGACGCCACTTTTCAAGAAGGCGCAGCAGCTGGCCCGAACATCCACGTCGCTCCCGGAGAGCAAGTCTTCGGCGCAGGAACCGGAAGAGCGGCGCCCGTCGGCGGCGGAACAGCGCGCCGCCGACGCTCGCGCCGCTGCCGAGGAAGCGCGTGCGGCCGAGTTGGAGCGCCAGGAGGCTGTCCGAAAGGCGGCGGAAGAACGCAAGGAGGCCTTACATCTCGCCGCGGAGGAGGCGCGCCGAGCCGCTCAGGACAAGAAAGAAAGCGATCGCACCGCCGCGGAAGAAAAGAAGGAGGCTCAGCGCCAAGCCGCGGAGGACGCACGCCGCGCCGCCGACGAAAAGAGGGCCGCCGACCGCGTCGCTGCCGAGGAAAAGAAAGAAGCTGCCAGGGTCGCCCTCGAGGAGGCTCGCAAGGCCGCCGAAGAAAAGAAAGAGGAGGCTCGCAGGGCCGCCGAAGACAGGAAAGTGGAGGCTCGCAAGGCCGCCGAAGAAAAGAAGGAAGCCCTGCGCAAGGCTGCCGAGGACAAGAAGGAAGCCGCGCTCAAGGCCGCCGAGGAAAAGAAGCAAGCCCTGCGCAAGGCTGCCGAGGACAAGAAGGAAGCCGCGCTCAAGGCCGCTGAAGACGCTCGCAAAGCCGCCGAGGAAAAGAAGGCAGAAGCAGCTCGCAAGGCGGAGGAAGCACGCCTGGCCGAGATTGACAAGCGTATGAGAACGCCTCCGCCCGTCGGCAAGCTCCTCGAAGAACCGTGGAAGGGACAGGCGCTCGGCTACCCGGTTCTCGTCCGCGTAAAGCTGCCTCCGCCGCCACCCAAGATCGAGCCCGAGCGCGTGACGGTGGTCAAGGTCGTCACGGAATTTTCCGGTCCCGGCGTGCCGGTGCCTGTCAAGGTCGAGCTCAAGCCCAACAAAGAGGGAGCGTACGAAGCGGGTCTGCCTTGCGACGTCTCCAAGCAGGAAGGCGAAGTCACCTATTACACGACGGCGTACAACAAATACGACAACGTCGTGGCGAGCGGCGGCTCGATCAACAAACCCAATCAGGTGCAAATCAAAGCCGAGCTCGTGTCACGCCTCGCGCACATGCCGGGCGAATTGCCTCCCGTTTCCTGCGAGGAGAGCGAACGCCGCGCCAAGGCCGCTGCCCCGAAAGAGACCGCGGCCGCTCCCGCCCTTATTTGCGACGGCGGCGATTGCGGAGCAGGCAAGGCCGACTTGCCAATCGCCAGGCCGCCTGGTCGCGGGTGTCTCCGTTGCGTGATCGGAACCGCAGACGCGTCGATGGATTGGGAAGCGATGACCTCGCTGGCCATCGCGGTTGGATATTTCGTGCGCCGAAGAGCGCGCGCTGTACCGATTCGCTCCCAGCGGCACTCGTAGCAAGGCGCGAAACCGCGGAGAAGGCGCGCCGAGCGCCGATGGTCGTACGCGTCCCCCGCTTCGGACCGCATGCCCACGATTCGTCGTGGCCATCATCGCGCAACCAACGTCGCGTTACGCGCAGAAACGAGCGACCGCACGCCGGTGGAGGTACACTCGGCGGCATGCAATTTGGCTTCGATCGCCTCCTCTTTCCCGTCATGACGCTCCTCTTGGCAAGCGCGCTGGCGTGCGGTTCGCGTTCCGATAATCCCGCCGCTGACGGCGGCACCGGTGGCGCCGCGGGGACCGGTGGTACGTCCGGAACCGGCGCCACCGCTGGCACCGGTGGTGCGTCGGGCGGCTCCGCCGGACGCAGCGGTGGTACCGCGGGAACGGGCGCCGCGGCTGGCAGCGGCGGTTCGTCGGGGACCGGCGCCGCGGCTGGCAGCGGCGGTTCGTCGGGGACCGGCGGCGCGGCGGGCAGCGGAGGTTCGTCAGGCAGCGGCGCCACGGGTGGCAGCGGTGGTTCGTCAGGAGGCGGTGGTTCGTCAGGAAGCGGTGGTTCGTCGGGGACCGGCGCCGCGGGTGGCAGTGGTGGTTCGTCGGGAACCGGCGCTAGCGGAGGCACCGCGGGCACCGCTGGAGCGGGCGGCACGGGGACGGGCGGCGCAGCAGGCGGGACTTCCGGCGACAGCGGCACCTGCGGATGTGTGCCGGGACGTGTCTTCTGGGGAATGGACGGTGGGCACGTCGCGTATCACTACACGAGCGGGCTCGAAATCTGCAGCACGTTCATTCATCAGCGGGATTCGGTCGTTCAGGATCCGCCGCTCTCCTGCCAGCAGCAGCTCGGCGTTTGCGGCAGCGGGATCGGCGCGGGAGACGTGACGCGCGCCATGGCGCATGCCGATGTCCAGGCGGCCATCGCCGCGGCGCCTGTCATCTATGGAGAAGATACGCGCCCCGTCGACGGCGCGGTGCTGCGCATTCAAATCCAGAGCGCCGTCATCGAGGTAGGCACGCCTTGCAGGGCGGCCGGTTGCAAACCGATCCCGGCCGGTGTCGACGCGCTGGCCACCCTGCTGCAGGCGCTCACGAAGCAGGAGCTCGGGCGCGCGCCGTGCAGCAGCATTTTCCCTCCCCTGCCCTGAATCTTTCGTCTCCCCCAGCCCTGACCATCGTTCGTTGGCCTCGGACCAGCGGGCGGCACCCGGTTGGCCGCTATCCCGCCTCGGCGGAGATGACCGGCGGTTCCCCGGTCCCCGCGGTCGCGACAGAGCTCGGAAACTGTCCTTCCCATTTCGCCACCACGACCGTGGCCAAACAATTGCCGAGCACGTTGGTGGCCGTTCGCGCCATGTCCATGAGCTCGTCGACGCCGAGAATCACGGCGATCCCCTCCAAGGGAAGTCCGAACGAGGCGAGCGTCCCCGACAAGACCACCAGCGACGCGCGCGGCACCGCAGCGATGCCCTTGGTCGTCAGCATGAGCGTGATGACCATGAGAAGCTGCTCCCCGATACCGAGCTCGTGGTTCGACGCTTGCGCGACGAACATGGCGGCGAGCGAAAGGTAGAGCGTGGAACCGTCGAGGTTGAAGCTGTAGCCCATCGGCAAAACGAAGCTGACGATGCGCTTCGGTACGCCGAGCTTCTCCATGTTTTCGAGCGCCTTGGGAAAGGCCGACTCGCTCGATGTCGTGGTGAAGGCCAAAATGAGCGGTTCTTTGACGAGCGAAAGGAAACGCCGGACCGGCAGGCGCACGATGGCTGCCACCGAGCCGAGCACGACCACGATGAAGACGAGAAGCGCCGCGTAGAGCGTTCCGATCAGCATGGCCAGGTTCTTCAAGACCTCCGGTCCGTTCTTGCCGACGGTGACCGCCATGGCGGCGCCGACCCCCCACGGCGCGAACTGCATGACGTAGTTGGTGAACTTGAACATCACCTCGGAGACCGATTCGCAGAGCACGAGGACCGGTCTGCCCTTCTCACCGAGAGCGGCGACGGCGGCCGCGAAGAGCAGGCTGAATACGACGATCTGCAGCACGTCGTTTTCCGCCATGGAGCGGACGATGCTGGTCGGGAAGATGCCGACGATATGGTCTTGCGCGGAGATCTTGGCGGCCCGGCCCGCTATCTCCTTGGCCTCGGCGCTCGGTTCCGCGGGAAGGTTCACACCGTCCCCGGGACGGGTGAGGTTCACCGCGGCAAGTCCGATGAAGAGCGCCATGGTGGTCACGATCTCGAAGTAGACGATCGCTTTGAGACCGATGCGCCCCACCTCCTTCAGGCTTCCCGCGCCGGCGATACCGACGACGAGCGTCGAGAAGATGAGCGGCCCGATGATGACCTTGATGAGGCTGAGAAAAACGCGCGAGAGAACGCGCACCCACGCGATCGCGGTGGGATTGGCGGCGAAGGAGTAGTGGAGAAAGAGGCCGACGATGATCCCGACCAGAAGGCCTACGAAAATTTGGGTCGTGAGGGACAGACGAAGCCGGCGGGCCATGCGGGCCGGACGTTACCACATGGCCCCGATGCGTCCGTCAGAACTGCGAGAAGAACGCCCAGATGCCTTGCGACGAGAACGAAGGGACGATGTGACCACCGTCGAACGAGCACCAGTGCACGGGGTAGCCAGGGTCGCAGCCATCGTAGGCTACGCAAGGCGAAGGCGTGGTGGCCACCGACGTGGTCATGCAGTGGCTGCGCGTGCGCCAGGTCTCGCGACTTCCGACGCCGGCGTCGTACGCGACGGTCGGATCTTGCGTGCCGTGCGAGAGCCACGCGGCTACCTGACCCACGCAGGCGGTGGTGCCGAACTGGAACGGCCCGCTGCCGGACATGGGCGCGATGGCGCGGAAGATGCCGCCCATCTGGCAGCCCAAGGTGTTGGACATGATGCCGCCATAGCTCATGCCGACCGAGAAAATCCGGGCCCCGTCGATGCAGTAGTTGTTCTTCATCCAGTCGACCAAGCTGCGGACGAAGTTCACGTCTTGCCCGCCCGTGTTGGGCCAACCTGCGCCGCTTCCGGTTTCGAGCCCCTGCCCCGAAACGAAGATGGCGGTGCCCGCCGAAGGGGTCTCCAGTTGGTAGTAGCCGAACTGCGCGATCTGCTGCGCCGTTCCGCCGAGCCCGTGCCACGCGAAGATGAGCCGGTAGGGCTTGTTGGTGTCGTAGTTGGTCGGGATCTTCACGATGTAGGCGCGCATCGCGCCCGCGATATCGATGTTGAAGTTGCCGCTCGCGGGCCAAGTCGCCGCGCCGCAGCCGGAGCTTCTCGCATCCGATGGGGGCGGCGTCGCATCGCTGGGCGGCGCAGCGTCGGCCTTGGTACCCGCATCGGCGCTGGCATCGGGGCCCGTCGTGCCCGCGTCGTTGCCAGCCGATCCACCCGTTCCGCTGCCAGCCGTGCCACCGCCGCCCGCAGCGCCGCCGCCGGTACCCGCCGTGCCACCGGCGCCAGCGCCCGCCGCGCCCGAGCCGCCACTTCCCGACGATCCTCCCGTGCCGGCGGTGCCGCCGCCGGACCCGCCGGAGCCGCCCTTGCCCGAGCCGGTACCCGCCGAGCCGCCACTGCCGGTGCTCGAGCCACCGGTCCCGCCTCCTGTGCCCCCTGTTCCGGTGCCAGGCCCCGTTGCACCGGCGCCCGCGTTTCCCGATCCACCGCTGCCCGTGCTCGAGCCGCCGCTGCCGTTGTTCGTACCGCCCGAGCTACCGGTGCAACCGGTGAGCGCGAGGCCCCATGCGAACCACACTCCGAGCCATCGGGCCGTCTGCGACTTGGCGTTCATGCTCACCTCCACACGTGCGTGAGTTTCACTGACGTCGCGTCGAATTGTAAGCCCACCCCGACGCCCGCGCGTGTGAATCGACGCTCAATCGAGTCGCATTTCGTCTTATTTTCTCCGTGAAAGTTCAATAGTTTTTCGACATTGGAATCTCAATGCATGCAAGTGATTTGCACACATCGATGACACCATGTCGCTGACGCCCGCCTGCGGCTCCACTCGTTTCGGCGCTTTCGTCAGCTTCGTCAGTCGGCGAAGATGTCGAAGGTGTCGATCGTCGCGCCGGCGATGTTCTTGAAATAGGCGCGCGCGTTCTTGGGATTGCCGTCGACGTTGAAGGTGATGAACAGCACCCCGTAGTTGGCCGATTGGTTCGTCGTGTAGATCGACGCCCAGATCTTGCAGCTCGGGTCGCTGGTATTGAGGGACGCGTAGGGAGGCGATCCGGCCGTCGGCGTGCACCGCATTTGGCTGCGCAAACCGGTCCCGCCCGTTCCGACCACGGCCACGAAGGTGCGATTCGGCCCGACGCAGAGACTGCTGCCGCTCGAGCAGCTGCTATCGACGGTCTGCGTCTGCGTGTTCGTCATGGTCTTGGTGCGGTGGTAGCTGTGCTCGTGGCCCGTGATGATGATGGCCCCCTTGGCCTTGCACGCCTCGTAGACCGGCCACCCCATTTCGTCCCCTTTGCCGCCGACCTGCATCTTGTTCTGATTTTGATGCCAGCCACAAACCTTCCACGTCGCCGTATCGCCGCTGAAGAGATTGTTGACGGTGGTGTTGCTGTCCCCCTTTCTGATGTTGACGAGGGTGAGGCCCTTGAAGACGGTCTTGTATGCCGCATTGTGGGGCCCCGCGGTGCGCACGGCGCCGCCGAGATGGGTCGCTGCCTCGGGGAGAAAGCGCGACCAGGTTCCGTCGTCGTGGTTACCGCGCGCGAGGAACACGGGGAAGGTCTGACTGCTGAGGCTCGTCTCCGTCTTCGACCACCACGACTCCGGGTTGTCGGTGTACGTCATGTCGCCCGCCACCATGATGGCCTGCGCCCCCTCGCTCTTCGCGAGCTTCGCCACCTTGTCCCAGTTCGAACCATCGGCGGTATCCCCGGTGAAGGCGATCTTCAGGTTGGCATCTGTCGACACCGCGGCGGCGAGCGCACTCGCGCCCGCTGCGGGCTCGGCGATTTCACCCGTGCCCTGCGCCCCCCTCTCGTCTCCCGCCGATTCGCTGCGATCGGCGCCGGACGAGCATCCAGCTAGCCCAATGACTCCCACACAAACTGCTAGAGCTCGAAGCCCCCTCCACCAAGACGTGCGTGACATGTCTCTCCTCCTCTCCAAGGAACGACCGCGGACCACACTTCTCGCGTGCGTCTTGAATACACGCTGGGGGTGCGGGCGAATGTGACAGTTCGGGCACGATTTTGCGGCAGCTGCGCTATTGCCAATAGGAGACCATCGGCCGCGTTACCATCGCGAGCGGCATGGCGAATTCACGGCGCCCGCATGCGCTCGTCGCGCTCGTCGCGATCGCGACGCACGCGACCGCGCTGCGCGGCGGTTTCATCTGGCTCGACCACGCGCACATCGAGGATGGGCTCGGCGTGGCGGCCCCGGCGGGGTGGCTTTCGCTCTTCACACAGGGGTTTGCCGGGACCGGTTATTACCGACCTCTCATGGCCCTGTCTTTGTCGATGGATGCCGCTTTGGGCCAGGGGGCATGGCTCTATCATGCGACCACCGTTTTCTGGCATGCCGCCGCGGCGGTACTCACGTCGATGGCGGCGTCGGCGCTCGGTCTGTCGCGGCGTTCCGCCCTTGCTGCCGGGATACTCTTTGCCGTTCATCCGCTATCGTCCCTCGTAGCGGGTGCGATCGCGTTCCGTTCGGAAGCGATGATTGCCGTCGCTTTGCTCGCGCTCGTCGTGCTCCATCGTCGCTGTCACGTCGCGGCCGGGCTGGCCGTGTTGCTCGGTGCGCTCACGAAGGAGACGGCGCTCGTGCTCGCCCCGATGTTCGTGGTGGCGCTGGAGCTCGATGCTTCGTCCCCGCGCCCCCCCCTTCGCGATCGCATCCGTCTTTGGGCGACGGAAGGTGCCGCGCTCGGTGTGGCGGTGGGGCTACGCTTGGCGTACGCGCCGCCGTGGCGCGCGGCGTGGGCGCCGCTCTCGCCCAGCGAGGCCTTGGGTACGCGTCTCGCCGCACTTGCCAAGAGCGCGGTGCGCGTGTTCATCCCGGTGGACGTGACCATCTGTGACAGTTTTCCGGTCACCCCCTGGGCGAGCGCGACGGTTCTGCTCGGCGTCGCGGTCGCGGCGTGCGTCGCCTACCTCGCTTACAAGCGTCGTGGCCCAGCACTTCTTCTGGCCGTCGCGCTCCTTCCCTCGATGCAGCTCGCGCCCATCATGCGCTGGTGGTCACCGCACTACCTCTACGTGCCCTTCGCCTTCGCGGCCATGCTGATCGCCGAGCGCGCGATGGAGCGAAGCGCCAGTGTGCAGCGCGTCGCGGCCGGCGCGGTCGCGCTCTTGGCCGCCATGTCGTTCGTCTCCGATCTGCGCTTCGAAGACGACGCGACCCTTTGGACCGAAGAGGTTCGCGCCGAACCAAGCTGTCGCGAAGGGCATTTTTACCTCGGAGAAGTCGCGCGCGAGCAGCACCGCCCCGAAGCCGCCGCCGCATCGTACGAGCGTGCCCTGGCCGTCACGCCCGGCATGCTGAGCTACGTGGATCGGGTGCCCGTCCTGCAAAATCTCGGCGTGGTGCGGATGGAGCAAGAGCGATTCGCCGACGCGCGAGCAGCTTTCCGCAACGCTCTCGCGATCGTCTCCGATGACGGCGAGCGGCGCCAGCTGCTCCACAACCTGGCAACCGCCGAGCTCCGGGCCGGCAATCCGGAAGAGGCTGCGCGCCTCCTCGAGGATGAAGTCGCGCGCTCCGACGCGCTCGCGGCTTCCATCTTCGTCCGCGCACGCGCGGTGGAAACACTGGGGCGCAGTGACGAGGCGCGCGCCCTCATGCGCCGACTGCAGTTGCGAAGGGCGAGCACGCGCTGAGCCCCGCCGCGCGGTCTGCACGCCGCGTTTCGCTGGCCACGACGTGGGCGTGGTTACGGTAGGAGGCTCGCCAGCACCCGCTGGGCCAGGGCTCGCACACCGGCGTCGCCATCGCGCGCAGCGATGCTTTCGAGCATGGGGCCCAAGGTGCGATCGCTGGAGCTTGCCAGCGCATGCAAAGCGGCGAGACGCACGTACGGGGAAGGGTCCGCGGCCGCGGCTCCACGCAGGGCGGCGACCGCGCCCGGCGTGCCGCCAAATCCTTCCAGGTACCGCGCGGCTTCCATGCGCAGCGACTCGTCAGGCCCGTCGTGGAGAACCCCGCTGAGGACCTCGGCGGCGCGGGCATCACTGGTCGACGCGAGCGCGGCCAGAGCCTGCATGCGCGGCGTGAACACGACCTCGTCGGGCAGCTCGGTGGAAGCACTGCTCGGGTCACGCGGCGCCGTGATGAGCGTTCGCTCGGGCAAATCGGGGTCGGTCTCTGCAATGCGCGCCAGAGCGTCGACGGCTCGTTTCGTCCGCCGATCGCCGAGCGACTCGATGGCCAGCGATCGACTGGAGTCGGTGCTGCCGAAGCCGGCCTCGCGAATGAGCCGATCCTCGGCCGTCCGCCCGGGCAAGCGCCGCAAAACGTCGAAGAGACGCTCGCGGTGAGCCGCTGCACGAGGCCCGCGCAAGGAGTCGATGCGCTGCACCAGCTCCGGCGCAGCCAGCTCGCCGAGGGCGACGAGCTCGTCCTGGATACGGACGAGCTCCTCGACGTCACCTTCCGTCGGATCGCGCGCGACGAGCGCCGCAAGCCGCGCGACGAGCGCCGCCGGCGTTTCACTCGGCCGGACCGCGGCAGGCGCGGGGTTCTCCTCGGTCATGAGGAGCGGAGCCGCCGGCGCTTCAGCAGGGGGCGCGACGCCCGAACGGGAGAGGGGCGCTGCTCCAACGGGGGCACCTCCGGCCGGCGCCCAGCGCCTCGTCGCGACGAAAACGCTTCCCCCCACGACGAGGAGCGAAATCGCAGCGTAGAGGGCAAGACCCGTCTGAGAAGCTTGCCGCGGGTTCATCGCGCCTCGACCGCAAAGTCGTAGTGGCCCGATTCGACGGCTGCCACCGTCTTGCCGCCGCCGACGGCGAGCACGTGGACGCCGGGGGCCCGCGTGAGCGGGACGCGGCTTTCGGTCGCGCGTCCCTCGAACGGCAGCGTGACGGTGGCCGTGCTCCCCGCTGGGATCACGACTTTCAGCCGGAAGACGCCGTCCGCAAGCGACCAATCGGTGCTGATCGGACCGTAGAGCGAGTCGTAGCGGGCCCGCGCGTGGGTGAGACCCCCGCCGGGACGAGGGCGCACCCACACGTGACGGCCTGCGGGAGCGCTCGGATCGAGCGCGACGCCCCCGATGGCGTCGAACATCCATTCGCCCACCGCGCCGAAAGCGTAGTGATTGAACGAGTTCGACGCCGGGTCGGCGAACCCTCGCGCGCCCGTCGCGCCGTCCCACCTCTCCCACAGCGTCGTCGCGCCCTCGGCGATGGAGCACAGCCAAGAGGGGCAGCTTTCCTGCAGGAGAAGTGCGTACGCGAGGTCGTCGCGACCGACGAGCGACAGGGCGGGGAGGAGAACCGCGGTGCCGCGCACGCCGGTCGTGAGGTGCCGACCGGCGCGTTCGACCGTGGCCGCCAGATGTTCGCCAGCGCGAGCCCGCGCTTCACCGACTAAAGCTCCCTTGGCAATGGCAAAAGCATAAGCCGTCTGCGAGTCGCTGCGCAGCCGGCCGTCCGGCAAGACGAAGGTTCTCTCGAAAGCACGTCGCGTATCGAGCGCGAGCGCGTCGAACTTGCGCGCAGAAGGCTCGAGGGTCGGCCCCGCCCCTCGCATCATCATCGCCAGTGCCTCGGCCGTGTAGGCAACCTCCGCGGTCGCGAGGAGCGCAGCATCGGTCGGGGGACCGAGCTCGAGAGGGTCCTCGGCCGCTCCGGTCAAGCCGTGGGTCCATGCTCCTTCGGGGTTTTCGGCTCGTACCCAGTCGAGCCACCTTTCCATGGACGGAAGGTGCGCATCGAGGGTCGCGCGATCCGCGTAGCAGCGGTGGACGGCCCACGGCACGAGCACCCCCGCCGCTCCCGCGCCGCTTCCTCCGTGGCGCTCGTGCACCCTCGGCGCGCTGTCGGAATAGGCCGCATTCGGAAGTTGCGCGTCGCGAATGTCGTCCATCCACTTGCGGTAGAATGTCTGCACGTCGTAGTTGAGGCACCCGGTCAGCGCGAAGACCTGCGCCTCCAGCGTCGATCCCAGACGCTCGTCGCGCTGAGGGCCGGTCGTGGGAACGCTGACGAAGGCTCCACGTTGCGACCATTGGATGTTCGCAAAGAGACGGTTCAGGCGCGGGTCGGACGTCTCGATGGTCCCGGTTCGATCGATCTCGGAGTGGACGACCCGAGCGGTGACGGCAGCGAGCGAAGCGCGCGACGGCAGGCCCTCGATCGCGACGTACCGAAAACCGTGCAGGGCGAAGCGGGGCTCCCACGTTTCGATGCCGTCGCCACGCGTGATGTACGCGTCGGTGGCGCGCGCACCGCGCAGGTTCGCTACATAGAGAGCTCCGTCGGCGCGGACCGCCTCCCCGAAGCGGAGGGTGACGGGGGTGCCGGCCGGCGCCGCCAGCGCGATCCGCACCCACCCCACGATGTTTTGCCCGAAATCGAAGACGTACACGCCGCGCGATGGCTCCGTCACACGGGCCGGTCGAAGGTCCTCCATCGGTCGCACTGGTGGCCCTGGATCCGCCACCAAGTCGCGCTCCTTCTCGCGGTCGTATTGCTGCACTGGCTGCCAATCGCGTGCGTCGAAGTCAGGGGTGCTCCACTCCGGCATCTCCCGGCGTGCGTCGTACTGCTCACCGTCGTAGAGATGCGACGCGACGATGGGACCGGCATGCGAGCTCCAGCTTTCGTCGCTCACGACGATGACCGGCGTCCCGTCGCTCAGCGTGACCTCGAGCTGGAGCATCACGCGCGGCGGTTCGTGACCACACGCTCCCGAGCGACCACCGAGCGCCGCGGTGCACCAACCTCCGCCGACGATCGCACCGATGACGTTGTCCCCTTCGCGCACGAGATCCGTCACGTCGTGCGTCTGGTAGAGCACGCGTTTCTCGTAGTCGGTGAACCCCGGCGCAAGAACGTCGTGCCCCGCTTTCTTCCCGTTGATCTCGATTTCGTAGGCACCGAAGGCGCTCGCGTAGAGGCGCGCCCGTTCGACGCGCTGGCCGAGGACAAACGGTTTTCGTACGTAGACGACCGAGCGATCGTACGTGCTGCGCGGTTCGCGTGGTCGGCTGGGCCGACCGATCCATTTTCCTTCCCACTCTTCGTCGTAGAGGCCCATCTCCCACCACGCGGGGGGCGCGAACGCCGAAGGACGCCCGTCTTTGCCCCAGGCGCGAACAGTCCAGTAGCCGCGCTGGCGCGCTTTCGGCGTCGGACCGCGATAGGGCACATTGAGCGACTCGTTCGAGACGACCTTGCTCGAATCCCAGATGTCGGCGCTCCCCGGACGCAACCGCTCGGGCGTGCTCGCGACGAGGATCTGGTAAGCGGTCTGCCGCTGGCCCCGCTCCGGCGAAGCAACCGACCAGCTGAGGAGCGGCTCGAACTGGATGAATCCGAGCGGCTGCGGCTGCCCATCCCAACGCAGGCGCCCGACGTCGAGCCGTCCTTCGACGTCGTTGCAGGCCGCGCCGAAGAGAAGCAGCGCACCCAAAACCGAAAGGCATCTTCCCCGCACGCCGCCCAAAGTACCGCGCAGAAACGACGGGCCATGCGGCTCCGGTGCACTGTCACGAGAAGTTCGCAGAGCCCCCCCGGTGGCCAGTCCGGCCGCTGGGCGGCTGATTGCTGCACCGCGGCACCGGAGGAAGGGCAGGCCACCCACCCGGAACCGCCACCGCCGCTTTGTGCATAGATATTGCCTATGACCCTTTCGGCTGGCAGCCGAAAGCATCAGGTTGGCTTCATCTCTCCGGAGGATGACTACAGAAAATCCCTGATTCCGGCGCCAGGCGTCGCGCGGCCTTTCAAAAGTGTCCCGTCACGGTTGTGTAAGCAAGACCAGGCCCAAAATGCAGGCTTCAAGAGCTCTTGGTAGGGTAACCAAAATAGGAGAACGAATTTTTTCGTGGTCGGATTTTCACTGCGGCTTCCAGCTCGTTTCGATGGCATAGAGGACAACGTGAACTCGAGACCACAGCCTTCGCGCCAGCATGCAGTACGCAACCCGAAAAGCCCTGTCCTTTACTCCGGCCAATGCGCTTGGGGAAAGAGATTCGCTGAAGACGGAGTGACCCTCGAGGTCGACGAGTACGAGCAGAACGTGACAGCGGTCGTTCGTCACATGCGCGAAAGCGGATACAAATTGCGCCAAATCGTCGACTCGCTTCGCGAGCTTGGCGTGGTCGGTCGGACAGGCAAGCCCATCGGCACGACGCGCGTGTTCGAGATCATTCACGGCGCTCGCAAGAAGCCTGGTCGCTCGACGAACGGCAGTTCTTCGTCGGCAAAAGAAGGCAGCTGAGCCGAGAGCAGGCGTCTTCCGCATCGCGCATCGGTGCCCGCGAGATGCATGCTAGGGGGCGCTGCGACGCGTGAAAATGCGCCGTTTCAGCGCTGGTTCGTCCTCGTGTTGGACGAGTGGGCCCGCATCCCACATCGCCAGATCAATGGAAGGAAAATGGATGGCGTGTGCGTCGACGACATGGTCGGGCACGTAGACGACATCGATGAAGTCAGCGATGGGCATCGCCTCGCGGTAGATGCGCGCGCCGCCGAAGAACCACACCTTGCCTTCGCTTGCAGCTAGCGCGGAGGCGAGATCCAAGAAGCATTCGGCGTCGGCGATAGCGCGGCTGGTGACGACGAGGTTGCGTCGCCCCGGCAGCGGTCGTCCTCCGAGCGATTCCCATGTGACCCGTCCCATGATGAGCGTCGTGCCCAAGGTGAGCCTCTTCACGCGCCGCAGATCGCCGCGGTAGTGCCACGGAATCTTGCCGCCGAGCCCGATCACGCCTTCCGGCGACATCGCCACCATGATCCCGCGCGAAGCGCCCACCATGGATGCGATTTCAGACCGCGACTTTGAAGGTGATGGCAGGGTGTGGGTCATACCCGGTCAGCACGAAGTGACGCATCACCTCTTCGGTGCTCGCCTCGAGCAGCGGCTTGATGTCCGAAAGCGAGCGCAGGTTGGGATCGATGTCGAGGCGCGGCAGAGCGCGCGGCGCACGCGTGAGCTGCAGCTCGAGCCCCGGAACGTGATCGTACTCCGCCATCGTTCCGTCGGGCTTCTTGGTGTAGACGTGCGCGTCGACCAGCGTATGCGCAAAGATGCCAGCGCGAATGCCGCTGAACCGCGAGAAGAGCTCGAGCAAGAGCGCGTAGCCGGCGATGTTGTAGGGAATGCCCAGCGCGATGTCGCAGCTTCGCTGGGTAAGATGCAGACAGAGCAAGGGGTCGCCCGATCGATCGAGCTGCACGTTGAACATGAAGAGACAGTGGCAAGGCGGAAGACGGCTGGTCTGAGCGTTGCCCGGAGCCCACGCCGAAACCACCAGCCGGCGGCTCATGGGATTTCGCTTGAGCTCATCGAGCACCCATGCGAGCTGGTCGTTATGGGCAGCTTGGCCGCTTGCATCGTGGGTGGGAAAGTGGCGCCAGAAGTTACCGTAGGCGCTCGGCACGCGACCATCGCCGTCGGCCCACGGGTCCCAGAACTTGCACTTGTGCTTTTGTAGAAGACCAATGTGCGTATCGCCCGACAAGAACCACAGGTTCTCGACGACGATGTTCTTCCACGAAATCTCTTTGGTGGTGAGGAGCGGAAGGCCCTCCCGAAGATCGATCTCGTAGTTGATGTTGAACGTGGAGATGGTATCGACACCCGTGCGATTCTCTTTGCGGGTGCCTTTCTCGAGGACTTCCCGCACAGCCTTGAGATAAACTTCCACTCCGAGCCTCCCAGCCGAAAAAGCCGACGCTAGAACTTCGAGCAACACTACCTTGTCAGATCCGAGCTGTCAGATCGATCATCGGCGCGACGCTGCGCCCACTCCCGAGCCTGACCGGTGTCAGAGCGGACGGAGTTCGGCCACTGGACGGGACGCGGCGGTCTCGCCGCCTCTCACCCGGCATCCTCCGCCATTTTGGCCGATCGCGATCGAGCACGGCGCAGAACCAACAGAGTAGTGGTGTTGCGATTTTCTGCGTTTGGCCATGGTGGGGGACCGCTCGCGCTGGCGCTGGCGACCCTCGCCGCTTGCGGTAGCTCCCAGGTCGGCGCGCCCGCGGCCCCCGCCTCGGCCGGTAACGATGCCGGGGCGCTCGTACAAGGAGCCGAAGCAGACGGCGGCGCCGCGTCGGCGATCACGTCGATGGGGCTCTCCGACGAGGAAACGACGGCGGGGCAGGACAAGGAAGAGATCGACGACGGTGCCGAAACTGCCGATTCCGAAGCGCGCGGGCAGATCCTGCGGCATCCGCTCGACAATTGGAGCAAGGAACAGATCGAAGGGGCTCTCGCCAAAGACCCGGATAGCCTCGGGTCGATGTCGATCGGGTACGCGCACTCCGGAGCCCTCTTCAACGGCGTGCAGATGCCGCCCGGGGACGGGTGGGAGCTCGTGAACGCCGACCACGCGTGGGGGACGCGAGAGACGGTCGACAACCTCACCCGCTGTCTCAAGCGCGTGGTCGAGCTCTTTCCGGGGGCCCCGACGATGTACATCGGTCACATCAGCGGGCGCCGCGGGGGGCACCTCTCGCCGCACAAGAGCCATCAATGCGGGCGCGACGTCGACCTCAGCTACTACTATGTGGCCGGCCAAGAGAAGTGGTACGCCATGGCGACCTCGGGCAACCTCGATCGCGAGCGGACCTGGGCCTTCATCCGCACGCTCATCACGGACACCGACGTCGAGCTCATTCTCATGGATCGTTCGGTGCAAAGGCTGGTGCGGCAATTTGCGATCGCGCGCGGCGAGGACCGCGAGTGGGTCGATCGGCTGTTCGATGGCGGAGGCGGACTCCCGCCGCTCATTCGCCATGCCAAGGGGCATGCCACGCATCTCCACGTGAGATTTTACAATCCGCTGGCCCAGGAGACGGGGCGCCGAGCCTACGAAATCCTCATCAAACGCCGCGTGCTTCAGCCGCCGTCGTACTTCGTGCGCCACAAGGCGAAATCGGGCGACACGCTGAGCTGGCTGGCCCTGAAGTACCACGTGCCGGCCAAGGTCATTCAGCAGACCAACGGCCTGAAGACGGACGCGCTCAAGATCGACCGCGAGTACCGGATTCCGCAGAGCGGCGGTGTGCGCCTGGCGCCGCGAGTCACCATCCCCGCGCGCCGGCTCCCCCCCGAGACCGCGCCCGTTCCCGTTCCCGTTCCCGTTCCCAATGCGGCGCAGAAGGGAATCACTCCGCCCGCCGCGCTGGGGGGTAGCTGATCGCATGTCCGAATCGAACGAACGTCTGCTTCGCGAGGTTGCGCGCCGCCGCACCTTCGCCATCATTTCGCACCCCGACGCCGGCAAGACCACGCTAACCGAGAAGCTCCTGCTCTACGGCGGGGCCATCCACCTCGCTGGGTCCGTCAAGCAGCGCCGGCGTGAGCGCGCCACCACCAGCGACTGGATGGCCATCGAGCGCGAGCGCGGCATCTCCATCTCCACCAGCGTTCTGCAATTCATCTACCGCGATCATCAGCTGAATCTGCTGGATACGCCGGGGCACAACGACTTCAGCGAGGACACCTATCGCACCCTGGCAGCGGCCGATTGTGCCGTCATGCTCGTCGACAGCGGCAAGGGCGTGGAGGCACAGACGATCAAGCTTTTCGAAGTTTGCCGGATGCGCAAAATCCCCATCGTGACGTTCATCAACAAGATGGACCGCGACGGCAACGAACCGCTCGATTTGATGGACGAGATCGAAAGGGTGCTCGGCATTCCCTGCTCCCCCGTGAATTGGCCCATCGGCGCGGGCAAACGCTTCCAGGGCGTTTTCGATCGCAAAAAGCGCGAGCTCATGCGCTTCGTCGAATCGGATTTCGGTGCGCGCAAAGCCAAGAGCAGCATCATCCTCCTCGACGATCCGGAGTTCGTCGCCACCGTCGGGGAAAATGCCCACCGACAACTGCTCTCCGAGCTCGAGCTCCTGGAAGTCGCCGGCAACGCCTTCGATCTCGGTCGTTTCCGCGCCGGCGAGCTGACGCCGGTCTTCTTCGGCAGCGCGATGAACAACTTCGGCGTCGAGCCGTTCCTCGATCACTTCATCGATTTCGCCCCTCCCCCGCTCGGTCGCTCAGCGGCCGGCGCACCCGTCGACCCGACCTCCTCCGAATTTACGGCCTTCGTCTTCAAGATCCAGGCGAACATGGACCAGAAGCACCGCGACCGGATCGCGTTCACGCGCATCGTCTCCGGTCGCTTCGCGCGCGGAATGGAAGTGAAGCAGCCGCGCACCGGTCGCACCTTGACCCTGAACCGATCGCTGCAGTTCCTGGCCCAGGAGCGAACCGAGATCGAAGAAGCCTTCGCCGGCGACATCCTCGGTCTCTGGGACGCGGGCGTGCTCCGCATCGGCGACACTCTCACCGAAACGTCGGATGCCGAGTTCGAAGGCATCCCCCGCTTTTCACCGGAGCACTTCCGAAGAGCGCGGCTGCCCGACTCGCTCAAGCGAAAGCAGCTCAAGAAGGGGCTCGACCAGCTCTCCGAGGAAGGCGCAGTACAGGTCTTCTTCGATCCCAAAACACTGGAGCGCGACCCCATCCTCGGCGCGGTGGGTGTCCTCCAATTCGAAGTCGTCGCCCACCGTTTGCAAAACGAATATGGCGTTACGGTGATGTTCGATGCCCTCCCCTATGCCATCGCGCGCTGGGTGGTGGGGGACGGGTTCGACGCCACGGTTTTCGAGCAGAAGGCGTACGGGCGCGTGAAATGCCTGGTCGACGTGGAGGGGCGATCGCTGGTCCTTTTCGGCGACGAGTGGTCGATGCGCCGCACGACGGAAGAACACCCGAACCTGCAGTTTATCGCCGCGGTCCAGCCCGCGAGAGCGGGTACGGCGCGTTAGCGCGCGATGAGAAAACCGTCGCCGCGCACGGCGAGCGAGACCGGGCCCGTGGCGGGAGGGAGCGTTACTTTGGTGGCGGCCACCGTCTGCGGCCCGCCGTGCCCCACGGAAAACTTCTTGATGGAGCCGAACGCGCGTAGCTCGACTTCGCCCCGCGCGTCAGGCGAGCCGCCTGCGAGCAGCGTCGTGTACGTTCCGTCGCGGAGGCCGGCCACGGCCACCGACTTGGCGCTGGAACGCGAATCGGTGGGCGTGAAGGGGGAGAACACGTTGCCCACCGGCGAAACGATGAACACCGTCGGGCAGCGCTCCCCCGAGGAGCAAGTAAAGTCCGCTTCGAGCTGTCCCGCGCCGGCTGACGATTTGGTGAAGGAAGGCGGCCTTCCGCCTTCGAGCGCGGGGATGAGCTCACCCGTGAGCTTGCCCGGCTTGGTGAGGCGTCGGGCGTCCGAAAGTGCCCCTTCGGTGTCGTCGAGTACACGGGCGCGGCAGCGCAGCGACTCGTAGGTGTACTCGTCGGACTGGGGCGATAGCTCGGCCAGCGCGCGCCAGTGTGCGCACGCTCGGCGTTCGTCTCCCATCGCTTCGAACGCCCGCGCGCCGCGCACGTGCCATTTGAGACTGGTCGGCTCGGTCTCGGCCTGTGTGTCGACCGAGAGAACGGCGAGCTGGGGGTCGTCATTGGTGACTGCCGCGTAGGCGAGCAGCTCGCGCGCCACCGGAAGGTCGGGATCCATGCCGACGAACTTCTTGGCCTGTTCCAGCGCTTGCTCGAACCGGCCGTGCGAAAGCAGCCCCCGCACGAGGTCCTCGAATTTGCGCCGGCTGGTCGGGTTATTGGCGAGATCGGCGCGGAGCTTGGCGAGGGCGTCGTCACCTTGGCTGCGCCAACTGTCGTCGAGGGTTCGATGCGTCGCGGAAGGTTGGGGCGGCCGATAGGCCATGGGAGTTGGCTGCAAGCCTTCGGTCGAGCGGAAAAACACCGGAAAAGCGACGGTCACGAACGACGTGGCCTCCGGGGTGGGAAACTGCAGGCTCCGCAGCGACGCCAGCACGCACGCCACGACCTCGGGATCGGCGAGATCGGTCCCACCGTTCACCACCGAAAGGACCTCGCCGTCCTTCCCAATGACGAACCGCGCGTTGATCCGGCCCGAGAGCCCGAGGTCGCGTGCGAGGCCCCTCTGGTAGCAGACCTGCATCACGCCGACGCGCTGGCGCATGATGCGTTCGATCACGGCGGGCGGCAGATCGCCGACGACCTGCAACGGCCCGAATTGCACGTTGCTCACGCGGCGCGACGACATGCCGAGCCCGTGACCGGCGCCGAACCCGCCCGCGCCTTCGCCGGTCCCCGAAGTGCCGAGCCCGCCTTGGGCGCCGCTCCAGTCGTCGCGCGGTGCGGGGGGCGTCGAGGGTTCGGGCATTGGCATCGGTCGGCGCAAGACTTCGGCCTCGCTGCGTGACTCCTCTGCGCGATCAGCGCGGCGCGCAGCCGGTGCCGCTGGGGCGGCCGCGGCGGGCGGCGGGGCAGCGGTCATCGTGGCGACCGGAGAAGGCGCGGTGACGCCGCCGAGAGAATCGCCGTAAGGATTGCCCGGCGCCGACGCGGACTTCGGTTTGGCGGGTGCCAGGGGCCCCGCTCGGCCCTCGTCATACGAATCCGACTTCTTTTCGGCGCGCTCACCCTTGGTGCGGTCGTCGCTCTCGCGCTCGCGCATCGGCGCTGCTAGGCCGCGGGAGGCGTTTTGGCTGGCGCCGTTGGCGCCGGTCACGGGCTCTTCGTCGGCGGGAAGGCCCGCGGTGACGGGCGCGGTGCGCTTGATGCCGTATTCGGCGAACATCTGGTCGTTCTCGAGCACGAGCAGCGACGTGTAGCGCGACATCACGTGGTAGCGCTTGGACATGTCGACGATCTGTTTGACGGTCGTCGCATCGGTCGAGCCTTCGAGATCCGAGATCTTCGCCAGCGACCAAAGGCGCGGCACCAGCGGGTTTTGACGGCTCGCCTCGGATGTCCAGCGCACGGGGCGCGTCAACGCGTACGTTTCTCCGGCGATCTCGCCGCGCAGGCGCACCAAGCCGGGTTCCTGCGTGAGAAGGCGTCCCACCAGAACGACCTGCTCCCCGAGGCGGAGGTTGCGCAGCGTTTTCGGATACACGTCGACGAAGCTGCCCGGCACCTCCACGGCTGCCCCGCGGATGACCGGGCTTCGCAGCGCCATCGCCAGATCGGCGATACGCCGATCGAGGGACTCCCCGGTCATCACCGGTTCGTAGGTCGCTCCGAGATCCTGTGCCAGGGAGCCCACGACGACCTCGTCGACGGTGCGGCCCGCGCCGAGGAAGCGGAGATCGACCTTGCGTGAGCGCAGCAGCGGGCCGACCCGCGCCGCGATCCGATCGGCCGACAGCTCTCCCGACGACGGCGAGCCGTCCCCCACGTACACCACCTGCGCCGAACCATCGCCATCCAGGCGGCGCGCCGCATCGAGAAGCGCACCCGCGATGTCCGATGAGCCGGACGGCGATCGCGACGCCAGCCATCGCTCGAGCTCGATGACATGCTCGTCGCTCGGCGAGCCGAGGCCGGTCGGTGGATAAGCGGTACAGGCGCTGTCGCAGGCGAGCACCACGAACCGCCTCATCGGCGTCGAGCTGACGCACCAGGCCGGCCGCGAGCTTGGCCTCCCCGTCCAAGGTTTCCTTGGACTGGCTGTGGCTCACGTCGACGATGATGGCACGGTCGCGACGCACGTGCGCCGGCGTCATCCCGATGGGGAGGTCGGCGCGCAAACGCAGCGCAACGTACCCGTTGCCGTCGGCGCCGCGCGCCGCTCCGTCGAGCCCAGCTCCTTTCAACTCGCCCCAAGAAGGCACGTAGGCCGCGAGATCAGCTTCGTCTTGCGGGGGCCGGGCATACGAAACGACGAAGTCGTGGGCGGGCACGAATTGCTTGGCCGAAAACGCGATGCGAACGCCGCGTTCCTCGCCCGATTTCAATGTCGCGTAGCGGGGAGTCTCCAATTCTTCCACTGGCGCGCGGGTATCGGTGACGCGAACCTGCATCGAGAAGTCGTCGATCGTCGTCGCGCGCTCGGCGCCGACGGAAAGCGGATACGCATAGCGAATGCGCCCCCCCGCCTCTTTGACGACTTGATCGTAGGCGATGCGGACCTTGCGGCTGCCCTTGGCAGGCAAGGGGAAGATCTTGAGCGAGAAGTCGCCGCCGGCGACCCACTCGAGGAGCGCCGGATCGCGCGGTCGCACCGTGTCGTCGACGATCTCTTTGAAGATAGCGGCGGCCCTTTTTTTCTCGACGATCTCCCCCTCCACGGGTTTGTCGTTCACCCACAGGGCGAGGCGGGAAATGCTGGCATCGGCGGGAAGCGGAAAGACATACCGACCTTCGAGCACGCGCGCCGTGTCGTTGTAAAAGACCTCTTCCACTTCGGTTCGCGCGAAGCCATCGCGCACGACGGCCTCCACGTGATGCGAAACGAGCCGCACGCCCGACACCACGTCGGTTTGCCCGGGGACGCGCGCCGTCATTCGCCCGAGCCCGCGCGGCTCGGCCTGCGCGATCACCGGTGGTTCCGTGGTCGTCACCCGATGTTGCGGCTCGACGGTGACGAAGGACGCCGTTCTTTCCGGCGGCCGCCCTTTGGCAATCTCCGCGCTTTCTCCGGAGAGCAGGATCATCGTCTGACCGTTGTCGGCTTTGAGGGTGAGCTTTCCTTTCTCGACCGTGATACCGGCCCGATTCGCGCCGCGCGCGCGGACCGCGACGTTGGCACCGACCTGGGGGTCGATTTCGCCGGTTCGGCCGGCGACATCGATGCGCAAGGGTTCACTCTTCTGCGCATTGCCGAGGCGGCGCACGACCATGCCGCCGCGTTGGAGCTCGATGTTGCGCGCGGCATCGAAGAACACGGCCGTATCTTCGGCGAGGTCGACGCTGGTCGCGGCGTCGGACCCGAGCCACGCCCGCGCGCCGCGCGCGCTCTTGATGAGCGTGCCGGGCGCGACCTTGTCCCCCTTGCCGAGATCCTTGCAGCTGGAACCGTCGCGATCGCAGCGCGAAATGGCCGCCCCTTCGAGCCCGAGCGGCGCGTCGACATCCAGCACCTGGATGCCGTCGCCCGAGAAGCTGCCCGCCCCTCGACGGCACGAGAGGGCGAGAACGCAGACGAGCAACGATGTCGCGCGGCGGTAGATCGGCACGATATTCCCCGTTCTAGCAATCTGAATGACTGCTCGGCACGTAAACTCCCAATATAGACTGATAGGCCTAGCGAAAGTTCTCTACTTTCGGCGCCACGCCGTAGCCGACAGGTCCGCGCTAGCGCACGCGCGGCGGCGCGGCGGCGCGGCGGCGCGGCGGCGCCCCTTTTACGGCATGTGCCGCCAGCGTGGGCCCGAATGGCGGAGGGCACGAATGTGGTATCGGCAGGCTCCAATGTGGCAGGATGCAGGGAGGAGGTCTTCCCCTGCGACTCGGCATCGATTTCGGCACGACGCGCACGGTGGTCGCCTTCTGCGATCGCGGTAACTACCCCGTCGTCGGCTTTACCGACGAAGCGGGGGACGCCGCGGATTGTTTTCCCTCCATCGTCGCGGAAAAGGAGGGCGACCTGCGTTTCGGCTTCGACGCCGAGCGCCTCGGTTCCGATCCGAATTGGACACTGCTCTATTCATTCAAGCGGCTGCTCAACGATCCGTCCCCCGAGGCCACCGTCGTCATCGGCTCGACCCGAGTCCGCCTGGGGGACCTGCTCACCCAGTTCCTCGACGCACTCGCCGCTGCCTTGCGCACCCGCTCCAACCTCGCCCGCGCCTTGCGCGGCGGTGAACCGCTGCAGGCGTTCGTGGCCGCGCCGGCCAATGCCCACAGTACGCAGCGCTTCGTCTGTCTCGACGCTTTTCGCCGCGCCGGGTTCGACGTGCTCGGGCTGCTCAATGAACCTTCGGCGGCCGGATTCGAGTACACGCATCGCTATCGCAATACGCTCACGTCCAAGAAAGACCACGTCGTCGTCTACGACATCGGCGGCGGCACTTTCGACGCATCGCTCTTGCGCATGAGCGGACCTCACCACGAGGTGATCACGGCCGCGGGGATCAATCGTCTGGGGGGCGACGACTTCGACGCGGTGCTCCTGGATCTTGCGCTCGCCAAGATGTCCGTTCACCGCGCGTCGTTGCCGACGCGCGGTGAACGGCTCTTGCTCGAACAGTGCCGCCATCTGAAGGAGCAGCTCCATCCGACCTCGCGGCGCATCACGCTCGATCTTGCGGCGTGCCTCGGCCGCGAGGCTCCCCAATCCGAGCTCTCGGTCGATGTCGGCGCGTTCTACGAAGCGTGCGCACCGCTCGTCGATCGCACGCTGGCCGTGCTGGGCGGCGTTCTCGACCGCCTCTCCCCGGATTCCGACCCCGCCAAGCTCCCCGCAGAAATCGCCGGCATCTACGTGGTGGGCGGAGCGAGCGCGCTGCCCTGCGTGGGTCGCGCGCTTCGCGAGCTCTACGGCAAGAGGGTCCACCGCTCCCCCTACCCTTCCGCGGCAGCGGCCATCGGTCTTGCCATCGCCGCCGACGGACAAGCTGGGCTCGAGCTCACCGATCGTTTCTCGCGTGTGTTCGGCGTATTTCGCGAAGCGTGGAGCGGACAGCAAGTGTCGTTCGATCCCATCTTCGACCACGACCTGGCGCTCCCCGCCGAGCGCTCGGCGCGCGCCGTCGCCGAGCGCACCTACCGCGCTGCCCACAACGTTGGACACTTCCGCTATGTGGAATGCGGCGACGTCGACGAAGAAGGGCATCCGCGCGGCGATCTCGCCAACTTTGCCGACATCTATTTCCCGTTCGACCGCCAGCTCTACGGCAAAGAGGTCGAGCTCGGCCGGATCCACGTCGAGCGATTCGGCGAGCAGGGTCCCCTCATTCGCGAAACGTATGCCGTCGATGCCCACGGCATCGTCGAGGTGACGATCCAGAACCTCGACGATCATTACGAGCTCGCCTATCGCCTAGCGCCTCACCCTGGCCCCTGATCGCCACGGTGTCAGCTGGCCTGTCGCCCGAGACGGCCGACACCTCAATCCAGGTCGTGCGACGGCGCACACATTTCTTAACAGACTTTTCATCCCCCTCGCCTGGAAGAGCTCCCACCGGTCGGTTAGGTTCTGCTCCGATGCGATCGATCGGCCAATTTCTCACGTTCCTCGCGGTCGCTCTTCTGATCGTGGGGGGGTGGCACTACTACCTCTGGACGCGCCTGGTGCGCGACCCGAGCTGGCCCGAGCCGTACGCGCGCATCGCCACCGTGGCGCTCCTTTCGCTCGCGCTCATGCCCCCCTTCGTGATCCTCGCCTCACGCGTCGCGCCGCGGGCGGTGATGAAGATCCTGAGCGCGGGCATTTTCACCTGGTTCGGCCTGGCGTTTCTGCTCGGCCTCTCGTTCTTCGCGGCCGATCTCGGGCGCCTTCTTTTGCGCGCCTGGCAAGCGATGCAGGGCAATACGCCCCCCGCTGATCCCGAACGCCGGCAGCTCGTCGCCCGCGGCATTGCCGAGGCCGCGGGATTGACCGTGGCCACGCTCGGCGCCGTGTCGGTGCGCTCCGCTCTGGCCGACGTCGAGGTGCCCGAGGTCGAAGTCCGTCTGCCGCGACTGCCTGCTTTGCTGTCCGGTCTCACCATCGTCCAGCTGAGCGACGTGCACATCGGCCCCACCATCGGGCGAAGCTTCCTCGAGCACGTGGTCGAAAAATCCAACCAGCAGAAGCCCGATGCCATCGTCATTACGGGTGACCTCGTCGACGGCAGCGTCGCCTCGCTGCGGCATCACGTCGAGCCGCTGGCGAAGCTGAAGGCGCGCTTCGGCGTCTTCTTCGTGACGGGCAACCACGAATACTACTCCGGGGTCGACGAGTGGCTCACCGAGCTCGAGCGCCTCGGTATCCGCGTGCTGCGCAACGAACGTGTCTCGCTCGGCGACGCCGCAGCCTCCATCGATTTGGCGGGGGTCGACGATCAGCACGCCCACGGGTTCGGCCCCGGCCACGGCGCGGACTACGACAAACCGTTCCGCGGCCGCGATCCGGAGCGCGAGTTGGTCGTGCTCGCTCACCAGCCGAGCCAGATCGCCCGCCTCGGCGCGGCGCGCCCAGGACTTCAGCTATCGGGACATACCCACGGCGGCCAGATCTGGCCTTTCGGCGCGCTCGTTCGCTTGAACCAACCTTATATCGCCGGCCTTCATCGCCACGACGACGACACGCAGATCTACGTCAGCCGCGGCACCGGCTACTGGGGCCCACCGATGCGTCTCTTCTGCCCAGCGGAGATCACCAAGCTGGTGCTGACGCCGGCATGAAGGCGCTACGGAGGGCCGGACGCGCAGCGCCGGTCTTGCGGCAGGTTCTCGGTGTCCTCTTCGGCGTCACTCTCGCCTTGCGCGAGCGGGTTCGGCCCGCGCAGGGTCGATCCGCAGTGTGGGCACGAGTCCATTTCCTTGGCGTACGCCGCGCGGCAAGAACCGCAGAAGCAGAGCGAGCCGGTCTGGCGATGGATCACCTGCGAGGTCGCGGCCCGGACCTCGCTGAGAACGAGCTCCTGGGTGCCGATGCGAAGGCGATCGCCGTCATTGAGCTCGGTCGGTTCTTTAACGGGAACACCGTTGACCCGACAACCGTTACGGCTTCCGAGGTCCTCGAGAACGGCGTGATGATCGTCGACGAAGATGCGCGCGTGGCGGCGCGAAATGGCAGGGTCGAAGATGGTGATGTGGCAATCATCGCCTCGACCGATGAGCGTAGGGCCCGGCGCAAGATCGAATTCCTGCAGCAAGAATCGCAGGCGATATCGCGCTGGACTACCTTGACTCGGATCGTTCATTCCTGGCCGTGCTTGTCTCTCCCCCCGACTCCATCGTCCGACGGGCTTCACCCGTTCGGTCGTTGCGACGATTTCCGAACGGACGCGCTCACCCGTAATTCTTATGCGGATCCGCCCGCCTTTCAAGCACCGGAAGCGAAAGGAAACGGCACCGCCAACGATCCCTCGGGCCGCAGACACGTCCTTCCGCGGCGCGCTTGTGGGCCTTCGTCGCACCTCCACACCCACCCGATCACGGCGGCCTCGGTCCTCCGGACCGGCAAGGCGTGCACGCCTTCAACCTGGCAAGGAACTCGCAAACGAGTGAGAGAAACCGAATCGTTCGGGCGATGGTCGGCCTGAGGAGAGGTGCGAGCAATGGGACGACTTTGGATTTTGCCGACGAACAATGGGAAGGTTCGCGTCCTCCTGGGCGAGGCCGCCGTGCGAGAGAAGCGCCGAATCGGCCGTAAGATCGACAGCGTCATCGGCAAAGCACTGCGTGGCCACCTCGACGATTCGGACATGGGTGAGGTGGCCGTCCTGGCGGGGCTGGCCGACCAACTCGCTCGCGGCAAGACCGGCTGACGGAGCCGGTGACACCGAGGAACGAGGCGAACGTCACCGTCCGAAAAGGCGACAGGTGTCCGCGGGTGTTGCCCGCATGCGGAACACCCGTCCGGCCTAGTCGCGGTCCGCGGGCTGCGTCTTGGCGCGGGGGGTCGATCTCGGCCTTTTGTCCGGGGTCTCGAAATGGCGTACCAAGAGCTCGCGCACCGGCCCGCGGCGCGTTGCTTTGCAATTGATGACCCGGGTCGCCTCGATGCAGTCGATGCGATAGCGCGCGTAGAGTTTGCGGATTTCGGGAACGTCGGAATTCGAAAGCAACACCGCGACACCGCGCTGCGCGAGCTTGCCGAAGAAGGCCGCGAGGCGCGACTGCGCAGCGAGATCGAATCCACCGGGCGCGTAGGCCGTGAAAGCCGCGGTTCGTGACAGGGGCACGTAGGGAGGGTCGAAATAGACGAAATCGCCGGCCTCGGCCCGGACGGCAATGCTCTCGAAATCGGCCGCCATGAGCTCCACGTTGGCGAGCGCGGCCGAGCAGGCGTGCAGATTCGCTTCGTCGCAGATGGCCGGCTTGGCGTAGCGACCGAAGGGCACGTTGAACTTGCCGGCGCGGTTCACGCGGTAGAGACCGTTGAAGCCCGTCTTATTGAGGAAGATGGTGCGCGCGGCGCGCTCGATCAGCATGAGCTTGGCCGGATCGGCGTCGCGCACGGCGTAGTAGTGCTTGGACTCGTAGCGGTGGTCGCGCAGGGCCGCGACGAGCCCGCTGACGTCGTCACGCACGGCCGTATAGCAGTCGATGATCTCGCGGTTGACATCGCTCAAGACGCCGCGCGTGGGCCGCAGGGCGAAAAACAGCGCACCCCCCCCTAGAAAAGGCTCGAAGTATCGACCGTAAGATTTCGGAACACGAGCACGAAGTCGCCCCAGCAGCTGACCTTTGCCACCTGCCCACTTCAGAAAGGGTCGAGGGGTCGCGCTCATCTTTTCCGTTTGCGAAGCAGGCTCTCCGCGGAGTGGAGCGCCGAGGGAAGGGGCGGCGCCTCCGGTTGCACCGTCACGTGGCTGACGTGGTGCTCGCGGCGGATGCGTTCGCCGACGTCGGCCGCGACGTCAGTGCCGTGCGCCGTGCCGTCGAGCACGACGTGGACCGTGACGGCATCGAAGCCGTCGGAAATGGTCCAGGCGTGCAGATCGTGCACTTCCTTTACCCCTGGCGTGGACAGGATCGTCCGTTCGAGGTCGGCCAGCTCGACGCCTGCGGGAACGCTCTCCATGAGCACGCTCACCGTCTGCGCGACCAGGCGGAACGCACCCCACAGGATGAGACCGGAGATGATGAAGCCGGCCAGGGCGTCGGCCCGGTTCCACCCGAAGACCAGGACGATGACGGCGGCGGCCATGGCCGACACCGATCCGAGGGCGTCGGACGCGACATGCGCGAGCGCGGCTCGCGTATTGGCGTTGTGCCCGTCCTTGCCGCGCGAAAGGAGCCACGCCGCGATCAGGTTGACGATGAAGCCGGTCGCCGCGACGCCCAGCACCGGCCAGGCATCGATGACCGTCGGCGCGCGCCACCGTTCGATCGCTTCGGCGATGACCCACACCGCGGTGATTCCGAGCGCCACGCCGTTGCCGAGCGCGGCGAGAGTTTCAGCGCGGCGGTAGCCATAGGTGCGGACCAAGGTGCGTGGCCGGCTTGCGACCCGCTGGGCCGTCAGGGCGAGCGCAAGGGCACCAGCGTCGGCGAACATGTGCCCGGCGTCGGAGATGAGCGCCAGGCTATGGGAGAGCCAACCCGCCACGACCTCCACGACCATGAACGCGACGGTGAGGAGCAGCGCGGCGAGAAGGCGCCCCTCGGGCGCGTCCCGGGCGGCCGGGCCGTGGTGATGGCCGTGAGCGTGCGCGTCCGAGCCTGGGTGATGCGCGTGCTGCGCGGCCATGGTCAGCATCCTGATGGAGTCAGGACTCCACCAGGATCTTTACCATGCCTTCGTGACGTTAGCGCCTGTCGCGGCGGGGTCCTCGGTCGCGATCGCCGCCGCGACCACCGCCAGGCCCGTCCCGACGAGGCCCGCGCTGGGGCGGTCCGGCCTCACGCGCCTGCACGATCCTCTCGCGGGCGCGGTCGCCCTCTTCCCCTTCGGGGAACGGGAGAAGCTCGCGCCGCGTCAGCCGGACCTTGCCTTCACGGTCGACCGAGATGACCTTGACCTTGCACTTGTCGCCTTCCTTGAGGACGTCCTCCACGCGCTCGACCCGCTCGTGGGCGAGCTCGGAGATGTGGACCAGGCCGTCGGTGTTGGGCAGGATCTCGACGAAGGCGCCGAAATCGGCGATGCGCTTGACCGTACCTTCGTAGATGGCGCCAATTTCCGGCTCGGCGGTGAGCCCGCGGATGATGTCGAGGGCCCTCTTCACGGCATCGGAGTCGCTCGACGCGACGTTGACGGTGCCGTCGTCCTCGACGTCGATGGCGACGCCGGTCTGATCGATGATCCCCTTGATCGTCTTGCCACCGGGGCCGATGACGAGACGGATCTGATCGGGCTTTACCTTGATGGTGGTGATGCGGGGCGCGTATTTGGAGAGCTCGGGGCGCGGCGCGGCCAACGCTTCCAGCATTTTCCCGAGGATGTGCTGGCGTCCCTCCTTCGCTTGCTCGAGCGCGCTCGCCAAGATTTCCCGCGATAATCCGGCGATCTTGATGTCCATCTGGATGGCGGTGATGCCGCGCTCCGTGCCGCAGACTTTGAAGTCCATGTCGCCGAGATGGTCCTCGTCACCGAGAATGTCCGAAAGAACGGCAATGCGCGCTCCGTCGGAGATGAGCCCCATGGCGATGCCGGCCACCGGGCTCTTGATGGGAACGCCGGCGTCCATGAGCGACAGGCAACCGCCGCAAACGGCTGCCATCGACGACGAGCCGTTCGACTCGAGCGTCTCGGAGACGACCCGGATCGTGTACGGGAACTTGTCGCTCTCCGGGATCATGCGGAGAAGGGCCCGCTCGGCGAGCGCACCGTGACCGATCTCGCGACGCCCAGGGCCGCGCATCGGTTTCGTTTCGCCGGTCGAAAAGCTGGGGAAGTTGTAGTGAAGAAGGAAGCGCTTCCACCGCTCGCCCGTGAGCGCATCGATCTTCTGCTCGTCCGACGAGGTGCCGAGCGTCGTCGCCACGATGGCCTGCGTCTCACCGCGCTGAAAGAGCGCCGATCCGTGCACGCGCGGCAGAAGCCCCACCTCGCACATGATCGGGCGCACCGTCTTGGTGTCGCGGCCGTCGATGCGCTTGCCCTCGGTCAGGACGAGCTCGCGAACGATGTGGGCTTTTCGCTCCTCGAACTCCTCTTTGACGAGCTTCTCGACTTCGAGCCATTTCTCGGGCCCGAACTCGGCGAGCAGCGTTTCGCCGAGTTTCTTTTTCATGGTGCTGTAGCCGTCGTAGCGAGCCTTCTTGTCGAGGACACGAGTCGCCTTGCCGAGCTCCGCGTCGACGAGGGCCGCCACGCGCTTCTTCAGCTCATCGGGCAGCGCCTTGGCGACGAACTCGCGCTTGGGCTTGCCCACCGCAGCGCGCATCTTCTGGATGAGCTCGAGGATGGGCTGCGCCGAGCGATGCGCGAACATGAGCGCCTCGACGATGTCGTTTTCGCTCGCTTCGGCGGCGCCCCCCTCGACCATCACGATGGCTTCCTTGGAAGCCGCCACCACGAGGTCGATGTCCGATTTTTCCTGCTGTTCGAAGGTCGGGTACGCAATGAACTCCCCTTCGATGCGCCCCACACGGATGCCGACCACGGGGCCGCCCCACGGGATCTCGGAGATGTGCAGCGCGGCGCTGGCGCCGGTCAGCGCGAGCACGTCGGTGGGGTTGATCTTGTCCGCCGAGAGCACGGTAGCGATGATCTGCGTGTCGCGCCGAAAACCATCCGGAAACAGCGGCCGCAGAGGCCGGTCCATGATGCGGCAGGTCAGGATCTCGTCGTCGCGAAGGCGCCCCTCGCGCTTGAAAAAGCCGCCCGGGATCTTCCCCGCGGCGAACGTCTTTTCCACGTACTCGCAAGTGAGCGGGAAAAAATCGAGGCCGGGTCGATCGTCGGAAGACACGGCGGTGACGAGAACGACGCTCTCGCCGAAGGTGATGAGGACCGAGCCGTGCGCTTGCTTGGCAAGACGGCCCGTTTCGAAGGTCAGCGGGCGACCGCCGACCATCACGGATTCTCGAACAAATGACATTTGGAGTGGCGCTCCTCGCGCGTTACCGCTTTCGTGCGGCTTGACGCCGAGCACCTGCGAGCTCTTCTTCCTCGATTCCTGGCCGTCACGGAGACGTGTGGCGGGCACGAAGCGAAGATGAAGCGGCCCTGCAGATGTGCTCAGAGGTGAACGGGAGAAAATGGCTGGTACGGGGGGGTGCCGGTCTCCTTGCTCCTCGGGTCCGAGGTTTCGAACGGGCGGCGCCGACGCTGGCCCCGCCCCGAAAGCGCCCTTATTTGCGCAGGTTGAGCTGACCGACGATCTTCCGGTACCGGTCGACGTGGGTCAATTTGAGGTAATCGAGCAGGCGGCGCCGCTGGCCGACCAGCTTCAACAGGCCGCGCCGCGAATGATGATCTTTCACGTGGGTTTTGAAGTGATCCTGGAGCTCCGCGATGCGCGCGGTGATGATCGCCACCTGCACCTCGGGCGAGCCCGTGTCGGTCTCGTGCGTCCGGTACTTCTGGATGAGTTCAGCTTTCTTCTCGCCAAGAATCATGGGAAAACGCCCTTTCGGCTGACGCCCGGAAGAGAGGTCGGCACGCTGTGCCTCGCCCCGAACCGGGCCATGTGACAACACCGTAAACTTTTGCGGCGGCCGGAGTATACGCGCGAGCAGCGTGAGGTCAATGCAGGGAGGGCGCGCGGGCCCCGTGCCTTCGCGGCCGCTCGGGCCCCGCTGCGGGCGCTCGGGCCTCGGTGCGGGCGGGGTGTGACGTGGGCGGGCGCGGCCGGCACCCATGGGCCCCATTCTTCGGGCGGTGGCGGAGGTTGCCATTTGGCAGGAAGGACATTGCCATTTGGCATGAAAGAGAGAGCCGTCGGCCTGGCAACGCGAACCAATGCTTGACACCCGCCCCTCCTCTAAATAGGTTCCGCGCGTCCCTGCCGATTTTTGCCCTGTCCGAGACCCGCGCTAACCTGGAGGCACCCGATTCCTTGGGGGATCGTCCAATGGCAGGACACCAGACTCTGACTCTGGCTATCAAGGTTCGAATCCTTGTCCCCCAGCGAAGTAAGCAAGCAGCGAAATTTTCGAGGAAATAATAGACTTATCGGTCCGCGCCGCGACATCGCGCGCAGCGCGCAACCGGGCCCCATCGTCTAGCGGTTAGGACACCGGCCTCTCACGTCGGTAACATGGGTTCAATTCCCATTGGGGTCGCCCAGCAGGGCGGCGGTTTGCAGGAGGTGTGAGACCTCCTCGAACGGCCAGCGGTAGGCATCCAGATGCATGGGTGCCCTGCGGCGGCCGGAGCCAATCGCGCGTTACGCGGAGCGCCTTGACGGCCACGCGGGGTACGCCGTAGACGAACTCGTCATGAGGACTGACTTCGCCAGGCTCTGCATCCAGCGCCGTCGTGTCACGGCTGCGTGCTGCTTTTTCGCCGCGACCTTCGCAATGGTCGCCTGCGGTGGCCCCCCCCTGAACCGGTCGCCTCCCCCGCTCCGGCGACGTCGTCCGAACTCCGCGCTGCGCGCGACGCGGTCGCGGCGCCCGATCGGTCGGCCGACGACAAGGCCGCCGACCCAGGTCGACATCCGGTGGAGACCCTCGAATTCTTCGGTATCGCGCCGGGAATGCGCGTCGCGGAGATCATGGCGGGGTTTGGCTACACCACCGAGCTCTTGGCCCGCACGGTGGGCGCGAGTGGCAAAGTTTACGCGCAGAACAGCCGCTTCATCTTCGACACCTACGGTGAACACGACTGGATCGCTCGGCTCGCCAAACCCGTGAACAAGAACGTCGTGCGTGTCGATCGCGAATTGGAGGACCCGCTCCCGCCCGACGCGAAGGAGCTCGACGTTGTCCTCAACGTGCTCTTCTACCACGACACTGTTTGGCTCAAGGCCGACCGCGCCCGGATGAACGCCAACATCTTCGCCGCCCTCAAGCACGGCGGTGTTTACGGCATCATCGACCACAGCGGGCGCGACGGAACCGGCGCCACCGAAACC
>DATHES010000140.1:0-39823 GCA_035318465.1 Polyangiaceae bacterium
GCTCCCTCGGCGCGTCGATCGCGACCGCTTGCATGCCCATTTTTGCCACTCGAGGTGAGTGCACACGTTAGATAAACGAGCAAGCGGTAGCCGCAAATTAACCGCACTTTCTTTCATCGCCTGTCGCTTTCGCGCGGCCAATTCCGATGATCACGGGGTGGTGCAGCGTCGGGGCTTTTTTGCGGACAAGCCCGAGAAAGGTGATGCAAATGTTCAGCGACAAGCAAGGCATACCCGAAGCCATCGGCCATGATCCCCGTCCAGGGGCGCTTCCGCCTCGCGTCCATCGCTGGGTCGCACACTTGGCGCGGCTCTTCGCAGGGGCGTCGCTGTTTTCCCTTGCCGCTTGCGGCGCGGGAGCTGACGTCACCATCGAGGAGAACGGCGTCGTGAGCTCACCAGCCTGCCCTGTTCCCAATGTCGGCTCATCGGCAGCAGATGGGCCTGATGTCGGCTGCCCGCCGCCGGACCCACCGCCGCCGAAGTGCACGGCTCTCACGGGGTCGCTGACGGCCTCGCCTACGACCATCAATGCAGGCCAGAGCGCAACTTTGCAGTGGTCGGTGCTTGGCACGTGCTCCGCTTCCTTGACGGTCGCTGGACAATCGGTGGGGCGATCGGGCTCGATGACCGTCACACCCCCATCCTCGACGAGCTATGCGTTGAAGGCGGGGACGAGGACGCTCGCCACCGCCCAAGTCAGCGTGCTGCCGCCGGCGTGCTCTTTCGGCGTTTGCGGCGCGGTCACCGATTGCGAGAAGCAGTGCTTCGACAACGGCGTCTCCAAAACGTGCAATGTCTGGAGCTACGAAAACGCGGGGGATGCGGATCTCGACGGTGTTCCGGATGCGCTGGAAAACGAGCTCGCGCGTCGCTTTTTTCCCACGCTGCGACTTCGCGCAACCTTCGTCAACGGGGGGTTGTCCAATGGCGATTGGGGTCAGCTCTACAGCGGCGGGACGTTCTCTGGCGATTGGCAATTCGTCGTGCGCAAGGTAACCCCGTATGGAGATCTGTCACGGCAAATCCTCAACCCCGATACCCTACAGTACGAAACGCGCGGCCCCGTGTACCGCTGCGGCGACACCGAGTGCCTCGAAATCGTCTACGCGATTCCGTACAACTGGGACCTCGGCGACACCTGGGCGTCGATCGAGGCCCACCGTGGTGACGCTGAGATGTACTCCGTGCTCGTCGCCCGCAAAGACCCCCAGGTGTTGCGCGACGGACTCGATGTTGCGCCGGCCTGGAACGTTCCCTGGGAAACCGCGAAGCACGATGCGAGCGCCTGGAGAGGCTTCACCGAGTTTGCCACTGCGCACACGTGTACCGCTGCGGACAGCTCGGTCTATCGCTTTCGTACCTTCCGCACCGACGTCGAAGGGGTCACGAGGCTATGGGTGTCCGAGGGCAAACACGCCAACTACTTTTCTCAGGGCGACTGCGATCACGGCGCCTTCTATACCGACAGCTGCGATGACAACAACTTCGAGATGGTCTTTGCGAACCAATACGCGGGCGCCGGCCCCTTGCGTAATGCGGGGGAGGAAGCTTGCCATTCGCATGCGACGCTCGATCATTTTACGGCCTACCCTGGCGATACGTCCTCCCACCCGCCCTACGCGACCTACGACGTGTGGAGCGACGCACCTTTCGGTGACGACGACGACGGTCGCCATTTGGCGCTCTTGCGGGCAGGGACGATGCTGTGGTGGAGAGGAGCCAGTCCGTTCGCCACTTGCTGGCCCAAAGCCTCCACGCACCCGGCGCCTCCTCCGCAGCCCGGTCCTGTAAACCCCTGCGGCATGACCGGGATGTGCTGCGAATTTCGCGACGACGGCACCTGCGCCGTATGCGCCCCCGCCAATGGGCAATGTCCGTGAGATCGCCCCGCGACACCGCGATTCCCCTCTCGGGGCGTCGCGGTGTTTCGCGCGGCTCCGGCGTGCTCGATTTCGAGATCGGCGTGTGGGTCGTGATGCATCGGGATCTCAAAGCGAGCCGCCGGATGCGCCTGATGTTCGACCACCTCGCGCGCGAGATCGAACGCTACATCGCGAGCCAATGAAACGTCTCCACGGCGGCAACGAGCATCCACAACAAGAGCCGACGCTGCGGTATATTGAGCTCATGCGAGGCGTCGGGATCCGTGGTCTTTTCCAACCCGCTGCGCCGAGTCGACATTGTCGCCGAAGATGAACGGGGTTGGCTTCCCGCGATGGGCATGTTTGATCGCGATACTCGGCTGTAGCGCGCTGCAACCGTCCTCCCTCGGACGGGAGCGAAGCGACGCTGTCTGGCGAGAGTTCAGCTCCGAGCATTTCGTCGTTTGCACGGACGCAGACGGCAAGGAAGTGCGGGAGTCAATGGCGGACTTCGAGACGACGTACCGCGCGCTCATGGCAATTCTTTTTCGCGAGGAAGGCAACGGCCCAGAGCCCATCCACGTGGTTCTCTTTGCTCATAGCGCGGATTTGCATCGGTTCATCCCTGCCGGGGCAGGCGCAGCGTTTTCGTCTACCCAAACCGGCGATCCCGAGAGCAAGCCGATCATGCTGGTCGAAACCTCGCTCACCGACGAGGCAAGGCGGCTGTTCGTTCACGAGATGACGCACGCCTTCGTCGAACGTTGGTTTGGACGCGTGCCGATCTGGCTCCACGAAGGGCTCGCCCAATATTTCGAATCGATGCGAATCGAAAGGGGGCGCATCGTCCTCGGCGACCCGACCTCGAGCTATGGGCTCGCATCGAACCAAATGCCTTCGCTGACTGCACTCATCACCGCCGATCAACGGATCTTCTATGCGGGTAGGGACACGCACTCCGTCGATGGTCTTTACCAGCAGGGAAGCTTCTATGCGGCCGCGTGGCATCTCGTGCGCCTGTTCATGCAGGACACGGGCGATTACCACCGGCGCTTTTACCAGTTTCTGGGAGCACTCACGCAAGGCGCGCCCCCGCAGGCCGCGTGGGCGCGCTCGTTCGATGGCGCTACCTACCGGCGGCTGGCGCGCGACTACTTGGAATACCTTCGTTCTGAAACCTTCGATACCGGCTTCGTTGCCGTCGATGTGCGGCCGTCAACCGACGTCGTGCGACAAGAGCGCACCATGCCCGCGGAGGAAACGCGATTGCTGTGGATTCGTCTCGGCCGCGTGGCGAATCGTTGATGGACGTCGTGTGCTGTTGTCTCCCAGGCGACTGGCGCGGCCGCTTTGGCCTCTTCGCCACAGATCGGGCGTCCAGCGGAGTCCAAGCTCCGCGATGACGGAGGCTTGAAATGCATCGTTCATGTCCGGATCAATCAGCATCGACCCGGGGCGGGCGTGGCTAGAGATGCCGCCAGGGCCAAGAAAGACACCGGGGTGAGCGCATCGATCTCGACCGGCAGCGCGGCTCTCGGAAGGAGGATGCCCGACGCATAACGCCACGCGTTTTCTTCGCGCGTGAAATCGGAGAGCTCGGCGAAAGATCGGTCCTGCCCGCGCTCGAAAATGCGGGCGAAGAAGAGGACCTCCCCGTGGTTTTCCGAAAGAGCGCTATGCAAGACGCGAAGGCCGGTGAAGCGCTGCCGCTCCTTGGCGCGGGAGAGGGTTCGCTCGAGCTCCTGGCGCGGCGCAGCCAAATCGGGGTGGGTCGTCGCCAGGGTGCGCACCAAATAGGGCCCTAAACCAAGGGCGAAAGCGGCATAGCGCGACCGCATGAGAGCTTCGGGCGTCGGCGGCTCTCGTTCGTTGCGATGATAAGGGGCGCAGCACGCCGCATAGCGCTGCCCCGAATGACATGGACAATCGCGAATCACGTCTTCCATTGCACGGCGGGAGAGCGGGTTCGTGCCGACGTAGTCGCACGAAGGCCCGGCGTTGAGCAAGGGTGACGGACTCCGCAAGGCACAGCGGGCATTCGATGGGCGAATTGGGCCGACCGAGTGGGTCTTTCCAAAATCGAACGAGCGTGCTAAACGAACGCCCGCGTCAAGACGAACCGCGGAAGGCGCGCGCGATTCCTCTTCGCCTCTATCCAAGGCAAAGGGAGGTTACCATCACGCCGCGCAACACGACTCTGTCCGTGCCGTTTCATTCCACGGGCTACGTCGCGCTCGCGCCACCTATCGGAAAACCGGTCGAAGACCGAGCGGCGATGGCGAGGTGAACGCACTACCCGTCGCACGTGAAACGCAACGGATTTGTTCTCGCTGCGCGGCGACGAGAGGGTTGTCCGCAATGCGACGAACACGGCGGTAACACGCTCGTCGTTCTGTCACACGTTCGCAATTGATTATTCAATCATCATTGGCAAGCCGAGGGCGCGACTTGCCTTCCTAAGGAGAGTTCCATGAATCGCAAGACCACGCGCCTCGGTTGCGCTTTTGTCGTCATGTTCGGATGGCTTACCGCCTGCAGCGACGATCGGGGGCTCGCTGCACCTCCAACGGGGACCGGCGGCGGCTCGGGAAGCGGAGGCTCCGGGCTCAGTGGCTCGGCCGGCTCCGGCGGGACGGATGTTGGCTCCGGTGGAACGGCGGGTACGGGCGGTGCCACGGGTGGTATCGGCGGCGGGGGCGCGAATCCCGACGCAGGACGGGGCGCTTGCGGACCGCTGCGCGGCGAAGAGCCCACCGAGGCGTCGGTTCAAGCGCAAGGGTCGTTCGCCGTGATGAGCTACACCGATGCACCGACGTCGAGCGGATACAGAGCGTCGACGATTTATTTTCCCGGCGATGCGCCGCCACCCTTCGTCGGTGTGGCGGCGGTCCCTGGCCTCAACGGCGTCCAGAGGTCCGTCAGTCAATGGGGGACGTTCCTTGCTTCGCACGGCTATGCCGTCATCGTCATCGACACGAACGTTACGTCGGAGAATCCGAGCCAACGAAGCTCGGCGCTGATGGCGGCGGTCACGACCCTCAAAGCGGAAAACACGCGCTCCGACAGCCCCCTCAGCGGCAAGATGTCGGACTGCATGGTGATCATGGGGCACTCGATGGGCGGCGGAGGAGCCGTCATCGCGGCCAACGCCAACGGCGCTTTGCTCAAGGGCGCGATCGGACTCTCGCCTTACGGCGGTGGCCAGAGTGCGTCGAACATCACTGTGCCGACGCTGCTCTTCGTTGCCACCGGCGATCCGCTCTCGACCCCCAATACCCATGTCAAGCCGGCGTACCAGACGATCCCAGAGGGCACGAGCAAGATGTACCTGGAGTTTGCCGGCGGCTCCCACGACATTGCGCAATACCCAATCAACACGAGAACGACCGATGCGATCGTGGCGCGCTACGGACTCTCGTGGCTCAAATTCAATGTCGACGGCGACACGCGCTATCGTCAGTTCTTGAACCGAGTCACGTCCGGGCTCGCCGATTATCAGACGAACCTCCAGTAGCAGCTCCTCAGAATCGACATCGATCGTCCGGCCGCCGCTTTGACGGCACGCCGCGGCGCTCTATCTCGAGCTCGTCACAAACACCCCTTGCCGGCGGGGCAGGGCCATGCCGTCGTGCTCGCGCAGCTCCACTTGCGCGCAGTACCGGAATCGGGCCCAGGGGGGCAGACGCAGTACCCCGGCTTGGTGGCGTCCGCAGAGTCGAGGTAGTTTCCGGCGACGTTGCAAAGCGTGCATTCGGCGACGCTGCACGGCTGTGACGCCTTGGGCGTTGCCGTGGGGCAGGTCGCGCTGATCGCCGCAGGAATTTTGTAACAGGCGTAGTCGCCGTCGGGAAAGCTGCAGTCCGACTGCTCCACGTAGAGGCCATTCGTGCACGTTTCCGATTTGAACCCGACGCTCTGGGGCCCGCACGTTTTGTAACAGAGCTGCGCATCGGTCGGCGTGCACACGCCTCCCTTGGTAGGAACCTCGCCCGCCATGGTGAGCGGGACGGCACTGCACAGCGGGCTAAAGATACCGCCGCCTGTGTCGCCGCCGCTGCTGTCTTTGCCACTGCTCGCGTCGGCTACGCCGCCCGCTCCTCCTGTACCGCTGTCCGAAGTCCCCGCGGAACCGCCGCTGCCGGTGGTCGTCCCGGCGGTTCCGCCGCCGTCCTTGGGAGCGCCCGCGGAACCGCCGCTGCCCGTGGTCGTACCGCTTGAACCGCCGCTGCCCGTCGTTGAACCCGCGGAACCGCCGCTACCTGTCGTCGTCCCCGCGGAACCGCCGCTGCCGGTGGTCGTCCCGCCTGAACCGCCGCTGCCCGTGGTAGCGCCGCCCGATCCGCCGCTGCCCGTGGTAGCGCCGCCCGATCCACCGCTGCCCGTGGTAGCGCCGCCGGAACCGCCGCTGCCGCCCGCTCCCGGCGCGGAAGGACCATTGTCGCTGGAACAGCCTGCCACTTCGAACCCGAAGACGACAGCGATTTGCAAGGTGACCGCGAAGGCCCGTTTCAGTCGGCGCATGGGATGCCTACTCCTCGTGAGTCAATGAATGAAGATTGCCAGATCAACGAAAAAGTCGTTCTCGCAGCGGGATCGCCAAAGGCCATCCAATGAAGCGCGCTCGATTTCCGACTGCGACTAATGCGCCGACGTCCACGAATCGATCCGTTTCTGTTGGTGACCCCATTGACGCGAGGGCTCGCGCCTCTCACGCCGTTCAACTGGGGCGAAAAACCGGCACACGTCCCTCGCTGCGATTGAGAAGTGGTCCTACCACTTTGCGGGCCCCGCGGCGGGCGACCGAAGCGTCCTCATCCCCGCCGAACACACCGCCCGCGACGTCTCTTACTTCGGCGGCGGTGGCGGGGGCGGGGGTGGAGGCGGTGGAGGCGGTGGAGGCGGCGGAGGCGGAGGGGGGGCCGTTCCCGGCGGCGTGGGGGGTTTGCCGTCCGGCTGCAGGCACGACGACAGATCGAAGAAAAGGAATTCGAGGACCTTCTCTTGGGCCGAGAGCGCCTGCTGCTTGCACTCGTTCGGAAACGGCGTCCCCTGGCTGTCCGCCGAGTTGGCCACGTGAATGCCGGTCTGCACCAAGCGGCCGCACTGCATCTCGGGCATTCCGCGCAGCTCGATGGGCGTATTGAAGCTGAGGTAGGGGACGCTGACGGCGTTGTAGACCCAGCGCTGAGCTATCCCCGGCAAGAGGGTCAAGGCGGGGTGCTTGACGTCGTTCAGGAAGACGACCCCTCTCGTGGTGGAGGCGCCCACGTGCAGGAGCCAATCGGCAAAGTCATTGCCCTTCGGGAACGTCGTGTCGATGTTGTAATCGCCGTTGCCGGCCGCGATGTTGTCGATGTCCCAGTTCGCGACGGGAGGAAAGGGGGTCGGCTGGTAAGGGTTCTTGGTCTCCAATTGATTTCGCAGATAGCTGGAGTGGTAATGTTCGAGAAACCCGCGGCCGCCCTGATCGACGTATTTTTTCAACGCTTCCTTCAGCGCCGTCGGCGTCGTGCGGCTGTAGGACTCGCCCCCTTCGCATGACAAAAGGATCATGTCGTAGCCGGCCAAGACCGTCGCGCTGGACATCAGCATGTTGAGCGGCGGAAACGCTCCTCCGGTGACGTAGCTCGTCGTTCCGCCCATGCCGCCGAACAGGTTGATGCGTCCGGTCCCGGTCGGGTTCGTGAATTCGGAATCCGAGATGCCCATCCTGCGCAGCAGGCACTCCAGTGAATCGGCCTCGCCCGTGCCCATGGCGATCTTGGGAATGTTTCCCTCGCTCTGATCACGCGGCAGCCGAACCAGGGCGGGGTCGTTGAACACGTTGTCCTGGCACGGGACGACCTCGGGGAGCGTGATCTGACGGCGCCACTTGCCGATCTGGATCACGAGCGGAATGTTCTGCCCCGCGGGAACGTCGACGAGCTTGAACTTGCCCTGCGCGTCGCTGAGCGCCACCGCGATGGGCTGACCGGATACCGGCGAGTCGCAGCGATCGCACGACGCTCCCGTGAGGATGGGATCGAGCGGCGCGTTCGGCACGTAAAGGACCACGTTGTAAAGCGGAACCTGGCCGCCGGGGTCGAAGACCGTGCCGCTGACGGTGGTCTTGGTGCCGGCGTCGCAACTCACGATCTGGCATTGAAGACCCATGCAAGGCCCGCCATCCGTGGTTCGGGTGAAGGAGCAGATGTTGGGAAACCCGCTGCTCCCGCACACCTCTCCCGATGAGCACTGTCCGCAATCGAGCACGCCGCCGCAGCCGTTTCCGATTTGGCCACAGTACTGGCCGCCGCCCGAGTAGGTGCAGCCGATCCCGGTGCATTTGTCGGGGCCGATGCCGCAGACGTTGGGAAGACCGGCAGCGCCGCATTCCTGCGGCATCAGGCAGCTACCGCAGTCGAGGATCGCTCCGCAGCCGTCGCTGATCTTGCCGCAGTAGTTGGGACGCCGGGCAGCGCTGCAGGCAATGGGGACGCACCCGGTGGCAGGTACGCAGACGTTCGATTTACAGATGCGGTCCGGTTCGCAGTCACCGCAGTCGAGCTCTCGACCGCAGTCGTCCCCGATCTTGCCGCAATAGTTGATGGTCGCCGCAGCTTGGCAGGTGCGCGCCGTACAGCTCGGCCCGCCCACGCAAATGTTGGCGGTGCACTCCCAATCGCCTTGGCACGGCGCGCAAGTCTGCACGGCCCCGCACCCGTCTCCGATGCTCCCGCAGTACTGGGCTCCCGGCGGATTGCAGGACACCTTGGTGCAATTGCCGCCTCCCCCTCCGTCGCCCGTGATGACGGGCGGACTCTGGTCGGGTCGTTCGGCGTCTCGGCCCGCGTCGGGCACGGCGATGGGAGGTATGCCCGTGTCTGGCTGAACGTTCCCGGGCGGACGTTCGGGTACGTCCGTCGAACAACTGCCGACGGCGATAACCACAAGCCAAAACCAATAGGCGACCGCCTGGGGACTGCGGCGCGACATCGCCACCTCCTTAACAACGAAAACGAACTCGACGAACCGTTAGCGCAAGCCGAGGCTACACCGCCTGGGGCCCCGCTGTCACTCCGATTGGTCTGACCACTTCGATTGTCTGGTCTGACCACTTGCTTCCGAGAGTCGGCGGGAGAGCGATGGGTGCTCGGAGCCCACCCTCCGGCTGCGCCGAAAAGTTTCAATCTCACCGCCGGGAGCTGGCCGCGGCCCATGTTTCGTGGGTGGACAGAAAATGCCGTCGGGCCGCGTGATCGATTTCCGCGCGGTCTAGCATTACCTCCAACCAACGAATTCTTGAGGATGGGTTGCTTGGGTTGGACCCCCACGGTCCGGCAAGGGAGATCGGTATGGCACGAGTCGCTGGATCACGAAAAAAGCCGTCTTTTGCTGGCCTCGGTTGGGCAAGCCTGTTCGTCATGGCCTGCGGGAGCTCGGAGGTGCGCGAGAGACCGAGCGGAGCGGGCGGCAGCACGGTCGGAGGACTGACGGGAGGACTGACCGGCGGAGCGGGCGGCGGATTGGACCCGACCGGGGGCACCGGTGGCTCGAGCAATCCGGGCGGTCCGTGCGTCAACCTGCAGTGCAAGAAGACCACCTGTCCCAACAAGGGCACGACGTCCGTGAGCGGCATAGTCCATGACCCCGCCGGAAAGGTTCCGCTCTACAACGTCGTCGTCTACGTCCCCAACGAGCCGCTCGCACCCTTGCATCAGGGGGCCGCGTGCGAAACGTGCAGCGCCAACTTCTCGGGCAAGCCCATCGCGGTCGCGCTGACCGACTCGTTCGGAAAATTCAAGGTCGAGGACATGCCGGTCGGAGACGACATTCCTCTCGTCGTCCAGGTCGGCAAATGGCGGCGGCAGCTCACGGTGCCGCATGTCGAAGCTTGCACCGATACGCCGATCACCGACACGAGCCTCACCCGGCTGCCGCGCAACAAGACGGAAGGCGATCTTCCGAGGATCGCCATCGCCGTCGGTGGCTCCGATGCTCTCGAATGTCTGGTGCGGAAGATCGGCATCGACGAGTCGGAATTTACGCTCGGCTCGGAGGACGGACGCGTCAACCTCTTCGCCGCCTACCGAGCCGCGACGACCATGCAAAAAGGCGGCGTTTCGGTGCCGCTCCCCACCGCCGACTCCTTGTGGAACAGCCTCGAGACGATGATGGGCTACGACATGATGCTGATGGCGTGCGAAGGGAGCGACAACGTCTCCCGCAGCGCCGCTCAGTATGCGGCCGTGCGATCGTATACGGACCAAGGAGGGCGTATCTTTGGCTCGCATTATCACAATGGTTGGATCAATCCCGAGAACGCCCCCTACCCGATGGTGGTGAAGTTTGCCTCCGGGGCGCACGGATTCACGACGGACATCAACACGCAAGTCGACGACACCTTTCCCAAGGGCAAGTCGTTCAAAGAGTGGCTGGTCAACGTCGGCGCGTCGACAGTACCCGGCGAGCTCATTCTCAAGGGCGCCGAGCACACCGTCGATTCGGTCGTTTCCGGTGTGGCCCAGAGGTGGATTTACGGCACCGACACCACCAAGAACACGCCCATGGTGCAGTATTTCTCACTCACCACGCCCGTGGGCCAGAAGGAATGCGGACGCATGGTGTTCAGCGATCTCCACGTCTCGACCGGCAGCGGTGACACCACCAAGATTCCCTTTCCCACGGGGTGCAACGGCAACGAACTCTCACCGCAGGAAAAGGCGCTCGAGTTCATGCTCTTCGACTTGTCGTCCTGCGTTCAGAAGGACGATGTGACGCCCATTCCGCCGCCCATCATCGTCAAGTAGACGTCAAGTACGTCTTTCGCAGCGTCACCTAGGCGTGCGGCGCGCTGACGGCGATCTCGCTCGCCCACGGCGCGCGTGTTCCGACCGGTCGTCAACGCGGTCGTGGAGCGGACTTCCCGCCGCCGACGAATTCACACCTTCACCGCGCTGCCGTTGCGCAGGCGCCACATTGAAGTGGCGTTATCGCCACTCATTGCTGAAGCGGTGGAGTGGCGGAGGTCGACCGCGCGTCGACTCGCGAGGTGGCTATGGCCCATAACGTCCGTTTTTCCCTTGTAACTTCCTTGGTCCTTGCTGCGGCGAGCATGCTCGCGTGTGGCGAAACCAACCAGTCGCTTGGACGCGGAGACGGCAACCGCGGCCCGGGTTCAGGGTCCCAAGGTGGGACGGCCGGTGGTGGAGGCGACACTGGTTCGGGCGGCACGACGGGCGGAGGCGGGTCGACCGGAACCGGCACGCCCGCCGGATCGGGTGGGGTCGGTGGAGGAGGCGGCGGCGCTGTCGGTACTGGCGGCTCCAACGATGACGGCGGGGGAAGCGGAGGAGCTGGCGGAATTGGCCCGGGAGGAAACGGCGGACCTGCGGGACGCGGCGGAACAGCTGGCAGCGGCGCAACGGGCGGCAGCGGCGCGGATGGCAGCGCAACGGGCGGCAGTGGCGCGGGTGGCAGCGCAACGGGCGGCAGCGGCGCGGGCGGCAGCGGCGGAACGGGCGGCAGTGGCGCGGGCGGCAGCGGCGGCGCGGGCGGCAGCGGCGGCGCGGGCGGCAGCGCGGGCACGGCAGATGGGGGCGGCACGGCAGATACGCTGCATTTCGCTGTTTACGGCGACACGCGCACCGGCTCGGCCATGCATCAGAGTGTGATCGATCAAATCGCCAAGCTGAATCCCGATCTCGTCATCCACTCCGGAGACTTGTGGGATGGCTACACGCCGGCGACGTTCGCATCGATACTCACGAAGAATGCAAACATCGGCAATCTTCTCAATAGTGGCTTCTACGTCGTCTCGCGCGGCAACCACGAGACGGTGGCGGACTACCTCGCATTCAAACCTTCCCTCGCGCGCGGCAACACGACGGAGCGCTTTTCGTACACGGCGGGTAATAGCTTCTTCGTCGTGCTGGGCATGGATCCCAAGTCGGCAGCAACGTTTCTCGAGGGAGAGCTGAAGAAGCCCGAGGCCACCGCCGCGCGCTGGCGCTTCGTACAAAGTCACTATCCCGTTTACAGCGGCGGCACGAGCCACGGCGCAACCGGAATTCCGAGCATCGAGCAACTCTGCGATACGTATCACGTCGCGGTGTACTGGTCGGGGCACGATCACATTTACGAAAGGTCGCACCAAGTGTTCGGCGGCCAGGTGGTGGACACGGGAGACGCGCTCTCCTTGAACAACGGCACTGTCTACGTCGTTTCCGGCGGCGGGGGTGCGCCTCTTTATGGAGTCGCCCGCATCACGACGACGCACGTCCAGTCGAGCATCAACAACTACGTGGACGTCGTCGCCTCGCCGACGAGTCTCACCGTGAAGGCTTACAAGGTCGATGGCAGTCTGGTCGATTCCTACGTCATCTCGCAATAGGCCTCGGCTTTCATGTCGCTTCGCTTTGCGGCGATCGCTCGGATTCTGGCCCCGGCGGCGGTGACGGCAGCGGCCTGTGCCGCGCGCGAATCGGCAACCGTGGCGGCGGCGCCGGACGGTGGATCACCGCCCCCGGTGGTCGCCGAAGGTGCGCTGACGGGCACGCTCTACGAGCCGGCTCGCCAATTCGTCCAAAGGTATTGCTGGGGATGCCATGGAAAGGACGGCCAAGATCCCCAACAGAAGGGCGCCTATCCGGCTTTTCGCGTCGACACCTACGAGGATTGGGCGACGAGCCGCACGATACTTCTCGCCGTATTGGACAAGTGGAACCCCGACGGCGACGTCATGCCACCGCCGGACGCCGATGAGCCTTCCGACGACGATCGACGAACCATGCTCGATTGGATTCGTCGAAATTCACCGAACAGCGCCGACGGCAAGTAGCGCTCCTGCGACTAGGCGACGCGGGCGCGGCCGCGCATCAGAGCGTGAGCTCCCAAGTCTCGGCCACGAGATCGTCGCGCGAAAAGCTTTGATACGGCTGCTCGCCAACGAGCATGAATCCGGCCTTCCGGTAGAGGTGGCGCGCCGCCAGCAGCTCGCTGTGCGTAAAGAGGGTGATTTTGCGATAGCGTACCCGCCGCGCGAAGCGAACGCATTCGTCGATGAGCCGCGCGCCGATACCGAGCCCACGCGCCGCCGGCTCGACGTACAAAAGCCGCAGCTTGGCCACGGTCGCCGACTTCTTCACGAGAAATATCGAGCCAGTCATCTCCCCGCTCCGCTCCGCGATCCAGCAGCGCTCGCGGGCCGCGTCGAGGTGCTCGATGAACCCTGCCGCGATCTTCGCCACCATAGCCTCGTAGCGCTCGTCGTAGCCGTATTCTTGCGCATAGAGCACGCCGTGCCGATGCGTGATCCACCCCATGTCGCCCGGTTGATGCGGGCGGAGCAGGTACGACCGGTTCGAATCCTCCGCCGGCGCGCGGAGGATTTCCTCGATCGCGCGCATCGACTCGATGAGCCGCCGCCGGCCGGCAGGGGGGACGCGATGGAGCAGCGCCGCGACCTCCTCCTCCTGCCGCGCGTCGAGCGTGGCGAACGTGCGCCGCCCTTTTTCTGTCATCGTGAGCAGACTGCGCCGCCCGTCCGCGGCCGAGATCTCCCGTCGCACCAGACCGTCCTTTCGAAATCGCCGCAGGATCCGGCTCAGGTATCCGGGGTCGAGCCTCAGGCCCTCCGCCAGTTCGACCGCCGAGACGTCCTTGCCATTGGCGATCTCGTAGAGCACGCGCACCTCCGCCAGCGAGAACGGACTCTGCAACAGCCCCTCGTCGAGGATGCCGATCTGTTTCGTGTAGAAGCGATTGAAGCGACGGACGGCGGCGACGCGAGAATCCGACATTCGTTGATAGTGTCAACGAATTAGATGACGAAGTCAATCAAGTAGGATCGCCCCACTTCTGCGCGCTTTCGTTGACGGTCCGGTGGAAGCGCGGCGTTCGTCAACGACGGCTGGCGGGATAGCGGGCCGGCGAATCTTTCATGAGCCGCGGCGACAACGTCCTTGCACTATGTCAGTGCGCTGCACCGCGCTCGACTTTGGTGCGCGTGTCCTTAGAGGTGCTCGATGAAAACCGACTTCCATGCCCATCGATGTGGCCTTCTTCTTTGGCAAGGCGCGCTGTTTTTGGCGCTCGCTGGTTGCAGCAGCAGCGCCGACGAAGGGGCTGGGTCACGCGGGGGTGGCGGCTCCAGCGTGTCTGGCGCCGGAGGAGCGTCGGGAAGTGGCGCGGGTGGTGGTGGCGGAGCGGGCGGTCAGGCTGGCACCGGCGGAGCCACCCCCGTCGATAGTGGCGCGAGCGGCAGCGGTGGCGCCGGAGGCAGCGGTGGCAACGGAGGCACGGGGGCGCCCGATGCCGGCGGTGGTGCAGGAGGCCGAGATGGCGGCGCGGACGCCACGGAAGGGGGGCGCTCCGGAGCGGGTGGCAACGCAGGATCCGGCGGCATGAGCGGAGCGGGCGGCACCGCTGGCACGAGCGGAGCGGGAGGCGCCTCGGGCATGAGTGGCGCGGGAGGCGCCTCGGGCATGAGCGGACGCGGCGGCGCAGCAGGAGCCACGGGCGGCGCCGCTGGTGCGGCCGGAAGCGTCGATGCGGGGACGGGGGATTCCGGCGGGGGTGGCGTCTATCCCTGCAACGGCAGCACGGCGGGTTACGAAGCGGTGGTGAGCAACTCCGGCGGAACCTGGACGGCCGTGCGCGGCACCAGCACCGTCTACACCGGAGTCGACATGGCTGCCGCCATGCAAGCCGGCATCAACAGCCTCACGTCGGGACGCACCACGAAACAGCGCGTGCTCGTCCAAGGGTCGGGCTCGATTCCCAACAACACGCGCGTCAGCGTGAGCAGTTACACCGTGCTCAACGTCTGCGGCACCATCAACGTCACGAGCGCCAGCGGGACCGGCGACATGGCGCCCATCTACAGTCGCGGCCAAACGGACGTCGAGATACCGAACGTCACCATCACCGGCACGCCGCTCTACGGCATGTTCTTCCGGGACGTCGACAACCTCACGCTCGGGAACGTCGACATGCGCGTCACGAGCGGGCTCGGCATCCGCGTCGACAACCACGGCCGAACGGACCGCTCCATGAAGGTGCAAAACTTCCGGCTCGACTACGCCTACATCGAGGGGGCGACGGCCATGGGGGTCGAGACCTATGGCGTCAACAACATCACGATCGGCACGGTCACGAGCCGGAGCGTGGGCGAATGCGGGTTATTGCTGAACGACAGCACCAACGCGACCGTCAACTTGGTGGATGCCGTCGACACCGGGACGGGCACCGGCTACGCGGCGTTTCGCACCGCCAACCGCAACGGGCGAATCAACGACGCTTATCCGACGAACATCCACGTTGGCAAGGTGCTCTCGCGCGGCGGCGCCCGCGGCATCTTCTGTGTGTCGGAAAGCGGCGGCGTCGTCATCGATCAGATCGACATCGCCGACGCGGGCAATAATTCCATCCTGCTCGAGAATTGCTACAACGTGAACATTGCCGCCCAGAGCGGGACGGTGGTGGGCGGCGGCGAGATCCGCATCGCGGCCCGCGCGGAGTTTGCCAATTCTCGCGACATCACCTTCCAGAACTTGACGGTGAACAATACGAACATCACCGAGAATCCGTGCGCGGACAACAGTACGTTCGCCAACATCACGCTGCAGGGCACTGCTGCGCAGAACGTCTGTCCGTGACGACGAACATGCTTGCGCCCCGGCGTCGAAGAGCCGGGTGATCTGGTCAGGTCGTGCTCCGCCATTGCGCGCATCGAAATGACGGCGCGCCGTCTATTTGGGTCGGAGCTTGGGGGCAGGGACATTGCGAGGAGAAGCCGAATTCGTGAGACGCCCCTTGGCCGTGGATGTCGTACCGAGCGCAGGGTCCCTTGGGGTGGGAGAAGCCACGTAGGGACGCCTCGCGCTGTCGGCCACCTCGTCCGGCACGGCGCTCGAAGCAGGTGCGGGCATCGTCGATGCATCCAGTCGCGTCGCGTCGGGCGTCACGATGACCTGCCTGCTGTGGAGCGCCAGGAGCGCGAGCAAACCGGTGAGCAGCGCGATCGCCAGCCAGACGCCAATGGCCGACCGCACCGGCCGTTGCAGAAGAGGCGAAGGTGTCGCCTTGAGAGCGGGTACGGCTGGCACTGCCTTCGCCACGAGGGGGGTCGAAAGCGCCGCCGCCGCGCCTCGGGACGTCGCCTTCACTGGTTCGGCGACCGGCGCGGGCGGTGTCTCCGGCTCCGACGGCGCTTCCGGAATGGCTTCCGCGCGGGCGGTCTCGGTTTTCGGCGAGACCGCCGGCAAGAGGGGCATGCTCTGCGTCGGTAGGACGACCGGTGTCGGTGCGACGGTCGGAGCCTCGATGGGCGTCGCGACCGCGCGCGTCAGAAGCCTCGCTTCGTCGCTCACTTCTTCGCGAGCCACGAGCTTCTCTTCGCGAGCCACGAGCTTCGATGGACCGCTGCTTCGTTCGACCACAGGCGCCTCGACCAGCGATGGTCGTGGCGCCGGAATCGACGTCGCCTTTCGAATCACGGCACTCGCTTGCGCGTCGGCGAGTCGTGCTGCGATCTTCTCCCCGGCGACCGCTTCCACGAACTTGGCGACGTCTGCCGCCGTCGCCAGCTTCGGGCCGGCGATTTTCCGCAGTTCGGTGACCATCGAGGACGCCGTGGGGAATCGTTGGTCGGGAGCCGGCGCGAGGGCGCGAGCGGCGACACTGGCAAGCGGCAAAGCCCAAGCCGCGTTCCTCTTCACGACGGCTCCCGCGACAGTCCCTGGCTGGGCGCTCGCGAGGATGGCGGCGACATCGTCGTCCGGAAAGAGTGGTTTACCGCTGAGCGCCTGCCAAAGCAGCGCTCCGATGCCGTAGATATCGGCACGCGGATCCGCCGTCATCCCCGATAGGATTTCTGGCGCCAGGGCTCCGATGCCGGTCTTGGTCGGCACATTCCGGCTGCGCACGCGCGAAGCACGAAGGATCGAGGAGACTCCGTCGAGACCCACCAGCACGTTTTCGTCCGTTACCTCGCCGTGAACGAACTTGAGTCGCTCGTGGCCTTCCGTACTGCGCAGCTTGTGCAGCGCTCCGAGACCCGTCGACACATCGACGAGAATCCGCAGCGCGATCTCGAGGGGAAGGGTTGCCACCGATCCGGGAGCGCTGGACCAGAGCTCGGAGAGGCGCTCGCCAGCGACGTAGTCGCTCGTCACGCTGATCTCGTGGAGGCGCATGCCGATGGCGCGCGTGCGCACGACGTTGGGGTGCTCGAGGGCAGCAGCCATCCGAGCGTCGCGCACGCTTTCCGAAGCCTCCTCCTCCGTCATGGCGCCGCGAGAGACGCGTTCCACGACGACGAATCGATGCTCGCCGTCCTCGGTCAGGACCCGTTCGAGATAGGTAGGGACGCGGGCCGAACCCAGCTTGCGAACGAGAACCGCCGGTTCATCGTTCGACCGGCTTTCCCGGCTGGCGGCCGCGCCAGCGGCATGGGGCTCATGGGGACCTGGCAAGCTCTCAGCTCCTGGCTCGGCCGTTGACGTACGCTGTAAGTATCAACGGCTGCCGCGCTGCCGGACTCAAGCTGCCGGTGATGCTTGGAATGCGCCATCGGCTTGTTGGAGGTCGGGTGGCCCCGCAGTATGCTCCGCGCCCGGGAGGTGGGACCATGCTTACACTGACTCGTTATTCGGCGTTTTTCGGAATTGTCGCGCTGGCGTTCGGCGGAGCGAGCTGTGAAAGCGACGACGGCCCCGGGCCCGACAACGGCGGTCACGACGCGAGCGGCCCTCCGACCGACGCGAGCGACCCCACGGACGACGCCAGCACGCCCCCTCTCGACACGGGCAATCCCACGTCCGACGCGAACCTCATCGGCGTGGATCGCTTTCGTGAAATCTGCATGACGCAGGGCACGCCGATCACGCACGTGCGCGAATTGACGATCGCCGCCGGCCCGCGTTCGGCGGGGAGCGCGGGCGACGCCAAAGCCGTCGCTTGGGCGGTCGAATACATGAAAGCCATCGGTTTGCAGAACGTGCGCGCCGAACCGGTCATGGTCCCGCATTGGGAGCGCGGAGCCGAGCACGCCGAACTTCTCGGCGCTGCGGAGAGACCGCTCGCCGTCGCGGCCCTCGGTGGATCGATGGCGACGCCGCCGGGCGGCGTGGAAGGAGAGGTCATCCAGGTGGCCAGCGTCGCGGCCCTCAATGCCCTTCCCAATACGCAGGTACAAGGAAAGATCGTCTTCATCAATCAGATCACCGAGCGAACGAGGACGATCGCTGGCTACAGCAATGCGGTCGGTGCCCGCTCGGGTGGCGCCTCCGCTGCAGCGAACAAAGGAGCCATCGCCTCGATCGTGCGCTCCATCACTCCGTCGATGGACAATTTCCCGCACACCGGAGGCGGGGGCTCCTCTTCTCTTCCGAGCGCGGCCATCTCGGTGCAAGGCGCGATCGAGCTCGAGCGCGCCATCGCGGCGGGGCCGACCCGCGTGCGCCTCACCCTCGAGAGCACGCGATTCCCGATGGCGCAGTCCGCCAATGTGATCGGCGAAGTCGTGGGGCGCGAGCGGCCCGAGGACATCGTGGTGCTCGGCGGGCATCTCGACTCTTGGGATCTCGCCACCGGCGCGCTCGACGACGGCGCGGGCGTGGCGATGGCGCTGGAATCCGCGCGCCTGCTCGCGACACAGGTCCCCGAGGGGATGACACGCACGACCCGGGTCGTTCTCTGGGCCAACGAGGAAGCGGGAACCAACGGCGCCAGCGCATACGTGAGCGCTCACCAGGCCGAGCTCGCGCGGCACGTCATCGCCTTGGAAGCGGATCTCGGAGGTGACGTCGTCTATGGCGTGACGTTCCAAGCGGGATCAGCGGCAGCCGCCACGCTGCGCGACCTCTTGGCTCCGCTGATGCCACTCGGGATAGCGGCCGCCACGGCAGGCGGAAGCGCCGGCACCGACGTCGGTCCGCTGAGGAGAGCAGGTGTTCCTGTCGCCGAGCTCCTGCAGGACATGACAACCTACTTCGACTACCACCACGCGGGTAACGACACCATCGATGCCGTCGAGCCCGAGAAGCTCAAACAGGCAACGTGCGCGATGGCAGTGTTCGCCTACCAGATCGGTCGAAGCACCGCCGATCTCGGAAGGGCCGGGGCGACACTCCCGTCGGCCGACGACGAGCACTAACCGGTTGCTGAAACAGGACCGGCTTTGCCACGGGATGGTTCCGATCGAAACATCAGCAACAACCCTTTCGGGCCATTTTCGGCAACCTGTCAGGCCAGGATTTCTTTGATGTTCGTGGCCAGGTTGTCGGCCCGCGGAATGCCGAAGTCGTCGACACCGGGGCCGGACATGCCGAAGACGTCTTTCATGACCGTGTAGTGGAGATCCCGCAGCCAGCGCTTGGTGAAAACCACGTGCTGATCCATCTTCAGCTTCCCACCTCCGCTGCCGATGAGCGTGATCGGCAGCTGATCGCAGGCGTGGTTGCTGCCGTGCATGGCGCCGCCGAACATGATCACGCAGTTGTCGAGGATGCTCTTGTCGCCTTCTTTGATGGCGTCGAGCTTGGCGCAGAGCGCGGCAACTTTTCCCACGTTCCACCAGGTGATGGCGGCAAAATCGTTCTGGGCACCGTGCTGTCCGCCGCCGTGGTACTCGGGGCAGGTCCCCGTCGTCTCGGTGGAGCCCGCGTCCGTGAAGTTGCGCTTGGTCACGTGGTTGTAGATGAACTCGGAGCGCTCATCTTCCAGCATGTACGTGATGATGCGGGTGGCGTCGCACTGGAAGGCCATCACGATGAGGTCGTTCATGACGTCGGCGTGAGTGCCCTTGTTGTAGGTGGCGCTGTTCTGCTTGGCCTTGTCGGGCAGCACTTGGGCCATCGTCGGCTTGGCGATGGGCATGCACGCGAGCCCCCCCATGCCCGTCGACACCATGGTCGCCTGCTTCTCGACGGAGCGCACACTCGTGAGAAACTCGTCGAGCTTGGCCCGGTCGGCGACGCCCAAGCGCGTTTGGGTACGGGTGGCGTTCTCGAGCACCGCGTCGAGCACGCTCTTGTTGAGCAGAGCGCGCTTCTGCGCGTCCGCGTCAGGCATCCCCGTCGGCGTGGAAACGGCAATCAACTTGTTGAAGACTTCCAGCGGATCGACCGACTTGTACATCGGCTTGCCGGCATCGTTCCAGGAGACCGTGCGACTGTTGGAGCACGGCTGCCCGTCGCAGAAGCTGTACCAGGTGGAAAGGCCAACCTGCATCGACTTGATGGGGGTGTTGGCGACGATCGTCGGATTCTTGGCCATCGTCTGATCGAGCGAGATGTTGTTGGCCTCGCTGACGCCGAGCTTCGCCCGAACGACGCCGGGGTCGATGCAGGTCAACCAGGCGCCAGGCTGGCGACCGTGGCTCGGTTCGACGCTGGCGCCGCCGTTCGCATTGAAGGCGGTCCCGTTCTCCAAGTTCGTGAGCACGATCATCTTCGCCTTGAGGGCGGCGAGCGGCTGGAGAACCGACGAAAGCTGCCACGCCGCACCGGCGCCCTGGCTGGTGGGCTTCCACAGCTCGGCCGCACCGTTGGGGAGGAAGATGGGCATGTAGCGCCTGCGCACGATACCGGCCTCTTGGGCCATGGCCGACCGGGGCGCCAGCGATTCGAGCCAGGGCAGCGAGAGGGCTACACCCGCGCCGCGCAGGATGGTTCTTCGAGAAACGAAACGGTTCATCTTGGCGATTCCTTACTTTGCGGCGTGGCGAAAACGGAAGGTCTCGGCGAGCACCAACGAACGGATCAGGCGTCGCAACGTCGGCGTACCCTTCAACCACTCTGCCTGAACCGCCTCGAGGTACGGGTGATCCGTGTCGGCGACGAGGCGGCCGAGGCCGTAGGTGAACATGGTTTCGGTGATGCACTTGGTGAACTTGGGGTTCTTGCTGACCGTGTCGGCGAGGCCCCGGATGCCGGTGAACTTCACCCCGCCAAGCTCGGTGGTGGGATCGATCGTCGCGCCGTCGCCGTAGACGGTGCGGTACTTACCGATGCCGTCGAACTGCTCCAGCGACAGGCCGTACGGATCGAAGATCCCATGGCACCCGGAACAGGCGGGGTTCTTGCGATGCTCTTCGAGCGCCTTCACGACGTTCTTGGTCGGATCGAAGGTCCCGGCGGTCAGCTCCGGCACGCCGGGCGGTGGTGCCGGCGGCTCGGTGCAGAGCAGATTGGTGAGGACCCATCGGCCCCGCAAGGTAGGCGAAGTGCGATTGTCGACGGACGAGATCGCCAGAAAGCCACCCAGTCCGAAGAAGCCGAAACGTTGATCGGTCGTGAACTCGACCCGCTGCGGCCCGGTTCCGGCAGGTGCCGGCATGCCATAGTGACTGGCGAGCGGCGCATCGACGAAGTTGATGTCCGCGTTCAAAAAGTCCAGCCAAGAGCGGTCGTTCTTCAGAAACTCCGTGAAGAACAGGTACATCTCACTGGTGAGAGAATTCGCCAGCTGAGGCGTCCAAGACGGGTAGACGGCGGGAGCCGCCGCGTGGTCCGGCAACTTTCGCGCTCCGAGCCATTGCCCCGAGAAGCTTTGCACGAAGCGGGTCGATTTCGCCGGGTCGGCCAACATGCGATCAACCGCAGCACCGAGCTTGTCGTCCTGAATCAACGAGTTGTCGGCCGCGGAGGCGAGAAGGGCATCGTCCGGCGCACTGCTCCAGAGGAAGTACGAGAGGCGAGAGGCCAGCTCGTACGCGTTGAGCGGGTGCTTGTCCGTCGAATTTGGATTGGGATCGATCTCGATGCGATACAGAAACTCCACGCTCGAGAGCAGCGAGCGGAGCACCTGCTTGATCGAGCCGTCGTGATTTTCGCCCTGCTGCCGGGCCAGCGTATACACCTTGTTGTACGTCGTGACTTCGTCGGGGGTGAGCGGCCTACGGAAGAGGCGCCGTCCGGTGTTGGTGATGATCGACTGCACGCACGTGGCGTCGTCGACAGTCGCGCAGGTGACGATCTTGGCCTTCAGGTCGACCGCCGCAAAGACATCGTCGACGACCACGCCGGCGGTGTCGAAGTAGCGCTTGTACTGCGCGTCATCGATGTCCAAAACCGCCGCCATGTTGTCGAAGCCGCCGATTTCACCGCCGCGCCACGAAGAGTTGGCGGGCTGCAGCTTCGTCCCGAGGACATCGGCCACGGTGGCGTTGTACTCGGTCGAGTTGAGGCGGTGCGCGCCCTTGGTGCCGGGATCGACCGGACCTGGCGGTATCGGAGTGCCGCTATCTCCCGGCTGCGATCCACCGGTCGACGCTCCCCCCGTGCCCGTCCCGGGCCCGCCACCCGTACCGGTCGCCCCGCCCGACCCGGACCCCGGACCTGTACCGGTGCCCGAGCTTGAACCCGCCGCTGCACCGGAACCCGCGCCCCGTCCAGCGCCAGTGCCCGTGCGTGCGGGCAGATCGCCAAATTCGCTGCTGCACGCGACTGCACCCCACATCAGCGCATACGAGAGCATGCGCCCGATCCGGAATGACGATCCCTTACTTTCCGACGGGAAATCGAACGATGATTTCATGCTGCGGCTCCCGCTAGGCAGAGCGACGAATGGGGGGTGCGATCATGACCACCGATCTTCGACGACGGCGGTGCCTTTGAAGTTTGCGCGCCTACAATCGAGGCTTTTGGAAGCCGCGATTGCAGCCTTTGACTCGGTCGTCGTTACGTCGTCACGCGCAGTCGATGATCGCCGATGGAGGGCTCGTCCTTTGCTGTCCTGATTCGTGTCCGACCTCCCCTTTTTCCGTTCCTTTTTCCGTGACCGCTTCGCCACCGCGTTCTGCATCGCGAATCTGCGAGGCAATTCCCAAAGCTTTTGGAGTGTTCTGGTATCACTGGAACGAATCTCTCCCACGGGCAGGGATGCGCATTCCTCGCCTCGCAACCCACGCCCCGATGGGGTGGGGTGATGCGTGCAACGCTCCGACGCGTGGTCGCTGCGGCGCGGAAATCGGCTATCGACCGCGCGCTCGCAAAAAAGGATCGAACGATCTCGCGTACCGCATTAACGCAGGTGAAAGCATCGATCCGCGTCTGTCAAAAGTGGTCATCGAGGATCTTTCCGTTGTTAGCGCCCGCCTTGATGGCAGCTTGCTCGTCTGAGGCCCCGAAAGACCGCGGAACGGCAGCCGGAGCCGGCGGTAGCGGGATCCTGACGACGACCGGTCCCACCGGAGTCGGGGGCACCGATGTCGGAACCGGAGGCAGCGGCGCCGGAGGCAGCGGCATCGGCACCGCCGGATCGAGCGCGCAAGATTCCGGCGGAGACAACTGCGGGGAGCTGCACTTCGAAGTCGAGCGAAAGCCGGCCGAGGTCATGCTCGTCCTCGACCGCTCGGCCTCGATGAAAGATGCACCGACCGGTTCCACCACCTCGACCTCCAAATGGAACCTCGTGGTGCCCGGGATCAACGAAGTCATCCGCGGGACCGACGCCACCGTTTGGTGGGGCTTGAAGTCGTTTCCGGAAGGAAGCGGAAGCGAGTGTGTCGCGGGCAGCGTCACGACCGCGATCGACGTCCCCATGGGGATGATGAATGGCGCGGCGATGACCGGCGCCGTCATGGCGACCACTCCGGAAGGAAACGGCACGCCCACGGGGGATGCCATCAAGCAGGCCGTCGCGTATCTGAAGACACTCACCAGCAGCAATCGCAGGTACATCCTGCTGGCGACGGACGGCGAACCGAGTTGTCCGATGCCGAGCGATACGGCAAGAACCTACGCAGTTCAAGCCGTCACGGAAGCCGCCGCCGCTGGGTTTCACACCTTCGTGGTCGGCGTTGCCACCACCAAAGCGAGCGCCACGACTGTCCTCAATCAGATGGCCCTGGCAGGCCTCGAAGCGCGTCCCGATCCCAACCCCTTGGCTACGAAGTATTACCTCGCCAATACGCAGGCCGAGCTGGTGTTGGCCCTCCAAGCGATCACCGGCGTGGTCTCGACCTGTCTCTTCCCGCTCAACGCCAGGCCTCCCGTGCCGAACAACATCGCGGTGAAGGTCGACGGCGTGAAGGCGCCTCAGGACATGACGCACGTGGATGGTTGGGACTACACGAGTCCCGACCTCAACGCAGTCGAGGTGCACGGATCATGGTGTGAAAAGATCAAAACCGCCGGCGCGAACAAGGTCGAGATCATCTATGGCTGTCCGGGCGTCATCATCAAATAGGTAGGTCCATGCAAATCCTTTCTTTCGCCGGTGCCGTCTTTTTGGGTTTCGGGCTCTGCGCGATGGGATGCGCCGAGGCGGAAACAGCTGACCTGCGTCGGCCAACGCCGGAGGGCGACGCGAGCGGTGGATCGGCAGGAGCGTCCGTCGGTTCAGGCGGAAGTGGAGGCAGTGGAACGACGGGGAGCGGAGGATCGGGAGGTCGAGGAGGCGGCGCGACGGGAACGGGCGGGGCGACGGGAACGGGCGGCGCGGGGGGCAAAGGCGGTTCCTCCGGTAGTGGCGGCACCTCGGGGAGCGCGGGAGCGCCGCCGACTGGCGGCGGAACGAGGGTCTTTTTCGACGATTTCGAGGATGGCAACGCGACGATGCCTTCCTGGCTCGACGGCGATCCGACGCAAGGTGCGGTGTGGTCGGTGGCCACGCGGGAGGCGGGCAATCACGTCTTCGCGCAGTCGGCCATGGTCAGCGACTGGGTCATCGCGGTCTCGGGAGACTACCGGTGGACCGACCAGGTCGTGGAAGCCACCGTGAAGCTCACCTCGGCGGAAGGAATGATTGGCATCTTCGGGCGCATTCTCGACATGAGAAATTACTATTTTCTCTATCTGGACGGCTCCAACATCATTCTTCGTAAAAAGGTCGACAACAGCAGCACCAATCTGCTGAAGATCAAGTTCCCGACGGTGACCGGAACGCCGCACACGCTCAAGCTCTCCATCATCGGTACGACCCTGACCGGCTACGTCGATGGGGTGATGCTGGTGACGGCGAACGATACTTTCGTTGCCAGCGGCGGCATTGGCGTCGGAACCTCGGACAGTGCGACCGGCGATTTCGACAACGTGACGGTAAGCCGGTAGCGGCGACGCCGGTCTACGGCATGGGGCACGCCGGCACCGCGGCCCGCGTCATCGGCAGCGCCGTCGCCTTCTCGGCGTCATTGAACGTGTTGTCCGTGAATTGGCAGCCGTAGTTCGGACTGGCGACGGTGGTCGCGTCGAGCACGTCGTCACCCTCCGGCTTGGTCCCTTTTTGCTCCCAGTCGACCATCGCTTGGAAAGCGGCCGCCTGCTCGGCGTAAGTGAACTCGCAGTGATTGGTTCCGCGGATGGCGCGCTGCACGAGTCGCGCATCGCTACCATTCGCGACGGCTCGCCGTCGGTAGATCTGCTCGTTGACGTAGGGTACGTAGAGATCGCCGAGCGAGTGCAACGTCACCACGGGGACGCCGAACTTGCCGTTCACTTTTGGTATCCAACGTAACCCGTCGCGGCGCAGACGATTGGCCTCGGGATCGCCCGTCACACGGTAGATGGTGTCATTGAGCGTGCGTTCTTCGGCGCTCAGGGCCGGGTCGGAATCGAGCTGGTAGACGATGTCGCGCGTATCGTTCACGCTTTTGGTGAGGATTCCATTGATCGTCCCGTCGCCGCCGAACGTGCTCCAGACCGGGGACTGGTTCTGCATACTGGCGAACCCTTGATCGAAAGTGACGCGCGTTCCACCCGTCAGATTGGCGACAATGGCCTTCAATTGGTCGCCGAGCGGCGTGGTCGCGGTCGGAAAAGTGGAGAAGAGCGCGTTCGTGATACTGGTCCTGTTGGTCTCGAAATCGGTGACCGGCCAGGAGGTGGCGGGAAAGCCCGCCAGCTTCTGGGCGGCGATCTGGTAAGCGGCGAAATATTGGAACAGGTCCGTATCGCCCAACACGCCGCACATGGGGACGGCGCCGTCGTAGCGGACCTTGTTGTTGGCGGTCGCGTAGGTCTCTTCTTCGATGGCGGCGCCGGCGATGTGCCCTCCCATGGAGTGCCCGATGATGTACGTCTTGGTCGGCTCCGCCAATGTGCGTCCGCTCTTTTGCGAGGCGACGGTCGCGAACCCCCGCGCGAGGGCATTGGTATCCTCCACGCCGGCGCGGACGTCGTAGTAGTTGCTGGCGTAGCTCGACGCCGCCCACGCGTAGCCTTTCTCGATCAAGTGCTGGCGAATGCTGGGGGTGGTGACGCTGAGAACGTCCCTCGTGCCGGCGTAGCCGTGGGCGTACATCACCAGCATGCCGTTCCAGCTCTTCGGCACTTCGATGCGGTACCCCGCGCCGTCGAGAACGCCGAAAAGGCGATCGGTTTCGATGGTGGTCCCGGGGAGGGCATCGAAACCGAGCGCCGCCTCTTCCACACGAAACACGCGCTCGTCTTGCGGGCGTTTTTCCTCGGGTTCGGCGGCGTCGGGCATCGGCGCACCGCCATCGGGTGTACCGCCATCGGGCGTGCCGCCGTCGGGCGTGGGGGGGCCGATCGGGCTGCCCGTGCCCTCGTCCGAGCAAGCACCGAGCACCGTGCAGCTCCAAAGGAGAAAACCCCAAGAGCGCCTCGGCCGTCGCTTCATCGTCGTATCCCTCCGAACACCCAGCGTCGCGCCAGGCGGGCGGCGGATGATAACTCGGTCGCACTACCCGGCATCAAGGGATTGCACGCGCGCACAGAAAGAGAACGACCCAAAGTCCGACCGTCGGGTCACGCGGACCCGAGCTGTACCCTGGCTGGCCCGGGCGAAATTCAGATGGCCAAACCGGGAACGGTTCCGCTGCTGTCACCGAACGCCGTGCGCTGCACCCCCATGACTTGCATGACCGAGAGAAGAGAGTTCGCCAACGGCGTGTCGTTCGGCGTGGCGATGTGGCGATTCACATTGAGCCGCCCACCGCCGCTGCCCGCGATGATGACGGGGTGCTGCGACTGGGAGTGAGCATCGCCGTCGCCGAACTCGCTGCCAATATAGACGATGGTGTTGTCCAAGAGGGTGCCGTTGCCCTCGTTGACGGCGTCCATCTGCTGGAGGAGGTAGGCGATGAGGTTGAAGTAGTGGACGGTGATCTTCACCCAGCGGGGATGGTCGACGGTCTTGCCGCCAATCTCGCCGTGCGACAGCCCGTGAACGTAGTTCACGTTGTCGATGTCGGTCAGACCATAGTCGCGGCGCGAAAAGGCCCCGTCCAGCATCATGGTGGCGACGTTCGTCAACCCGCATTTGAAGGCCAGGATCAGCAGGTCCATCATCATCTGCGCATTTTGTTGGAACGTGCCGTTGGCCCCCGGGGCTGCCGGCTTCGTGCACAGAGCGCCGCCCGTGGGCGGCGCGCCTCCATCGCCGACCGGCGGAGTGGTGAACCGCCGCTCGAGCTCGGAGATGGAGTCGAAATATTGTTGCAGTCGCAATCGGTCGTCCTGCCCGACGCAGGTCATGAGGCGACTGGCCTCCACCTTCACCCCGGCCATGGCGCTCTTTTCGAACTGCGTGCGCTGACTGACGGCGGGCGGTGGAGCCGTGCCGCCGTCGCTGCCGCCGCCGGTTCCGAACCCCGAGCAGCTGATGAGGCGATTGTAGAGATCGAGCGGCTTATTTTCCTTCTGTACGTTGGCTTTCGGTCCGGTAAAAGAAATGTTGTTGTAATAGACCGCGCCGTAACCATCTTCGGCGAAGGTGGCCACCTGTTCGCCGGGGACACCGAGCGCAAGTGACGGAATGCAGGACGTCGTACCGCTCGTTTTGGCGATGACCTGATCGGCGGAGATTCCCGTGGTGAAGCCGGTCGTGTTGAGGACCTCGCAGTTGAGCCAGCAGCCGGTGCCGCGGGCGTGGATCCCGTCGCCGCCATTGCCGACGGTCGCCGTCTTGTTGGCGAGGCCGGTGATGAGGGTGAGCTTGCTCTTGAACGGATTCAGAGCCGCGGCGATGGCTGGCAAGGTGAAGTCCGGATAGGTGCCAGCTGTCTTGTTGGCAGCCCAGTCCCCTTTGCGATACCCCGTCGGGAAGTAGAGGAAGAGTACCCGCGGCCCCGCCGCCGCGGCCGCGCTCTTGGCGTACGCAGGTGAGGGAACCATGGCCTCGAGCCACGGCAACGCGAGTGAGATCCCAGCGCCACGGAGGACGGCGCGGCGGTCCAATCTGAACGGCTTCACCCTTCTCATTGTATTTCTCCTACCGTCGGCGCGCGGTACGGAACAGATCGCTTTTTACGATGCGCATGATGTGGTTCTTCATTTGAAAGCCGTCGGCTTTGAATTCGGCGGCCAAGGCTTTGACGGCTTCGTCGTCGCAACTGACTTCCATGCTGCGCCCGAGCGCGTAGGTGAGAAGCTTCTTGGTGAAGCAGGCGGGGAAGCGCTCGTCGGCCTTGAGAAGCGCGAGAAGCTCGTCGGTGTCGTTGAATTTGAGTCCTCCGGGCAGCTCGCCACTCGAGTCGATGGTCTTGCCCTTGTCGAGGGTGCGAGTGGCTCCGACAGCGTCGAACTTCTCCAGGCCGAAGCCAATCGGGTTGAGAACGTTGTGGCAGCCGTTGCACGGCGCGTTGCCCGTACGAAACTGCAAACTCTCTCGATTGGTCAGGCCAAGACCCGGATCGGGGGGCGGAACGCTGTCCGCGGCACCCGGCGGAGGCGCCGAGAGGCTCGTGCAAAGAAGGTTGGTGAGGACCCACTTGGCGCGCAGCACGATGGACGTGTTCTCTGACGACGACGTCCCGGTGAGGAAACTGCCTTGGGTGAGGATGCCACCGCGTGCGGCGCCCGCGGTGTCCACCTTGCGCATGTTGGTGCCGGTCACGCCAGCGAGACCATAGTGCGTGGCCAGGCGTGCGTTGACGAACGTGAAGTTCGTACGGATGAGGTCCAGCGCCGACCGATTCTGCAGCATGACATCGGAGAAAAAGAGCTTGGCTTCGTCCTGCATCGCGGTGCGCAACGCCTCGTCGAAGCTTGGAAAGAGGACTTTGGAAGGCGCGGCGCTGGCGACGGCCTCGAGCTGCAGCCACTGCGTGGCCAAGCTCTCCGTGAACGGACGAACGTACTTAGCGGCCACCGTCGGGGTCAACATGCGCTCGACTTGCGCGGCGAGCACGGCGGGGTCGCCGAGCGTTCCTTTCGCAGCGAGATCGAGAAGCTCCTGGTCGGGAGCACTGCTCCACATGAGGTAAGAGAGCCGTGATGCGAGCGCGTAAGCCGACAGGTTGGCCGAAGAGGCAGCCGCGAACGGAACGGCTTCCGCGCACGTCGCGGTCTGGGATTGCGCGCCGTTCAATAGCTCGGTCCGGAAGAGGAACTTCGACGAGAGCAGCGCGGCCTCGATCGCACATCCAATACCGGCGGTTGCATTGCTGCTACAGACCGTCACGTACTTCAAATATTCGTCGATTTCCGACGGCAGGACGGGGCGCCGAAACGCCTTCGGCAAAAAGGCCGTCATCACCTTGCGCGCGCACGCGGTGTCCGTTTCAGGCACGCACGGGATGAGCTGGGCCTTGGCCGTCGGCGATGCAAGCGCGGCTTCGACCGCGCGCTGGTTGGCGGTCAAGTATTTCTGGAGGAGCGTCGCGCTCACCGCCGTGTCGGCGTTGTTGTCGAACCCGTTCACCATCGCGTCGGCAGGAAGGTCATCCCGCAGGGGCAAAGCGATACCGAGCAAGCCATTGACCGAGTTCTGGTACTCCGTCCGGTTCAGGCGATGAAAAACCGGAACCAGGGTGGGGGCCGTGCACATGCCCCCAGCGCCGCCCGCGCCCCCGGTGCCTCCCGCGCCCCCGGTCGCCCCGGTGCCGCCAGTCGTTCCGGCTCCCGCTGTCCCCACGCCTCCCGCTGTCCCCGCGCCTCCCGCGCCTGACCCGGTGCCGCTGCCTGTGCCCGTGCTGGTTCCGGTCCGGGTGCCGGTGCTCGTCGCCCCGCCGGTCCCCGTCGCTGTTGTGCGGGTACCGTTGGGTCCGCAGTCTCGGCACGTCCCGCCGGAGCTGTCGCTCTCACCGAGGACGCCGCTGCAGGCGGTGACAAAAAAGGCCAGTCCTGCCCCAACCAGCGCTGGAACGCAGCGGGATGCGAACGAGCCATTGACGTGCGATCCCATCGTTCACCTCATGCACTTGGGTTCGCGCCGTGATCCGATGGGCACGCAGATCGTCGGCGATTGTAGGCGGTCGACTGGCGTAAAATCCGCAGCTCGACGCGTGCGCTGGAATGCGTCGCGCGCCGGCCGATTCAGCGAGTCATGTGGGTCCACCACACAAAGGGAGAGCGGCTCCGCGAACCTTCAATCCGCACCAGCGGGAAGCGCGGTGAAAGTTCCTTCGACGAAATGCTCAGCGCGAATCACGACCATTGAAGGAATTTCGCGCCGGCTGCCATTGGCTTGACAGTCCTGGGGCTTTGCGGGAGCAGCAGGCCGAGATCCTCTCCGGCCTGCTCCGTGGCGCCGGTGCGTGTCGCGTCAAATACCGGACCCCAGTTCCGCGAGAGTCATAAAAATCAAGTGACGCAAAAAGTGATTCCGGGTTGGAGAAGGTTTGGCGGGCATGGCACCATTGTCTCCGATGGCAGTGGGTTCCACGGTCCCCAAGCTTCTCTCGGCCCGGCTTATCCAGGCGCCCCCGGTCGTGGCGCCGAGTGGAACCAACACTCTTAGTTTCGAGGACGTCTATGCCCGGTGGTTTCATGATGTCTATCGTTGGGTTCGCGCCTTTGGGGGCCTCGATGCCGATCTCGATGACCTGGCCCAAGAGGTCTTCATCGTGGTGCGCCGCAAGCTGCCCGAATTCGACGGAGGAAACATCTCCGGCTGGCTCTACCGCATTGCCCAGCGCACCGTGCGGGACTACCGACGGCGGGCGTGGTTCCGCCGATTTCTTCTGCGAAAGGACAGTCACCCCATCGAAGAGGAGCAGTCGTCGCAGCCGCTCAATCCCGCCGAGCTCCTCGAGCGACGCGAGGCCGAGCGCCTTCTCGTTCAGATCCTCAGTAACATGACGGCGACCCGGCGCACCGCGTTCATCCTCTTCGAGATCGAAGGGTACAGCGGCGAGGAGATCGCCGAACTCGAGAGCGTTCCTGTCAACACGGTATGGACGCGCTTGCACCACGCGCGAAAAGAATTCTCCTCGCTCATAGCCCGTGCTCGCGAGGAAGGTAGGGTACCTTGAAGCGACTTCGGGAACAGCTCGATTCCTCGGATGCCAACGAGGCCTTTGGGGCGGCCCTCCTGGCACGAATTGGACCGCTCCAGCCGTCCGCCGTGCAAAAAAATCGGCTGCGTTTCGCGTTGCAGAGGTCGGTGGCGATGACTGCACGGCGCCGACACCGGCCGGGGCTCGTTCTCGGCGTGCTGATGAGCGCAACCGGCGCGAGCGCCATGGTCGTGCACTTCATGCGCCCCGCGATGGACGCGCCACCGGCGGCGGTCGAGGTGGCTCCCGCCGCGGAACATGGGGCACGTGGTCCGGCCGCACGGGTGAAGGTTGCCGCAACGACGGGCGAGACACCGGTCGCACCGTCTCCTCCGTCCATGTCGATTCCAGACCCGCCGATGCTCGATCGCGCTGCGTCGCCTCCGGAAGGGCTGCACAAAGCCGATCGATCGCCCGCCGGTCCCAAGCAGACGCGCACCAAGGTGCGTCCGCCGATCGTCGGCTTGCCTGATGACCCCATGAGGTCCGGTCCGGGGGCAGGACTGGTCATCGCGGCCATGGAAGCACGGCGGTCCGGTGACTTGAATCGAGCCGCCGACTTGCTCTCGGAATACCAACGTAAGTATCCCGACGGCCCGCTCCAGGAAGAGGCGCTCGCACTCTCCATCGAGGCCGCCGTCAGTCGGGGGAGCGACGCTGCCCCGGGCCTTGCGGCGCAGTATTTGGCGCGTTATCCGAAGGGAAGGTTTCGCGAGCAGGCCCGTCGTGCGTTGAAGAGCATCCTTCGGTAACACCCTCCATGTCATTGCGAACCGGCTTGCGACCAAGACCGTTCGCCCTCGCCTTGTCCTGCGCGGTCGCCGCTTGCGATCCCACCATCATCCTCGGGGCGAGGGACCTGGATGCAGCGCCCGAACGTCCGGACGGCCGAGAGGATCTCGACGTGCGTGCGGATTTCGACGGGCGTGCGGATCCGGATGGTCGTGCCGATTTCGACGGGCGTGTCCAGCCAGACGGGCGAGTGGACTTCGACGTGCGCGCGGATTTCGACGGACGCGTGGAGCCAGACGGGCGTGTGGTTCCCGATGCACAGATGGATCTCGACGCACGCTCCGATGGAGCTCGGCCGACGATTCTATGGTCGGCCGATCATGAGACCGGCAACCTGTCGGCGTGGCACATGGGCGGCGACACGCAGGGCGGGGAGTATGCGATTGGCGGCTCGGGCGATGTTTCTCGCGATCGCGCGCACGGCGGTTCGTCGTACTCGGTCAAGCTGACGATCGACACGACCGACGGCCTCGACCACCTCACCCGCTTGTACCGTCGCACGGTGAGCGGAGGAGCCTACTACAGCGTTTGGTTTTACTGGAACCAGGCCCACACCCCGACGGCCTGGTGGTCGGTCATGCTCTTTCGCGCGCAAACCGACCCCGCGGATCCCAACACCGTAGTGAACCTCTGGGACATCGAGGCATCGCGGCAAATGGACGGGCAGATGACGCTGCGATTTCTCGATCATCTGACGAACAAGATAACGTACCCCTTGCCCGCGAAAGCGCTCCCGGTCGGCCAATGGGTTCAAGTCGAAGCCTTTTTTCAATATGCCCCGCCGAGCGGCACCCGGGTGACGGTTTGGCAAGATGGCGACCCGATATTCGATGTGGCGGGGCTCGGTCAGAGTCCCAGCAGTTACCTTTTCTGGGCGGTCGGGAACGGCTCGAATGGTCTCACGCCGCCTCTTTCGACGATTTACATCGACGATGCCGCCATCGCGACCGGGCGGCTCGGCCCTGCCGCCGATCTTTGAGCGACATGCCCCGCATCCCCCGCTCGATTCTCAGTTGATCTCACACGTCAATCCGATAGCTCCGCCGAGCCATACCGCTGGCGTGGTCCCGATGTCGCCTTCTCCTTCAATCCGGAGCGTGTATGGCGACGGCCGGGCGATCATGTCCGCGGACAAGAAGACGGCAGCCTTTTCATTCAACCAGAATCGCGTCGATGTCGAAACGCGACCACCTAGCTCCAGCCGAGTCTGACGGCGGGCCTGGGGGAGGTTCTCGGCGATGATGGAGAGAACGCTCGCGTTCGGGCCAATCTCGGTGGCGATCTCCCACTGGCCGCTCCTCGAGCTGACCCCGACGGCCAGGTCGATCGGAATCCACCACGCGGCGGCGTCCACTTCCCCGAAATGGAGCGCTCCGTAGAGAAGTCCACCGCTCAGCGATAGGTTCAATCGATTTTTCGAGCGGGCTCGCACCGCGACGCCGCCCGTGACGGCCGTTCTTCGATTGGAAGATGCTGGGGCGACCTGGAAGACTGGGGTGAACGTGAGATCCAGCGGCGTGGCGCGCTCGCCGCGCGGGGGCTGCGGTAGCTGCTCCGCTGGGGGCGGCGCGGGTGAGGAAGCGGGTAGCGGCGGCTCGGGAACCATGGGCGGATCGAGTATCAGTGCCACGAACACGGCAGCGTGGCGCGCACGCTCTTGACATTGTCGTGCGGCATCGACGAACGATCGCTCGTGGCCCGCGATTCTCACGCGATAATAAGGGCCTTCATCGGAGATGGAGGCGTCGCCCGCGCCCGGTGAGCCAGCGCTGGGCGCGACTTTCGTCCGAACGAGTAGCCGCTCGAGCACCGTCGCGACTTCCCCGGCCGTTGGACACGCACCTTCTTCCCCCACGACCCGCAGCGACGTTGGGGGGGCACCCCGGACGGCGTTCGTCAGCAGCACGATTGCCCAGGCAATACCGCCCGCAGCCTTCCATTGCATGTGCCTACTTCCCATGCATGTGCCTCATGTTTCAAGTCTTGCCAACATGCGGAAAATCGTGGGGCCTGCCTCTCGAGGGCCGTGCCGTGAAGGTTTGCGCCGCGCGCGCCATTGTGCGCATCCCGGGGGGCGTTTCGCCTTCCTGGGGGGGGCGGGTACGTGAACGTTTCCAGCGCCGGGCCATGCAGTGAGCGATTTCCTCATGCCACCATCCAGGATGTGGACACTAAGCTGGGTGGCGCCTACGTGTGCCGCAAGGGGCGAGCGGCGGTGAAAACTTCAGTGCGCCGGCTGCCCTGCTCGAAATGGTCCGCCTTCGCGCGAAATCCTCTCTATCGACATCGAAATGGTGATGCATTTCCTGCGATTGGCCTTAGCGGATACGCAAATTGGTGATAGCATCGAAGTTGCCGTGGGATTCCTTCCTCGCATCCTTGCCGGCGCGGTATCGGCGCGTGCGGTCCCGTGGCTCGTCGGTGCGACGGTCGTCGCGCGGTGCCACGCTCCGCCGCGCCGCCGGCCAGCGCGGGCCCGCGCCACGCTTTCGCTGCTCGCGTTCATCGCCATTTTCGTCAGCGCGAAGGCGGCTTGGTCACGTCAAGGCGGCATCGAGACCGAAGGTTGCAGTGGGTGCCACGGGGGTGGCGCGGATCCCGGCGTGTCGATTACGACCGATGCCATTGTCATCAGCCCCGGCCAGGTCATCGCGCTGACGATTGCCGTCTCGAGCCAGAAGGTAGGCGGGTTCTATTTGAGAACGAACCGCGTCGGAGCTTTCTCGGGCCCTGGCCCGGGCGTGAAGTTGTGGTCCGATGGCGGTGTTTCGCACAGTCAGCCGGGAGCGGCATCGGGCGGCCAGAGCACGTTTCGCGTGAATTGGACGGCGCCCCAGCAGCCAAGCTCCGGTGGTGTCGACTTTTCCGTGTGGGCCGTCTCGGGCAACGGCAACGGCGCCTCCTCGGGCGATGGAACGGCGACCGGGTTTCTCAGCGTCGCCTTCGGGTGCGCAGGCGCTGGCACAAAGTACTTCAGCGACTTCGACGTCGACGGTCACGGCTCGATCACCTCGGGCTACACGATGAGCTGCACCAAGCCGCCGTCTTACGCGGCCACCGACGGCGACTGCGACGACAACGACCCCAAGGTTTTTCCGGGCGCCCCCGAAATCTGCGACGGCAAAGACAACAACTGCAACGGCACCATCGACGAAGGGCTGGACATCGCCACGCTCTGCGAAGACAAGGATGGCGATGGCCATGGCGTCGCCGGAGGGGCGACCAAGACCGGTTGCAGCGCGGCCAAGGGTTTCGGATTTTGTGACAACGATTGCAAAGACAGCGATCCCACCGTCTATCCCGGTGCGACCGAGATCTGCAACGAAAAGGATGACAACTGCAACGCGATGATCGACGAAAGGGTGCGCCCCACCTGCGGCCTCGGTTGGTGCAGGAGGTACGCTCAAAGTTGCGTCGGCCCGTGCGTGGAAGGGCCGCCGAAGCGCGAAGAATGCAACGCTTTCGATGACGACTGCGACGGCGCCAACGACAACGGCACCGATCTGGAGCTGTGCGGGCAGCCCGATCTCGCCTGCCGCGACGGCAGGTGCGTGCCGATGGGAGGAGGCGGCACCGGGGGAAGCGGCACGGGAGGAAGCGGCGGCACGGGAGGAAGCGGCGCGGGAGGAAGCGGCGGCACGGGAGGAAGCGGCACGGGAAGCGGCGGCACGGGGGCGATCGGTTCCGGCAGCAACGATGCGGGGGGAAGTCCCGGCGACGCGACAACGACGACCGATACCGGCTCGCCCGATCCACCTGGAGCGCAGCCGACCGTACCGGGTGACGACGCCGGCAGTGGCGGCTGCCAGATCGGCACGCGCGCGTCCCCGGCAGGTCCCGGCATCGGCGCGCTGTTCTTCGCCTTCGTCCTTCTGAAGAAGCGCCGCGCCGCCGCCTGAAGAAGCGCGCACCGCGTGTCCTTGCGGGTCAATCCAATGGCGTCGAATGCAAGTGTAGGGGGCGATATCCTACGGCATCCTCACCCGCATGCGGGCTGCGCGAACGAAGAACGAGGATAACTCCCTCGGCGGAAATCCGCAGGGCAAGCTCGACGGCTTGATCGACAAGGTGCTCGCGGAGACGGGCCAGGACAAGGTCGAGCTCATGGGGCACTCCCAGGGCACCTGGCATGGCTACGACTACTTGGCCAAAGTTCAACGGCAAGGCTTTGAAGATACCGAACTGGCCTTCCGCCTCCGAGGGGCAGACGTCCCTCATGTTTCCTTAGCGAGGGGGAATGGCACCATGAGGTTCATCGGAGTTCTGTTGCTCGCCGTCGCAGGAACGCTCGCGTGCTCGGATGAAAACCAGAGCGACGGTACGGGCCCAGGTCAGGGAGGATCCGTTGGCGCGGGAAGCGGGGGGACTGCGGGACGCGCAGGAGATGACGCGGGCCCCGCCGGCGCGGCGGGACAGTCCGGTCGTTCCGGCGCAGGTGGTGCGGCCGGCGCAGGTGGTGCGGCCGGTGCCGGCGGTTCGACCGACGGAGGGAGCGACGGAACGGGCGGGGCGTCCGGTCGACCGGATGCGGCGTCGGCGATCGATTCAAGCGATGCGGGACGACCGGCGGACGAAGGAGGGGCGGAAGGCGGGGCCGCCGATAGCGGACCGGGCGACGCGGCGACGGGAACCTCGGATGCAAGTCCGCCCTCTACGGTGAACGGCTGTGGATCGACGAAACTCTATCAAGTGCCGGACGACACGGGGGTGCCTGGACCATGGCCGGTCGGCGTCAAGACCGTCAAGGTTGCCGTGGCCGGAGCGTCGCTCGTGACCGAAGTTTGGTACCCGGCGCCGCTCGGTAGTGAGATGGGCAAGACCAAGACCTCCTATGACCTGACGACGTGGTTACCCCCCGGACAGGCGTCGAAGATTCCGCCCGCCGAAAACTCGCTGCAAACGTGCAACTGCTATCGCGATCTCCCGATCGACGCGAGCCACGGCCCGTACCCGGGGGTGATTTTCATTCACGGCACGGGCTCCTTCCGTACGGCGTCGCTCTCCACCATGACGCAGTGGGCGAGCCGCGGCTTCGTGGTGGTCGCGGCGGATCACTTCGGCCTTTATCTGACCGACTTCCTGGCGGGAGCGAGCTTGGGCGCATGCATGGGATCGGGCGTCGTGCAGGATCTCGGTCGTGACGTCGACGCGATCATCGCCGGCGTCACGATGAAGTCCGGCGATTTCGCCTTCCTCGGATCATCGGCGGACATGACGAGGATCGGGATCAGCGGACATAGTCAGGGCGCGTGGAACGCCGCAAATTTCAGCACGAAACCCAACGTTCAAGTGGACATGCCGATCGCCACGTCGAACGCCGGGGTGAGCGCATCGTCGACGCTCCAATCCGTGCTCATCGTCTCGGGGATGTCCGACAGCGTCCTCGCCTATTCTGGGGATCAGACGGCGTACGCCGCGTCACCTGCTCCCAAGCGGCTGGTTGGGATCACGGGCGCCGACCACATCAACGTGACCGACCTCTGCTGGGAGACGAACCCCAAAGGCAAGCGTGCGATCGACGTTGCGACCGAGGCCGGCGTCTGCGGAGCGATTTTCCTGTCCGCCCTCGCCAAGTGCGGAACGATCGACCCCAAGGTCGCGATCACCATCGTGAACTCCGTGACCACCGCCGCTCTCGAGGAGACGCTGCACTGCGCCGACCGCAAAGCACTCTTTTCCGGCTTGCAGATGCGCTATCCGCAGATCGGCGAATTTCAGCACAGTCCCTAGCACTAGCGACGGTGGCTGCGTCGATACTCGAGAGGCGTCTGCCCCGTCCAGCGCCGGAACGCGCGGTGAAACGCGGCCGTCTCCGAGAAACCGAGCAAAAGGGCCACGTCGGAAAGCGCAAGATCGCGGCCGGCGACGTATTGCAGCGCGAGCCGCTTGCGGAGATCGTCGAGCACGTCTTTGAAGGTGGTGCCTTCTTCGGCGAGCTTGCGACCGAGCGTGCGCAGGCTCATGCCAAGCTCCGTCGCGACAAGCATCGCCTTGGGATTGCCGTGCGCGAGCTCCCTGGCCGCGACACGGCGCGCTCTTTCCGTGACGCTCTCCGCTGTGGGCAATTCGGATATCAACTGCCGAGCATGCTTCATGATCACGTCGTGCAACTTGGGATCGGCTTTCTCCAGCGGCACCGCGAGGTGATTTCGCCGCAGAACGAACCCCGAGAAGGAGGCGGAAAAGCGCACTTCAGCCGGACCGAACGTGCGCTCGTACTCGGCTCGATTGGACGGAGCGGCGTGGGTGAACGACACCACCACCTCTGCGACGACGTCGCGGAGCCACACCCGAGCGTGGTTCCAAAAAAGGCTGCCCGCCTGGAAGTCCGCCGCGGCGCGGGGGAGCATGATCGTATTGTCGAGCCTCATCAGAGCTTCCTCGCCGTCGAGTTCGAGACGAATGGAGAGCGTATCGTTGACGAGACGCATGTACCTGCCGGCCACTTCGATGGCATCCTTGACCGTCGGGCTCGTGCTGAGGAGGTAATCGAGCGCGCCGCCATCGCCGAGTGAGGTGCGGCGCGCAGCCTTCAGTCCGAGATCGGGGTCATGGATGAGCTCTGCCGCGGCTTCGAGCAGTCGATGCACCGTGGCGACCGGAATGCGGTCGTCGGGATCGATTGCCTGCCACTGCTCGAGCATCGTCTCGGAAATCGCCGGATGCCCCCGGAGGACCTCGAGAAATGGCCGCACGAGATGCACGGCGTAACAGGGGCGCTCTGCCGTGCCGAAGTCGTTCACGTCGCGTCGCTCCGGCGCCATGATACCCGAGCCGGAGCGTATGCGCGTGTCCGGCCGTCAGCGCCGGCGCGGGCACAATGGCGGGCACTGCGTGGGCACGTGCCTGTTTCCTGGCCCGTCGCCCAGGCTCGATGGAGCCAGCAACCCGCGCTCATGGCGGACGGTGTTCTCCGGGATTCGCGATTTCCGATTTCGGCGGTAGGCACGCCCCCTGCTTGGGAGAAGTGAAGGCGCGGTCGAGCATCGAGCGGCAGCGCACCGACCATGACACAGCGACAAGCGACGAGAATTCTGCGAGGTGCCGAGCTCGGAAGCCGAGCTCGGCCAAAGTCGACGCTGGAATCCCGGCGCTGCAGGCGGCGCAGCGGGTCAATCTGCTTGCCGTCATTGCGTACCTGGAAGAGAGCGCTCGAACGCCTTGGCCGAACTGTTCGCGCTATGCCGAACAACGACGTGACCTTGCGCCGCACGCGTCGTCGACAGCCGATCGCGTGCGGGAGATTCTGAGCAAGGAGCCGGATACCGGCATCGCGAGGGTCGCGCGCCGTCTCGGCATGTCTTCTCGGACGCTCCAGCGTGCGCTGGCGAGCGAGGGCGCCCGTTATCTCGAAATGGCGAGGGAGGCGCGACGCGTCGAAGCCGAGCAGCGCCTCCTGCGCGGCGAACCCATGTCCGAGATCGCCTACGCTCTCGGGTTCAACGACGTGCCCGCGTTCCACGACGCTTTTCAACGGTGGACGGGCGCGACGCCCGGTGAGTTTCGCGCGCGCGGTCCGTCACCTTCCGACTTGCGATGTTCGCCGTCTTCGTCGAGCACCTGCGCCCGCAGGACGAGCCGTTCCGCTTGCGGCGGCTCGCGAATCTTCAGTTTCCTCGTCGGAAACGGCGGGGTTGCTCCTCTCGCGTCGCCGAAAGCGGTAGCTGGCGCCCGACGCGGATAGGTAGTTCGCTCGCGGAGGTGTTCACCTCCAAGAATCCGTGCAATCTTGGTAGCGAGTCGCGCCGTTCTGGCGTAAGGTGGGGGCTCGACGCCAGCGCGCGTCAACCGACTCAGCTCCTCCTGCGCAGCATGGTCGCGCCGAGGTCCTGCGCCGCAGATTTCTTGGACGGAGCCCGTCACCGGGCTCGAGAGGGATGGCACCGTGGCCCGTGTAACCGTGGAAGACTGCCTCGAACGTGAGGACAACCGCTTCGCGCTCGTCATTCTCGCGTCGAGGCGTGCTCGTCAGATCATGAAGGGTTCGACGCCGCTCGTACGC
>DATHES010000141.1:0-45215 GCA_035318465.1 Polyangiaceae bacterium
CGACCCACGCTTGACGCTGCCGGACGGACTGCGCGCTTCGCCACCGAGCGTGTCCACGCAGACGCAGATCACCTTCATGAATGGTCGATTGAGCCGGCGGTCGGGATTCACTGCCACCTGGCAAGTCGTGGCCACGCGGGAAGGGGTGTACGGCGTTGCCGCGCCGAGCGCCGCCTGGAACGGTCGCCGCGTGCAAGGGAGCGCCTTGCGCGTGAAAGTCCACGCTGCGGGGGCACCGGGTACGCCGGGGCCGCGACGGCACGCGCCCTCGACGCCGAACCCATTCGACCCTTTCGGGATGTTTCCGCGATTTCCCAACTTCATGGACACGCCCGAGACCGACACGGCCGAGCCGGAGGTTCAAGTCGACCCGGAGATTGCCATCGATGCGCCCCTCGACTCGAAGGTGTTTCTGCGGTCGGTCGTCGACCAACGCAATCCGGTGGTGGGGGAGCAGGTCACGCTCACGGTGTTCATCTACCAGCGCATGGGGATGGTCGAATACACCGACGCGCACGAGCCGTCGCTCCCCGACTTTTTTCGGCGCGAGCTCTTGCAGCACAATGTGGAGCCGGAGACCCGGCGCCTGACCATCAACGGCGTCGGATGGCTGGTGAAGCCGATCTTCAAGGTGGCCCTCTTTCCGCTCCGCTCCGGCGAAATCGACATCGGGCCCATGCAGCTCACGCTGAGCTCGCGCACGCTCGGGCTGCAGAGCGCTGTGCGGGCCAGCCAGACGATCCGCCTTCATGTGGCCGAGCCGCCTCCGGCGGGGCGCCCCGTTGGCTACCAGCTCGGCGACGTCGGGTCGTACACACTTTCTGCGACCGTCGATCCGCGCTCGACCGAGGTCGGCGGAGCGGTCGGCGTCACCATCGTGCTGGGTGGTGTGGGCAATGTTCCCAACGGCCTCCGCGTGCCCATCTCGTCGACCGTCGAATGGCTGGAACCGCAGGTGCGCGAGAGCATCGAAGTCGAAAATGGCAAGATCCGCGGGTCGCGGACGTTCACGTACGTGGTGCGGCCCAAAGCGGGGGGCACCATCGATCTCGGCACCGTGACGCTTCCTTATTGGAACCCCGACCACAAGGCGTACGAGACGGCGCGGGCAGCGCTCGGCAAGGTGCAAGTCGCTGACAAGGCCGGCGCCCTCAACAGGGACCCCACCGTGACGCACGATCCGTGGAGCCCGCTCGGAGAGCCGCGCGGCGAGCTGCGCCCGTTTGCCCGCGCGCGCGACCCTTTCACGGACAGGCCCTTTTACTGGTTTGGGTTGTTCGGGCTTCCGCTCGCGGTCGTGGTCGGATCCCTCGGAACGCGCGGGATGAAGCGCATGCGCTCGGGACTCGCCGCGCGGCGGGCGGGTGCCGAGCGGGGCATCGACAGGGCTCTCGCCGAGGCGCGCGACGCCAAAAAGCGCGGCGATCGCATGGTGGTCGCTGCCGCCCTCGACCGCGCTCTTTATCTGGCCATCGAGCGAGCGACCGGGCTTCGCGCGCGTGCTCTCTTGCTCGAGCAAGTTCCGCACGCGCTCGAGGAGCGGCAGGTTCCTGCCGATCTCGCCGCCCAAGCCGGCCAACTGCTGGCGGCGCTCCAGGCGTTTCGCTTCGTCCCGGAGGGTGGACCCGACGCCGGCGCAATCATCGATCAAACTGCCGCCGTCGTCCGCCGGCTCGGGCGTCTTTCACCGGGCGGCAAGGGGTGAAGGAATGTCCCGCGCCGCCCGAGCCCTGCTGATTGCCGTCGCGGCCCTGGTGACGACCGTCCTTTTCGCCGGGCGCGCGATGGCCAGCGACGATGACGCGACCTCGCTTTTTCAGAAGGGCGTGGTCGCGCTTCGCGAGGGTTCGGTCAACGAAGCGGTCGAAGTGTTCGAGGCGCTCGCCGATCGCGGCTTCGTGCATCCCGACGCAAGCTTCGATCGCGCTCTTTCGTACCTCGGCCGGGTGCGCGCTGGCGTGGAGCGCCCCGGCGATCTCGGGCGTGCGGCGGCGGCTCTGGAAGAGACGCTGCTGCTCCGGGCCGATGATGGCGATGCCGAAACTGCGCTCGAGCTGGTGCGCGCCGAGGTCGCACGGCGGCGTTCGCGCAGCGGGTCGAGCACCGAAGTCGACGCGCGTCCTTCCATCGATCGCGCTGTCTTCGGATTCGCTTCGGAGTGGACCTGGTCGATCTTGGCGGCATTCTCCTCGCTCATTCTCACGGCGGGTCTCGTCTTGCGCGTGGTGGCCGCCCAGATGGCCGACGCTGGTGCCGGCGCAACGCTGCGCGAGATTCCCCACGAAGGCGCGATCCACCTGGCGGGTACCATCGCCGTGCCCATCGGTGCCGTGTGCTTGCTCGTCTTCGCCGTCCTGGCGGCAGGCGCGCGCCAGCTCCGGCTGACGACGAGCGATGGCGTCGTCGTCGCTCCTGAAGCGCACCTTCTCACGGAAAAAGGCGTACTCACGTCGCGCGGCGCCATCCCCGAAGCCGCGCGCGTCGAGCTCGGCGAGCAGCGCGGTGCGCTCGTGCACGTGCGCTGGGGCGCCGTGCAAGGTTGGACCCACACCGACGCGGTGCGCCGGCTAGCGCGGCCTTGACGGTAATGCTGAAACCGGGAGGATTCGCCGAGCAGGCGGGTTGGTGCAGCACAAAGCTCACCCGTCGCGCGACCTCCCCGTTTCAGCAGAACGCTAAGACCCTATAGACAGCCAGCCTCGTGCACGTCCTCGTCCTCGTGCTCGCGTCAGCGGGACATTCGGCTGAGCATTTCGACGATGCGAACCAGGAGAGTCTTGCCGTCGGCAAGTGCAGCTGTGGGCGATTGGTCCAAGAGGCGAGCGACGTCGAGGATGGCAGCGCACTCCATGGCGGAACCACGAGCGATGGCGTGATACCGGCGCCGCTCGGGTCCGTCGGGTTTGGCAGAACCTTCGGCAATGTTGAGCGGATCGACATGGCCGCACGCTTGAGCTGGTCGGCGAGCGATGCATACCCACGTGGGACGCGTTCGGCAACAGCGAAGGCAAGCGCGAGTGAATTCAATGCTGCGCTGGTAGACGTCGAGACGTCCGTAGTCCAGCATGCTCCCCCTATCGGGCCCCCTGGAGCATCAGTTTCCGTTCACGAACACGAGCACGTGCACGAGTACGAGGACGTGCACGAGTACAAGTACGAGGCCAGACAAGCGGCACCGCTATCGCAGCAAGCCGGTTGCACGCCACGCGATCACACCGCAGGCGCATGGAAAAGTTTTCGGCAGAACTTTCCCGATGGACACACATGGAACTACACGCCTGCCAGATAGGGTCTAAGGCGCGCCGAGCGCCAAGAAGCCGATCTGCGTAGCCACCGGGTCGTTCTTCGTCCAGCTCAGCGTAAACCCTGTCGGGTCGAAGCTCGCCAGATCCGCCTCGGCGTCGATGGTCATGGTGGCGTTATCCATCTTCGTGAAGACTTTGCTGGTCTTGTCGACACCGTCGACGTTGGTCGGGGAGACGTTGTCGGTGACGGCCAACGCCGAGCTCCCCTCGTGCGTACCGTCCGAAGCGCCGATGCCGAGACGCGAATGCGCAATCGCGACGGTGGCCGACTGCGCCACCGATTGGAAGCTGGAGAAGAACACGGCACCCGGCCTGAATCCGGGCGTGGTGATGCCCTGGCTCGCCGGTTGCGCCGCCGTGCTCTTGGAGAAGGACCCTGCCTTCGCTTTCACCCCGGCGAGCGCGAGCGAAAAGATCTGGGTGATGTTGGGACTCGAGCTGTTGGCGGTGAAGTTGACGGTGAATCCGCCGCTGTCCATGGAGACGAACGTCGCCTCCTTGGTGATGGCGAGGGTCGGCGCATCGGTGGTCATGAACAGCGCAGAATCGGTTTGCTGTCCCCGCGACGCCGTGCTCGGGTTGGGGAGGCTGGTGTCGCCCACCATGCATGCCCACTGTGTCCCGCTTCGGTCCATCACCCCCATGCCGAAGACGCCGTTGGCGCTGAAGGCTGGTGGCGTCGCGGTGAGAGCGCCCCCCGCGTAGAAATGGAGAACGGTCTCGGGCTGGAAGCCGACGCCGGGGACCACCTTGTTTCCCGGCGCTGACGTTGCTTGCCAGGTGGCAACCTTCGCCAGCACCTGAGGGCCGCCAATCGCAAGGTAGTGGATGACGTAGGCGGTCGAATCGTTGGTCGTCCAGCTCAAGTTGAAAGTGCTCGCGCTCCATCCCGTGATGTCGGCTTCGGCGAGCGTGTTTTGATCGTATTGAACGAGCGTGATGGCCTTGGGGGCCATCCGGCGAGCGCTCTGAGAAGCAGCGACGTTGTCGCGCACGTTCATCGCCGTCGCCATGCTGACGGAAGCATCGGAGATGCCGATGCCGAAGGCGAACCCCGCGCTCGCCGTCTCGTTGGTCTTTCCCGACGTCCAGAGGATGAGCGCTTTCGGCAGCTGACCGAGCGTGTGATTGACGATTTGGCTACCGACCGTCGTGGTCTTGGTAAACGATCCGACCGCGAAGACAGCGCCTGGCGGAGGGATGTCCGGCGCTGCGTCGGCCGTGCCGCCGGAGCCGCCCGTCCCCGCGCCACCGGTTCCCGCCGTGCCGCCCGTACCCGCCGCGCCACCGGTTCCGGCGGCTCCGCTGGTTCCACTGGTTCCCGCGGCTCCGCCCGTACCTGCCGCGCCCCCCGTCCCGCCGGCGCCGCCCGCTCCCGCTGTCCCGCCGGCGCCGCCCGCGCCCGCTGCTCCAGCGGCACCTGAGTCGCCCGCCGTTCCTCCGCTTCCTCCCGATCCCGCGGACCCATCCACGCCGGTTCCGCCCGTTCCCGCACCCCCTGCGCCGCTCGAACCCGCGATGCCGCCGGTTCCGGCGTTCCCGCTCCCCGCGGTGCCGCCCGTCGATCCCGCCGCGCCACCCGCTCCCCCGGTCGAGCCTCCGCTCCCACCCGTCGAGCCTCCGCCGCCCGAATCGGGCGAACCGCTGGCGCCGTCGCGCCCGCTGTCGAGCGTGGATCCGCCGCGACCCCCGCTGCCTGCATCCCTGGTGGGAAGATCTTCCTCGTAAACGGAGCAGCCTACGAGGGCTGCCCCGATGGATATCGATGCCAAAAGAAAGAAGCATCCCACTGCGCGGCGGTACGCGTAGGCCATGATTACCTCATATCATCAATTGCAATTGCATTCTGGTTACCTGAATTGCTGCAGTGGGTCATTGGACGGCGACGACGACCGAACACGCGCTGTGCTAGCGTGCCACGCGCCACGATGAACCTCAGTGTTTTTGACATCTTCAAGATAGGTATTGGACCTTCGAGCTCACACACCGTGGGTCCCATGCGCGCCGCGAAACGTTTTGCCGAATGTCTCGCGCAAGACGAGGCTTTTTCACGCACGGTGGCCATCCGCGTCGAGCTCTATGGCAGTCTCGGGCACACGGGCTTGGGACACGGCAGCGATCTCGCGGTGACGCTCGGCCTGGAGGGTGAATCGCCGGACACCATCGACGTCGACGCCGTGCCAGCGCGTTTGGCGCGGGTGCGCGAGCGCAATCGCATCGCCCTTCTCGGCAATCGCGAAGTCACGTTCTCGATCGACGAGAGCATCGTTTTCCACCGACGTGAAAAGCTGCCGCTTCATTCGAACGGGATGCGCTTCGTCGCCCTCGACCCTGCGGGCGTGGCCTTGTTCGAACGTGTGTACTATTCGGTTGGCGGCGGCTTCGTCGTCAACCACGACGGCAAGGCCGACGCGCTGTCCGGTGCGGGCGCTGCGCATGACATGACGCTCCCCCATCCGTACGAATCGGGTGCCGATCTATTGCGACTTTGTGCCGATCGCGGTCTCTCGATCTCCACGTTGATGCTCGAGAACGAGCGGGCCGCGCTGCCCGAGCCCGAGGTGCGCGCCAAGGTGCTCGCCATCGCACAGGCCATGGAAGCCTGTGTCGAGCGCGGCTGCCGTAGGGAGGGAATTTTACCCGGCGGACTGAAGGTGCCACGCCGCGCTGCGTCGATCTTCCGTCGTCTCCAGGCGGCGTCGCGCACCGATGTCGATCCCCTCGTCATCATGGACTGGGTGCACCTCTTTGCGCTCGCGGTGAACGAGGAGAACGCGGCGGGTGGTCGCGTCGTCACCGCGCCGACCAACGGCGCGGCGGGCATCATCCCCGCCGTCCTCCTCTATTATCGCCGCTGGGTGGCGCCCCCTTCAGCCCCGAGCGAAGCGCGCGACGAAGGTACGTTGCGCTTTTTACTCACCGCCGCGGCGATCGGGATCCTCTACAAGAGAAACGCATCCATCAGCGGCGCAGAGGTCGGCTGTCAGGGCGAAGTCGGGGTCGCTTGCTCGATGGCGGCCGCCGCATTGGCCGAAGTCATGGGAGGAACTCCGGCGCAAGTCGAGAACGCTGCCGAAATCGGCATGGAGCACAACCTCGGGCTCACCTGCGATCCCATCGGAGGGCTCGTGCAAGTGCCATGCATCGAGCGCAACGCCATGGGCGCCTCCAAGGCCATCAACGCCGCGCGCCTGGCGCTGCAAGGCGACGGCACCCACAAGGTGTCGCTCGACAAGGTCATTGCCACGATGCGTCGGACTGGCGCCGACATGAGTTCGAAGTACAAGGAGACGGCGCGCGGCGGTCTCGCCGTGAATATCATCGAGTGCTAACCAATTGACCGAGCGAGCAGAGTCTCCTGGCGGCGAAGCCAGAAGGGCGAGGGGTTGGGGTTCAGGATGATCGGTATGGGAGACGACGCCGAGGTTTCGTTCGAAGACACATCGGTTGCCTTTTCGTACAAATCGGACACCGCGCTGAAGAAGGCCAACTCGATTTTCTCGATGGTCAACCATCCCTGGATCAGTTCCTTGGCCATCGGATCCGTCAAGCTCGCGCTCGGTCTGCGGCTGCCGGTGGAAGGCATCATCAAGCGGACGGCCTTCGATCATTTCTGCGGAGGTGTCAGCATCGACAATTGCGACGACGAGGTCGCGCTGCTCTCGAAATACGGCGTGGGGACGATCCTCGACTATTCGGTGGAGGGGGAAGACACCGATGACGGATTCGATCAAACGATGCAGGAGACGCTGCGGACGATCGAAAAGGCCCAGACCAACCCCGCCGCCATCCCTTTTTCCGTCTTCAAGCCGAGCGGCATCGCGTCGAGCGGTCTCCTGGAAAAGGTCCAGCGAGGCGATGCGCTGACGGCCGCAGAACAGCAAGCCTTCCAGCGAGTGCGCGCGCGCTTCGATACCATCTGCGGCCATGCCGCCGCTTCTGGCATTCCGGTCCTCATCGATGCCGAGCATTCATGGACGCAAGATCCGGTCGACGCGTTGGCCACCGAAATGATGGCGCGGTACAACGGACAGCGCGCCATTGTTTTCAATACTTACCAGCTCTATCGCACCGCCTCGCTCCCCAATCTGAAGCGCGCGCTCGCTGACGCCGTGGCGCGAGGTTTCCGGCTCGGCGCCAAGCTGGTGCGCGGCGCCTACATGGAAAAAGAGCGCGCGCGCGCCGAATCGATGGCCTATCCCGACCCCATCCAGCCGGACAAACAAGCTTGCGACCGGGCTTTCGACGAGGGGCTCGAGTTCTGCATCGACAACATCGATCGCCTCGACGTGGTGTGCGGCTCGCACAACGAACAGAGCAACCTCCGCCTCGCCGCGCTCATGAAAAAGCGGGGCCTACCCAACGACGATCGGCGCGTGTGGTTCGCCCAGCTTTACGGCATGAGCGACAACATCTCCTTCAACTTGGCCAAGGCCGGCTACCGCGTGGCGAAGTACCTGCCTTACGGCCCCGTGCGATCGGTCATGCCCTACCTCTTCCGGCGCGCGCAGGAGAATACTTCCGTCGCCGGACAGAGCAGCCGGGAGCTCGTGCTCATTCGCAAGGAGCTGGCACGTCGAAAGCAACGAAGCAAGAACGGCGTCCGCCGCCAGCGACCATGAAGACGATGTAGACTCAGGGAGCGCCGAGCGCCAAGAAGCACATCTGCGAGGCGACCGAGTCGCTGGTCGTCCAGTTCAACGTGAACCCGCTGGCGCCGAAACTCGCCATGTCCGCCTCTGCGTCGAGAGGCGGCATGTTCGTCTTGATGAAGGCTTTGCTGGTCTTGTCCTGCCCGTCGACGGCGCTCGTCGATGCACCATCCGCGCTGGTGATGGCCGAGCTTGCCTCGCTTACGCCGTCGCTCGCTCCGATGCCGAAGCGCAATTCGATTCGTTCATCTGCGCCGTTTGCGATGCCATCTGGTAACTCGCCATGAGGACGGCCAAGCTCCCCTTCACCTTGACCGCCGACAGTCGTTGCAGCCCAGTGTCGTCAAATGTACTGAAACGACGGCGTCGGCGAATCGAAGCCCCGCCGCGCCGCGATCCCAATGCCGAAAAACGAGTCGTATGATGCCGTCGTCGTGGGTGCCGGTCCCAATGGTCTCGCGGCTGCGATCGTTCTCGCGCGAGCCGGTCGATCGGTGCTGCTCCTGGAAGCGCAGGCGCGGGTGGGCGGCGGGACGCGTACCGACGAGCTCACGCTGCCCGGCTTTCGACACGACGTTTGTTCGGCCATTCATCCGATGGCCGTCGCGTCGCCTTTCTTTCGCGCGCTTCCCCTCGCCGACTTTGGCCTTGCGTGGGTCGACCCACCGGCGCCGCTGGCGCATCCGCTCGATGACGGCGACGCGGCCCTCCTCGAGACTTCGCTGGAAGCGACGATCGGCGCGCTCGGTGCGGATGGCGACGCGTACCGCCGGCTCATGGGACCTTTCGTGCGGGCCCACGAGCGCCTCATCCCGGGGCTGCTCGCTCCGCTGCGGTGGCCCGAGCATCCCTTCCTGATGCTGCGCTTCGGTCTTTGGGGTCTGCGCTCCGCGGTTGGGCTGGCGGAGGCGCTGTTCCGTGAGCCACGCGCGCGAGCGCTCTTTGCGGGGTGCGCGGCGCATTCGGTTCTGCCCTTCGATCGCGCCACTTCCGCAGCGATCGGTCTGGTCTTGCTCCTTTCGGGACACGCGCACGGCTGGCCGTTTCCGCGCGGCGGCTCGGAGGCGATCGCGCGGGCGCTGGCTGCGTACTTCGAGAGTCTCGGAGGCGAGATCGAAACCGACCGCGCTATCCGATCGTTTTCCGATCTTCCGCGCGCGGCCGCGGTCCTCTTCGACGTCACGCCGCGCCAGCTCTTGGCCATCTGCAGCGATCGACTACCGAGCCGATACCGCGATCGCTTGGCCGCCTATCGCTACGGCCCCGGCGTGTTCAAGGTCGACTGGGCGCTCGACGGCCCCATACCTTGGAAGAATGCCGAGTGCGCCCGCGCCGCGACGGTTCACCTGGGGGGTACGCTGGAGGAGATTGCCGAAGCCGAGGCAGCGGTGTGGCGCGGCGAGCACGCGCCGAGACCGTACGTGCTCGTCGCGCAGCAGAGTCTGTTCGACCCCACACGCGCGCCGGCCGGCCGCCACACGGGGTGGGCGTATTGCCACGTGCCGCCGCGCTCGACGCTGGACATGACCGATGTCATCGAACGTCAGGTAGAGAGGTTCGCCCCCGGCTTCCGCGACCGCATCTTGGCCCGCAGTCGCATGTCGCCGGCCGCCTTCGAGAGTTACAACGAGAACTACGTGGGGGGCGACATCACTGGTGGCGTCACCGATCTCGGACAGCTCTTCACGCGCCCCGTCGCGCGGGTCGTGCCTTACGCCACGCCCGCCAAGGGCATCTACATCTGCTCGAGCTCGACGCCGCCCGGCGGTGGCGTCCACGGTATGTGCGGATACTGGGCCGCCCGGGCCGCGCTCCGCTCGGTCTTCGGCCAGCGGATGCCGGCCCTTTCGGCATCTCCCGTGCGCGAGCTTGCTGAGCGGGCTGCACCCAGGTAGAACATGTTTCAATGGCTGCACCCGAAACCGTTTCCCCCGCCTCTCGCGCGGCGACAGGGGCTCTGACGCGCGTCACCTTTCGTGGCGAAGAGGGAATCACCCTGGTCGGCGACGCCTATGGCGATCCCGGCGGCCCGCCGGTCATCCTGATGCACGGCGGAGGACAGACGCGGCATGCCTGGGGTGACACCGCCGCGGCCATGGGGCGCGCCGGCTATTACGCCATCGCGCTCGACGGCCGCGGTCACGGAGAAAGCGATTGGTCGCCCTCCGGCAGTTACCTCATCGATTTCTTCATCGCCGATCTCAAGCGGGTGAAGGCCACGCTCGCCGCCCCACCCGTTCTGGTCGGTGCTTCGCTCGGCGGGCTCACGGCCCTTCTCGGGGAAGGCGAATCGCCGGGCTTGTCCCGCGCGGTGGTGCTGGTCGACATCGCTACCAGCGCCAAGCTCGATGGAATTCGGCGCATCGTCGATTTCATGTCGCGCAAGCCGGAAGGGTATGCCTCCCTCGAAGAAGTGGCCGACGCGATCGCCGACTACCAGCCGCAGCGAAAGCGCCCCACCAACCTCGACGGGCTCGCCAAGAACGTGCGCCGCGGCGCCGACGGGCGCTATCGCTGGCATTGGGACCCCAAGTTCTTGCGCCCATCGACACCGGAAGGCAGCCCACTGCGCCCTGACCGGCTGCAAGCGGCGGCGCGCGCGCTCTCGGTGCCGGCCCTGCTCGTGCGAGGAAAGTTGAGCGACGTCCTCGGCGATCAAGAGGTCCAGCAGTTTCTCGATCTGGTGCCCCACGCCCAGTACGTCGACGTGAGCGGCGCCGGGCACATGATCGCCGGAGATAGCAACGACCTCTTCACCGAGGCCGTGCTCGGCTTTCTCGATCGGCTCGGCCAGGACGAAGAACCGAGAGGATAGTGCCTGCGCGCCCCGATTCGCTGTAGGGCACGCGTACCATGACGCGGCGCGAGCCCGCGGTTGCTCATCCAGGTGTACAATCGGAGGCATGCATCCTTCTTGGTGGCCGGGGTTGCGCGGCGCTCTCCTGGCGATGGGGATCGTCGGATCCTTCATCTCTTGTGGCGGAACCAGCAGCGCACGTGACAATGCCGAAACACCGGCCACCGCGGGGGACGTGAAGGTGATGTGCCAGGCAGGTTGCGACCACGACCAGATGTGCCGCGGCTCGGTCGATCCCAGTTGCTTGTCGAGTTGCATCATCAAGCTGGGGCCGCCCGATGTCCTCAGCCGAGAAGCGCTGGCCCTCTATGCGCAATGCGCGGCCGATCCTGCCTGCCGTAGCGACGACGAGTGCGAACTCAGCATGGGTGCGCGTGATCCCGCCATCGCCACGGAGGTAGCCGCATGCGGTGAATTCCTGCGGAGCTGTCCATCGAGAACCGAGGGCGGCCTATGCCTCCGGATTCGCGGGTTTCGGCCCGAGGTGCGGGCCAAATGGAAGGCGTGCTACGCGGGTACCTGTGCGGACACAGCCCAGTTCCTTGCCTGCCTCGAGGCCGCCTCCCAGGAATGACGAGACGACGATGGTGGCATCAACGGCCCCCGCCCTCCCGGTCTTGGTGAGCGCCTCGTAGTCGTCCTTCGGAATCGCGCGTTCGGTGCACGCAGCAAAACCACGATAGGATCGCCCAGCCGCGCGCGCCTCCCGGGGTTGGGACGGGACATCGAGGTCGAACGAAGCTGCCGCCTCAGCATCGCTCCGCGCGCACACGTGCCCGATTTCGAGCTCGTGCTCCGACATCCCGCGGCGGGAGCCGAAGCGGAGCGCGTGAACACCGCGCTTCCGGCGCTGCTCTTCGGCGATCCGCGCCTCGACCAGCGCTACCAGCTCTTTACTTCCTCTCCCGAGGTTACCCCGCGGCTCGCTCGGGCCGTCGGCGTCCTCGACGATCAGACCTATGTGCACGTCGTCGGCGAAGGGGGGCGCGTGGCGATGCCGTTCACATTGGGCGCGATCTACCTCTTTGCTGGGGCACCACGCACGTTCCTCGGCAAGCTCGACGTCCTCGCGGGTGCGCTCGACGGCGCGGCGTGATCGGTCCGCGTACGCTGATTCGACGACGAAGCTCGAAGCGCGCGTCTGGTACTCTAAAATGGGCACTCGCCGAGCCCGGCCAAGAACTCACCCAACGAGGGTGCCACCCTGCGAATACGTTCATCGGGTTCGTCGTGCAGCCAGTACACGATGTCTCGTTTGGGCATGCGGAGACAGATGGGATTGGCGTTCCCTGTATCGTAAGCGAACGGAGTCAGCTCGGCAGGCATTGCTTGGGAAGTGCGATAGGAGATGCACACCGAGGCGACTCCTCGTTTCTTCGGTTGGTCGCGCAGCGGCAACAGGTGTCCGATGCCTAGCTCGAAAGCTTCGTTCGCCGGGCCGTCGAAGAAGTTCTTGGTGGGACGGCCCCCCCCGCATGTCATCAAGAGCTCGGCAAGGCCAATGGGGAGCGATACCCCGAGCTGAGTCTCCACCGCCTTGACGTCGGCGGCCGTCGCGGCATTCACATCGTCCCAGGTGTTGCCATAGGCGCTGACGGCGCTCCGTTTGCCGTCGCTCGCGGCGGTAGCGCTCTTTTCCGACGGCTTTTTTCCTTTTCCCGATGTTTTCTTGGGGGTGGTCATCCGCTGTGCCGCGCCTAGTACGGGGTCTCGTCGAGTTCAGTCAAGAAGTCGTTCAGAGACGGGGCAACCTTGCGAGTGCGGTCGTCCGGATCGTCATGGAGCCAATACACGATGTCGCGCCCTGGCAAGCGCATGCAGATGAGGTTCGCGTGCGGCGCCGGGCACATGATCGCCCGAGATAGCAACGATCTCTTCACCGAGGCCGTGCTCGACTTTCTCGATCGGCTCGGCCAGGACGAAGAACCGACAGGATGGTGGCCGGCGCGCCGCGAGCCCATGACGCCGCGCGTGCCCGCGGTTGCTCATGAGGTAGCAATCGGAAACATGCATCCTCTCCGTGACGACGTTCGTGCGCGGTGTCTCTTGGCGATGGGGCTCGTCGGCTCCTTCATCTCGTTCGACGGAATTTACATATCCACCGCCGATTGATCGCTGCCGATCGTCACGTTTTTGCCGCCGACAGGTCCTAGCAAATACAGCGATGGCATTTTGCCGTTAGCATCGGCGCCTTGCTCCAGGGGCACCCATTGGTTCTCATGCGCCTGGACCGTGACGCCGTCCACGTCGACGTTGAGCCCTCCATAGTCGTGTGCCCCGACGTTGAACGTGTTGTTTCCCGGGCTCCCGCTCGTGCCGAAGTCGTAGGTGCCGACGCCACCGATCCGCGTGCCATTGATTCCCCCGAAGCGGCAACCGCGAAAACTCGCCCTTCCGGTTCCATTGAGATTGGTCCCAAACCCCGTATCGCCGACTGAGCAGCCGCTTATCGTCCAGCTCGACGCTTCGCGCGCCTCCATATCGGAGAACGTCGTATTGCTCGAAGTCACATTTGAATTTCCCGCGGTGAGTAGGCCGCGTTCGCATCCATTGACGAGCGACGAGCTCGTCAATGCGACTCTCGCCGACCCGGACGCTACCACGCATCCTGCCAGGATCCCGCTGCAAGTCACATTGACGAGCGAGAGCGTGGCGGAATCGGTGGTCCAGATCCCCCCGCCTGCGACGGGTGGCCCGAAGCAGCTTGGCCATCGGCCCGTGATCGCCGTATCGCGCAATGTCAATTGTCCCGACGAATTGACGCTGATGAGATACTGATTGTCAGTCGTCGAGCCGCTGATGGTGGAGCTGTCCGAGATGACCATGACCGCGGTACCGCTCACCCGAATAGGATCAAATTGCAGGGTGACTGACACGCCTTTGATCGTCTGAACTCCGGTCGTTGCGGAAAACGGCGACCGAAAACCGGTCAGGGTGACGTTCTGCACGGTGCCGCTACCCGCGAAAACGAGCGAATGCTGCCCATCAGCAGTGAACGTCACAGTGCCGGATCCGCTGCGCTGAAGCGTGACCCCATTGGGAATGGGATCCGTGAAGTCATCGCCCCCCGCGCCGTCGTAGGTGCCCGGCGCGAAGTTCACAATTGTGCCGGATTGAGCAAGCTGCGCCGCACGTTTCCACGTGCGAAACGGTAATGCCTGTGTCCCGGGATTGGTGTCCGAACCCGCAGTGCTTACGTATAAGTTGGTCGCGACGACGCATTGCATGCCGCTCGGCTCATACCCGGGATTGCAGGTGAAAACGCACGAAGTGCCATTGCACGTCACCGTGCTCGCGTTGGCAGGTTTTACACACATGGCGCAGCCTAGGCCGCACGTGGTGAGCGAGTTCGTATCCGAGCAAACACCGCCGCAAAGATTGAACCCCGATTTGCACCTTGACCCGCATTGCTTGTTCACACATTCCGCTTCGGCGTTGGGATCGGTCGGAGGCTCGCAAGGCGCGCACCTCGTCCCGCACGAAGCGAGCACGTCGTCGGGGAGGCAAGTGTCGACGCTGTTCACGCTACAGACGTGATAATTCGCGTTGCACGTCGTGACGCAGTCTCCGGCCGTGCAAGCGACCTTGCCGTTCGCGGGGACGTTGCATTTCTTACAGGTGTCCCCGCACGCGTTGATGTCCGTATCGGACGCGCACGTCTGGGTCGCAGTGCACTTGTGATAGCCGTTGTGACACGTAAAGTCGCACATCCTGGCGATGCACACCTGATCGCCATTGGCTTTGGCCGGGCACGGCATCGTGCAGCCACCGCAATGGCTGGCGTTGGTGTCGGTGTCGACGCACTGCGCGCCGCACAAAGTCGAAGTCGGCGGCGTGCAGCCCGTCACGCATTGGTAGGAGCCAGCCGACCCGGAGCAGAGCGGCGCCGTCGCGTCGCATTTCTTGGCGCACGAGCCGCAAGTGTCGGCCTTGGACAGGTCCGCTTCGCAGCCGTCCTTGGCGTCGGTATTGCAGTTATCGAATCCGGTGGTGCACGTTCCGAGGGCACACTGGCCGGAGGGATCACACGTCGTCGTGGCGTTCGGGAATGCGCAGGGCGCGCAGCCCGTGCCCGCACAACCAGTGGCGGGATCGCTCGTGCTCACGCATACGTTGCTGCAGATTTTCTGGCCGGCGCCGCAGGTGGGACCGCGATCGGGGGACGCGTCCATGGGTCCCAAACCACCTGTCCCGCCTGAGGCGTCCGGAAGGCCGGTACCTCCGCTGCCGCCGGTTCCGCTCGAACCGCCGGTGCCACCAGTTCCGCTGTTTCCACCCGTTCCTCCGCTGCCGCTAGCGCCCCCTGTACCACCGCGGTTACCGCCGTCGGGTGTGCCGCCGGTGGTGCTCCCGCCCGAACCACCGGTCGAAGCGTCGCCACCAGCCGCACCTCCACGCGCGCTGTCGGGATTGCCAGGGCCGTCGGTCGCAACGTCCGCACGCGCGTCGCTTGCCCCATCGAGCATCGCGCCGCCACTTCCGCCGGTTCCGCCGGAGGACGCGTCGCGATCGTCCGGGCGCGTGCCATGCTCGAAACCGAGGATATCGGCGCATGACACCAGCCCGAGCGCGGTCAGGGAAAAAAGTGCGCCTGTGCGCGCTCGCGCAAGAAGTGATTGCCGATGCAGCATGACGTTTCCTAAGGGAGGGGAGAAGGCGCTCCTCGTCACGAGGAAGCGTGGATTCGGGCAACGCAGGGGTGACTGGATGCAGATGAAGAGCCGTTCGACGCCTGCGCGTAGGCGAAGAGACGGGAGCCCTTGTTGCTCAGTCGAACGTGAGGGCTCTCATGCGATTGGGCGGGACACTACCACCGTCCTTCGGGGGTGGCACATGCACCACTTAACAAACCGCGCTTCTCGCTCTATGGACCGACGGTTCGCTCTCGAGGTCCACGAATTGACGGCGATTTGGACGAGCCTCGACGTCCTACCCCGCTCGGCGCCGATGGGATCGGCCTTCTTGCCGCGAGATTGCAGCAAACAACGCGGGGAGCTGGGATGCGCTGTGGCGCATGCGACAGTGAGGCGCGTGTCTCACTCCTTGCAGATCGAGATCGCGCTCGGGATCTTTCCCCCCGCGTACGGTGAGGGATTCGTCCCGTACGGGTGATCCATGAAGAACTGAAAGACACCGCCGACGACTGTCGAGGCCGGGATCCGGTGTCCGCCGCCGTGGTCGCAGAACATGGCGAAGTGACCGGCGCTCTTCAGCGTGGTCTGCCAAGTCTGACTGGGGACGTAGAAGTCGATAAAGGCGAAGTCACCGGTGCCGCCCGTGATGACCATCGCGGGAAATTTGTTGTTCATCTCCTGGAACTGGGCCGTACCCTGTTGGCCGCCCGAATAAGCCGCGACGCTTGCCAGCGACTTCGACCGGGCGAACGAAAGGTGCGTCGTCATCAGCGCGCCCGCGCTGAAACCAAGCGCGTGAATGCGTGCAGGACTCACCGTAGTTTTTTGCGCTGCACAGGCGATGATTTCATCGAAGAGTGCGTCGTGGTCCGTGAAGTGCATCGTCCACGGAAACTGGTCGGTGTACGAATCGTACGGCGCCGCGATGATTCCGCCGGCCGCAGAGACCGCGGACACCGGCAGAGCGCCGCCTGTCCTCGTCGCTTCGGTGGGGTTGTTTCCCGTCGAATGCCAGTAGACGATCAGGGGTCCACCGGCTTTCGACGCGCCCATCGTGATCGCGACCTTGCGCGTCCCCCCCACCGCAGGCGTGAAATTCACATCCCCCGTCACGAAATTGGGGCACGTCCCATTGGGCGGCGGAATCGCAGGTCCGCCGTCGACGGGCGGTGGCGGCGCGGCATCGACCGTGCCTCCGCCGGCCCCAGCATCTTTGCCCGCGCTTCCGGCGCTGCCCGCGGTTCCTGCCGTTCCATCCTTGCCGCCTGCGTCCACGATGCCGCCGGTTCCTCCGGTGCCCGCGCTGCCGGTCCCCGCGGTTCCACCGGTCCCCGCGGCGCCGCCGGTCCCCGCGGCGCCGCCGGTGCCTGCGGTTCCACCGGTCCCCGCGCCACCCGTGCCGGCGCCGCTCGATCCTCCCGTCCCTCCCGTGCCCGACCCACCTGTGCCGCTCGCACCGCCGGTGCCGGACCCACCGCTGCCGCTCGCGCCGCCGGTGCCCGTCGTGCCCGCCGTGCCGCCGGTGCTCGATCCTCCGCTACCGCCGGTCGAGCCACCCGTGCCGGTGGTGCCGCCGGTGTTCGATCCTCCCGAGCCACCGGTATTCGAACCGCCTTTGCCCGATCCACTGCTCCCGCCGCTCTGGCCCGATCCACCCGCGCCGCCTCGGCCAGTCCCGCCTACCGACCCCGGATCGGAACATGCCGCGGTCAACAGGACAAACAACGACGACAAAGCGGCGTGGCGCGACGTCATGGGAAACCTCCAGCTGCGTGAATCGCAAACTGCGCAGCGATTCATCCGTTTAGCACGACCGTTCGTTTCTAGAAAGCATGAGCGACAAGCGCAACGTCTACTTTCGTTCTTTCGTCGGGCAGTTGGCGTGACGCGGTCGCGGCGGTCGGTTGGGCAGGCTGCAAGTGAGCCAATGCTCATTGGTGACGTCAATTATCAATCCCGCTGGAATCAAGTTGCGCGCTCGACGTCCAGCTCGAAAACTTCGCTCGCCGGGCCGTCGAAGAAGTTTCTTGGTGGGATGAGCCGCGGCGAGTACGCGGCCGATTTTCTCCATCGGCTTGGCCACGGCGAAGAACCGAGAGGATAGTGCCTGCGCGCTGGGGCCGAGGTAAAGAGGCGCCCAATGGACATTCTCTCGTACAACCGGAGCGCGTGGGACAAGTGCGTGGCGCAGGGCAACCGGTGGACGGTGCCCGTGAGCTCGGAAGAGATCGCGGACGCGCGACGCGGACAGTGGTCGATCGTGCTGACGCCGCGCAAGCCGGTACCGCGTTCGTGGTTTCCCGATCTCGAGGACCTCGACGTGCTCGCGCTCGGCTCGGGCGGTGGACAGCAGGGGCCCATCCTCTCGGCGTGCGGTGCCCAGGTGACCGTCTTCGACAATTCCCCCGCGCAGCTCGCGCAGGATCGGTTGGTCGCCGAGCGCGATGGGCTTACGCTGCAAACGGTGGAGGGGGATATGTCCGATCTCTCGCGCTATCCAGCCGAGTGCTACGACCTCATCATCCACCCCTGCTGCAACCTGTTCGTGCCCGACGTGCGAAAGGTCTACCGCGAGGCCTTCCGCGTCCTCCGACGCGGAGGGTCGATGCTGACGGGATTCTGCGATCCCATCACTTTTGCCATCGATCCCGTGCTGGAAAAACGAGGAATCGCCCAGCTGAAATACAAAATTCCATACGCCGATGTGACCAGCCTCACCGACGACGAGCGGCGGCGTTACACCGACGCCGGTGAGCCGCTGTGCTTCGGGCACACCTGGGAGGATCAAATCGGCGGCCAAACCGCGGCCGGCTTTCTCATCGCGGGATTCTATGGCGACGAGCACATCGAGGAGGATCTCGTTTCGCGCTTCATGCCGTGCTTCGGCGCGACGCGCGCCGTCAAGATTGCATGACCACGTCGGGGCGGCGCTCCCTCTCATTCTGGGCAGACTGCTAAGCTCCCCGCCATGCCGCAAAACGTCGTCTACTACGTCGCGTTCGCAGCATGCGCGGCCGTGTACTGGTTCGTCATGTCGCGCCGGCGGCAGTCCATGGCCGACACGACGTCATCGATGCGAGCCGGGGAAGTGGCGGCGCGGCTCGGCATGACGCTCGTGCAGGGAGATCCCGCGTTCCACCTTTTTGTGGATGCCACGCCGTCGATGGGCGCGGCGGGTGTCTTGCTCTCCGGAACACCGTTTCCCTACCAGGGGCCGGCGAGCGAGATCCTGGCGCGCGGCACGATCGGAGGGCGGGCGACGGAGCTTCACTTCTACGCCAAGGCGCGCGCCGGGGTGCGTCTCCCGGGGGTAGGACGCGACATCGAGGTCGAACGAAGCTGCCGCCTCAGCATCGCTCCGCGCGCACACGTGCCCGATTTCGAGCTCGTGCTCCGACATCCCGCGGCAGGAGCCGAAGCAGAGCGAGTGAACACCGCGCTTCCGGCGCTGCTCTTCGGCGATCCGCGCCTCGACCAGCGCTACCAGCTCTTCACTTCGTCTCCCGAGATTGCCCAGCGGCTCGCTCGGGCGGTCGGCGTCTTCGACGATCAGACCTACGTGCACGTCGTCGGCGAGGGGGGGCGCGTGGCGATGCCGTTCACATTGGGCGCGATCTATCTCTTTGCCGGGGCGCCACAGCCGTTCCTCGGCAAGCTCGACGTGCTCGCAGGTGCGCTCGACGGCACGGCGTGATCGGCGCACCGCGCGGTGCCGGGGCTAGTACGGGGTCTCCTCGAGTCCAGTCAAGAAGTCGTTCAGAGATGGGGCAACCTTGCGAGTGCGGTCGTCCGGATCGTCGTGGAGCCAATACACAATGTCGCGCCCCGGCAAGCGCATGCAGATGAGGTTCGCGTTGCCCCTGTCGAGCGCGAATGGAACGAGCGAAGGGTCGAGACCCTGGTGCTTGCGATACCTGAGGCAGTCGGAGGCGATCCCCCCCTTTTTGGGATGCTCGCGAAGGGGCAACACGTAGCCGATGCCCAGCTCGAGATCCGCGGCGCGCGACTCGAAGAAGTTCTTGGCGGGCCGGCCCCCGCCGCACTTCATCAGAAATTCGGCCAAGTCGGGAGGGAGCGACACGCCGATCTGTCCCTCGACGGATTGGACGTCGGCGAGTGTACCCTCGGTCACGTTCTCCCAAGTATTGCCATAGGCGCTGACGACGGCGTTTCCCTTGTCGGCCGTCTTGCCCTGGCCGCCCTTGCTGGGAGTGGACTTTGACGACGGGTTCTTCTTTCCCTTCGACGGTGGCTGCTTTCGGGTGACCATTGGTTTGCTCCTTTGCCAGAGCGACTATCTTCGGCACGGTCTTCCGCGGAGGCGGCCCTCGTCTTCGACGTGGGCGACCGCCGGGGTCGTGTCGTATCTGAGACCGGTTGCTGCTTGAAACTGTGACACGCCTCCCGCGTGTCCCCTGCTGGCGTGCACGGGGCGGCGGACGAGCTGCATCTCGCCCATACCGGTGGCCGGATCATAGTTCACGTGGTGCCAAGTATATCCGTCGGGCGTGCCGTGGGTGAAACCTGCCTCGCGGTCCGCTACCGTGAAGTCGCGATCCCTCGTCCCTTGATACGGGATCGTGACGCGGCTCTGCCTGGTGGGGCTTCGGCCGCGCCCGTACTCGTGACGCCGCGCGAAGAACCCATCGGAATCGATCCTCGGCCCGGTGTCGGTGAGTCCGAGTGGATCGGTCCACGCATTCGGGTCATCGACGTACCCGTAGAGTGCGAGGCCTCCAGCGAGTCGAACGGGGTCCTGACTGCAGAACTGCCCGCTCTCCGGGTCGTAGTAGCGGAAGCGGTTGTAATAGAGGCCGGTCTCCGCGTCCTCGTATTGTCCGGGCCAGCGGAAAGGGCACGCATAGCGGTCGCCTTCGAGGTCCCTGAGCTCGCCGTAAATCGACGTCGTGGCGCTCCATTGCGTGCGCCCCTCGCCGTCGGTCATGAGCACGGGCGTACCGATGTGATCGGTGACGATCGAGAACTGCTCGTCTTGGACGAGCTTTGCCATGGGGGCGAAGCGGTCCGGATCGAAAAGCCAAGTGATAGGCGCTTTCCGGTCGCCACGTAGGGGTGGGCCCTGAGCGAGCAAAGCTTCGAGCTCGGCCTCGCGCTTCTTCACGATCGCATCCGCGCTGTCGAGCACGGGAACCATCGCCTGCGAAAGTGGTTCGAGGTTTCCCTCCACCCACTCGTGGAGCGGATTGTGGCCGTCCCAGATCCAGTTCGTGGTCTGGCCGCGGTACGTCTTCTTCACGCGCCGTCCGAGCGCGTCGTAGTGGAAGGTGACCTCGGTGCCGTCGGGGCGCGTGACCTTCGACATCATGCCCGCCCCGTTCCACGCGTAGCGCCAAGTGCGCCCGCTCGGCTCGTGCTTCTCGATGAGGTTGCCCTCGGCGTCGTATGCGTAGCGCGTAGTGCCGCGCTGGTCGGTCTTTGCCAAGAGCTGCCCCGCGGGACCGTATTCACGGTCCCGACGATCTTCGCGGCGGAACAAATTGCCGACAGCATCGGGCATTCGAAAATCGACGTTGCCATCGGGGTAACGAGCCGAGGCGACGCGGCCGAGCGCGTCGCACCCGTATTCTGTCGGCCCCTTCAAGCTGTCGATGATGCTGCGCAGGCGTTCGTTCGGCTCCCACTTGTACGCGACGGCGCGGTGCACCGAGCGCGTCGTGCTTACCGTGTGCTGAACGGGGCGGCCCACACCGTCGCGCTCCCAGCGGCTTTTGAGACCGCCCGGTAGGGCCCGCTCGAGCTCGAGGCCGAGCTGGTCGCGCACGAAGCGCACTTCGAAGGCGGTCTTTCCGGCGGCGACGCGCATCGGGTCACCCATGACGTCGCGCTCGACGATCTGCTCGGCCCCCAGTGACGAGCGCATGCGCGTACGGCGACCGAGGGCGTCGTATCGACTTTCGACCCAGTGCGCCCCTTGTGTCTCTTTCACGACGCGTCCGAGGACGTCGCGCTCGAAGACGACCGACGCGCTCGGATTGGCGGTCATCATGAGCTCCCCGTCGGGCCGATAGCCGAAGCTGTCGACGGCCCCATCGGAGTATTTGATCTCGACTGGGCGTCCGACGGCGTCGTACCTGCACTCGGTGAAACGCTCGCAGGCTCGATCGATGCGCCGGATGCGACCCGCGCGGTCGCGCGTGTACTTGCGCAAACGACCGTCGAAGCTGCTCTCCTCGTCGATCTCGCCGGTAGGCCCGACCGTGAATCGATAGATGCGCCCTTGCTCATTGGTGATGGCAATGAGGCGCTCTTCGGTGTCGTATTCGAAGCGGACCGTCGTGCCGGCTTCACTGCGCGTCGAGAGGCGATTCAGGCCGATGTACGTGAAACGGATGTCGTACTGCGCGTCCTTGGACTGTACGACGTTGCCCTCCGCGTCATACGACATGCTGCGCACGTTGCCGTCGGGCTCGACGACGGTCGTCACGCGGCCGAGCAAGTCGTAGGCCCTGGTTTGCGCAGCGCCGATCGGATTGACGGCGCGGATACATCGTCCGAGTCGATCGTATTCCCACGTGCTCTGCGCCCGATCGGGGGTTCTCATTCCCACCAGGTTGCCGGCGCGATCGTATTGGAACGAAGTCGGGCTGCCGGCCGGATCGACGAAAGCCCCCAGCCGCCCATCGCTCCACACGTAGACGACCTTCCGCTCGAGCGGATCGACCTGCTCCACCAGCCTGCCCGCGTCGTCGTACTTCCACTCCCATTTTCCCCCCACGGGATCGACGGCCTCCACCGGACAATCGCGCGCGTCGTGGGTCGTGGTCGTGGTCGCACCGTCCGGTTTCACGACTTTGACGAGATTGCCGCGGTGGTCACGGTCGTAGACCGTCGGCTGGCCGAGCGCGTCCATCTCCTTCACGAGCTCGCCGAACTCGTTCCGCTCGCTCAGGGTCTCGACGCCGAGCGCGTCGATCGTCTTCCACACGGTGCCGCGCCGATGAAAATACGTCGTCTTGTGCCCGAGCGAATCCGCGACGGTCGTCTCGCCAAGCCGATACGAAAGCTTGTGGTCGTAGATCCCGCCATCCCCCGAGGTGCGCAAACACTTGGCGCGCACGCCGTCGCCGTCGTATTGAAAATAGAACGAGATTCCGTTCTTGTTCGTTTCGCGCGCGAGCAGATGCCCTCGATATTCGTAGCGCATCGCCCCTTCGAGCGCGTCGCGTGATTCGATGAGGTTGCCCGCCGCGTCATACGCGTAGCGAACGATGGGAAACGTCTCCCCCTCCTTGCTCGGATGGGGCGCGTAGATGGCGACGATGCGCCCTTCGGCGTCTGATTGGACCAAGAGCTCGCGGCCGCCGGAATCGGAGATGCGTGTCAGGCGCCCGGCCTGGTCGTACGCAAAACGAATGCGGTTGCCCGACGGGTCCTCGATCGACACGAGCCGGTGCGGCTCGCCTGGCGGACCCACTTCGCCGAATCGATGCACGAGCCCATCGGCCATGCGCAAGCCGTAGCCGCGCCCGTCGCGAAACAGGGTGACCTTTTCCTTGCGGTCGAATGCCTCTTCGCCGTGCGCAATGGCGAGAAAATCGAGCTCCCTACCATCCGAGGTTCGAATGCACACGACCTGGTCGTGCACCGGCAAAAGAGCGCTATCGAACGCGTGGTGCCAGCCATGTCCGAGCGGGCCGCGCCACGCCGACGTGCTGTACCAGACGCGCTCCCAACGCAGCGGGACCGGCCCCGGCAGCTCGAAGTCCATCTGCTTGGTGAGCACCTTGCCGGTCGCGACATCGACGGGGTGCCCGGTGACCGAGCAGATCTTGTCGTGAACGGCGTTGCGGATGCGGTCGCCGGTGCGACCGAGCTTGCTCAGGCCGACCTTGTCGAGCACCTTGTCGGCGGCGGAGTGGGCCTTCTTCGACGCGCGCTTGGCGAGGGCCTGCAAACGTTTGCTCTTCGAGGCCAGCTTTTTCAGCCCCTTGAACGCGCCCGATATCGCCAGCGACATGGCCAGCGACTTGAGCGAGGCGAGAAACGAGGGGGGACCGCCCACCATCACCATCGGCCCGGCCGGAATGGGAATGGGAACGGAGACGGGAAGCATCAACGACTTGGGGCTCGAGTGCTGCTTGACGTGCGGCATGGCCGGCATGCCGATGTCCTGGCAGCTGAGCGCCGGAAGCATGCCGTAGACGAGCGGGTCGTCGTCGGCTGCCACCGTGGCGCTGCCGAGAAAGAGCTCGCTCTCGTTGGTGGGAGGTTTGACGAACATGCCGCCCATGGGGATGTGCGACGGAATCGCTTGCCCCGCCGTCCCCCCTTTGCCGCGCGGCAGCCCATTGACGTAGACCGTCGCGCCGATGATCGGGAGGTAGTCCATGACGTCGAGGACCATCCCGATGTACGGATGCGGAATCGGCACCGGCGGCACGGGCCCCGGCGGCTGCACGATGTGCACGTCGATCCCCATGATGGGGTCGAGGTGTTTGACGGCCAGCATCAGCCTTGGACCCCTCGCGCGCGCTCCTCGGCGGAGGGACCTGCACCCGGGCGGCGCGCGGGCGACGCGTTTTCGTCGCTTCGCGCCACCGGGCGCCAGTTTGGTCCCAAGAGCCCCTGCATGCGCTTGTCGATGCTGGCCGCGTCGCCCAGGTTGGGATCGTTGGTCAGACGCAGCATGCCTTCGCCGAGATAGGGCAAAGTCGAGGTGCGGCGCGTTTCTTCGTCCGCCGTTTCTGCGGTCTGCAATCCTTGCGCACCCGTTGCCCACGCTTGTCGCAGGTCGCCGGCGAGCTCGTAGCAATAGGAGGCAAGGCGCCAGCAATCGAGCTCCGCGCGCTTGTCGTCAATCTCCTTGGCGATGGGCGCCGTCTCTTGATAGACGCGTGCCGCTTGGGGATACGCCTTCTCTTGAAAGAGCGCCGTCCCCGCGGCGAGCCTCCCTTGCAGGCGCATCTTCTTGCCCGAGGCGTCACCGGCGGCTTCGCTCTTTTGCCCCGATGCGTCGGTGGCGACGAAGCGGTGATAGGCGTCGACGTTGCGGCCCCCTTGCAAGAGAAGGCTCCCCATGAAGAAGTGGACGACGCCGGCGAGGTGCGCCCATCCTTGCTGCTCGGCGATGGCAAGCGCCGTCGTCCCGAGCGCGTCGGCGGTGACCAGATCGCCCTTCTTCGCGGCGCTGCCCATCCGCACGTAGATGTGCCGGAACTGGCCACCCGGGGTATCGAGGTTTCCGGCTTCGGCGGAGATCTGTTCGAGCGCGCCGGGCATGTCGAGATCTGCCGTCTGCGTCACGACCCGCTTCGGCTCCGCCTGTGCGAGCGGTGCGTACGCATGGGTGCCCCGCATTTCAGCGACGATGAATCGGAAGTGGGGCGGCGCGGCTTGTGAAAGGCGCTGCAACCACAGCGCATAGGCTTGGGCATCGATGACTTGCGTGGGACGCAGCGAGACGGCGATGATCTCGACGCCCTCGCCGTGCGCCGCCCGCAGCGATTCGAGAGCCTCCAGAAAGGCTGCGATGTCGTTCGTCCCTTGGCGGTACGGCGGACATTGCCACACCGGAGCGACGCCCGCCTGCTCGAGCGCAGCCTTGTCGGCTTCGTAGGATGTGCGCATCGCCTCGCGCAGCGCCACGCCGTGTTGCGCCGGCAGCATGAACGGCGTTTCGACCATCAAAAAGACGTCGGGCGTCTCCGCTGCCTCCGGGTGCGCCTCTTTCGTCAGCCACGCGTCGAGCACCGTCACTTCGTCGACCTCGAGCACCCAACGCAGAAGACGCGCGTCGCGGTTCTTGGCGAAAAGCGTCCACTGATCGTGGAGACGATCGACGCGCTCGGCGATGGGATTGTCGGTGGGCGTCGCCATCCGTTCAACCCGAGTTCAAATTGAGCATCGCCATCCCCTTGACGTTGCAGACGGCGGTTGCCTCGACGGTGGTCATGGCACCGGACAGTTTGGCCGACGCCGGCGATAGCTCGATGACGCTCGGCCCTGCGGTCACCGCGACTTTGGCCGCCGACATCTCGATGCCGCTCGGGGAAAGTGTCATCGAGCTCGGTCCGCACTCGAGCGAGATCCCGACCGGGGTGGAGATGCTGATCTTTCCCGCCGCATCGATGCTCACCGTCGCCGGCCCGCGCTTGATGGTCACCGGCCCCGCGGCATCGAGCGTGACGGCGTTGCCTTCGAAGGTGAGGCTGGTGGCGCCCTGGGTGAGATTGTATTTCTTGTCGGTGGTGAGCTCGTAGGCCAGGACGACGTGCTCCGTCTTGTCCTTGTCGATCGTGATCTCCTGCTTGCCGGTGATGTTGAGCACGTGATCGGCTTTGAAGGTCTCGGTGACCTTGAGCTTGACGGTCATCTCGTGCTCGTCGTCGAGATTGACGGTGTCCTTCTTGACGACGTGGGTGGTGCGCGTTCCATTGACGGTGATCGTTTCGTCGGACCCCACCGTCTTGGAGCGCGACGCGCCGACGCTGATGCTCTGGGCCTGCTTGACCTTGGTGGTCTGGTTGCGCTCGGCCTGGATGAAGAGCTCCTCCTTGCCTTTCAGATCTTCGAAACGGATTTCGTTGAAGTTCGAGGCCGCGCCCCCCTTCGAGCTGCGGCTCTTGATGCCGCTCTGCGTCTGATTGGCGGGCAGGTCGTAGGGGGGCATGTTGTCGTGGTTGTAGACGCGCCCGGTGATGATGGGCCGATCCGGGTCGCCTTCGAGAAATTCGACGATGACCTCTTGGCCGATGCGGGGGATGTGGATGCCGCCCCACTTGGTGCCGGCCCAAATCTGCGCCACGCGCACCCAGCACGAGCTGTTTTCGTCCCCCTCGCCATAGCGGTCCCAGTGAAAGAGGACCTTCACGCGGCCGTACTGGTCGGTCCAGATCTCGTCGTTCTCCGGGCCGACGACGCGGGCCGTCTGTGGGCCGCGGATGAGCGGTCCATGGGTGATGCGCCGGGGCCGGAACGCTCGCTTGCTCTGGAGGACGCGGATCCGGCAGCGAAACGGCTCTTCCACTGTCGTTTGCGTAGATTCGAGCTCGTGCGCTTGCAGGTGAAATTGACTGGAAACGATGAGGTATTCGCGGTTCTGCTCGGGGCGAGGAAACTCCGTGAGCGTGAACAAACTGCCGACGGCAAGGCCTCGCGCGTTGGAATGCGCCACGATTTGCTCGAACCAGGCGTGCGCCTCTTCGCTGCGAACACGCGTATAGACATCGCGCTGGGTTTCGTTGTTCTTGCCCTTGTAGTCCTCTTCCGCTTGCTTCGGATAAAGGTACGCGCTTGCGTACTCGAAAACCTCCGAGTCCTTGAGCGCGTGATCGCCGGCGTTCAGCAACGTCGATTCGGGGCGTGCCAGCGGTCTCTCGAAGTCGTAGTCCTTGGTGACGTACCCCGCCGAAATGAGGCGCTGGCTGAGCTCCCAGCGATCGATCGCTTCGATTTCACTCGCGCGATGGAGATCGGGCGGATAGTAGGGGAGCCGCTCGTACCCCGGCTCGGTGGTGTGCGCGCTGTGAGAATCGGCGAGAACGAGCTCGTGCTGCTCGGCGTCGTGACGAAAGAAGTAGTAGATGCCTTCGTGCTCGAGGAGACGGCTCACGAAGTCGAGATCGGTCTCTTGGTACTGGACGACGAATTCACGCTGCGCGTAGTGCCCGCTCAGCGACTCTTTGACCGCGAATCCGTGCTCGGCAAAGACGGCCTTGACGATGGTGGGCACCGACTGGTTCTGAAAAATGCGGCAATTGGAGGTGCGCTCCAAAAGCGACAGTTTGGGCCGCATGGTGACGCGATAGAGGGCGTGCCGGCCGTGCGAACCGGCGAACCCCACGTCCGTCACGATGCCGTTCCAATAGCGGTAGTGCAGGGGCGTGATCTGGAGCTGGACCGTCATCGGTTTGCCGAGGAGCTCGGCGAGGTCGAGGTGCGTGTCGGTGCTCACCAGGTCGAGCTCGTATTCGAAAGGACGCCCGAGCTCCTCCCGGCCCGTCATGCTCTTCATTTCGAGCTTGGCGAGCGCCTTCACGCTCTTGTCGGAGGTCTGTAACGTGATGGGTCCCAGGGGGATCATGCGCGGGTCCTTTCCGAGTTGCTCGACGCTCGTCGCTTCGCTGGGCGATATTTCCGGATCGCACCTTTTCCTAGTCGAGTGCGCTCACGGGTGCTACTCGAATTTCTTAACGATCTTCGTGGGTCTGCGGAGGTCATGCTCCTGCCGTGAAAAGGGAGCCCCGCTCGTCTGCGACCGCGTAGACGAGGCCGCCGGCACGCGTAGGTTCGTCGCCTTCCCTAGGACGGTGCAAACGTGCTCGTGATGTAAAGCCCTCGACGTTTGTTCACGCGCAGGGTCGTGCTAAGTCCGCCTCGCGCCCATGCCGCGGTTGCACATCGTCGCCCAAGGGGAACACGCCTCGAGCATCGCGGACCAGCACGGGTTCGGGAAGTTCGATGTGATTTGGCAGCACGGGGAGAACAAAGCTCTTCGCGACAAACGCAAAGACCCCAATGTCCTTTTGCCCGGCGACGAGATCTACATCCCTGACCTGAGCCCCAAGCAGCTCTCCGTCCCCACCGAGAAACGGCATACGATCGTCGTTCACCGCCCCAAAGCCAAATTGAGGCTCGTTCTCCTCGACGCCCTGGGCGACCCCATCGCCAACGCCAAGGGCGAGCTCACTCTGAAATCCGAGAAAAAACCGGTTAGCACCGACGGCGACGGCTTGATCGAAGTCGACATTGCGCTCTCCGAGAGGGCCGCCACTCTCGAGGTGGACGGCCTCGTTTACGACCTCGCCATCGGACACCTCGACCCCGAGAACACCGCCACCGGAGCGGACGCCCGCCTCGTCAACCTCGGCTATCGTTTCGTGGAGCCGGAAGAGCTGCATGACGACAGCAGAAGGGCGGAGCTCGTCTTTGCTGCCGAATTGTTTGCTCACGATCAGAAGGTGAAGCCTCAGAAAGGGCAGTACCAACTGGTCCTCGACAAGCTGAGGCAGACGCATGGATCGTGATTCGATCGCCGAGGCGACGGACACGACGATCCGCCTCAAATTCCACGTCGCCCCGACGCAGACCGACGGCAAAAACACGCTGCGCCAACCGCTTCTCCCGCGGGCTTGCTGGCGCATGGACGATCACCAATTCGATTTTGGTTCGTCATTTTTGATGCCCGAATGCGCGGAGGAGTTTCCGGCGCTCTGCGTGGCTCGTCCGCCCGAAACCGGTGACGCGCCTGCGAAAGGTCTCTTGCTCGCCGTCTTCGGGCACGCCGATGCGACCGGCGACGACGATCAAAACAAGAAGATCAGTGGTCGCCGAGCGACTGCGCTTTATGGCCTTCTCGTGCGCGACCCGGCCATGTGGGAAAAGCTCTACTCCGAGCCTGTCGGCGTCGATCGGTGGGGCGTGCGCCAAGTTCAGATCATGCTGATGCACCTCGGCCTCGCCGTCGCCCCGACGGGTAAGGAGGATCAAGCGACGAAGCAGGCTCTCGTCAATTTTCAATCGGAGAACGGACTCGGTCAAACCGGGAAGGCCGATGCGGCGACGCGCGCGAAGCTCTTCGAAGGTTACATGGACGTCCTTTGTGTCGACGCCGAGGGTAAGCCATTTCGCTATCGAAAGAAGGACTTTCTCGATCGCGGCGAAGACGGCGGCGGCAAGGCCGCCTACCAGGGGTGCGGCGAATTCAATCCCGCCCTCGTGCTTTCTAAGAAAACGAGCTCCGCCCTCAAGGACAATGCCGAGAAACGCAACCTCGCCAATCGTGGCAACCGGCGAGTTCTCGTTTACATGTTCGATCCGAGCGTTCGCTTCAAATTGACACGCTGGCCGTGCCCGCGGGCCAGCGAAGGCGCGGGGGATTGTCGCAAGATGTTCTGGTCCGATGGCGACGAACGAAGGAGCCCGTCCGACCGCGAGCGCCAGAGCCGCATGGATGGGCGCACCTTCGCTTGTCGCTGGTACGACGGCATTGCGCGCTTCACCGATTGCGAAGGCGTTCGCCAAACCGTGACGGTGTGGCTCCTCGATGACAATCACAAGCGCATGCCCGGCGCACCTTTTCGCGCGGCTGTGGGAAAGGCAACCATCGTTTCCTACGCCGATGGGGAGGGACGCGCCACGCTGAGCAACGTGCTGCCTCCCGGTACATGCATGCTGGAGTGGGGAGGCGCCGAAGGCGTGTACACGCACCGGACGACGATCGTGCTGCATTTCGACGATGATGCAGACGACGAGCACACCGACGCCGAGAGTTTGATCCGGCTTTACAATCTCGGTTACAGAAAGCCCAACGTCGCGGAGAACATCGCCGAGTTTCAGCGCGATTACGAGCTGCCGGTCAAGCCATGGCCGGATTCGAACACCAAGAAGGCGCTATGGAACGCGCATGCATTGGGAGGAGAGGGGAATATCAAAGCGCCGCCGCCGGCCGATGATACGCCGCCCTTCTTCGAACCCATCGAGCTCCACCCGCACGAGCTCGTCGCGATGCACGCGACCGACGAGCCGATTTACGACACGAGCGGTATCGACGATGACGAAGAGCTCGAGGCGTGGACGCAGCAGCGCGCCGCCCACATCGACGCGCTTCTGGCCGGCGTCGAAACGGAGGACGAAGAATGACGGCGACGGCCCGCAGCGGAGGCATTGGCAATGCCTGACAAAGTCTTGACCGCGAGCCCCGAGGATCCGGAGCCGATCGTCACGCCCAAGCCGGTCCTGTTCATGCAGTTCGATCCCAAATGGCAGAAGGTGCTCCTTCGGCCAACGATGATCGTGGAAAACGGAGCGGCCAGGGATAGGACGGCAGAAGAACAACTGCAGGTTTCGGCGGAAGCGAGCAACGGTGATCGCTGGGGAGCGAGCGGTTGTCACCCGACCAGCCTGGCCATGGTCGTGGAGTGGCTACGGAGGCATCCCAAGCTGGGCGCCGACCTGAAACTCCCCTTTCCGCCTGACGCCGAAGAAGCAGGACGGGCCGACCCTCGCTTCATTTGGAAGTGGCTCCGCGATTCTCGAGCAACTCCCGATGACCCCTACACGGCGACCAGCCATCCTGCGTGGACACCGCATCATCGAGCGAACGCGAAGGATACGCAGTGGTCGGTCAACCATGCCGAGGTGACGGCGGCCCCCAAGAGCATCAAGCGCAATGGCGTGGCGATGGCGGTCCACACCAAATCCTGGAAGCGGCGTGGCGCCAACGAGGCGGCCGATCTCCAACTGCGCGCGGATCGCAAAAAGACACTCAAGCAGATGCTTCTCAAATGCGGCCCGCTTCCGATCAACATGACCTATCCCGGTCATTACGTGCTCTTGTATGGATATCGCGGGAATCATCTTTACATCTTGGACCCCGGAAAGGTCATCGAGAAGTGGGCAATGACTCATCCGGACTGGCCCAAGGTCGCCAAGGAAATCAAGGACAAGAGCGGAAAGGTCATCCGCACGGACATGGTTCCGAAACCGTCCCCCAACGTCAAGTTGGTCGACTCCAAGACGTCGGGCGTCGTCGCGCAATTCTTTTCCAACGGCTGTGATCTGCTCATCGACGGCGAGTTCGAATTTCAGGAGATCGCGCTGGGTAAAGACAAGGCCGGCAAGGTCACTCGCGGGCCGATGGCCTTTCTCGACTGTATTATCAATTACGAAGGGTTCGATTTTCCAAAAGAGCCGCCTTTCGACGAGTTCTTGACGGCTCCTGCGCCAGGCAGCGATGGCGCGGTGATCAAGCCCCTTCCGCCTCCTGCGGTGCCGCCCGCGGGCCCGCCGGCCAACGGAACGACGGACGGCTCGGCACCGGGTGCCACCACCGGCGGAACACCGTCATCCGGGACGAGCTCCGGATCGTCCAACGGCGCCTCCGCGCCCTCGGGCGGTTTTTTCTCCGATCTGTGGGACGTCCTACTGCATACCCTCGATGCTGCGTCCGGCGCCGCGGATGGGATTTTCGGAAGTGGTGGACCGACGACTTCGGGCGGTAAGGCCGGGGACGCTCCGGCGGGAGCGACAACGTCACCCGCCAAGGTGCGGGCCTCAGTGACGGTGATCGACGACGACACCGAGAAGCCTCTTGCCGGGGTCGAAGTCGAAATCGTCGGGATCGACAAGGGGAAGACCGATGCCAAGGGCGTCTGGGCCTCGCGCACCTTCGATGCCGCCACCTACCACTTGAAGACGCGCAAAGCAGGCTACGGTCCGGGCGGGTCGGAGCACGCGACATCGGAGGGGGAGACTGCTCAGGCCGTTGGGTTCCAGGCGAATCAATCGCTCACCGTGCGAATGCGCAATGTGAACTTGGCGCGCGGCTTCCTATGGGTTCTGGAGGAAAAATCGCGCCGGCCGCTTGCCGATATCGGCGCCGAGATCGTCGGAATCGATGCTGGCCGGACCGATGCTGACGGCAAGTGGGTGTCCAAGTCGTTCGCGCCGAACAAGAAGTGGGTCAAGACTCGGGCGCCGGGATGGGGACCTGCTGCCAAGGGTGCTGCGACCGAAGGGGAGACGGCGCAACAGGTGGACTTCGGCAAGGGCGACAAGACGTTGGTCGTCTACATGTCGAGGTCGAGCCCGCTCGTGATTCCGCCTCCGGCCGGAGCCAGGAAAGACCCGTCGCAACTGAAGGTGTCGGGTCCCGAGGAAATCGACGCCACCTCGTTCGCCAAGTCCGGTCAGACCGTCACCTTCAAAGCCGACCCCACCCCGGGAGGGGTGCATCCGCTGTCGGAATGGACGGCCTATGGCGCCTCCGGCAATGCGGTCGACACCAACCACGAGCCTTTCGGGAGTACCTACGATCTTGCCTCCAGTTTGGTGCAGGCGTGCGTCGCCAAGCGGCGAAGCGACGCCTACGGCCGGTGGACGATACGCTTCGAACGCGGAAGCTACTATGACGACTTTCCTTTCGTCTTGGTGGGACCGATGCCCGACGTCGGCGCCGTCAAAGAGAACGAGACACCTTCGGCCGACAGCGGCCCGGTGCCGGAAGGATTCGTCGCCGATGGCTACAATCCCGACAAGATCACGAAGGTCAACGCGGTCGACATGGCCCACGCCTACGCCGATGCGCTCCAACAATCGGGCGCCGCTCCCACGCGCAAGACTGTCCTGCTACTGACGGCTCATTGGGACTTCGAGACCGGCGGGGGCAAGGCCATGCATTGGTACAACCTCGGCAACGTCAAATACGTCGACGCCAACGGGAAAGTCGCGTTCACCCGTTTCAAATGCGACGAGTGGCTGACGCAAGATCAGATCGATGCGCTCGAGAAGTCGGCTCCCGAAGATCAATACGAAGTGACGGAGAAGACGCGTACCGACAAGAAAGGCGTCGTAACGACGCGGATATTCTTGATTCCGCCTCACCCGGGGACGCGCTTTCGCGCCTATCCCAACTTGAGCGTGGGGCTTGCGGCTCACCTCAAGATCATCCGTGGAAAAAAATTCGGCAAGGCCTTCGATGCAGCCGTTGCGGAAAACGTCGAGGACTTCGTGCATCAGCTGAAGGTGGCCGGCTATTTCACGGATTCGGAGGAGGTCTACAAGAAAGGCGTCCAGGCGCGCTACGCGAAACTCGACAAGCTGATTACGGATCTCGTTCTGTGAGGCGACGAGTGGGTCGGTACCGCCCGCTGAAGGCGATTCTTTATTTCTCGATTTGGGTGGGGTGCAATAGGGACGACGCGCCGGCCATCAAGCCCGTAGCGTCCGCGCCGGGGGGAGCCGCGTCGGTCGGCGCCGTCGCGTCAACCGAGGCCCGCCCTCCGCTCGATCCTCGGGTCGAGGAGCAGCGACTGCCGGTGAACCTTCTTGTCCAGCAGACGTCCGCTTACGCGGCGAAGGTGATGGCGGATACCGATGCGGCCTATTTGTTCACCGAAGGAGCCGCCTATCACCTGGTGCCCGAAGGCAACCCCGCCGAGATCCGCGTCGAAGATGGGTTTCTGGCCACGACCACTTCGAGCTCGATTGTTTACCATTCGAAGGGGTCACTGCTCCGCGTGCCCAAGCGCGGTGGTAAGAGCGAGCCGTTGGCCAAAGTCCAGGGCCGTCCACAAAATCTCACCTCTTTCGGGGAGGAGCTGGCGTGGAACGAAACGCCCGCCAAAGGAACTTACGTCATCCAGATGCTCGATACCGCGGGGCGGGCGCATCGAATCCATGACGGAAAAGGAAAAATATGGTCGATCGTTCTGGGTGCGGATCAGCTGGTTTTCCTGGAGGTGCTCGGCGATGCGTGGCGTGTGGGAGGCGTGTCACGTAGCGGCGGCGTCCCTCGTTTCGCCATCGATGGGGAGGGCCACGCTCCTTCGGCGCTGGTAGCCTCCGAAAAGATCTACTTTTACGAATGGAAGACGAAGGAGGTCCGGCGGATTTCCTTTTCCCTTTCCGAAGAGGAAGTCGTCGCGCGCGGGCTCGATTGTCGCCAGCTGGCGGTTGCCGCTCGAGTCTATTGCGCGAACGAAGCCGGCTTCTTCGAAATCAGCAAGCAACCCAACGCTCATCCCCACAAGATTGCGGCTGGAGCCAACGTCACGAGCCTTTCGGTCAGCGCTACGAGGTTGGTGTGGGTCAGCGATTTTGCCACCGGCAAATTGTCGGTGGACATGCTGCCGCTACTGCCGACCGGGGCGCATTGAGTTCTCGCCTACGGATCGCTTTACCGCATTTGTTCCGGTAGCAGAGGAGCGCCGGCGCAACGAAATCCGATGAACGGATCCGCCGTCACCGGGTCGAAGTCGTGACGATACGTGACGAAGTAGCCGTTTTTTCTGCCGCCGCGCGCGATGCGCAAGCTCTGCGGATGCTTGCAGGCGTGGTCCGGATACGTGCATAGATCGCTACTCGTCCAGTCGGCGGCGCTGCCGACCATGTCGAGAAGGCCGAACGGACTTTGGCCTTTGGGAAAAGAACCCACCGGGCAATAGTCCGTAAACTTCTTGCCCGTTTTGCAGATGGGAGCATGGTCGGGATCGGAATAGTCGTCGGCCTCGGGCCGGTCGCCCCACGGGTAGAGCCGGTCATCGCTCCCGCGCGCGGCGTGTTCCCATTCGGGTTCCGTCGGTAGTCGCTTTCCCACCCAACCGCAGTACTCGGTGGCTTGCCGTGCAGTGACGCAGCTGACAGCGCTCTCCCGAAAGCCAGGATTGTCCCAATTGCAGTTTTCGACTTTTAGGGGTTCGGTTTTTTGCGGCTTGGGGGAAGAGCAGGTGCCGCTCTCCACGCATTTCGCGTACTTCGAATGCGTGACCTGGACGATATCGATACAATACGCGTCGAGCTTGACCTTGTGCGCGGGCTCCATTCGCTCCGCGTACTCGTGCGACTGCTCGCGAAAGCTCTCCGGCTCCTTTCGCGCCGATCCGATGGGGAACGTTCCCGGCGCGATGAACGCCATGCCGGGCAAGCATTTGGGGCTGCCCGGAAATGATCGGGCGCTCGCCGCTGCGCCGGGACTTTCGATGGCCACGCCGGGCCGACTCGCGGCTGGGGGTGCGGCGACCGCGGATGGCGGGCCTTTGCCAGCGCTCGCCTTGGGCGGGGCAGCGCTCGCCGAGGAGACGTTGTTCGTTGTTCCTTGCGCGGTGTCGTTCTTGTCTTGTAACCGGCCGCATTGACACAGGGCCAGGCTCAGCAAGAGAGAACCGCAAACGATCTTGGTACGCATAGGACGCCAGGTACGGTACCAGAATATCGCCGAACTGCGCTCGATCGCGCTTCGCTACTTCGGCGCCCAGCTCGACGCATCGAGATCGGGGATGCTCACCTGACAGCTCCCCGCCGTGATGCCATCGAGCCTCACGAGCCCCTTCGCGTTCGACGAGGCGCGCACTTTTCTCCCATCGGCGAGCGTGAGCTCGACGTCACCCGCGTAGGGCTCGCCCTCCTCGTCGAGGAGCTCGATTTCTATCCAGCTCTTTTCCTCGCGTGGAACCATCTCCGACGGCGTCAGGACGGGGATGTCGTTCGGCCGGATGACGCGATTGGTGACCTTGCGGCGAAGGAGCACGAGGCCATCGGGCTCGAGCGGCGGGCGCCAATCGTGCGAGAGCTTTTCGCGCGCTTCGGCGAGGATCGCAAGGAGGACCGGAGAGGCTTCGCTTGCTTGCGAGATTTCACCGAGGATGCGTTGCGCCTCTTTTTGCGTGGCAAGCTCGTATTGGTCGCGATCGGCGAGTTTCAAGAGGTCGATGCCGACGAACACCTTGTACTGACGGCCTCCGGCGCGAAAGAGCGCACCTGGAGCCAGCGCTGCGATCCGCCGGACGAGGTCGCGCAGCGCGCGCCAGGGCCCGGATGCGCCGTCGCCCTCCAGGCCCTGCGTGTGTACCGCCACCAGCCGACCTGTTTCGATGCGATCGATGATCCATTGGCGGAGCTCGCCGTCGCTGAGCAGGTGCGGCGACGGAGCGCCAAGCTGCGCGCTGCCTACGAAATCGCGCACCGCGCGGGGATTCTCGGCGACGCACGTTTCCAACCACCAGCGGGCTTCTGCGATCGACAACGCGTCGCCCGGCTCGACGCCGACCGCGCGTTCAGCGGGGACCAATGTGACCGGATCACGCGCCCATCGCGAGGAGACCTTCAGCCCCTTGGCGTCGTCCTCGGTGAGAAAACCTTGGGAGGGCGAGGGAAGGGTGCGCATGGGGCAGGGCCGCCGTGAAATCTTGTCATACACAACCCGGCGCGAAGCGACAATCGACCTCGCTTCACAACGCCCGCCTCTCGATGACGCACGCGCGGGGACTTACCGCCGGCCCTTGATTCGGCTGAGTGAAACGTGTTTGAACGACGCGCGGCCAGGGCCGTTTCGGGCGGCGCGAGATAAGGCGTTCTACGGTGCGCCGGGCACCCGCCACAGGTGCACCGTGCCCCCCTCGGAACCGATCAATGCAAGCTGCCCATCCTCCGACAGCGCCACCGCATTGGCCCACTGCGGGATGCCGCCGAGCTGCGCCACGGCCGAACCGCTGCGAACGTCCCACACGCGAACCGTTTGATCTCCACCCCGATGCGGCGCGATTCAGCCCCAGCCCGAAAATCGATATTGAAGACCTCGCGGTTCGCGCGCTGCGCCGTCCACTTTCTCGTGATCTTGCTCGCCGCGTTATTCCACACGAAAATCTGCCCCGCGCGGGTACCGAGAAGGGTTGCTTCTTCCTGGATGCTTGCGCTGACGATGGTGCCGATCTGGGGGAGCGGAAACTCGACGCACGCGGGGTCGGCTTCTTCGACGACACACACACCGAGATCGGTGGCGATGCGTAGCCTTTCGTCGTCGTCACCGAAATGGAAAGACAAGACTTGTCCTCGTATCGGAAACTGCCGAAGAAGCTTGCCGCTGTCGAGGTCCCACGAGACCACCTTTCCGGCCGTGGCCGAGACGGCGCGATGCTCGCCGTGCGACAGGGCCACCGCGCTCGGTATGTCGTCATCCGGCGTCGTCAGATCGAAGACCGGTTCGCCCGTATCGACGTCCCGGTCTGTACCTTCCCCGACAATCGATTGCTTCACGCGAAGCCCGAACGATTCCCCGACAATCGATTTCCCTTCACGCGAAGGCAGCGGCAAAGGTGTCCAATGTCGCGACCCTTCGTACGAGCCTCGCGATTGCGCTTCGAATCATTTTCGCTTCGCGGGAGGCTCAGGACAACCGCCAATATCGCGTGGTTTCACGCGAAGGCTCGACGATAGCAACGCAATCGCGCAGGCTTCCCGTGAAGCATCAGGACGGATCGCGCATCCCAATCTGCATCGGGTGAAGATCGGACTTCGCCCTGCACGCTGCGATGCTTCCCGTAGGAACGCATCGAAAATCGGCCGCGCTGAAATTCGTCCGCACCGCGATCCCGCGACCCATCGACACTGCAGCATCTCGGTCTCTTCAGGAAACGTCTCGATGCTCGCCATCATTCGTATTTCTTGACGCGAGCGCGCGTCGTCGCGATCTGCTGATAGGCAAGACGGGCGTTGCATCAGCGCCGCGCCCCCGTAGTCCTCTTGGACCAGACGAAGCGTTTGGTTGCGACGGTAGCCAAAGGCAAGGTGGTCCACGGCGACTAAGCGGGCCTCACCACACACCTCTCAAGCCAACGCCGAGCTCTCGCGCACCGCCGCAGGTGTCCGCCGATCTCCGGATCCGGTCACGCGACCTCGGGATTCGACCGCGCCGACTCACTGCGTTAGACGACGTCGCAACGGTGGAGCGCGGCGCGCCTCGACGACCGCGGAAGCGCTTGACGCTACGCGGTCGATGGGGCCTATGGTGCGGCCCTTCGAAAAGAACGAAGGAGTTTGGAGGAAGGCGCATGGTCGTGTTCAGCCGCACGCTGCAATCCCTCGGCAAGCTGCTTCCCGGCGTCATCGCGGCCGTGAGCGCGGCGGCCTGCTCGGCCCCTGCCGGCCCTTCTCTCGATCCGGCGCGCGCCTTCGTCGAAACGCCGTCGGGTCGCCGCGTGGCGATCGCTACGGGGACGGCGATTGGCGCGCTCGAGGCACTGGCGCCCGAAATCGCGCTGCCCGACGCGCCCTTCGTCATGGCGAAGTTCGCAGGCCCGGTCTCCCCGCAGGCGCGGCGCGCCCTCCGCCAGTCCGGCTACCGCGAGGTGACCCATCTGCCTTACGACGCTCTGCTCCTCGAACGCCCTCGCGACGCCAAGTCGGCCGCGATTGGCGGCTTGGTGGCGTTCGCCGCTTATGGGCCCGAGGATCGGCTGGCGCGCGATCTCTTGCCCGACGCGATCGGCATGCGGGCAAGCCGCGACGATGTTCCGGTCATGATCCACGTGATGCCCGGCCACGACCGTAGCGCCATACGCGCGCTGGCCGCGGCCAAAGGCGGCGTCATCGCGGGGGAGGCAGAGGCCGGCGTGTTCGGGCGTGTCACCGCGATCTTTCCGGTCGACGCGCTGGCCGCGGGGGCGCGCGCTTTGGCCGAGCTCCCCGAGGTCTTCGTGGTGGAGCGCATTCATCACGTCGGATGGCTGAACGACAGGACGGCCGGCACCATTCAGTCGGGCGTCCAGGGACACGACATGGGACAAACGCCCATTTGGGCGCACGGCATCCGCGGTGAAGGTCAAATCGTCGCCATGGCCGACACCGGCCTCGATGTGAACTCTTGCTACTTCAACGGCGACGCGCTCCCCGCCGTCAACACCTGGTCGCTAGCGGAGGGGTACGGCACGTTGACCGATCTCACGCATCGCAAGATCGTCGCTTACGATTTTCTCTATTCGTGCGACCAGTGGGGGACGAGCAACCCCACCACCTGCGAAAATCCGGCTGACCACACCAAATGGGACTCGCAGGGCCACGGAACCCACGTCGCCGGCAACATGGTGGCCGACAGCGACAACAATCCGGAGAACTTCGCCGCCCAGGATGGCATGGCGCCCGCGGCGAAGATCGTCGTGCAAGACGCTGGATTCCTGGCCAACCTTTGCTCCGACGGCCCCGGATTCGGCTGTCCCGTCATGAAGCTCGACCCGCTCTTCGATCAAGCGCGCCTGCAGGGGGCGCGTGTGCACAACAACTCGTGGGGTGACAACGAGGACGCGCGCCCGGCGTCGCTCCAATGCAATTACACGGCGCGCTCGCAAGACGTCGATCGGTACATCTGGGAGCACAAGGATTTCCTGATCGTCTATGCAGCGGGCAATTACGGCCTCCTCAGCAACAACACCCTCGTCGACTTTTCGGTGGGTAGCCCGGGGACCAACAAGAATGGTCTCGCCATCGGCAGCACCCGCACCAACGCGACCAGCAGCGACGAAAATATTTCTGGGTATTCGTCGCGCGGTTGGACGAGCGACGGACGCATCAAACCCGACCTGATGGTCCCCGGCTACAACACCGCCGCTACCAACGACGGGACCATCGACGGTACGCCGAACTGCGGAGCCAGAGGCGGGGGCGGTACTTCGTTCGCCGCCCCGGTGGCCGTCGCCGCCGCGGCGCTGGTCCGCCAGTATTTCATGGATGGATTTTACCCCTCCGGCGCGAAGAACAGCGCCGATGCATTGACGCCGACGGCGGCGCTGATCAAAGCCGCCATGATCAATTCGGCGGTGTCGATGAAGGGCAACGACAACGCGGGGACGCCCATCAGCCCCATTCCATCGAACGAACAAGGGTGGGGCCGGGTACAGCTCGATCAAGCACTCGTCTTCTCAGGCGCGGCGCGCCGACTCCGCGTCGACGATCACGCGGCCGGATTCGCGGCGGGCGCGACCACGCCGGTCACGTACACGATCGACGACGTCGGCCCTGCGCAGCCGCTCAAGGTGACACTCGTCTGGACCGACTATCCGGGTACGCCCGATTCCCCACCCGCCGCGGCCACCATCGACAATCCCGCGACATGGAACGCAGCGCAGCTCGTCAACGATCTCGACCTCACGGTGACGGGGCCCGCGGGCACCTACTTGGGCAACGTTTTCACCGACGGTGCGTCGTCCACGGGGGGCGACGCGGATCGACGCAACAACGTCGAGCAGGTGCTGGTGGCCGCCCCCACCGCCGGCGCGTACACCGTGACCGTGCGGCCGACCGCGATCGTCGAAGGTCCGCAAGACTTCGCGCTCGTCGTAACCTGGGGCAGCGGCACACCCCCGACGGATGGCGATGCTTCCACGGAAGAAGGCGGGATCACACCGGAAGGCGGGATCACACCGGAAGGCGGACCCTCCACGCCGGAAGGCGACGCCGGGGGCGCGGGCGGGGCATCGACGACGACGCCGACGCCGGAACCCAAGGACGGATGCAGCTGCGCGATCGCGCGCCGCTCGCCGATGTCGGCGGCGGGGCTGCTCATGCTCGCGCTCGGTCCGCTCGCGATGCGACGCAGCCGCCGGCGGCGTCTTGCGCGTCGAGAGGATAGTGCCCGCGCGCCCGCGCCGAGGTAAATAGGCGTCGATGATCGACGTCATGCGTTCGTCCGTGAACACCTGGGAATGCGACCAGATGGGGCACATGAATGTGCGCCACTACTCCGCGCGCGCTGCCGAGGGGCTGGCGCGGCTCGCGATGGAGCTCGGGTTCGGTCCGAGGAAGCTCGAGGCAGCGGGCCTCGCGGTGCGCGCGGCCGGACAGCATCTGCGCTTTCATCGCGAAATGCGGCCGGGTGCGGCCTTTTGCCTGCGCGCAGGCGTGATCGAGGCGGACGAGCAGCGGCTGCGAACGTACGAGGAGATGCGTCTCGTGGGGGACGACGTGCTGGTGGCGACCATCGTGACCGACGCCGTCCTCGTGCAGTCATCGACGTTCGGTCACGTCCCTTGGCCGAAAGAGGCCGTGACGCGGGCGGGGGCGCTTGCCGTCGCGCTGCCCGCCCACGGCGCGCCGCGAGGAATCTCCGGCGACCCGCCGCGCTCCCCTCCGCCGTCGTACGACGAGGCGCGCCGGCTGGTCGGTGGTTACCTCGGCCCCGTCACGGCCGACAACTGCGACGCGCAAGGGTTCATGCTGGAAGCCGCGTATCTCGCGCGCGTTTCCGACGGCGTGCCCCATTTTTTTCGTTCCCTGCGTCGTGGCCACGCGCCGCCGGGGGTGGGCGGCGCGGCACTCGAGTACCGCTTCGCCTACCACGGTCGCCCGCGCCTCGGCGATGTCATCGAGATGCGCGTCGGTCTCAAGGCCGTCGCCAAGAAAACCATTCAGTTTTGCCACTGGATCTTCGACGTGGAAAGCTCGCGCTGCGTGTCGACGAGCGAAGCGGTCGCCGTTTCGCTCGACTTGACGACACGAAGAGCGATCGACTTCGGCGACGAAGCGCGCGCCGAGCTCGAGGCGCACGTGATTCCGAATCTGGCGATGTAAAACCCGCGCGCGGAATCCGTCAGTTGGCGGTAGGCGGCGCGCCTTCACACGTCGTTTCCGCGGAGTCATCGACGCCGGCGGTATGCGCCACGCAGGCGTTGCAATAAGATTGTCCGTCGCAACCGCACGCATTCGTACATTCCAGTGTGCACGCGGTGGGGATCGCCTGGCACGTGCCGAGCGCGTCGCCGTGACCACAACTGCCCGCTTGGTAGTCGCAAAACTTGCCAGGAGGACAAAGCGTACCTGCGAACCCGCCACACACGTCGTCCGTGTCTCCGCCGGGAGCCACCTCGTCCCCTCCGTCTCCGCAGGCCGCTCCGGCCAGTGCGGCCCATCCGAGCGCGATTCCGAACGCGGTTCGTAGCAAGAACGACTTCGTGTTGATCTCCATCAAGACGCACCTCCCATGGTTATGGATAACGATGCGTCGTGAGCGGACGACTGCAGGTGACCGTTGGCCCTATCCTGCGCCTTTGGAACGAAAAGCGTCCGCCTTGCGTCGGACTTTGAGCCCTCGACCTTCGGTGCAAAGATGCGCCATGGGGGGGAACTTGGCGTGATGGGAGATCGCAGCAAGAATGGACCTTGAACCCATGAAACGAACGACGATGATGCGCTGGGGGGCGAGTCTCATCCTGGCCACGACGATTGCGCTCGTGGCTTCACCTGCCCGCGCCTCCGCCATCGACCTCACCGCTTCGGCGGGTTTCGTCAAGCGGAGTCTCGCCGAGACCGATTACAAAACCGGTTTCACCTGGCAGTTGAATGGCGATCTCACTTTCTTTCCCATGCTGATGATGGGGCCCTACATCGCTTTTGCCAGCACGACGCCCGACCTCGACGGCGCGACGAGCATTTCGTTTCGTACCATCGGAGCTCGCCTCAAGCTGAAGATCCCCTTGCCGGGCCCCGTCCAGCCGTTCGGTGTCGCTGGCGCCGGCTGGGCGCACGGCGACTTCCCCGATCAGAGGCTGCAAGTCTGCGTCGACGGAAGAGGTTGCATCGGGAGGACCGTGCCGAGCGCCACCGCGAACTTCGCCGAGTTCTTGGTGGGGGGCGGTCTCATTTGGACCCCGGCCGCGCCCCTTGCCTTCACCGCGGAGTTCAACTGGCGGCCGACGACGGGATACACGAACGACACCTACGAGAATCAGATCCAGTCCGGCCAGACGTCCGCGCCCGAGCCGAGCCGAAACGGCGTGGCGTGGGTCGGGCTCCTCGGGGTCGGGCTCTCCCTCTGACGTAACTCGTTCTTCCGTGGCACCGGCGGGAGAACCCTCGTCGACACCAACGTCATCCTTGACGTCATCACGCACGACCCGAAATGGGAGGACTGGTCGGCGAGCGCCCTTCGCGACGCTGCCGAACGATCGAGGCTGGCCATCAACGCGATCATCTTTGCCGAAGTGAGCATGAAGTTCGACCGCATCGAGGCCGCGGACGACGCGCTCGTTGATTTCGAGCGCAGGTTCCTGCCCTACGACGCGGGCTTTCTCGCCGGCAAAGCGTTCCTCGCCTACCGCCGTCGTGGCGGAGCGAAACGCTCTCTCATGCCAGACTTCTACGTCGGCGCGCATGCGGTCGTCGAGAGCATGCGACTGCTCACACGGGGACCCTGTCCGCTATCGAACGTACTTTCCAGCGCTCGAGATCCTTGCGCCGGAGAGAGCATGATCTGCTATTCATGGCCGGATGGGGATGACCCTTGCGAGCTTGCAACGACCAGGTGAAAGGTCGTTCGCTCGCCGGGTCGTGATGTGCGCAGCGGCGGTGGGTGCGACGGCTTGCATTCCCAGCATCAAGTCGACGTTCGTCGATCTGTCCTACCCGAGCGACCCGCCCCAGAGCGTGCCGCGCGATCTTCCGCTCACCGTGGACTCGGCGCTGATGTCGACGCTGATGGTGGCGTACGAGCGCCCGCGCGAAGCCGGCGCTTGTTTGGCCGATCTCGCGACCGATCCTTCCATTCTCGATGGGATGTACGGCTATGGAGACTGCCTGGCGGGAGGTGGGACGAGGCCGACCTGCTCGTCGCGCCTGGCCTGGCTCAAGCCTGCCGCGCGTGGCGCAACGCCGCCGTTCTCCCTTCAATTCGGATGCACCTCGCCCCCCAGCTCGGAGGCGGATAGGCTCGCTCTCGCTGCATCGCTCGACGACGCCGCCGTCGCCGTGGTGAGCTACCAGATGGCGGCCCTCGGTCCTTCCGTCATCCACGAGCAGCCACCGCGCGCGCTCCTGGCGGCTCTGGGTGGTGCCCTTTCGCACGCGTCACGTCTGCTCCGAGCCGAGCCCGTTGCCGTGCATGATCCGAATCAACCGGCGCTCTCTTTGAGCGGTGGCGCCGCCAATGGTGCGTTCGCCGCCGGCTATGTCTACGCCCTGCTCTGGATGCGCGAATTGGCGCGAGCCCATGGCAGCGCCGCGCAAAGCGCCCTGCTCGACAAGGAGCGGTTCAGTGCGGCGTTCGGAAGCAGCGTAGGGTCGCTCATCAGTTTGCCGCTCGATCTCTATTTCACGGACGCGCAGCCACCGCCCGAGCTGGCACCGGCCATCGACGCCTGCATCCGCGAGGGGAGCGGGAAGGTGGCGCCGCGCAACGACCGCTCGTTGCAAGACTGCGCGCTGGCCAAGCTGGAGCGTGATTTCGTCGTCAACGAGTGGGATCTCCTCTGTGCGCGTCCGGGGTCGGCGCTCGACCTCCTGAAACCCGATACCAAGAGCCTTCTCCAGTTCGATCCGCTCGACAAGAACAGGTTGGAGCCATTCTTTCGCACCTTTGGGTCGCTCACCCGCAACAATGCTTTTGGTCGGACGGTGGTGGCGGCCGACCTCGGTCAAGGCGTGCTCGGTGTGGTCGACGAACGCGCTTGCCGGCTCCCGGGCATGAACGCCGACCACTGCGAGCGCGAGGCCGTTCTATCGTCGATCTCCGAACCGATCCTCGCCCCGCCGCGCGCCCGCCTCTTCTCGGGATTGACCGGACCGGGCGGTGAAGCTGGCATCTGGTTCGACGGTGGACTGCAAAGCGTGAATCCCGCCGCGCGCGCCGTGGGGGCGACGCGCGGCAAGGTGCTCGCTCTCAACGTATTCCGCGCGATGAGCACGCCGGTCGCGGGCGTGGAGGGTCTCGCGCCGCTCGTGCTCGGCACCCTGACGACCATTGGCATTCGTATGATCGGCTGGGAGACGAGCTACGCGGGTCTCGAGCAACATCGCCGTCAAGCGCATGCCTGCGAATTGGGCGGCCTGGTGGGCAGTAGCGCGCTCTGTTCCAGCGGCGCCCCGGGCGCGGCGGCCCCCACGCTGGAGCCGCGGCTCTTGTCGGTATCGGTTCCCGACGACATCGCCCCGTCGCAGCTCTTTGCCACCGGCTACACGTTCGATCCCGTCGTCATGCGCGGGCTCTTTCTCTGGGGAGAGCGCGCGTTCCTCCGCAGCCGCGAGAGGGTGCTCGATTTCCTGGACTGGTGCGTACCCGCCGCGCTCGAGCGCGGCGCGGTTTGTCCAGGGGGAGAAGGGAAGAGCCCCGCCTTCGCAGCGGCGGTGCGCGAGCACGAACGCAAAGTGCGCGCCGAACTCGACGGTTACAAGCAATACGAAGCGCCGGGCGCGTGGAAGAAGCACCTCGCGGAGCGCAAAGCCCTCGTCAATCGAGAGATGAAGACCTGCGCAGACGGTCATTGAACCGAGCGGCGTCGCCTGCGCCGCGCTCGGGGCCTCTCGGCCTTTTCCCGACGGGTCGTTCGACGTCTCCTGCTTGGTGTGCGGCGCGCGTAGGGGGCCAATGGGGAAGACGTTCTCCCACCGGTTAGGCAAAAGTTACGCGGTCAGCTTGGCGACGGCTTGAATCAAGAGCTCGGGCTTGAACGGCTTGATGATCCACGCCTTGGCACCGGCGCGTTTGGCGCGCTCGACCTTGTCGATGCGCGACTCGCTGGTGAGCATGAGAACGGGCAGTTTGGGGTAT